>JBNLFS010000148.1:0-69178 GCA_050305635.1 Candidatus Thiodiazotropha sp. | reverse complement strand
ACAGGCCCGGGTATCTCGCCACTGCCTGTCGGGTTACGCTGCGCTAACCCGACCTACCCGCTGCTCCGATTGGCCGGGGTCTGCATTCCCACGCAGAGCGTGGGAACGAGCAAAGCAGGGCGCGTAGTTCGGGTTCGTCGCTGAGCCAGGGTGGGGCGGGATAGTCTGGGCTTTTGGGGTGGAATACGTCGCTCACGGTTTATCTCGGCTCGTGCCTTCTTGCAAGGAGAGAGTTGTACATTATGCCGTTGTCGCGGGGATGCGGTATGGGGAAATTGGGTGGTATGGTCGGAGTGAGGGTTCGAAAACCAGGGTTGTTTGCCGGATTCAAGTCTGTGCCACGACCTCACGGGTTACGCGTTGCTCCACCCGGGCTACAGAGTCGCGTAGCCTGGATGGAGCGTAGCGGAATATGGGCTTCTCAGGTCTCGTTCAGTATGTCTTCCATGAAGTCCAACTCCGCCTGCTGGTAGATGGTGCGGCGGTGCTGCGCCCACAGCGCCTGGATGCGCTCGCGGTTGCATACCTTGCGGTCGACCAGCACCCGGGTCTGCAACTGGCCGCGGGGCGGGCTGGGTACCTTGGCGAAGACGAACTCGTTGCTGATCAGGTCCATGAAGGGGCCGCATTTGCTGGTGGGCATGATGAAGATGATCTGCAGTCCCAGGGCCTCGGTGAGGTAGCCGATCACCTCGCGGGAGCGCTGTTCGTCCATGTGCATGAAGGCCTCGTCCACCAGCACCATGCGCAGGTGGTTCTGCCCCTCGGCGAAGCGGAAGGCGGAGGTGATGGCCGCCGAGCGGATGATGTAGGCGGGGGTCTCCAGCTGGCCGCCGGAGCCGGTGCCGTACTCGGAGAGCGGGATCGGCGGCTTGCCCTCCACCTCTTTGTAGATCTCGTAGCGGCGGTAGTGGCGGTAGTCGGCGATGCGCTCCAGTTCGCGCAGGGCCTTGTGCTGGTCCTCGTCGAGCAGCAGGCTCATCAGTTCGTCGCGCACCCGCGCCGAGCGCGCCGAGAGCTGGGCGTTGAAGAGTAGGGTCTCCTCGCCCAGTGCGGGGATCTTCATCACCTCTTCAAAGAAGCGGGCGTAGTCCCGGTACTCGGGAATCCACACGCTGTCGAAGCGGAAGGTCTCCCGGTCGGCGCCGAAGCGGTGGTGCTGCAGCTCCCGGTTGAGCAGCTCGATTTGGCGCTGGCCGTCGTTGATGGCCTGGTGGATCTGGTGGCAGAGGTGGGTGACGAAGGTGCTGTTGAAGCTCTCCTTCAGCCGCTGCAGCTCGTTGTGCTTGTCCACCAGGATGTTGTTCTTGAGCAGGTTGTAGACCCGGTCGAGCTCCTGACGCACGCCACAGATGCGTTTGAACAGGGCGTTGTCGTAGTCGGCGTCGAAGCCCTGGTACCAGACGGCGTCGGGAGGGCGGCACAGACGGTTGTGCTCCTGGATGGTCTCGTCGAGTGAGCGCTCACTTCGATGCAGCTGGCGTTCACGCTCGGTCCGTTCCTCTTTCAGCTGTTTCGGTTCGATCTCGGGGGCCTCGGTATCGGCCCGCTCGAGACAGGCCTCCGGGTCGAATTCGGGCCACACCCGGTGCAGCTCGCGCAGGGCCTCCTCGCAGCGGTCCGCCTGCAGGTTGGCCTGATCCTGCAGATCGGCCAGCCCCTGAATGGCACGTTCGGCCTGGACCAGCTGTTCGGCCAGTTTGCCCTTTTCCACGCTCAGGGTCTGGGTCTGTTGGCGCAGCCCATCGTCCTGCGCCCGCAGTTGGGTCAGCTTCGCCTCCAGGTCCTGGTGCTCGCCCAGGTCGAGGTTGGCCAGCAGGTTGTCGAGACGCAGCAGGTCGCGGCGGCTCTCCAGCATGGCGGCGACGCTGTCGGCGTGACTCACCGGGAGCAGGCCGTCGATGGCCTTGAGCAGCTTGGCGCTCTCCTGCATGCGCCGGTCGGCCTGCTGCCAGTCGCCGAGAATCTGTTCCAGCTCCTCCCGCTTGGCCGCCAGCGCCCGCTCGCGGGCGGCCTGGCCGAACACCAGTTCGCCGTCGGGCAGATCGCAGCGAAACAGGGTGTAGTTGCCCGAGCCCATGCCATCGGCGGTGAGGCCGCGGCGGGTGTGGCGCAGGGCCTCCGCCGACTCGACCCGCACCACGCCGCCGTAGCTGGCGCTGAGGTAGCTTCGGGCCACCGCGTGGGTGAAGGCGAGCACATGCACGATGGAGTCCTTTTCCAGCTGCAGCCGGGCGGCGTCCTCGGCCGCCTTGTGGCCCTGGATCACCCGCGCCCGGTTGTCGCGCCCGGGCAGGGCGCGCACGATGCGGATCGCCGCCGCTTCGTGCTCCGGCTCCACCAGGATGCCGAAGCGGGCGCCGCCCAGATAGCCCTCGATGGCCGCCTGCCAGCGCGGGTCGGTCACCTCCACGTGGTCGCAGAGCACACGCGGATCGGCCTGGGGGCACTGTTCGCGGATCGCCGCCAGGGCGCGCTCCACGTAGTGGGGATAGCTCACCTGGCGCGACTCCAGACGTTCGATCTCCGCCTGCTTCTGCCGCTGCTGGGCGGCGAGCTGTTCGTAGCGGCGGCGGCGCTCGCCGGCCAGTTCGGCCAGGCGGTCGCGGCGGGTGGCGCCGCTGCCGTCGTCCTCGCGCAGCTGGCGGTGCAGCCGGTTGATCGCCTGCTGGGCTTCGCGGGCCTGATCGAGGTAGGCCTCCAGCGCCGAGAGGTCGCCGGTGAGATCCTGCTGCAGCAGGCGGCTGAGATCGACCTCGCCCCGCTTGCCCTTGGTCTGGGCTTCGCGGGCCAGGGTGGTGGTCTCCAGGTCGCACAGCTGGGGCAGCTCGGCGCTCAGCTCGGCCGACTGCAGGCCGCCGGTGATGAGGCCCAGGTGGCCGGCATTGTGCTGCACCTGGTTGTCCTGGGTCAGCAGCTCCCGGCCCTGATCGGCGAGGCGCTGCCGGGCCTGCTCGCGCTGCTGTTCCAGTTCGTCTTTCTGGCGCAGGGCGTCGATGCCGAGGCGCTGGGCCTCCAGCTCCACCAACTGCTCATGGAGCTGCTTGCGCCGCTGCTCGGCGAGGGCGATCTCCGACTCCAGTTCGCCGTTGCGCGCGCGCAGCTGCTTCTGCGTCTGCTTGGTGGCCAGGTAGTCCTGCTGACGTTGCAGGTAGTCGTGGCGCGCCAGCAGGTAGTCGAGGGTGTTGAGGTCGAGCCAGTGCTGGATGTAGCCCTGGGCGTGACCGGCCGCCAGTCGCAGCCGCTCGATCCCCTCCACCAGGGCGCGCGCCTCCTGCTCCATGCCGTGGATGGTCTTGAGCTGGCCGGAGACGGTGCGGATCGCCTCCCCCAGGTCGCGCCGTTCCAGAATCTCCTCGGCCACGAACTGATTGATGCTGCTGACCGGTTTGTAGGCCATGAAGCGGGAGAAGGCTCGGGCCGCCGCCACCGCTTCGCGTTCGGTGACCTGTTCGCCGCGTCCGCGCAGAGCGGCGTAGAGGCGGCGCAGGTAGCCCTTCTTGGTGTCGTAACGCTCCACCGATCGCTTGCCGAATTCCAGAGCCAGGCTGTGAGGCAGCTGCTCCATGGTGATCACATGCCGTTCCCCCAGCTCTTCGCGCTGCAGCTTGTCGATGCTGAGCTCCACATTGGGCAGGATGAAGAAAACGGCCTCTTCCTGGCGCGCCACCGGCTGACTGCCCCCCTGTTCCAGATAGGCGCGAACCGCGATCAGCGCGGTCAGGGGCTGGGCGGTTTCGCCTTGGGTGGGATGGAAAACGGCGGCCAGGTAGCCGTCGCTGGGGTCGAGTCGGGCATAGCTGCCGTCGTCGCAGCCGAGCACATAGGAGGCCAGGGTACGCACTCGCTTGCCGCCGCGTCCGCGCTGGGTGGTTTCATCCTGCCCCGGGTTGTATTGAAAAAGGTTTTCGTGGGCGGCGGTCATGATCGTCTGGATCGCATCGGCGGCGGTGGTCTTGCCCGAGCCGTTACCGCCGGAGAGCAGGTTGATGGGGCCGAATTCGAACTCACTGTTGGGCAGATTGCCCCAGTTGACGTAGATGAAACGCTTAAGAAACATGGGGCGGCTCTCCGTCGGCGTCCGTTTCGTTCGGGGATTCCGGTAGTCCGGTCTGCAGGGCGGTGAGGGCCTCTTCTCCTACGAAATCGACGATCATCGGATGGATGCGCAACCAGCTTTCGCCGTTTTCGATGTCTTCGTCCTGGCGAAAGTCGATGAGGCGCAGTTGCTTGAGGCGCTGAAACAGACGGCGGCGTTCAGTGACTTTATCGGGTAGCGGGCGGCCAAGGAGATTTTTCGTTGCGATGCCGAGAGATTCGAAGGATTCGGTGACGAAGCCCTGTTCGTCGAGCTTGCCCTCGCGCAGAGCCTTGTCGTATTGCACCCGCAGCACCAGCAGCAGGGCCACCTCCTGCTGGGTCAGGCGCGCGCGCAGGCTGCCGGCGAAGGCCTGCTCGCCGGCGCCCTCCATGCCGGGCACCTGGGCTCCCGGGGGGAGCAGGCGCAGGTACTCGAAACGGTGGTCCAGCTGAAGGCCGATACCGAACAAGTCGAGCAGTTCGCGCACCGGCTGTTCGGCGCGCAGAAAGCGGTCGTAGAGTTCCCGCTCGGTTTGGCTCTCGTCGCGGCATAGGATGCCGTAGTTGAGCAGTCGCACCAGCAGTTCCTGCAGTTCAGCGAGGGAGATGGCGTTGGGTTCCAGGCGTTGTTCCAGGTAGTCTTGTAGGGTAGAGGTCACGGGTGATCGCTGTTGTTTGGGCTATCGCGCTATTTAACAGGATTCACCCGAATGATGCATCAATGGGAGGACACCCCGCTCCGTGAAGGTGTGTGGCGGGCCGGATGGCTTGAAATGAGTCGGTAGCATCCGTGAACCGAGTCATGTTGCTGTGACTGTCGCTCATCGCGGGCCGGGTCATGCCTCCGAGAATCCTGAGGGCGCCGCAAACCGATTTTTTGGTGCTTGCTATTGAACCGAAATCAATACGGGCGGGCTCGGGCGAGCCCGCCTGTTTTCCACGGCGCCATTGTCCGGTGCCTGCTGACTTCTAACCACGCCGAACAGATCTCTTTCGGGGATCTCCCTTGTGATTCCTGTGACATTCTTTGGGAGAATATTGGTGTTCCAGTTGGGTAGTTTCGCTTGTGTGAAATCGGAATCTGAAAATGTTGGAAAGACGGTCTCTGCCTTGTCTAGGATGGCCAGAAGCTTGGTCTGGGAAACCTGGCCGATACCGCTGACCGTCTGCTCACTATCGATAATGAATGTGTTGCTTCCTTCAGATATGTTGTCGAGTCGGTCTACACCGGGGGTGAATGTACTGTCTCCCTCGAATGGCTTATCCTTTGAGCCCACCACCAGATTGTTCTCGAATACGACGCCGACGACATCCGCACTGCCTTCAAAGCTCAAGGCGGCGTTGGTTCCATTCGAGATGTCATCGCCACCCCAATTCACGACGGTGTTGAAAAAGTAATCAACGCTAACCGGTAACCCGCTATCGCGAATGGTGAATCCTGATGTTTCCGGGCTGTCAGCCGTTGTCGGGTCAACGCCATCGTAGGAACTGGCCAGACCGGTATTCATGAGCAGGTTATTATAGACCTTCCAGTGATTGGACCACCCGCAAGTCCCGCCGATCGCGATGCCGGAGCCTGCTTGATTGATTACCACGTTGTCATGGATCTCCACCGTGCCATCGAGATCCCCGCAGCTATCTCCGATATTGTTTTCATCGTAATTGTGAATGCCATTTTTCGTATGGTTGTCGTGTAAATAGTTCCAGCCGAATTCCCAGGGTTTTATGAAGAGCTTGGAGTCCTCCGGACTGTAGATGTCACGTATGGAAAGGTAGGTGGTGTGGTGGAACTTTGAGGTTCCTTTGCATCCGTATTCGTAAATTTCATTGCCGAATATTTTGCAAAATTCGACATTGTTTTCATACATGGCGTTGCCGTTGATTGCGCCTTGCTGTGCGTTGACGCAGCCTCCCGGAATGTCTGTGATTCGGTTGCCGACGATGCGGCCCCAGCGGTCGGTGGTAATGCCTTTGGAAACGTTTAGAGAATCGATGCTGTTTCCAGAGGGTTGGTCATTTGTGTCCACGCTCGTGTAATTCGAGGCATAAACATCGATTTTAGAGGTTACCATGCCCTCAACCCGATAGTTGTCTACTCCCATTTGTCCTGTTGTGGTGGGGCGGGTGCCTGGATAGGCGGATATTGCAAATTGTGCATCCAGCGTGCTGCTGGCTGCGGTGTTTTTCCACCATATTGCGCGCAGTGTGGTTGAGTCTCCACTATCAATATTGTGGATATAAAGTGTCCCGCCGGGATTGCTCATCTTGGAAAAGGCATGGTTAACGGTCAACCAGGGGTTTTCAAATGAGCCATCAGCGGATTCGATGTCCAAGCCAGATGGGCGCACATGTCGAATATCGCCGCTGCGTATCGTGAAGGGTAAAGCGTTGGTGGTCGTTCCTTGGTCGCGTAAAAAGATCGTGCCTGCCCCGTCGACGGCTTCGGAAGGGATCGAAAAGGCGATCTCCTGCATTTTATGCGACGTATACAGGTCGGCCGGGCCGGAGGGCAGTGTGCCGTCGGCATTCTTCCAGTAATAGATGTGCGCAGCCTCGTGTTCGGCTCCGTTGGAATCCTTGAAAAGTACCTGTGCGGTACCCTGCTGGCTGCCGAGGTTCTGTCCCCAGATGGTTACGATTACGCCTTCTCCGAGTCCGTCGTTCAGCCCCGTTTTTGGGCCGCTGATCAAATCAGAGAAGTTGATGACTGAATGGCTGGTGAGGGCGCTCGCAGTGCAGGAAACAATACTCAGATATGCAATGGCGGCATATTGATACACTTTTGGCAATTTCATGATGGTCTCTTTTCCTTGAAGACGTGATACTCAGCGTGCCGCCAAGTAACGGGCGCATACCCTGAAAGCGATCTATTGATTTGGTTTCGGGGATTCCGTACTGCGCCATTGCGGATCTCCACGCATGCGTCTAATTGATTGTTTTGCTGAGCTCGTTCGAGTAGGAACTTTCCAGGTCTGAATCACTGAACGCGGTGATGACGAAGTACCAATCACCCTTCGTGAGGTTGTCGATTTGGTAACTGGTCAGTCCCGGGTTGTCTATCGTGACGACTTCCGTATAACTGTTCGAGGCGGTTCCGTAATATATTTTGTAGCAGGCAAGATCGGTCAAGGCGCTGTTGTCCGTGTTTTCAGTGGGTGGGATCCATGAGAGCAGTGCGGTTCCCGTACCATTGGCGACAATTGTCACATCAACGGAATCGCTTACGGATCCGTTGGCATCGCTGCACGTCAGGACAAACTGACTGTCCGCGGTCAGGTTGTCTATTGTTTCGGTGCCCGACAGGTCTTTGCTTCCTGACCAGTCCCCGGATGCCGTGCAACGGGTTGCATTGCTGCTATCCCAGGTTAACGAGGTGGTACCGTTGAGCGGGACGGTTGTTGGATCTGCGGCCAGATTGACTGCTACTGCTGCTGTGGGATTGTCGATTGTGACAGTGGCTGTATCTCTCGCGGTTCCTTGCTCGCCGCTGCAAGACAGGATGTAGGTACCGGTTTCTGTCAGAGAATTCAGCGTTTCTTCTCCCGAAGTGGCTTTACTGCCGGACCAGTCGCCTGAGGCCGTGCAACGGGTTGCGTTGGTGCTGTCCCAGGTCAAAGTGGTCGTCCCATTTAATGAAACCGTTGATGGGTTTGCCGTCAGATTGACCGTTACGACCAAGTCGTCGACTACCGTGACACTTACGCTGGCTTCAATCGTGCCTTCGGAACCGGAACAGGAGAGACTGAAAGTACTGTCTACCGTCAGTGAATCTATCGTTTCTGATCCTGATGTGCTTTTACTGCCAGACCAGCCGCCGGAAGCGGTACAACTTGTAGTGTTCGTGCTGCTCCAGGTCAGTGAGGTTGAGCCATCCGGACTTACCGTGGTTGGATTGGCGGACAACGAAATCGTAGGCGATTGGGATTGATCCGCTCCTGAAGTGTTTTCTTCAGTTGATCCTCCACAGCCGGCGAGAACGATGAGGATTGCAAGGATGACTGTGGAATGGCGCATACGGTTGTTCATGTTCTATACCTTGGTCCTGCGAACCGACCTTGCTTCCTTAGGATGGCTTTTGATGCCTATGGCGTACCAGGCTGTTGAAATTCTACTCAGACGCTACAATTCAGCGTTGAAAACCGCCTCAAAATGCTCATTTACTTCAGTAAGCTGCGCTTTTTCGGCGGTTTCCGCCTTGTTTCGCACTCGTCTGAGCGAATTTCAACAGCCTGGTAAATGGGATATCACTCTTTTTGTCCGTATCCATGGGGCTACAGATATAATTTTACATTGTCTTATTGCGCTTGAGCTGTCAATGGTGCGGGGGGGGGGGTAGCGTCGGAATGGGTTCACAATTCTTCTAATTTGTCGGGTTCAGGCGAAGAAGCTTCTTTAAATACGGTTTGATCGTTCTGAGTTGAACCCGAGATTGAGACTTGAGGGTGTTTGGGATCCTTTGCGGGTTTGGATCATAGTGTGAAACGGTATTTTGGATGGCATCGATAACTGACAGCGACAATAAAGATTCAGCCCCTGAACGTCTGGCTGAGTTACGGCAGAGCCTGAATTCTGTAGTGCCGATTAGTACCGAAGCATGGTCCAAGGCTAAAGGACGGTTCGCTTTGCGCCAGTTCAACGAAAGTGGGCACCTTTTCCATGCTGGTGAGATCGTTACCAACCTCTTTTTCCTCACTGCCGGTTTGGTGCGGTTTTACTATTCCGATACCAAAGGTCGTGAATTCAACAAGTCCTTTGCCGGTCCCGGGCAGGTGCTGAGTAGCATGGCATCGCTGGCCGAAAGCACCCCTTCGCCTTTTTCCGTGCAAGCCTTGGCGCCAACCACATGTTTTCTGTTGCGCTACGCCGATTTTCTTGATCTGGCGACGCAATTCCCAGAGTGGTCCCGGTTGAGAGTGAAACTGCTTGAGCGCCTGGTCATCAAACGAGAGCAACGCGAAGCGGATCTTCTGCTTCTCTCCGCTAAGGAGCGCTATCTTAAGTTTTTGCGGGAATATCCGGAGCTCGCTGATGCCGTTCCCAACTACCACATTGCTTCTTTCTTGGGGATCACTGAGGTGGCTCTGTCCCGTATCAGAGGCCAATTGGGCTTAACAAGTGTTAATGCGCCGCGCACATAACGGAGAGACACTGGGGCCTTGAACGATACCGGGAGGCCCGCATGGAGCTGACAGGCAATACAATATTAATCACCGGTGGCAGTGAAGGTATCGGTTTCGCCCTTGCGAAGGGGCTGGTTGAAGAAAATACCGTCATTGTGTGTGGGCGGAGCCGGGAAAAACTTACCCGGGCCGGAGCGGAAGTGCCCGGGCTGTATACCGAAGTCTGCGATATTACCCTCGATGCGGAACGACAGGCGATGGTTGAACGCGTGTTATCCACCCATCCGGGGTTGAACATGCTTATCAACAATGCGGGCAGTAAACAGCGGACTGACCTGCTTTCCAGCAACAACCTGGATGAGGCGATGATGAGGGACATGGCGGTGAACTTCACCGCCCCGGTATCGCTGACCCTGGAAATCCTGCCCCACCTGCGTGAACAGCCCGCTGCCTCCGTGATCAATATGACGACCGGGTTAGTCCATCTCCCCAAGGTGGCACAGACATTCTACTGCGCAGGCAAAGCGGCGTTCCATTCATTTACTCAAAGCTTGCGCTGGACCCTGAAAGGGTCCCGGGTGGAAATTTTCGAGGTGCTTCTCCCTCTGGTGGCGACCCATTTCCACCAGGGTGCGATTCCCGGCAATATTTCTGCCATTTCCGCAGATGAGGCCGCGGCGTTCACGCTCGCGGGGATCCGGAAAGGCAAACACGAGATGGCGGTGGGAAAGGCGAGGCTGGCACATTGGATGGCATTATTTGCGCCGGCACTGGGGATGTCCGTTGTGAACAAGTAATCCGGGTTTCAGTACTCATCATGCATGATTAAGGGTCGTTGTCGATGAGTTCAATGGTGAATTCGTCCATCTCTTCGAAGTAGTCAGTGCCAGGGCGCTCGCCGGTCTCGCTGACCCGGAAGCGGTAGCCGCTGCCGGTTTCGGTGCCGACCTCGATAACATGGGCGGCCTGAAGCAGGTTCCTGGCGTCGCGCACGGGTAGGGTCGTGCTGCGCAGGCTGCGTCCGCCGGCCAGGGTTTCGATCAGGTATTCCCGCAACTCCTGATTGCTGAAGGTGAAGGCCCGTTCCAGGGCCTGTGCTACGAACAGTCGACGCAGCGCCTGAGGATCGGTGTCCGCTTCGTCTTCCACCCTGCTGTTGACCCGGCGACGACTGCGCGGGCCATGCAGCCGCAGGGCGTCGGGATCGGCGAATCCCACATTGAGGGTCGCAAGCCGTTCGCCAATAGAAGTAAGTTGAGTTTCATATGCCGTGTCGTCCAGGGCCGCCAATTCCCGGCACGCGGTTATGAAACGGTTGCTGGCCGCGCCGCTGAAGGTGAGCTGGCGAATAATGATGTCGGCGCGCCGGGTGAAACCGTGCAGGGCGCGGCGCAGGGCCGGCAGCATCACCTCGCAGGCGGCGTGCAGGCGGGCGTCGATGCCGTCGAGGATATCGATATAGAGGGAGCGGTCGGGTTTGCTGAGCAGCTCCGGAGCCGCGCGGCGCAGCTCCCGCTCCGCCTGGGCCTTGAACTCCCGCTGTTTGCGCCGGGCGGTGCCGATCAGCTTGGCGATCTCGTCGCGGTACTTCTCCACGCTGTCGGCGGAGAGGCGGATCGCCAGATCGGGCATGAAGCGCTTCTCCATGAAGTCGAAGAACTCGTCGGCGGCCCGCTGCACCACCTGCTGCGCCTCCACGTCCCGCACCAGCTGGCGCTTGCGTTCATCGAGTTCGGTGATGATGTCGGAGAAGTCGGCGACGATGCGTTCGGAGTATTCGTAGGCGTCGAGCAGGTCGTAGACTTCGCCCCGGTCGAGGAAAGCGCGCAGCGCATTGCGGGTGTTGCGGGTATTGCGGTGGCGGGTGCGGAAACGTCCGCCGGCGGTTTCCACCATGGGCTGGGTGAAGAGTCGGCCGGTGCGGGTGAAGGCGTAGCTGCTTTGTAGGGTCGCTTCGTCAGTCTGGCGCTCGATCCAGCCGTGCTCCAGCAGCAGATTGAGCACCCAGTTGGCCTGCTCCCGTTCGCCCCGGGAGGTCTCCGTTTCGTCGTCGCCGTCGAGCAGCGGGGTGCGGGTGATCGCCTCCGCGAAGACCTCCAGCACCTGCTCCCGGTCGCAGATACGGCTGTAGTCGGCGTGGGTGGTGTAAAAGCGGGCGTAGAGTGCGCTCAGACAGGCCACCACCTGTTCGCGGTATTTGCCGGTCAGGGGGCGGAAAAGGTGGGGGTGGTCCTCGGTAAAAAAGAGGGAGCGGGTCGGGTGCATAGAATCGCGAGTATACCCTCAGGGCCTGGGTGGTGAAAATTCAGGCCGGGAAAAATCTTCCGCGTCGACCTTGACTCTCGAATATTTAGCCCTATTATTAGCACTCAGTTTAGGCGAGTGCTAACAGCGCCGCCTGAGAACCGCAAAACAATTCTGACGATACAAAACACCAAAATATTGTAGGAGAAACAGTCGATGAATATTCGTCCGCTGCACGATCGTGTAATCGTTCGCCGTATGGAAGAAGAGCGTACCAGCCCGGGTGGCATCGTGCTTCCCGATGCCGCTACCGAAAAGCCTGTTCAGGGTGAGGTGCTGGCCATTGGCAAGGGCAAAATCACCGAGAGCGGCGAGATCCGTCCTCTGGAAGTGAAGGTGGGTGACAAGGTCCTGTTCGGCAAATACTCCGGTACCGAAGTGAAAATCGGTGGCGAAGAAGTTCTGGTCATGCGCGAAGAAGACATCATGGGTGTGATCGAGGGTTGATCCCGGTCGACCGTCTTTATCAATGCAGGCCAGACCTGAAGACGAATCATAACTAGATCCCAAGGAAATCAAGACATGAGTGCAAAAGAAGTTAAATTTGGTGATGACGCCCGTCAGAGAATGATGAAGGGTGTGAACGTCCTGGCGAACGCGGTCAAGGTCACGCTGGGTCCGAAAGGCCGTAACGTGGTGCTGGAGAAGAGCTTTGGCGCCCCGACCGTCACCAAGGACGGCGTCTCCGTGGCCAAAGAGATCGAACTCTCCGACAAATTCGAGAACATGGGCGCGCAGATGGTCAAAGAGGTCTCTTCCCAGACCTCCGATGTGGCCGGTGACGGCACCACCACCGCAACCGTGCTGGCTCAGGCCCTGGTGCGCGAAGGCCTGAAGGCGGTTGCTGCGGGCATGAACCCGATGGATCTCAAGCGCGGCATCGACAAGGCCGTCCTGGCCGCCGTGGAAGAGCTGAAGAAGATCTCCCGCCCCTGCTCCAACGACAAGGAAATTGCCCAGGTCGGCACCATTTCCGCCAACTCCGATTCCAATGTGGGTGACATCATCGCCGAAGCGATGCAGAAAGTGGGCAAGGAAGGCGTCATTACCGTGGAAGAGGGTTCCGCTCTGCAGAACGAGCTCGACGTGGTCGAGGGTATGCAGTTCGATCGTGGTTACCTCTCCCCCTATTTCGTCACCAACCAGCAGAGTCAGAGCGCCGAACTGGACGACCCCTACATCCTGCTGCACGACAAGAAAGTCTCCAATATCCGCGAACTGCTGCCGGTGCTCGAAGGCGTCGCCAAAGCGGGCAAACCCCTGCTGATCATCGCAGAAGACGTGGAAGGCGAGGCCCTGGCCACCCTGGTGGTGAACAACCTGCGCGGTATCGTCAAGGTGACCGCGGTCAAGGCTCCGGGCTTCGGCGACCGTCGCAAGGCCATGCTGCAGGATATCGCCATCCTGACCGGCGGTACCGTGATCTCCGAGGAAGTGGGCCTGTCTCTCGAGAAGGCCACCCTGGATGACCTGGGTAACGCCAAGAAGGTCACCATCTCCAAGGACGAGACCACAATCATCGACGGCGCCGGTGCTGAAGGCGACATCAAGGCCCGGGTCGAGCAGATCCGCGCCCAGATCGAGGAGACCTCCTCCGACTACGACCGGGAGAAGCTGCAGGAGCGGGTGGCCAAGCTCGCCGGCGGTGTGGCCGTGATCAAGGTGGGCGCCGCCACGGAAGTGGAGATGAAAGAGAAGAAGGCCCGTGTGGAAGACGCCCTGCACGCGACCCGCGCGGCCGTGGAAGAGGGTGTGGTTCCCGGCGGTGGCGTGGCCCTGGTGCGTGCTCTGAACGCGATCCACGAACTGACCGGTGAAAACCATGACCAGGATGTGGGTATCAGCATCGCCCGCCGCGCCATGGAAGAACCCCTGCGCCAGATCGTCGCCAACGCGGGTGGCGAGCCCTCGGTGGTGCTCGACAAGGTGCGCAACGGCGAAGCCAACTTCGGTTTCAACGCCAGCAACGACACCTACGGCGACATGATGGAGATGGGTATCCTGGATCCGACCAAGGTGGCCCGTTCCGCGCTGCAGAACGCCTCCTCCGTGGCCGGTCTGATGATCACCACCGAGTGCATGGTGGCGGAAGAGCCGAAGGACGATGCCGGTGCTCCGCCGATGGGCGACATGGGCATGGGCGGCATGGGCGGCATGATGTAATTGCCCCTGCGCGTTTAGTCCGGCACACGAAAGCCCGCCTTCCCAGGAAGGCGGGTTTTTTTATGCGCGGGTTAATAACGGTTAATAATTTGGGACAAAGGTCGCTATAACTGCAATGACGGTCATTTTTTTAACCCATCCAGGAAACATCGGATGGATGAGCGGAGGGATCCGTATGTACTAAAGAGGAGACACTTTCATGTTTCGTAATATTGGAATCTCACTCAGGTTTGTGATCGCTACCGTTCTGGCGGTAGTGATTGTGCTGGCCATCACCTTATACACAACCTTCAGCTTTATGAGTGGCATGCTGAATGATGCGGAACAGAGCGAGGTCAGTAAGATCTTCGAGAATGTGGTCGCTTCGGTGGATTCCGAGGGCCGTGTGGCCCGGGCCATGAGTGCCCTGGTGGCGGGCATGCCGAAGGTGCAGGAGGCGTTTGCCGCGCGTGATCGCGAGACCCTTTCGGAACTCTTCGTGCCCGGTTTCCAAACCTTGAAGAAGTCCTACGGGGTGCGTCAATTCCAGTTTCATACCCCGCCGGCCACCTCCTTCCTGCGGGTCCACAAGCCGGAAAAATTCGGCGATGATCTTTCCTCATTCCGTTTCACCGTGGTGGACGCCAACCAGAATAACCGGGAAATCCAGGGTCTGGAAGTGGGTGTTGCGGGTCTTGGGGTGCGCGGTATGGTGCCGGTCAGCTACCAGGGCAAGCATCAGGGCACTGTGGAGTTCGGCATGTCCTTCGGTCAGGCCTTTTTCGATGATTACGCCAAGCATCACCAGGTCAACCTGGAGCTCTACATCAACCGGGACGGCAAGCTGGACCGCTTCGCAACCACCATGGCGGACAACGACCTGGTGTCCACCGATGCGATGCTTGGATTGGAGAAAGATGAGCATGTGTTCGGCTTAGGTGACCTGAAAGGCACCCCGGTGGCCTACTATGCGGCCACCGTCGCCGACTATTCCGGAAAACCGTTGGGGGTCATGATCGTGGCCAAGGATCGGACCGCCTATGCAAATTCCATCTCCAATCTCTCCTGGATTATTTTTCTGCTGGGCCTGGCCTCCGCGGCTGTGATCGGTGTGCTGGTATGGCTGATCAGTCGTGGTGTGGTCAAACCTATCTGTCAGGCCGCCCTGGCGATGGAGGGCATCGCCTCCGCGGAAGGGGATTTGACCGTGCGCATGGACGAGGCGGGCAAGGACGAGGTCTCCCGACTCTCCAGGGCCTACAACCGGTTTGCCGAGAAGACCGAGCGCATGATTCGCAGTGTCGCCCGTTCCGCCGGTAACCTGAGTGTGCATAGCGGTCAGTTCGCCGCGTTGTCCGATCACACCGCACGAGGTATTCGTCTGCAGCATGAACAGACCACCCAGGTGGCCACCGCGATGACGGAGATGTCGGCCACGGTGCATGATGTGGCGCAGAACACCACCCAGACCGCCGAGGCGGCGAAACAGGCGGATCGCCAGGCCAGTGCCGGGCGTCAGGTGGTGAGCGATGTCTCGAGCAGTATCGACACCCTGGCCCGGGAGGTGGGGCGCGCGGTCGAGACCGTGCGTCATGTGGAAGAGGACAGCGAGCGGATCGGTTCGGTGCTGGATGTGATCCGGGGGATCGCCGACCAGACCAATCTGCTGGCCTTGAACGCGGCCATCGAAGCCGCCCGGGCCGGCGAGCAGGGCCGCGGATTCGCGGTGGTGGCCGATGAGGTCAGGACCCTGGCGAAACGTACCCAGGATTCCACCGAAGAGATTCAGGAGATGATCGAGAGTCTCCAGTCCGGGGTGCGCGATACCGTGAGTGTCATGGAGACCAGCCAGGAGAAGGCGGCCACCAGTGTCGAACAGGCCGGGCGCGCCTATGAGTCCCTGGAGGAGATTAACCGGGTGGTTGAAACCATCACCCACATGAGCACCCAGATCGCCACCGCCGCCGAGGAGCAGAGCGCCGTGGCGGAGGACATCAACCGCAGCATCGTGGAGATCAAGCACATCGCCGATGAAACCTCCCTGGATTCCGAAAAAACCTACGAGGCCACCCAGGAGATGTCCTCTGAGATCGATCAGCTGAGCAAACTGTTGGAGCAGTTCAATGTGGGAGATGAGCACGCCAAGCAGCTGCAGCAGGCGATGGTGGCTCACCTGAGCTGGAAGACCAAACTGCGGGGGTTCCTGGACGGCAAGGGATCTCTGGATGAGCGGTCTGCCTTCGACCATACCCAGTGCTCCTTCGGTAAATGGTATAACCAGGTCGGTCGGGAACAGCTGGCGCACATCAGCGAGATCTCGCAGATGGAGAAGCCCCATCGGGAACTCCATGAACTGATCCGCCGGGTGGTGGAGTTGAAGCGGCAGGGCGATATGGAGGCTGCGGAGCGGGAGTATCTGCGGGTGGGGCCCCTGTCCGAAGAGATCGTGAAAATGATGCAGGTGATCCGTAACAAGTTATGAATGAAGGGTAGGCGCCTCCGGGGGTAACTCCGGGGGCGTTTTTTTTTTGCGATTCAGTGCCCCGATGAACGGGGGGAAGGGGGTTGTTTACGGCGGGTTGATCGGGTGCCGATTGACAGCGTTGGGTTCCAAAGGCAGACTGATCCCGACTCTCAGTTTGATGAGGGATTGCGCCGTGCATCGACCGGACTAGCCGCAGGACCGCGACAACCGGCCGATCGGATCCCCGTCTCAGAACGCCGAGTGGGCGCAAGGGAGTGTTTCGCCCAGTGGTCATCTGTCAGCTATGAAAAAGATTCTCGTCGTTCAGTACTCTCAAACCGGTCAGCTTTCCCGAATCGTCGATGCCCTGTGCCGCCCCCTGGCCGATTCAGGGGATATCGAGCTGCGGGTGGAGACCCTTCAGCCGGTCACTTCCTTTCCCTACCCCTGGCCTTTCTTCGAGTTTCTGGATGTGTTTCCGGAGTGTGTCTACCTGGATCCGCCGCCGTTGCAACCGATCACGGTGGACGCGGACTATTCGGCCGACCTGGTGATCCTCGCCTATCAGGTCTGGTTCCTGGCGCCGGCGCCGCCGATCACGGCATTCCTGCAGAGTCCGCAGGGCAAAGCCCTGCTCAAGGACCGCCCTGTGATCACCTTGATCGGTTGCCGCAACATGTGGACCCGGGCCCAGGAAACAATAAAGGGTCTGTTGGATGACTGCGGCGCCCGATTGCTCGATAATGTGGTGTTGACCGATCAGGGCTCCAGCCTGGCGACCTTTGTGACGACGCCCCGGTGGTTGTGGACCGGGCGCAAGAACGCCTTCTGGGGTTTTCCCCCGGCCGGGGTCTCGGATCGGGACATCGCGGCCAGTTGCCGCTTCGGCCGGGCCATCGAGGCCGGGCTGCGTGAGGATGCGGAACGTGAAACAGCGCCGATGCTGAAGGGGCTCGGTGCGGTCAATGCGGACGTCAGCCTGATCCAGTCGGAGAAGGCGGGCCATCGCAGTTTTCTCGTCTGGGGCAAGCTGTTGCGCCGGGTGGGCAGACCGGGGGATCCCGGGCGCAAACCCGTGCTGTTCCTCTATGTCGTGTTCCTGGTATTAATGATTGTAACGGTGGTGCCTGTGACGATGCTGCTCAAGGCGCTGCTGGGCCCGTTTATGAAGCAAAGACATCAGCAGATCAAAACCTATTATGAAGCGCCCTCCGGTTCGGGGCGTGAGCGCATGAACCAGTTCGGTTGCGACGCATGAAGGCGTATATCACCAATACCGCCTCCTTCCTGCCTAACCAACCGGTGGACAATGAGCGGATCGAAACGGTGCTCGGCATGGTGGGGGGCAAGCCCTCCCGGGCCAAACGCCTGGTGCTGCGCAGCAATGGCATCAAACAGCGCTACTATGCCATCGATCCTGATACGGGGGAGATGACCCACACCAACGCGCAGATGACCGCCCAGTGCGTGCGCGCTCTGTTCGACTCGGAAGAGGAGCTGTGGGGCCTGCAATGCCTGGTCTCCGGCACCTCCCTGCCGGATCAGGTCATGCCGGGGCACGGGCTGATGGTGCATGGGGAGCTGGGTAACCCCTGTTGCGAGGTGATCTCCACTTCGGGAATCTGTCTGAGTGGCGCGGCGGCTTTGAAGTATGCCTATCTGGGGGTGAAGAGCGGTGAGTTCGACCAGGTGGTCTCCACCGGCTCGGAGCTGGCCTCCCCGGTGCTTCGCGCGGATCATTTCGAGGCCGAGTCCCGCTACAAGCTGGACCAGTTGCAGAAGAAGCCGGAGATCGCCTTCGAAAAGGACTTCCTGCGCTGGATGCTCTCCGACGGGGCCGGTGCCTTCCGGGTGGAGTCCGAGCCCCGCCGGCGCGCCGATCAGCCGGTGCTGGCGATCGACTGGATCGAGATCTTCTCCTACGCCAACGAGTTGGAGACCTGCATGTATGCGGGGGCGGAAAAGCTCGAAGATGGCGCGCTGCGCAGCTGGAAGCTCTATTCTCAAGAGGCGTTGATGGATCATTCGGTGATGACCATCAAGCAGGATGTCAAACTGCTCAACGAACACATCGTGCCGATGGCGGTGGTGGAGACCCTCAAACGGGTGATCCCGAAAACCGGCCTGCGCGCCGAGCAGGTGGACTTCTTCCTGCCCCACATCTCCTCCATGTTCTTCGAGGACAAGGTCTACGAGGCCCTGGTGGCGCTGGATTTCGAGATCCCCAGGGAGCGCTGGTTCACCAACCTGACCACCCGGGGCAATACCGGTTCCGCCTCCATCTACATCATGCTGGATGAGCTGCTGAAGTCCGGGCGGGTGAAGAGCGGCGACCGGCTGCTCTGTTTCGTCCCGGAAAGCGGGCGTTTCTCCAGCTCCTTCATGTTGCTGACCGCGGTATGAAGTTCCGGGATATTCCACAGGATCAGGCTCAATCCCTGGGGGGCGAGACCAAGGTGATCTACGCCGAGTCCGAGGGCGGGCGGATCGAGATCAACCAGACCTCGGGCTGGGAAGTCGAGGAACTGGTGCTCGCGCAGGCCCTGGATGAGATCGAGCGGCTCAGCCGGGATGCCCTGGCGCGGGCGCGTCAGGGACTGACCTCGCCCCTGGAATACCACATGTATCACCAGCGCATGGACCTGCCGATGCTGGCCCAGGCGGTGGGTCGGTTCCAGTGGTGGGTGAAGCGGGATTTCGATCCACGCCGCTTCGCCGCCTGCTCCGAGGCCCGGCTGGCGGGTTATGCGGAGGTGCTGGGAATCGACGTGGCGACCCTGAAGCGCTTGCCGGACGAGGGTGCCGAGTGATGCCGGCGGAATTCGATCATCGTCATGCGGCCCATTGCGAGACCGGCGCTATGTCCGGGATGTTGCGCCATCACGGACTGGAACTCTCCGAGGCGATGGTGTTCGGCCTGGCCAGCGGTCTGACCTACGCCTATATCCCCCTGGTGAAGATCAACGGCCTGCCCCTGATTGCCTACCGTACACCGCCGAGGATGATCATTCGTGCCCTGTCCCGGCGCATTCCCGGTCTGCGCATGAACTTCCGCCGGTTCCGCAAACCTCAGCAGGGGGAGGCGGAGCTCAACCGGCTGCTGGACCAGGGTCAGGTGGTGGGTCTGCAGACTTCGGTGTTCTTCCTGCCCTATTTTCCGGAGAATATGCGCTTTCACTTCAATGCCCACAACCTGCTGGTATATGCCCGCGAGGCAGGGCAGTACCGGATCAGCGACCCGGTCTTCTCCCATGTGGTGTCGGTAGATCCGCCGAGTCTCAGCCGGGCGCGCTTCGCCAAGGGGGCTCTGGCGCCCAAGGGGCTGCTCTACTACCCGGACTCGGTGCCGGAGCGCATCGATTACCCGACTCTGTTGCCCAAAGCGATCCGTTTTACGGCGAAGATCAACGGTCCGAAAAGCCCGGTGCCCATCGCCGGGGTCAAGGGGATTGCCCGGGTGGCGCGCAACATACGGGGTCTGGACCGGGTCGAGGATCGCAAGGCGCATCTCTACCTGGGACATATCGTGCGAATGCAGGAGGAGATCGGCACCGGCGGGGGCGGTTTCCGTTTCATGTACGCGGCGTTCCTCCAGGAAGCCGCCGAAATCCTCGGCTCGGATCTGCTCGATGAAGCGGCCCAGGAGATGTCCCGCATCGGTGACGAATGGCGCCTGTTCGCCCTGATGTGCGCGCGCAAGAGCAAGGCTCGCTACGACGATACCTTCGATTCCATCGCCGACCAGCTGGAAAAGATCGCCGGGCTGGAGGGGGCGCTGTATTCCCGGCTTGTGAAGCTTTAGTGCAGTGACCCATACCGCAGTAGGTATACATTCCCACGCAGAGCATGGAGAGCGCGTAGCCCGGGTGAAACGAAGTGGAACCCGGGAACCTGAGGATCTGAAGGCTGAGCGCCGTGGGGCGTTCCCGGGTTCCGCTGCGCCGCGCCCGGGCTACGTTGCTATTTCAGGCCCGGTGTGAGACAGGACGGCTGATCCGGGTGCTGGGCGCAGTGTTCCGCCTGGCGGGTCTCCCTGGGGGGTGATTCCGGTTGCCACGAGGCGAGTTTCTCGCCGATGGCTTCGCCGATGAATCGCTGCGGCAGGGATGGCTTGCGTTTTTCCCGCTGCTCCTTGTCCGCCACCCAGGTCTCGGCCAGATCGAAGGCGTGGATGAAATTCGCGCTCTCCACCAGTCCATGCTTGAAATAGGCGGTGCCGAAATCGGTGAACTCGCTCTCCGCGCCGCAGCCAAACGAGGTCCGATCGGGAGCGGCGGCGGTTATGATCAGGGTGTTGGGGTCCTTGAGGGCTTCGATGAACCCGCCCGAGTAACAGCTCGATACCAGGATGATGCGCCAGTGAATGCCCGCATCGTCGAGGGCCTGGCGTACCTGTTGCGGGGTCAGGTCATCCAACCGGATGGGTCCGAAATTGACCGAAAAGCGGTGACTTTTACTCCCATGGGAGGTCATGAACAGGAACAATACATCCTCTTCGGTATCCATGTGTGAGCCCAGGCTGGCGAGGGCATCGCGCAGGTTGTGGCGGTTGGCCAGGGGGTAGCGGCTCACGGTATCGATGTTGTTGACCAGGATCAGGGAGTGTCCCCGGGTGTCGAAGCGCTGGTCGAACAGTTGTCGCACGAACTCCACCTCGTTGAGAAACACCTTCTCCAGACCGTATCCGCCCATTGCCAGCAGATACAGGTCCGCCACCCCGGGACGCTGGGGCTCGATCCCCGCCAGGGCCGATTGCAGCATCTGCGGCTGGTCGTAGAACAGGTCCTCCATACTGAGCTCGTAGAGTCGGGCGTAGGGGCTGTCCGCCGTGTCCGGCTCATCGCTGTACCAGAGCTGGGTGTGGGGCAGCAGCCACAAGCTGGTGATACCGAGTCCGATGTTCAGAATCGCCAGCGCTGCGGCGCGACGCCTGGGCAGGTCGATGAACAGCTGCAGCAGCCGCACCAGAATCAGCAGTTGCCAGACCACCGGCAGGAGCCACACCAACCACAGTCCCGCGGGGTTCAGCTCGCTGTCGGCGATGCGGTTGGACAGCAGATGCGAAACCACCAGGTAGACCGGTGTGAATGCCAGGTTGGCGATCACCAGGCCGCCGGTCTGCCGGGGACCGGCTCCGGCCAGGCGCGCCACCAGGAGCATCAGCATCAGGTCGAACAGATATACCGCAGCCAGATAATTGAGCCCGTAACCCGAATAGCTCGCGGGGTACTCCGTGCCCAGGGTGTCGATCAGCACCTCAAGGCTGATCATGACCAGCATCAGCGCCAGTCCCTGGTCGAAGTTGATAACGAAATCATTGCGCGTGACGCGCATTCCGGTCGCCAGGCGCACTCCGGCGTTCAGATTGTTGCGCAGGTCTTGCATGAGTGCGGATGACGGGTCGCGGGCGTCCACTGCGGGATACTCCTTCCTGGGAACGGTTCAGACTGGCTGCGGGGTCGGGCTTGAGAGGGTTATCGGCCCGGGATCATGGACCTTGATCCGCCGATCTGTCGGAACAGCGGTCCGGATTGATCTCCCCCCCGGGTATTTCGACCAGGGTCACACACAATCGGCGGCTCCCCGGGGTCCGATTGATCATGATCAGGCGTTCGCCGGGGCCCGCGCAGGCCAGCCAGTTCTGCAGGTGCAGGGCGTTCTGAATTGGCATGATTCCCTCGGATGCCGGCGCGATCCACTCCCCGGGCAACCGGCTGATCAGCGTCTGTGGTTCATCGATACCGTCGGCGGTCAGGATGTGGGTTGTTTGCTGTTGTCGGCACCAGGCGGGCAGCGCCTCCGGATCCTCGAACGGCCCACAGAAACGCACCCAGGCCCGGGGCGGTTCAGCGTGTTGCGGGTGACCGCAGTGAAACCAGAAACTGCCCTCCGCCAGGGGCTCCCCGGGACTCAGGCCGAGCCGACGGCGATGCGGGTCCGGTTCATTCGGCACCTCGTCCACGGCTCCCAGCAGAATCGGCAGGTCCTGCTCCAGTCTCAGGGTGTCGGCAATCTGAAATCCCGCCTCAAGCGAGCAGTCGCCCCGGGAGACTGTGGTCACCTGGCCGCCGATGCGCAAGGCCTGGCTGAC
Source organism: Candidatus Thiodiazotropha sp. (assembly GCA_050305635.1). Taxonomy (GTDB): domain Bacteria; phylum Pseudomonadota; class Gammaproteobacteria; order Chromatiales; family Chromatiaceae; genus Thiodiazotropha. The sequence goes on along the minus strand of JBNLFS010000148.1, from coordinate 46,977 downwards.
ATGAAAGGCGGTGGAGTTGTTGACCGTGTTGATGAAGGCGATGGGGTTGGGGATGCTGTGCTGGGCGAAGATCTGTTCATTGTTCTGAATGGTGCTGCTCAGATTGGCGTCGCCGCTGGCGAGTATCAGTTGGGTGTGCGGATTGAGGTGCTCATGTCCGGGGGTGGCGGCCAGGCCGAGCAGACTCAACTGGGTCAGCCGGTCCGAACGCCGGGGCGGCTTGAGGGGGATCGCTTTGAGGGGCTCGTTCAATTCCGGGAGCTGGTCTCTGATGCACTGGCTGAAACCGCCGAAGCCATACAGGGGCAGATTGAGTTCCATCAGGTCTTCTCCAACACGATCACGGTGTTGCTGCCACCGAAACCGAAGAAATTCAGCAGGTAGAATCCCGCCTGCGCCTCCCGGTTTTCAGTTATGGGGATCAGCTCGAGTTCCGGGTCCGGCTCGTCCAGGTTGAGTGTCCCGGGCAGCCAGCCTTCCCGCAGGGCCTGACCGAAAAGGATCAGTTCCAGGGTGCCGCAGGCCCCCAGGGTGTGTCCGACATAGGGTTTCAGGGCGGTGATCGGCGGAGTGTCCGGGCCGAATACGCTGATGATGCCCCGGGATTCCGAGGCGTCGTTCATGCGGGTGCCGGTACCGTGGGTCTTGATGGCCAGAATCTGACGCCGGTCGACACCGGTGCGTTGCAGGGCGTTTTCCAGGGCCTGAGCGATGGTCGAACCGTCCGGGTTGGAAGTGGTGATGCTGTAGGGATCGAAACTGCTGCCGCCTCCGTGCACATACAGACCGGTCCCGGCTGCTGTCGCGTGCCGCCCGCTCAGCACCAGGGCGGAGCAGGACTCCCCCAACAGAATGCCGTCGCGCTGGGCATCAAAGGGGGCAATGCGCCGCTCGGCGATCAGTTGCAGACCGGAGAAGCCGGTGATGGTGGTTTCGTTGTACAGCTCGATGCCGATCACCAGGGCATGTCGGTATTTTTCCTGCCGCAGCATGCTGTGGGCGAGCAGCAGGGCATTCGCGCTGGAGGTGCAGGCGGTGTTGAGATTGAAGGGTTCGCCGCCGATTGAAAAGCGTTCGCAGAGGGCCGCGCCCAGGCGGTTGTAACCGGTGTAGGGCATCGGCAGGGCATCCGGGTCGGCCGCCGCGAGCTGTCTCTGATAGACGATTTCACTCTGCCTCAGATCGTAGCTGGAGGAGCCGATGAACACTCCGGTGTGGCGCCGTTCCTCGGGGGAGAGTCCGCTGCGCTCCAGGGCTCGTTCGACCACATTGTAAAGGATTCCGAAGAGGCGGTTTTCATCTTCCAGGTTGCGGTCGATGGTGTAGTAGGGCACCTCGAGTCCGGTGGAGGCCAGGGTGATGCGCGGCGGTGTGTAGTCGTTGCCTGGGTCGGCGGACGCAGGCAAGCCCCCGAGGCTTTCGCCCAGGTGGGAGGCGCATGCCATGCCGGTGATGGGAAGCCGCTGCGGGATCATCTTCTGATGGGAAGCCCGGGACAGGTTTGTCCCGAGGATCGGTTATTCCGGGTGCAGAAAATCCGCCAGATTGTCGATCGTGGCGAGTATCTGTCGAGAGTCCGCATCGTTCTGAATGTGTACCCCGTAACGGTTCTTGATGGTCACAATCACCTGCAACATGTCGATGGAATCGAGCCCAAAACGCGCCTCGGGACCGGCCAGGTATTCATCATCCTTGATGTCCTCCGCTGTGAATTCATCCAGTCGGCACTCGTCCACGATCATCTGTTTGAGTTCCAGCTTGAACTGTGTGTCCATTGAACCTTTCATGCTTTGCCGTCCGTCAGTTCGCGATAGGAGTAGAGTGCCAGTGAAAACAGGATACCCGAGAGCGCCAGCAGCTTGAGGATCTCCGGGCCGACCTGAGCCCCATTATCCTGGCGCAACAGGACCGCGAAAAATCCCTCCAGCGCCCAGTTCATGGGCGAGAGCGCGGCGATATGCTGCATCAGTTCGGGCATCACGAAAGTGGGCACCATGATACCACCAATGGCGGCCAGGATCAGATTACTGATGCCGCCCAGGGTGGTGGCCTGCTCGCTGGTTCTGGCGCGGGTCGCGATCAGCAGCGCGAAACTGATCGCCGACAGGCTGACCGCCAGGATCAGAGGCAGCAGCAGCCAGGCATTGGCGCCCAGCTGCAGACCCTCGCCGGTCAGCAGGGGCACCAGGTGGATGCCCACCAGCAGCATCAGCGCTGCCTGGATCAGATTGATGATCAGGTAGGGAATCAGCTTGCCCAGCAGCAGCACTGAGCCGGAGACCGGCAGGGTGCGCAGTCGCTGCAGGGTACCCTGCTGACGTTCGGTCAACAGGGTGGTGGCGATCGGCAGGACCACGAAGTACATGGAGAAAATCAGCCAGGCGGGGACGCTCTGTTGCACCGAGTTCGGCGGGCTCGAGTCGGCATCGCCCCGGGAGCGGGTCACCACCAGGGTGCGCCCGAGCAGGTGGTCGATGCGGCTCTGACGCTCCGCCTCGCTGATGTCGTCGTAGGTAAACAGCCGCCTCACCTGGGCGGCGCCCAGGGCCTCGCGCACGGATCCGAGGATAGAGCGGCGCAGAGAGGCGGGCAGGCTGGGGGCATAGATGATCTGCAACTTGTCCGCATCCGCACTGCGAGGATTCGACAGGGTGGCGGAAAATCCCCTTGGCAGTAGGATGACCGCCAGATAATCCCCCCGGTCCAGTTGCTGCAATAATGTCTCGCGCTCTGGAGCCGCAATCACACTGAGACCATCCAGGGCCTCGAAGCGGGCGCGCAGATCCGGTTCCAGCGCGGCGGGCTCCTCCACCCACAGCCCCACCTTGGGATGGCTCTGGCTGTCTCCGCTCATGCGATCCTGCAGGGCCAGGGACATGATCAGGATGAACACCACCGGCAGGAGAAACAGCACCAGCAGCGCATGCGGGTCCTTAAGCACCAGGCGAATCTCTTTTTGAATTACGGACAGGAGCATGCCGGGGTCAGTCCCTGAGGTGGGTGTGGGTCAGTTCGAAAAAGCGCTTCTCCAGGTCCTGCCTGCCGTAACTGAGGCCGGTGACACGGATCCCCCGTTCGCCGCACAGGCGTAGCAGTGCCGGCAGATCATCGACGCCCTCCGGGTGGCCGATGAAGGCATGCCGGGAGCGGCTCAGTCCCAACCGGGAGAGGTCTGCTTCGAGCTGTAGCAGCGGTTCCTCGGGCGTCTGGGGGTCAAGCTCGATCCTTAGTAGGGGGTGCTTCCCGAGCAGATCGCTCAGCGTGCCCTGCTCAAGAATCCGCCCGTGATCGATGATCGCCACCCGGTCGCAGAGCTGCTCGATTTCCTCCATATAGTGGCTGGTGTAGACGATGGTGCTGCCGGCTTCATTGAGTTTGCGGATCGAGGCCAGGATGAAGTGGCGCGATTGCGGATCGATGCCCACGGTGGGTTCGTCGAGGAAGATCAGACGAGGCTGGTTGAGCAGTCCAATGGCCAGATTGAGACGCCGCTTGAGCCCCCCGGAGAACTGCTTTGCCGGACGACGGGCATGCTCAGTCAGCCCCGTGATCTGCAACGCCAGGTCGATCCGCTGCGCACGCTGCTGACGCATCCCAGGGTAGAGGCCGGAGAAAAACTGCAGATTCTCCAATGCGCTGAGCTGGGGATAGAAGGCGTAGTCCTGGGGGATGTGGGCCAGCGAGCCGAGGATGGTTTTGCGGTGCGTACGGTAGTCGAGCCCGCCGATTCGTACATCACCCCCATGAGGTGTGCGTTGACCGGTCATCAGGGAGATCAGGGTGGTTTTACCGGCGCCGTTGGGCCCAAGTAATCCGAACAGGCTGCCCTGCGCGATGTCGAGGTCAAGCCCGGAGAACAGGGGAGGGCACTGCGGATAGTGATAGTCGATGTGTTGCAGTCGAATCATGGGGTCTGGCTGGTTTGGCTGGCTGTCACCCTATTGGATTTGTTTGTCGTTGGCAATAGTTGACAGTTCTGGTGTGTTACGGTGGCAGCGCATGAACCCATGGCTGTGTCCGGGTGCCTGGTTTGTGCGGTGAGAACGGGCGTAAGAATAGAATGACTTAAAGTTTACTGAACAATGGTCGAAGGTGTAGTTATTACTATATTTAGATATGTGGCACTTATCGTTTTTCCTGCAAAGCCTTAACGCCATGTCCGTCTGGCGGGCGAACACAGCTGCCGCTGCCACATCGGAAGGCATGAGAAAAACTTGTGCTCAGTCATTTAATGCTACGTCAATAACAGAGGGTTGGAGGTTACATGAATAAAATTATCGCATCGATCCTGGGTTCCGCGCTGATGATCTCGGTGTCTGCTCTGAACAGCGCCATGGCCGGTGAGTACAAAATCGGGGTTTTGGCCAAGAACGGCGCGTCCAAGGCAATCTCCACCTGGGGGGCGCTGGGTAGCTACCTGACTGAAAAAGTCCCGGGAGACAGTTTTACCGTGGTGCCTCTGGACTTCACCGAGGTGATGCCTGCGATACAGGATGGCAAGGTTGATTATTTTCTGGTGAATTCATCCATGTTCGTGACCGCGCAGGTCAAGTACGGCAGCAAAGCGATCGCGACCATGATCAATTCACGCCAGGGTAAACCGCTCCAGTCCTTTGGTGGGGTGATACTGACCTATGTTGATCGCGACGATATCAACAGCCTTGAGGATGTCAAAGGCAAATCCTTTATGGCGGTGCAGGAAAGTTCTTTCGGTGGCTGGCAGATGGCCTACAAGGAGTTTCTCGATTCCGGTATCGATCCCATGAAGGACTTCTCCAAAGTGGAGTTCGGTGGAAAACACGACAACGTGGTATACGCCATACAGAACGGTACCGTGGATGCGGGAACCGTTCGCACCGATACCCTTGAGCGAATGGCTGCGGCGGGCGATATCGGTCTGTCGGAGTTCAAGATCATCGCGTCTAAGAAATACGATGATTTCCCTTTTGTCATCAGCACCGCACTCTATCCGGAATGGCCATTTGCCAAAGTTGCTGCGACGGATGACGCCGCCGCAGGTCGGGTCGTCGAGGCGCTTCTGACGCTGAAGTCGGATGATCCCGCGGCCAAGAATGCAAAGATTGTCGGTTGGGCAAAGCCGCTGGACTACAGTGGCGTCGAGGCGCTGCAAAAACTGCTCAAGGTGGGTGCATACTCTGAGTGATCGGATAGGCACCGCAGAGTCTCACCGGTTCAATCATAGGTGTGAGAATGCCGGGCGGTCGGTTGGTTAACTCGATTTGGAATTCACAAGCGATCGTGATTCGAATCGAGCCTGGTTCACAAGCAAGGGTAGTGTGGTTATGAAAGACAACACGCACATTACGGCGCAATTGAAAGGTAAGCTGTTTGTGCTCACGATTGCTGCTGTTGGAGCCGCGGTGGTGGGTCTCTCTGCGATATCGGTTTATCTCGGTATCAGCAGTATCGGAGAGCTGAAAAGTGGCGTGATCGACACGCTTCAGGTGAAACAGCAGCAGATGCAGAGTTCCCTGGATGACAGTCTTGAGGTCGTGGGTAACTCGATTCAGGCGATGGCGCAGAATGCGGGTGAATCGCTGGGCGGTTACCTTGAAACCAATTTGGATCAGGAACTGAAAACATCCCGGGAAATCTACACCAAGAATGTCCTTGAGTCTGTGGATGCCTTGGCGGACATGCTCGCGGAAGTCGCTGTGGAACCCATTCTCAGCAACAAGTTCGCGACCCTTATCGGCTATGTGAAGATCGCCAACAGAAATCCGCAGGTGGTCTACGCGGTCTATTTCAACAAGGAGGGTCGTGCTCTGACCCGCTACCTGGACCGGGGGAATCCCAAGGTGCAAGCGCTTCTGCAAAGTGGCCAGGGGCGCACGCCCATCGACAAGGTGATATCGGCTGGTGCGAGTGACCAGGATGTTCGTGAAGTTAAAAAGGAGTTACGGCTGGACAACGAAGTGGTGGGTTCCATCATTCTCGGCATCTCCTTTGAGCGGGTGAAACAGGAGGTCGAGGCCGCGGATGCCCGCTATAAAGCGATGATCGCTTCGAGTCGGGACAAGGTGCGGGAGGTCATGCTGACAGAATCAGGGGACATACTCGCCAAGCTGAAAGGGGTGAACCAGACGCTTCTGGCCGAGAATCAGACATCCAACGACACCGCTGAAGAGACGATTTCGAACACCTCGAGTCAACTGGTTGTGAGTCAAACCGGTGTTTTGCTGATCGCGGGCATTGTCGTCCTCGCGGCGATCAGCGGCTTTGTGCTGTTGAGAATCCTGAGACCCGTAAACACCCTGGCCGCCGCCATGAACGACATCTCATCGGGTGACGGTGACCTGACCCAGCGTTTGCCGGTAAAGGGTGATACGGAAATCGACCGGCTTGCTTCGGCCTTCAACGGGTTCGTCGAGCGAATACAGAAAAGCATTATCAAGGCGGGGGCATCGACCCAGGAGCTGGCTTCGGCGGCAGAACGGCTCAAGACCATTGCCGAGCGCAGTAACGCGGATATCAGCAAACAGCATGATGAGGTTCGTCTGGTCGTGAATGCCGTCATGGAGATGTCAGACTCCGTCAAGGGCATCGTGGCAAGCAGTGAACGCGCGGCAACCAATGCCCGGGATGCCGACAACGAGGCCGATAAAGGCCAGTCGGTTGTCAAACAGACAGTGGAGGCTATTTCAACGCTCGCCAGCGAGGTCGAGAGTGCGGCCGATGTCATCAATAATCTCGAGCGGGACAGTGTCGCCATCGGATCCGTGCTGGGTGTGATCCGGGAGATTGCGGATCAGACGAATCTGCTTGCATTGAACGCGGCGATCGAAGCGGCCCGGGCCGGGGAGCAGGGGCGTGGCTTCGCGGTGGTTGCCGATGAAGTAAGAACACTGGCCAGCAGAACGCAACAGTCCACGGAAGAGATTCAAAAGATCATCCAGGGTCTCCAGGAAGGTACCGCCAAGGCGGTAAAGGTGATGGGAGACAGTGTTGCGAGCGCCAAGGATACGGTGGACAAAGCCTCGAAAGCCAGCATCTCCCTGACTAATATCGTCAACTCCGTGTCGGTGATCTCCGAGGTCAACACTCACATCGCATCATCCTCTGAGCAGCAATCGGCCGCGGTGAAAGGTATCGATAATTCCGTGGCGCATATGGAGGAGCTGTCGAACAAGGCGTCAAACGGCAGCGAGGAGACGTTGCGGGCAAGCCAGGAACTGGCGCACCTGGGCGAGGAGTTGAAAGGCATCGTGCTGCAATTCAAGGTTTAACCGTCAGGGCTTGAGGATTGTAAAACTGATCATCCGGGTTAGCAGGCTGTAGAAATGCTACTCAGACGGTACGATCCTGCGTTGAAAACCGCCTCAAAAGGCTCATTTACTTCAGTAAACTGCGCTTTTTCGGCGGTTTTCGCCTTGTCTCGCACTCGTCTGAGCGAATTTCAACAGCCTGTTACTTCATTACAGCGTTTATACGGGCGACTGCCTAATTCTTAAGGACCGTCATGTCAGACACATGCGAATCATCGCGCAAGAGTCGACACGGCCTTAGGATCTGAGGTGGGAGTTTCGTTCACGCGAATCCCGGCGCCCTGCCGCAAGTACGGTGACCTCTGCAAAACTGGACTATTATTTTGGTGTCACTATGACCTTCTCTGAACCGGAATGACGGAAGAAGTGCGCGGGCACCGCTGATCAGGGCGATTTCGACGGTACTGCGGAGCCGGAAGACCGCGTCCCCAGATTTCCGTTTCTACGACGAAATCATACATGAGCCCGAGAGCTGACCATCGCTGGATCATCCTACTGTTATGGCTTTTCGGCCTCTCCCCCCTGTGGGCCCAGCAGGAGGTGACGATCGGGGTGCTCGCCAAGCGAGGTGCCGAACCGACGGTCACCCGCTGGCAGCCGACGGCGGACTACCTGAGCGAGCGTCTGCCGGCTTACCGGTTCGTCATCGTACCCGTGGACTTCGAGCGGATCTACGATACGGTGGCCCACCACGACATCGACTTCGTGCTGGCCAACTCGGCCATCTACGTGGAACTCGATGTGCGCTTCGGCGCCAGCCGCATCGTCACCCTGCTCAACCGCGGTCCCCAGGGCGAGGGTTACAACCGTTTCGGCGGCACCCTCTTCACCCTCGCCTCGCGCCGGGATATCGCGGTGCTGGAGGATCTGAGAGGCCGCCGTTTCTCCGCCGTTAAGGAGAACTCCTTCGGCGGCTATCTGATGGCGGTGCGCGAGCTGGTCCATCACGATATCGATCCGCGGAGCGACTTCGCATCGCTGAGTTTCGAGGGCACCCACGACGCAGTGGTCTACTCGGTGCTGCAGGGGCGCAGCGATGCCGGCACCGTGCGCACCGATACCCTGGAGCGGATGGCCGCCGAAGGCAAGATCGACCTGGACGCCATCAGGATTCTCAATCCCCGCACCTATCCCGGTTTCGACTACCGGATCAGTACCCATCTCTATCCCGAATGGCCCCTGGCCCGGGTCAAGGGGACCCCGGCGGCGCTGAGCGACAGTGTCGCGGCGGCGCTGCTTACCATGCCCCACGACCACCCCGCGGCCATCGCCAGCGAATCCAACGGCTGGTCGGTGCCCGGTAACTACCAGCCGGTGCGGGAGCTGATGCAGGAGCTGCGCGTCGGCCCCTACGAAATTCTCGACCCCATCCGCTTCGGCGACCTGGCCGCTCAATACGGCGGCTGGCTGGCGGTGATCACGCTGCTGTTGCTGCTGCTGGCGGCGGCCAACGCCTATGTGGTGCGGCTCAACCATCGTCTGCGCAAGACCGACGCGGCCCTGCGCGAGGCGCGCGACAATCTCGCCGCCAAGGTTGAGGAACGGACGATGGAACTTCAAGAGAGCCATCGTCGCCTCGAGCTCGTCCTTCGCGACTGGAACGACGCCTTCGACGCCATCACCCATCCCATCTTCATCCACGATTCGACCCTGCGCGTGGTGCACGCAAACCCTGCCTATATCGCGCGCAGCGGCCTGCCGCTGGAGCGGATCGAGGGACGCTACTACTGGGAGATCTTTCCCCGGCTGGAGCAGCCCCTCGACACCTGCAGTCATTTTCCGGAAAGATCGCCCCAGGGGGGAGAGGAGCTGAAACTCGACGATGGGACCATCCTCATCTCCAACTCCTTCGCCATCAAACGCCCCGACGGCAGCCTGGGACATGCGATCCATATCCTTGAGGACGTCACCCCCGCCCGCAGGGCTGAAGCGCGCCAGCGCACCTTGATCCGGGCGCTGGAACAGGCCAGCGAAGTGGTGCTCATCATCGACGCCGGGGGCGGCATCCTGTTCGCCAACCGGACGGCGGCCGAGATGCTGCACCGGGAGCCGGAGCGACTCACGGGCCTCGATCTGCGGACGCTCATGTCCGAGATGCGTCTGCCGTTGGAGCAGGAGTCGCTGCTGGCGCTGGCCGGCGGGAACGGTGGCTGGCAGGGCGAGATCGTGCTGCGCGGCGAGGCAAGCGAGGTTCCCTGCCATCTCACCCTGAGCACGATCCGCGACGATCTGGGTGCGCTGCAGGGGTATGTGGCCACCCTGCTCGATCTGAGCGAAATCAAGCGCGCGGAGGCGACACTGCGCTACCGGGTCGGCATGGAGTCGCTGCTGGGCACCCTGGCGGCGCGTTTCCTCGGCACCGACGGCACCGGGCTGGATACGGCCATCGTCGAGTCGCTGCAAGAGATCGGCCGGTTTGTCGACGTGGACCGGGTCTACCTTATCGACATCGATCCGCAGAGCGAACGGATTGTGGAGCGCTACTTATGGAGCCGGCCCGCGCAGGCGCGGCAGCCGGCGCCGGTGTTCGATCCGGCGCAGTGCCTATGGCTCAGCGAGCGGCTGCGGCGCCGCGAGACGGTGCCGGTGCCGGACCTGGCCGAGCTGCCGCCCGAAGCCGATGCGGTGTGCGCGCTGCTGCGAGATCGGAGCACCCGGTCCACCTTGATCGTGCCGATCTTTCGCGGCAGCCGTTTCGCAGGCATGATCGGTCTGGAGTGCTCCAGCCGGCGCCGCGAGTGGAGCCAGGAGGAGCAGCGGCTGTTACGCATCGGCAGCGAGATCATCGCCAACGCCATCAGCCGCCACGAGGCCGAGTCGCGGGTCAGGCAGAGCCGCCAGAGCCTCAAGGAGGCGCAACGCATCGCCCACCTCGGCAACTGGGACTGGGACATCGTCAACAACACCCTCAGCTGGTCCGACGAGATCTACCGCATCTTCGGCATCGCCCCCCAGGCGTTCGGCGCCAGCTACGACGCCTTTCTCTCCTACGTGTACGAGGAGGACCGGCAGCGGGTCATCGATGCCGTCAACACGTCTATCGAACAGCACGCCGACTATGCGGTGGACCATCGGGTGGTGTGGCCCGACGGCAGCGTGCGCACGGTGCACGAGATGGGAAAGGTCGACTATGCCGAGGACGGCTCGCCGCTGCGCATGGTGGGCACGGTGCAGGATGTCACCGAGCTGCGTCGGCGCCAGGAGGAGCTGTCGCGTCTCAACCGCACCCTGCGCACTCTCAGCCAGGGCAACAGCGTTCTGGTGCACTCCCACGACGAGTCGTCGCTGTTGCGCAGCGTCTGCCGGGTGCTGGTGGAGACCGGCGGGCATCCCTACGCCTGCGTGGTCTACGAGGCGGACGGGGATCTGAGTCCCGTGGTCTGCCATGGCGGCTCCCTGGAGCCGATCGCCTCCCTGCTGGACGACAGCGGCCGCACCACGCCGCTGCATCGGGCCCTCGCCATGGAGGGCCATCTGATCGAACGCGATTTCGACCATAAGACGACACCCTGGCACGCCCGTGCCGCCGCCCTCGGCTTCGAGTCCCTGGTGGCGATGCGCCTGTGCGCGCAGGGACAGGTGATCGGCGTGCTGGTCATCTTCAGCGACCGGGTCGACGCCTTCGACGAGGCGGAGGTGACCCTGCTGCAGGAGCTGGCCGACGACCTCGCCTACGGCATCCGCGCCCTGCGTGAACGCGCCGCCGCCGAGGCGGTGCAGTCCGCCTTGGAGGAGAGCGAACACCGCTATCACAATCTCTTCGACACCGCGCCCAGCGGCTTCGCCTCAGTCAGTGCGGCCGACGGCACCATCCTCCAGTGTAACCCCGCCTTCGCCCGCATCATCGGGCGCGAGTTCGAGTCGCTCAAAGGAGCGCATGTGCTGACGCTCTATGCCGAGGGGCCGATGGGCAAGGGTCGCGCCCGGGAGATTCTGGAGCGCTTCAAACAGGGCCTGCCGGTGCGTGACGAGGAGGTGCAGATGGCGCGCCCCGACGGTACACCGGTCTGGGTCAGCCTCACCGTGGAGTCCGTCTTCGACGAGGCGGGCCGGGTGCAGGAGAGCCGCTCCAGCATCATCGACATCAGCGAGCGCAAGGCGGCGGAGACGGAGCGCAAAGCGTTCGTCGAACACACCGAGCGCTCCCTGCTGCAGACCATCCAGGCCATCGCTCTGACTATCGAAAAGCGCGACCCCTACACCGCCGGCCACCAGCAGCGCACCGCCGAACTGGCGACCGCCATCGCGCGTTGCATGGGCATGGACGAGGCATTCATCAAGGGCCTGCGCCTCGGCGCCATGATCCACGACATCGGCAAGGTCTATGTGCCTACTGAGATACTCAACCGCCCCGGCAAGCTCGACGAGGTGCAGTTCATGCTCATCCGCAGCCATCCCCAGGTGGGCTACGATATCGTCAAGGGTATCGAGTTTCCCTGGCCGTTGGCGCAGATGGTGGTGCAGCACCACGAACGTCTCGACGGCAGCGGCTATCCGTACGGGATCAAAGGCGACGAGATCCGGCTGGAGGCGCGCATCCTGGCGGTGGCCGACGTGGTCGAGGCGATGGCCTCCCACCGTCCCTACCGGTCGGCGCTGACCCTGGAGGACGCCATCGGGGAGATCACCTCCGGCAGAGGCAGGCTCTACGACAGCGAGGTGGTGGATGCCTGCCTGCAACTGCTCAACGACCACGAGTTCGACTGGAATACCCTGGCCATGGCCACGAGCTGAGTACTACCCGGATAGGCATGAGCCGGTTCGGAAACCATGACGGGGATGCCGGCTAGCGCAACGACCGCGCCAGGGGGGCTTCTGAGGCTATGCTCAGCGGCCCTGGGTTCGGGGTCTGGAGCTACTTGTATGGTGCGGATTACTCTATAGCCGTTTGTACCACTTCACCGTACATAATCTTCCAGTTCGGAATCGTTGCTGAATTTGCTGGCAACGGAAGAGTTAATCGCACGTCACCGATAAGAAACCCAAGCTGAAAGGTATCGATAATTCCGTGGCGCATTTGGAGGAGCTGTCGAACAAGGCGTCAAACGGCAGCGAGGAGACGTTGCGGGCAAGCCAGGGACTACTGCGTTAACAGCCAGCCTCCGAGATTCAAGGGGTTGTTCCCGGGTTCCGCTTCGCTGCGCCCGGGCTACGCTGTTCGGGCCGTGCGGGAACCTCAAAAGAAGCGGGCATCGCCCGTAGCCCGGGTGCATCGGAGTGGAGCCCGGGAACCAGCAGAATGCGAATCACTGGGGGTAATGCAAAACCCTCCAGACACCTCCCTTCGCCCTGGATGCAGAGATCATACAGCTTGGCAAAACTATCCGGATCCCCCACGCATTACGTGCTTACCATGCTTGTGTAATCAGTGCATTGCTACCGATAAAGCTTAACTGTGAACACCTGATTAAGAAGTCGAAAGTGTTTATCCAATGAGTAAACCTCACGGCGAGTCTGTTTTGCATTTTGTGCAGTGATTAAATGAGGAATACCCACCCCATCGGCTCCACATTTCAAGCAGTTTACGCGATTTTCAATGATCTCTTTCCAGTGAATTGAAAGTGGTTCTTATTTTATCTGCTGAAGCAGCGAGATGACTTAGTTTCGCTTCTTGATCATTAGATAGGGAATTTATTCGGTGAGGATGATATTCGTTGGTGACAATTAGGTTTTCATCGATTAGATAGTCTACGTCTTTAGGGTTGTACCTACCTCTGAAGTAATCGATCTATATCGAAGAATTAACCAACACTTCCATCATGGACGATCTCCTGGTTTATTTAGGTCGATGTTCAGATCGTTCTTGCCATGATACATCTTGAGTCCAGAAATTGTAATTTTCTGACTGATTCTCCTGGTGCGCTTGTTTTGACAGCTGTTTTAGTATCGATGTGTGAGACCTTCTAGCCTCATTGAGTAGGTATTCGGGTAAATCCAGGGTTGTTCTCATCTTGGCCACCTTGAGATATGTAACTCATTTTGGTGTGTTGTGCATATTGCTTCAAGAGGCGAATACCGCATTCAACGCAGCTATCCAGACCTGTCGATCACTAACCAGCACCTGATGTTTACGTTGGATGTCCAACTTAGTGAATGGTGCGTATGGAATCTATTGCTGCGTGACAGGTATAGAGATCCCATTTGATGATACTAAACATCGGCAATAAATAGTTTTGTCCTGAAGCGTTGAAATTCATATCATGTTGCCGGAATTTTTAAAGAGTTGTCAGATAATATCTGAAAAAGTGAAGAAATTATGACGGTTACAATGGATGTGCTGGAATGAACAGGATGTTTGATCTGGAGCCGATTCTCGGTGAGAAGATAGGTATCACCGTTGACGGCAGCGCAGTGACTGCGGCCAAAGGCGAAACGCTGCTCGCGGTTCTTGGTGCCTTGGGGATAACCAAAATCAGTAAAAATGATCATGGCGCCATAACAGGAGCGTACTGTGGCATGGGGGTCTGTTACTGCTGTGTCGTAAGAGTAAACGGAAAAGAAAAACAGAGAGCGTGTAGGCTGGTTGTCAAGGAAGGAATGGAGGTCGTTACACGATCATCGTATTTTGCGCATGGAGGAGTGTTTGATGGGAAGTTGCTTGCCAAGGGAAAGGCGGGTTGATGTTTGCATAGTAGGTGCGGGTCCTGCGGGTATCAATGCGGCGGCCTACCTTTCAGAATTTGGTCTCAGCAGTTTGGTTGTCGATGAAGCGTCAAAGCCCGGTGGTGCGGTTTATCGAGGACCTGCCAGGGAGTATGTGACAGCCGGCCATCTGGACGTGGCATTGAAAAATGAGATGAAGACGCTGAGCGATCTTCATCGGCGTCATGCTTCGAGAGTAACAATCCTGAGTGATACGCGAGTCGTCGGTGTGTTGGATCGTCGAAAATATCTGATGGCGCACAACGATGAGGAGGGATTGTTCGCGGTTAGATATCAGTATTTGATAATCAGTACCGGGTGTTATGAGCGAACACTGCCGTTTCCCGGTTGGACGCTTCCGGGTGTCGCGACGCTTGGCGGGATGCAATCCCAGGTTAAAAACAATCTTGTCAAACCCGAAGGGCCTGTGGTTTTGGTCGGTACTGGACCGCTTCTCCCTGTTGCTGCCAAACAACTGCATCTCGCGGGCGTCAGGGTGGTCGGTATCTTCGAATGTGGCACTAAGCGGGCCTTCGCGAAACAACTCCCTGCGATATTTAAGAACTTTTCCATATTCCGGGACGGTTTCGATTATCTGCGATTTTTAAAGAAAGCGAAGATCGAAGTGCGCTATGGGTGGGGTTTGGTGAAAGCCCAAGGAAACGGGTCTCTGGAAGAGGTGGTTCTGGCACCGATTGGATCTGACGGTAAACCCAATCTTAGAAAGTCCCGAACAATTGCGGTCAGTGGGCTGGGCGTCGGTTTCGGTTTCGTATCGAGAAGCAGAGTGGCGGATCTTCTTGGTATGGAAATGGTTCGTTCTGAGTCAGAAGGGCGATCGCCGAAAGTTGATAGGTGGCGCAAGTCATCAATTGAGAATGTTTATGCTGCAGGCGATGTGGCGGGCATCAATGGCGCTAAAGTTGCCGCATTGGAAGGTAAGCTCGCTGCGCTGGGGATTCTGAAAGAGCTTGGCTTGGTGGTTGATGCGGAAGCGTACAAACTGGCGGAGACGCTGAACGCTGAGTGCACGAAATATAAAGCAGTTCGCAAAGTTTTTAAGGAGATTTCGAAAAACAGAACAAACTACCTCTCTGACGGGCGGCATGACACGCTGGTCTGCGCCTGTGAAAACGTGACATTAGGCGAGATTGACAGCGCCATCGAGCGGGGTATCCATGATATTAAAAATTTGAAAATGGCTACCAGAGTGAGCATGGGGGATTGTCAAGGGATGAGATGTGGCGAGTTTTGTCGAGCGTATCTCGAGAAGAAAACCGGGCATGAGTCTGTTAATGAGCTCGATGTGCAGTTTCCGATATCGTTGATAACATTTGAAGAAATGATTGGAGATAGCGCAGCATGAAAGCCGGGTACGACGTGGTTATCGTGGGTGGTGGCGTCATCGGCTCATCCATTGCCTTTTACTTAAGCAAACTAAAGCACATCTCGGTGGCGCTCATCGATACGAAGAAAAAAGGTAATGCATCGTACGCATCGGCCGGCGGATTGTGGCAATTGGGCGATCTGATCGGTTTTGGAGGCTGCGGACAGCTGGATGATGAAAATCATTCGGCATCAAACGGAACAGCCAGGGCAAGTGAGTATCCAGACTATTTTATTGATCTCTGCATGAACAGCAATGCGAAGTTTTCGGCGCTATGGCATGAGATGAAATATGACTACGGTATGGATTTCAAGTATGAGCAAACGGGTCTGAAATTTATCGTATACGATGAAACAGAAATGCGGCATGCCAAACAGATCGCTGCACAGCTTGATCATTTAAAAGAACATTTTACCTGGTTGGATGAATCGGATCTCAGGCAAGCCGAGCCGAATATCAGCCGGGAATCCATGGGTGCGCTTATGTTTCTCAATGATCATCAGGTGAATCCGTTTAAGCTTGTGGATGCGTTTCGCGAAGGCGCCAGACGCAATGGGGTGGATCTGTTTCTGGATTCTAAGGTTAACAATGTAACGGTTCGAAATCATCGAATCGAGTCTGTATCAACCGATCAGGAGCAGGTCTCATGTTCCAACTTGATCAATGCCACGGGCGCCTGGGGGGCTGAGATCATGGAGTGGGTTACCGATGTACGTCTGCCGGTAAAGCCTATCAAGGGACAATGCCTGATTTCGGAAAGGCTACCTAGGATTCTGAACTCCTGTATCAGTAGTAATGATTGCTTCATCGTGCAAAAAGACGGTGGTGAGATACTGGTAGGTAGCACGACAGAAGATGCGGGTTTCGATGCTTCCTGCACTTACCATTCTTTGAGGTCGCTTGCCAAGGGGGCGGTTCGGTGTTTGCCGGATTTGCGGAATATTCATATCAAAAGGTCATGGGTCGGTTTTCGTCCTGGGAGCCCTGATGGTATGCCGATATTGGGGTCTGTGCCCGGGATTGAGGGTTTATACAACGCCTGCGGACATTATAAAACGGGTGTTCTCACTAGTTTGATTACGGGCGAGATCTTTGCTTCGCTGATGGATGGCCGGGAACCGCCTGTAGACATCAGTCCATACCATTTGAGTCGGTTCGACAGTTCCTAGAAAACGTGATGGTTTGACGATCGATGGAATACGGTTAACAACGATAAAATACGACAAGGAATTCCAATGATTTTTAATTCAGTAGATGAGGTTGTAACGGATAATATTTTTCTCAAGCTTTCAAGGTATCTCGGTCACTTGGAGGTATATCTCAAGTTGGAAGGGCTTAACCCGGCCGGATCAATAAAACTGAAAACAGCGATTTCTCTGGTCGGTGACGCTGAGAAATGCAAAGGGTTGAATGGGGATATGGAGGTGATTGAGTCCTCGTCGGGCAACCTGGGTGTTGCGCTGTCAATGGTCTGCGCCGCAAGGGGGTACCGGTTCACCTGTGTCGTGGATCCAAACACTTCCGAGAATATGACAAAGACAATGGCTGCGTTCGGCGCAAATGTCGTCTGTGTGAACAAACGGGATGCGAACGGCGGTTTTCTAGGTAGTAGAATTGATTATATCAAGCAACGGCTGGCGGAGAATTCTCGCCTGATATGGCTGAATCAGTATGCTAATCCGGCGAATCCCAACGCGCATTACACTCGTACGGCAACCGCGATCCTGAATGAATTTCAACGTGTGGATTATCTGTTTGTCGGAGCGGGAACGACTGGGACGCTCATGGGGTGCATCCGGAAATTCAAAGAGGTCTCTCCAGCGACCGTTATCGTTGCCGTCGATGCGGTCGGCTCGGTGACTTTTGGTCAACGTCCGGAGTCAAGATACATTCCCGGGCTGGGAACAAGCAGACGGCCGGAAATCTTCGAACCCGACGTGACGGATGATTCCGTATTCGTTGAAGAGCTCGCAACCATCGATGAATGTCGTTATCTGGTTTCGAGATATGGGTTACTCGCGGGTGGTTCGACAGGCACGGTTCTCGCCGGGATCAAAAAGTACAAGGGTGAAATCGATCCGGGAAGTACGGTCGTCGCTATCTCTCCCGATATGGGTTGGCAGTATGTTAATAGCGTCTACTCTCATGAATGGACCGCTTCCAAGTATGCAACTACCGGACTTTCTCGGGCGGTCGGCATGAGTGCGCAGCGATATGATGTATCCCGGCATCCCACTTTGTGAGCATGTCAGTGCATTTCGCCAGTTATTTTAGGACAACAAAACAAGGAATGAATAATGAGTTCGTCGGATTTTGAGTTTTCACTGATAAGCGGCAGATCGGTACAGCGTATTCTGGATATGTCGCGCAAAGATATTCTTGATGTTGTCGAGAAAGCCTATCTGAATCATCATGGTAAATTGACAGTCAATCCCAACAGCCACTTTTTGCGGTTTCCCGATAAGCCCGATGCAAGGATCATAGCTTTGCCTGCGGCAATCCGTGGAAAGAGGCCGTTGTCCGGCATCAAGTGGATAGCGAGTTACCCGGGGAATATCAGTCAAGGAATCCCGCGTGCATCGGCAATACTGATACTCAACGACTACGAGACGGGTTATCCCTATGCATGCCTGGAAGCCTCGTTGATCAGTGCTGCCCGGACGGCCGCTTCGGCCGCTTTGGCTGCAAGGGTGCTGTCTGTGGAGGGACGTAAATGCCGACGGGTTGCCTTTCTGGGTACAGGCATAATCGCGCGCAACATACTCGATTACCTCATGGCCGATGACTGGGAGTTCGATTCCATCGTCGCCCAGGATGTGGAGAAACAGTACGGACATGCTTTTCTCTCCTATGCAGGAGAGCGCTATTCACTTGAAGGCCAGCTGGCTGAGAGTGCGAGTCAGGCGATCGGCGATGCTGATCTGGTGGTGCTCGCGACCACTGCGGGCAGACCCTATCTCATTTCCCCGGACACGTTCAAATCCGGTCAGATCGTTCTGAATATTTCATTGCGCGATCTTTCGCCGGACATCATTCTTAACTCATGGAATGTCCTGGATGATATCGAGCACTGTTTGAAAGCGGATACCTCCCCCCATTTGGCGGAACAAATGGTCAATAACCGGGATTTCATCCAGGGAACGCTTGCGCAATGTCTGCTCCAAGAGATTGAACCGGACAGACAAAAACCGATAATATTCTCGCCCTTCGGACTGGGTGTTCTGGATTTAGCGGTTGGCGAGATGGTCTACGATCAGGCCGCCGCATGCGGTGAAGCGATTCGGGTGGATGATTTCTTCGCCGAACGGAGCCGATGGGTCTGACTGGTATCAATACTAAGGTGGCGAGATGGAGTTTTACTACCAGTGTATCGAGTGTGGGCGACGCTACGAGATTTCGTCCGATCGGATGGTTTGCCCCTTCTGTTCTGAGGGCCAGAGCGATGATCAGCCCTTGCGTGGGGTTTTGGAGACCGTGCTAGAGGGCGGCCTTGGCAATGATTGGCGGGTTCGAGATTTTCTTCCGATCCCGGAAGCGTACTTTGTCCCGGCCCCGATAGGCAACACCCCGCTATGGGAACCGCAAAGGCTGCGTCGTTTGCTGGGACGGAAACGTCTGTTTGTCAAAGACGATAGTACGAATCCGACCGGCTCTTTTAAAGACCGGGCCTCCTTGCTCGTGTCCGCGTTCGCGGCGCGCTACAAACATGACAGGATCGTGCTTGCGTCGACGGGGAATGCCGGTTCGTCGATGGCCGGTATCGGCGCGGCAGCGGGGCAAGAGGTCGTGCTTTTCCTGCCTGAATCCGCGCCGGCCGCGAAATATTTTCAAGCGCGGCATTACGGTGCGACTGTCTACCGAGTCAAGGGAAATTACGATAGGGCCTATGATCTGTCGCTTGAGTACTCGTCCCGCTACGGGGGGTTGAATCGGAACACGGTTTACAATCCGATGACGATCGAGGGGAAGAAAACAGTCTCTCTGGAACTGTTCCGGCAATTGGGTAGCGTGCCGGACTATCTGTTCGTGCCGGTTGGCGACGGTTGCATTCTGTCCGGACTCATCAAGGGTTTTAAGGATCTGATGCGACTGGGTCTGGTTCAGCGCATCCCGGAGGTCGTCGCGGTGCAATCCGAACAAAGCAATGCGATTCACAGGGCCTTCGAAAATGGTGGTGTCTTCTCGAAAATCAGCGCTGGCTCCCGGGCGGACTCCTTGAATGTGGATGTTCCCAGGGGCGGCCATATTGCGGTGCATTATCTTGCGCAACATGGTGGTCGCTGTCTCTCGGTCAGCGAGAACGATATTCTGCAGGCTCAGTCGATGCTTTCGAAGAATGCCGGGCTGTTCACCGAGCCAGCGGGCGCTACGGCGTTCGCCGGATATCTGAATATGCTTGATGCCATGCCGAAAGAGTCCCTCGCGGTAGTCCTCGCAACGGGCAGCGGCCTAAAAGATATCGCGTCCGGGCTTCAATCCACGGTTCAGGGGGATGATGTGATCGACTCGATCGATGATATCGCGGATATCAACACCCAATCAGGACAGACGAAGTTTGGAGGCGTCTATGTTTAGGGATTTGAACAAGGATTTCAGTCTGTCCGCTGTCGTGGCGGGTTTTATCGCGGTCATCGTTTCCTACGGGGGGCCGGCGGCCATAATCTTTCAGGCGGCTTCAGCCGCGCATCTTGACACAGATCAGCTCGCGAGTTGGATTTGGGCCGTTTCCATAGGGAGTGGCTTGAGCGGCCTCTACCTGAGTTATCGCTTGAAGGTTCCGGTCATTACCGCCTGGTCCACGCCCGGAGCGGCCCTATTGGTCACGGGATGGTCGGCGTATTCCTATCCTGAGGCCATTGCCAGCTTTCTGTTTTCCGGAGCGGTAATCACGCTTTTTGGGGTGACGGGGTTGTTTTCGACGATTATGGACAGAATTCCCAAGGCCGTGGTCGCAGCCATGTTGGCGGGTATTCTCTTCCGTTTCGGGGTGGATGTGTTTGTCCATCTCGAAGCCATGCCTGGGTTGGTCGCTCCCATGATCCTCTGTTATCTGCTCGCCAAGCGGCTGAATCCCCGCTACGCAATCATGACCACGCTGTTGCTAGGTTTTGCGTTAGCCTATTTTCAGGGACAGCTGAATTTCGGCCGGATCGAGATGTCGATGGCCATGCCGGTGTTTACCGCGCCCCAGTTCTCCTGGGAGTCCATCATCGGTCTGGGTATTCCCCTTTGTCTGGTTACCATGACCGGGCAGAACGCCACGGGTTTGGGGGTGATCCGCGCTGCGGGCTACTCGGCGCCGGCCAGTCCTATGATTACGACGACCGGGCTGGTTTCCGTGCTGTTGGCGCCATTTGGCGCGCACGGCGTCAACTTGGCAGCGATAACCGCCGCGATCTGCACCGGACCGGAGGCTCATGCCGATCCTGCGAGACGCTATCCCGCTGGGATAGTCAGCGCGTTGTTCTATCTTTTAGTGGGTGTATTAGGCTCGACCCTGGTGGGGATTTTCATGGCTCTGCCGGCACAGCTGATTGCGGTTATAGCCGGTCTGGCGCTGTTTTCCGCGATCATTTCCGGCCTCAGTCAGGCCATGGAAGACGACAACCAGAAAGAGAGCGCCCTTGTGACTTTTCTGATCACCGTGTCTGGTGTTTCGTTGGCCGGCATCGGGTCCGCCTTCTGGGGATTGATCGGTGGGTTGTTGGTCAGTGGGATCCTGACCGGAAAGTTGCCCACTCTAAACCTCATCAAAGGTATTCTGACGCAGCGTTCCTAGCGCCGCCACGCGGACCAGGCGGTCGATTGCCGCGCATGTGGAAAACCAGACCTGGACTGGGTAAAGTCTTCGCCTGGTAATGATTGGTTTGGGGGAATCCAGTGGCTATTGCGCGCCTCGAGAGATGAGCGGCCCATGACGGACTCCGTTCTGCAGCAAGAAGCAGAGACCGCCTGGCAACGCTGGATTGGGCGGCTCAACGAAGCCGGTGTCGCGATGCCGGAGGAGTCCCTGTTCCGGGATCGTTTGCGGACGGTCTGGGAGGCGAGCGACTACGTGCTGCAGGCGTCGTTGCGGGAACCCGAATGGCTGGTGCAATGCCAGCTTCAAGGCGAGCTTGAACGGTCTTATGTGCCTGGCGAAATGGCTGTGAGGCTCGAAACCACCCTGGAAGGTCTAACGAACGACCTTGATCTGAGCCGACGGCTGCGGGTGTTCCGGCGTCACGAGATGGTGCGCATCATCTGGCGGGACCTGGCCGGCCTGGCGCCCCTGGGAGAGATCCTGGAGGATCTGTCCGCCCTGGCCGATGCCTGCATCGATCAGGCGCTGAATCACCTGTATGCCGGCGCTTGCCAGGAGATGGGAGTACCTCGCAACGCCGAGGGTGTGGCCCAGCCCCTGGTGGTGCTGGGAATGGGCAAGCTGGGGGCGCGGGAACTCAACCTCTCCTCCGATATCGACCTGATCTTCGCCTATCCGGAAAACGGTCACACCGACGGCGCGCGGGGACTGACCAACGAACAGTTCTTCATCCGTCTGTGTCAGCGTCTGGTACAGGCCTTGGATAATCATACCGCGGACGGTTTCGTGTTCCGGGTCGACACCCGCCTGCGGCCCTTCGGCAATGCCGGCCCCCTGGCGATGAATTTCTCCGCCCTGGAGAGCTACTACGGGGCCCAGGCCCGGGAGTGGGAACGCTACGCCATGATCAAGGCCCGGGTGGTGGCCGGGGATCCTCAGGCGGGCGCGGAGCTGACGGACATGCTGCGCCCCTTCGTCTATCGCCGCTATCTCGATTTCGGCGCCATCGAGTCGTTGCGCGAGATGAAGCGGATGATCAGCGCCGAGCTGCATAAAAAGGGGATGTCGGCAAATATCAAGCTGGGTCCCGGGGGTATCCGCGAGATCGAATTCATCGGTCAGGCCTTTCAGTTGATCCGCGGTGGACGGGACAAGGGACTGCAGGTGCGCCCCATCCTCGAGGTGCTCGGGGTGCTGGAGGCGCGCGGACTGTTGCCCGGGTATGTGGTGAGGGAGCTGTGCGAGGCCTATGTCTACCTGCGACGGGTGGAAAACCGATTGCAGGCCTGGCAGGACCGCCAGACCCACCGTCTGCCTGACGATCCTCCGCGCAGGCTCCGGCTGGCCCGCGCCATGGGGCATTCGGACTGGGAGGGTTTCTCCGCCGAGCTGGAGCTGCACCGCAAGCGGGTGCAGGGCCACTTCGACCTGATCATCTCCGCGCCCCAGGCCGAATCCAACGAGCAGAGCCAACCTCTGAGCGGTGTCTGGCTGAATACCCTGGATCCGGAGCATGCCGCTCAACTGCTGGGTGAAGCGGGATTCGCACAACCGCAACAGGCCCTGGAGCTGCTGGGGCAATTGCGCGACAGTCATGCCTGCCGGCAACTCAGCAGCCGGGGGCGGGAGCGACTCAATACGTTGATGCCGTTGCTGCTCGAGGCGGTGGGCGGTTCCGATTCCGCCGACGCGGCGCTGCCCCGGGTGCTGGGCCTGCTCGAGGCGATCGTGCGCCGCACCGCCTATATCGCCCTGCTGATCGAAAACCCCATGGTGCTCTCCCAGCTGGTCAAACTCACCGGGGTGAGTCCCTGGATCTCGGGGATGCTGACCCGGCACCCGATCCTGCTCGACGAACTGCTCGATCCGCGGCGCCTCTACTCACCCCTGAACCGGGAAAAGCTCGACCGGGAACTCCGGGAGCTGCTGGTGCAGATCGACCCGCAGGATCTGGAAAGCCAGATGGAGCGGTTGCGCCAGTTCGCCCAGAGCAATCGGCTGCGGGTCGCCGCTGCGGACATCGCGGATCAGATCCCACTGATGGTGGTCAGCGACTACCTGACCTGGATCGCCGAGAGCGTGCTTAACCAGGTGATCCAGCTGAGTTTCCAGGAGATGGTGAGCCGCCACGGCTATCCCCCGGGGGTGAGCGACACGGCCATCGGTTTCGCGGTGGTCGGCTATGGCAAGCTGGGGGGGATCGAACTGGGATTCGGTTCGGACCTGGACATGGTGTTCCTGCACGGCTGCCCCGATCGCAACGCCTTCACCGACGGGGCCAAGCCGGTCTCGGTGGATGTCTTCTACGCCCGCATGGCCCAGCGCATCATCCACATCATGACCACCCGCACCCCTTCGGGTATTCTTTACGAAGTGGACATGCGGCTGCGCCCCAACGGCAATTCCGGCATGATGGTCAGCTCCCTGGCGACCTTCGAGAACTACCAGTGCAACCATGCCTGGACCTGGGAGCACCAGGCTCTGGTGCGCGCCCGGGTGGTGGCGGGGGATGACCGGGTCGGGTCGCGATTCTCGCAGATTCGCCGGGCGGTGCTCGGTCAGCCCCGGGATGCGCGGACGCTACGCCACGAGGTGCTGGAGATGCGCGAAAAGATGCGCGCCAGCCTGGACCGGAGCGATGCCCGGGAATTCGACCTGAAACAGGGCGTGGGCGGTATCGTGGATATTGAATTTATGGTTCAATACGCGGTTCTTCGGTGGGCGCATGAACACCCGGACCTGCTGATCTGGACCGACAATATCCGGATCCTGGAGACCCTGGCGAAGCTGGGGCTGTTGGATAACCAGGCCGCGGAACGCCTCATGGGCATCTACAAGGTGCTGCGCGCGGTCTATCACCGCAGCGCCCTGCAGGAGCTGCCCTCCCGGGTGGCCCAGGACCGGCTCACCGAAGAGCGTGCCCTGGTGCAGGAGATCTGGTCCTGCCTGATGCAGAACAACAACGAGTAACGAGAGATCCTTACACAATGTCGACGATGTCTGATCGTGATGGTGTCATCTGGCTGGATGGCGAAATGGTTCCCTGGCGCGAGGCCAAGACCCATGTGCTGACTCATACCCTGCACTATGGGATGGGGGTTTTCGAAGGGGTGCGCGCCTACCGGGCGGAAGAGGGCACCGCGATCTTCCGCCTCATGGACCACACCGAGCGGCTGTTCCGCTCCGCCCACATTCTCGGTATGCCGATGCCCTACGACCGGGAGACCCTCAACGAAGCGCAGCTGGCCGCGGTGCGGGAAAACAAGCTGATGTCCGCCTACCTCCGTCCCATGTGCTTCTACGGCTCCGAGGGCATGGGTCTGCGGGCCGACAACCTCAAGGTGCATGTCATGGTGGCGGCCTGGGAGTGGGGCTCCTATCTGGGGGCGGAGAACATGGAGAAGGGCATCCGCATCCGCGTCTCATCCTTCACCCGCCACCACGTCAACATCACCATGTGCCGGGCCAAGGCCAACGGCAACTACATGAACTCCATGATGGCGCTGCAGGAAGCCCTGCGGGACGGCTATGACGAGGCCCTGCTGCTGGATGCGGAAGGCTACGTCATGGAGGGTTCCGGTGAGAACATCTTCATCGTTCGCGACGGGGTGATCTACACCCCCGATCTGACCTCCGCGCTGGACGGCATCACCCGCAAGACGGTCATGGAGCTGGCCCAGGAGATGGGCTACAAGGTGGTCGAAAAACGCATCACCCGTGACGAAGTCTACATCGCCGACGAGGCGTTCTTCACCGGTACCGCCGCGGAGGTCACGCCGATCCGCGAGGTGGACAACCGGATCATCGGCCAGGGCGGACGCGGACCGATTACCGAGAAGCTGCAGAAAACCTATTTCGATCTGGTGCATGGGCGCAAGACCGCCCATACGGATTGGCTGGCGTATGTGTGATCAGGAGAAGTGACCATGACTCAGGCGGAAGCTCAAATCCCTCAGCAGGATATACAGAAAGTCACCCGCAAGGATCTGCCCCTGTGCTGCCCGCGACCCGGCGAGGTGGTGGCGGCTTTACACCCCAGGGTCTACCTACCTATCGAAAAGACCGGAACCGCGACCTGCCCCTACTGCGGAGCCCGCTATCAGTTGAGCGAGTGATCGCGCCGCTGGGGGCAGCAGCGGTATTGATAATTGATCTCTTTCGTATTGCGTAGCGAATTCATCGCTACGCGTTTTCTTAAAAAATTCTATTCAAGTATTCCGGGTCCGCGGTCGATAGGGAGATTACTGACGGTGAGACCAGCCGTCCTTTATCGGAATCTTAAGAAAACGGATCAATTCTTAATTAGGGAGATCGCCTATGTACAGGTACCTTGTACGGCTGGTTGTGCTCACCGCACTATTGCTCAGCCCCCTTTCCAACATTTTCGCTCAGGACATCAAAGTCGGCGTGCTGGCCCCTCGCGGGGAACTGGCCGCCAAAGCCCGCTGGGACGACTTCGGTCAATATCTCAGTAAAACCCTCGGCCAGCCGGTCAGCATCGTTCCTCTGCCCCCACAACGCGTCACCGCCGCTGCTGAAAACGGCGAGATCGACTATCTGCTCTCCCACTCACCTCATACCGTCTTTGTAGAGGAGAAGCTGGGCGCCCATGTACTGGCCACGCTGAATACCAAGGCCGGTTCCCAGTTCAGTGGCGTGATTATCGCCAAGAAGGGGAAAGGCATCGAGACGGCCGAAGACCTGCGTGGTAAACGGGTCATGTCGCTCAAGTTCAAAGCCGCCGCCGGCGCCTATATCTTCCAGACCTACCATCTGATGCAGAAGGGGATCGATCCGCACAAGGACTTCGCCTCCCTCACCGAGGGTAAGAAGCAGGACGATCTGGTGCTTGCCGTCAACAACGGCCTGATCGACGCCGCTTTCGTCCGCTCCGGATTGCTCGAGAACATGCAGAAAGAGGGCAAGATCAAGGTCGATGACTTCGTCGTCATAGACCGCCGGGAGGACGCGGGTTTTCCCTTCCTGCACAGTACCGTGCTGTATCCTGAGTGGTGTTTCTCGGCTCTGTCCCAGGTCTCCTCTGAGGATGCCGCCAAGATGGCCGAAGCCCTGTTCAGTTTGAAACCCGATATGCCGGCAGCCGCCAAGGCGCGCATCGAAGGTTTCGTCAACCCGGTGTCGCTCGACAACATCAAGCAGGCGTTGAAGACCCTTCTGATTGCACCCTACAGCAGTTAATCGGAAGGTTTTCCCTTTGATATAAAGGACTATCCCATGGACACAGTCGCTATTCCTGATTCGGGTCGTACACGTCATCTCAGCGTGGCGCTCAAGTTCACCCTGATTCTGGGTCTGGTCCTCGCGGTGCTCACCTCCCTGGCCGGTTTTCTCATCGTGGGCCAGGAGCGCAAAGCACTGGATCACACCCTAACCTCGTCGGTGGAGGTGATCAATCAGATCACCGAGGAACAATTTGACCGCGCGAAAGCGTCTGTCATATTCAACGCCAATCAGCTGGGCAAACTGTTGACGGCGATAGCGCCTCAACCGATGGCGGAGTTCGATCTCTCGCTGCTCAATCAGTTCGCCACCATGGCGGTGGAGGATCCTGACATTGTCTATGTGGCCTTCCTCAATACTCAGAGCCAGCCATTTGCCATGGCCGGTGACAAGGCTTTAGCGCAAGAGTCGCTGACCCAACAGGTCGTGCACGAGGAGATCGCCCTGGGCAGCGTTATTATCGGCTACAGCTTTTTGAGAGCTGATCAGATGCTGGCTTCCATCAACAAACAGAAGGAGGATCATCTCGCGGAAATCCGCCAGACTCAGCAGGATGAGCTCAATGCTTCCGTGCTGACCACGATCGCCATGTTCGCAGCCAGTACGCTCATCGCGATCGGCGCAATGACCTATCTGGTGAAAATCGTGATCACCACGCCGCTCTCCCGGGTGGTCGAAGCGTCTCGCCGTCTTGCCGACGGTGATTTGAACACCCGTGTAGCGTCGACCAGCCGTGACGAACTTGGTCAGCTGGGTAACGCCTTCAATGAAATGGCGGTGAAGTTCCATGACGTGATCGTCAAGCTGGTCGATACGACCTCGCGTCTGGCCGATTCCGCGCAGCATATGGCGACGATCACCGATCAGACCAGCCAGGGCGTGCGGCATCAGCAGTCGGATACCGAAACGGTGGCCACGGCGATGAGTGAGATGGCCGCCACGGTGCAGGAGGTGGCCAACAATGCCTCGCAGGCCTCGACTTTTGCCGGCGAAGCGAGCGGTCAGGCTAACGACGGCAAGCGGGTGGTCAAGGAGACGATCGAGGCGATTGGTCTGCTGTCTCGGAAGGTTGAAAACGCCGCCGACGTCATCGAACAACTGGAGAAGCACTCGGTCAGCATAGGAACGGTCATCGACGTGATCAAGAGCATCGCCGAACAG
The DNA here is from genome assembly GCA_050305635.1 of Candidatus Thiodiazotropha sp. Classification (GTDB taxonomy): domain Bacteria; phylum Pseudomonadota; class Gammaproteobacteria; order Chromatiales; family Chromatiaceae; genus Thiodiazotropha. Next base: position 19,457 of record JBNLFS010000148.1, on the reverse strand, counting down.
ACCAATCTGTTGGCGCTCAACGCGGCGATCGAGGCGGCCCGAGCGGGTGAACAGGGACGCGGATTCGCTGTGGTCGCCGATGAGGTGCGCAACCTGGCCCAGCGGACTCAAGAGTCCACTCGGGAGATCCAGGAGATCATTGAGCGGGTCCAGTCTGGCGCCGCGCAATCGGTGAGCGTGATGCTCGAGGGGCAGGAGTCGGCTACGCGAAGCGTGGAACTGGCTTCCCGTGCCGGATCATCCCTCGACAGCATCACCGATGCCGTATCCTCGATCTCGGAGATGACGGTCCAGATCGCCAGTGCCGTGGAGGAGCAGAGCGCAGTGGCTGAGGAGATGAACAAGAACATTCTGAAAATCAACGACGTAGCGGGTGAGACCGCCCAGGCTTCAGAGCAGACCGCGCTCGAGAGCGATCATCTCGCGACGCTCAGCCGGGAACTGGGGCAGATGGTCAAGCAGTTCCGGGTATGAATGGGTATCGGGCCTCGCCTTGATTTCTGCATTAGTAGGGCTGTTGAAATTTGCTCAGACGAGTGCGAGACCAGGCGAAAAGACGTGGTCCGGATAGGGAAAGCGCATCCCGGGTTCGGCGGAGCATATAGGGTGGGATGAACTCTATTCTCTCAGAGTAGACCCCCTCTCCCCTTGCGGGAGGGGGCCGGGGAGAGGGGGTATCAAAATAGTCGATTCCCTCGTTGTCGTTGCCCGCAGTGCGAGTGATAATCTTTACGCGGGTAACTAACGGATAAGCATCTCCTCGGTCGCTGTTTTCCTCATCTTTTCCCTCGTTCCCACGCTCTGCGTGGGAACGCCTATCGATGTTACGTTGTATTGCCCAAACCTGTCTGGCGTGTGCAAGCCGAGTCTGCGTTCCCACGCGAAGCGTGGGAACGAGGGAATGGGTAATCAAGACTTTTTCAGACTGTAACCTTCATCTCTCTCCCCTCGCGGGGAGATCAAATCATCGCGGTGTTGCGTGCGCTCACTCCGCCATCGCAGTTGAGGCCTTGGCGGCGCTCCGTGCCACGATCTCCTGCAGCAACCCCTCCTGTCGTTCTCTGCGCAACAGGTCGTCCTTGTCTGTTTGATCCAGCAGCGAGCGCTTGATCTGCTCGTTCTGTTCATTGAAAAGCTGTATCTCCTGCTCGCTGAAAGTCTGCTCCTCTCCGGATGCCACATGCACGCGCTCATAGCCCAACCGGTCCAGGACATGTCCGGCTACTGACTCGAAGATGCGTATCTCCGTCTCCGAGGATTCACGCAGGAATTTTCGGCTGTTGTTGGTCATCACCGGTTGCGTGACCTTGTCCCACAGGCTGCTTGAAACCGCGGCCCGTTTCGCCTCATCGCTGACGTGGAACTCCAGCATGTTGTCGTTGTAGGCCACGCCGAGAAACTCGCACAGTCTCCGGGTCGTGGCCTCCGGGGCGCTCGTCAACTCCTCGTAGGAGACCATGATCAGCCGGCCGGGACCGATCTGATCCATCAGTGTCAGCGCCCGCTCCTGGGTCTTGGCCCAGCCTCTGGCGATGTGATAGATGTGCTTCTCGCCCACCACCGCCTTTTGAAACGAGAGCGCCACGTCCCGACCGTCGCGGTAGAGAAAGATATAGCGGGGATTGTCGAAATAGCGCTCGATCTCTTCGACGTAGTCGATGTTCGCCAGACTCTTGCAGCACCAGGTATGCGCCCCCCAGGCTTCGGCGCACAGATCGTAAACGGCGCCGTGCAGCGCCACCAGACTGTTCTCCCGGCAGCGGGACAGTACCTCGTCCCGGTTCAGCACGACGCCATCCCAGGCTACCGGATTCAGCTCCACCAGCCGGCACACATCCTCGGTCAGGGTGTGGAAATGCTCTGCCTCGTTCAAATCACCGTAGTGACTCAGCAGCGGCTGCAGCCGCTGCAGAATGTGAGGGGGGTGGGGCGAGGCGATCTCACTGAGCTGATTGAGCATCAGGCGGAGGAGGTTGGAGCCTGAACGTTGAGTACCGATCATGAAAATAGGTTGCATAGCACTTCCTTTTATCTTCCGTTGCAATGAACAGGGGGACCGTTTCACGTCCCCCCAATGAATTCACTACTTCCGACGTGCCTGTCGCAACCGCATCCCATGCCCCGCTCATACCACCCCCCATGTCTCGCGCCGCCCGACCGGGCGCACGGCGCATCTTGCTCATGCGCTTCACCCGGGCTCAGCCTTGCAGAGATCCCTATCAGAGAATGGATTTTTGAGCGATCAGTAGAGTAAGAGTCCCAGTAATCCTGCGCCCGGAATAATCCAGGCGACTTCCAGTTTGAATTTCATCAGCGCCACCAGCCCGGCGACGAAGATCAGCAGCGATATGGCGTTCGGCTGCGCGCTGGCGCCCACCACGTAGGTGGCTGCAGCGATCATTCCGACGACACCGCTGCGAATCCCCCGCAGTGCGGCCTGTATCAGCCGCGAGGCCTTTATTTTCAGCAGGTAGCGTGTGCAGACCAGCATCACCAGCGCGGGTGGTGTGAAGATACCAAGGGTCGCCGCCGTGGCCCCCAGCAGGCCGGCCATCTTGTAGCCAATGAAGGCGGCGCTGATCAGGATCGGACCCGGTGTCACCTGTCCCAGCGCGATGCCGTCGATGAACTCCTTGTGGGTTACCCAGCCCTGGCCGTCCACCACGATCTCCTGGATCAGCGGGATGAAGACGAAACCGCCGCCGAACAGCATCAGGCTCATTCCGGCGAAGGTGAACAGCAGCTTGCCGGCCATCATGACATCGGTGCTGAGGAACGGCGCGGCGGTTACCGCTACCGGAAGCACGGCCGAGGCATTCAGTCGACCGGCTTTTCCGCTACGCTGTTCGGAGCTGGGTTGAGGCGTGGGTTCGGAGCCGGGGCCTGGCGCGGGTTCGGATCCGCTCGGCGAGGGTTTGAAAAACAGCCAATAACCCGCGAATCCCGAGGCCAGAATGATTCCCAGGGTGATGAAGAAACCGCCGATGCCGACCAGCAGCGCGCAGGCGGTGACCGCGATGATCGTCTCCGGCGCACCCTTGAGCGTCTTGCGCCCCAGGTTCCACACGGTGGAGGCGATGATTGCCGTCACCGCCGGTATGAAGCCCTGGAAGAACTTGTTCACCGAAGGTATCTCACCCCAGGTGAAATAGCCGTAGCTGAGCACGAGAATGAAGAGGAAGGTCGGGATCGTGACGGCCAGTGTGCAGATCAGCGCGCCCATCGGTCCGCGCAGTCGGTAACCCACGTAGGCGACCACATTAAAGGCGATCGGGCCAGGCAGGATGGTGGCCAGCGAGATGCCGTCGAGCATCTCCTCATGGGTCAGCAGGCGACGGCGTTCCACCACATAGTTCTGCACCACCGAGATGAGCGCCATGAAGCCGCCGAATGCGGTTGAGCCGATCTTGATGAAGGTCCAGAATAGGGAGGTGAGGCTGGGCTTTGAAAGGTTTTCCTTGTGACTATCCATGATATCCGTATTCGGGGGCTTGACGCACTCGAGGGTGAGATTTTCTATTGTCTGATTTAAGCGTCAAATCCGATGGGTTGCAACGGCTCAGGTAAGAGCTGGAGATTTTAATTCTCCGCGCATCGAATGCGTTGCCATCCCATGAGAGATGTGTTCGCTGTGCTTGGCTGACCTATACTGAAACGATGGTAGCCGATGCTACGGATCGATGCGAGACAACTATCTTGTTAAGTGACATTAATCACTGTCTCGCGACGATATTTGCGCACCATCCCTACTCCTGTGAGTGATCTATGTGGCAATTTCATCAAGCGGTGGAACTCAAATCACCAGCGCGGTCCCCCATGCACCCGTTGGGGAAAACAACACATCGCGCTCTCAAGAATTGGGCTGTGTTTGATTTAAGTTTTCTGCACGGTGGACTGCTGGTTTTCATGGGCTGGTTTCCTCAGCATGAGGTGTTCTCGGATACACTGAGTCCTTGGCAAGCTGCCGCGGAGCCGGATGCGCGCGAGACGTACTCTTTTGCGGATATGGATATCGAGGCGCTGACGCATGTGAGGGTTTCACCCTTCGATGTCGACAGCCATATGGATCGAGGCTACCAGGCTTCCAACTCGGTGACCGGCTCACGTTTCAATGTGCCGATGCGGGATCTGCCTGTGGCGATCCAAGCCTTTACCCGGCCCTTCATCGAGGACATGCGGCCGGACAATATCTTCGATATCGCCCGCTATTCGCCGGGGGTCACCTACCGCAGCAACGATTTCAACGAAGGCAATGCCAATCTGGCGATCCGTGGGTTTGCGGTGGGCACCAACAAGGGCAGTGTTCAGGTGCTGCGGGACGGATTCAACGGTCCCTCCATATTCGACTTCACCAACGTTTCCCGATTGGAGGTGGTCAAGGGGCCGTCGTCGTTCCTCTATGGGCAGGTCGCACCCGGAGGCATCGTCAATATCATCACCAAGCGGCCGCTGACGCGTCCCGCGACCGAGGTCGGCCTCAGTTACGGCTCCTACGGCGAATACCGTCTGGATGCCGATATCACCGGTCCGGTTTCCGACGGGGTTTTTTTTCGCCTGGCCAGCTCCTATGACCAGGATATGCACTACTGGGAGCCCTATGACGCCCACTCCTGGGATTTTGCCCCGTCCCTGCTCTGGCACATCAATGAACGGGCCAGTGTTTCGCTCAACTATGAGCGTTTTCACAAGGTCGAAGAGCCCCAATTGATGCAGAAGCCGGGGTATGGGGCGCAGGTCGGGTGGGTGGAAAGCGCAACCGATCCGAATCGCGCCGGGGTCGATGTGCCCGGGCTGGCGGATAACTGGAACGGCCTCGCCTACAGCGACTATCGGAACAGTGACTCGGAGATGCTGAGCGCCTGGTTTGACTATTCCCTGGATGATCACTGGGATGTGCGTCTTGGTTATGCCCATCAATACTATGACATCGATGCGGTGGTTACCGGTAATCTCGGCATGGCGAACAACGCGACACTGCTTCAGGGCCGGCGGGTGAGAGGTCAGACCTATACCAACTGGGGGAACACCTACGAGTCCCATGCCGTGGGCCGCTACAATCTCGGCGCCACGAGTCTGCGCCTGCTTCTGGGCGCCCAATATGACGAACGCCGATTTGATGACTGGGCCGCTCAGGCGCCCAACGATCCGGCCCTGGGTGACGATCCCACCGCATCACCCCTGCCCCTGTGGGACCTGAGCGATCCCACAACCTGGGATTATGACGCGAGCCTGCCCCGTTCCCTGTTCACTGAAAATCCAACCGACACCCGAACCGACTACCGGGATAAGTCGGTGTATGCCGGCAGCACCTTCGGGTTTCTCGAAGACCGGCTGCTATTGCTGGCGGGCTGGCGTCTGACTTCGACGGAGAACCGTTTTACCAATCGTCTGAGCGATCAGACCGACACCACCTATCGGGAACGCGAGGTGACGCCTCAGTACGGTGCGCTTTACAAGCTGAATTCAGATATCTCCCTGTACGCCTCCTACGCCGAGTCGTTCGTGCCTCCCTCGCAGGTTATTCGCAATCCGGATGGAACGACTCAGGCGGCGAAACCGACCCAGGGCGAGGGGTACGATATCGGCGTCAAGGCGGATCTGTACGGCGGTCTGCTCTCGGGCACTCTGACCTATTTCGATATTCGCAATCGCAATATCGTCAACGATCTGGCGAACACGGATTCCTCCGGCTCGGTCACCATCTACAATGTGCAGAGCGGCGAGCAACAGTCCCAGGGCGTTGAACTGAGTCTCACCGCAACGCCCTCCGATAACTGGCAGATCTACTTCTCTTACAGTTATATGGATGCGCGCATCACCGAGTTCAGCGGTGACGACGATGCCATCCTGGCCCAGGACCCGGCCAGTCTCGACGCAGCCGGGCAAGCCAATTATCGCAATGTGGCCAGGCTGCACGATGCACCGCTGCAGATGAGCGCCCCCCACCTGGCGAATCTCTGGACCCGCTACGATTTCACCGGGAATTCTCTGCGGGGGGTATATCTGGCGGGAGGTTTCAACTATGTGAAGGATCAGACGATTCTTCCTGACGGGCCGGAATCCAGCCAGCAAACCTATACCTTGTACAATTTAAAGGCGGGGTATCAGTGGCAGTGGGAGGATCGTCACATGCAGCTGGATCTGATGGGTAAGAACCTGGGCGATGAACACTACAAACCTTCGCAAAGCACCCGCGGCCGCCCCAGAGAGTACATCCTGTCTTTGACAGCCAGGTTTTGAGCCCGATTTTTTCACCAGATGTTCAGAGGATGGCCAGGTCGTTGACAACATCAAGCCGACATTGCCATAGGAGTATCGCCTGTGCGATGGAGGGTCATCGTGCTCAGACTCAACGAGGCGTGTCGGGATGCCTTGGCATGGGTGGATGATTTCTAATGCGCTGCCAGCCGATTATTTTGTTGATCCTGATGCTTTGTGCTTCGCCCTGCGGGCTCTCTCAGGAGAGCCGGCAATCCGACCCCTGGGCGATCGAGGCGGCCTTTCTGCGCAATTTTACCCGTTATGTGAACTGGCCTGAGACGAGTTTTGCCACCCCTGAAAGTCCCTGGACAATCTGTGTCCTGGGTAAGGATCCATTCGGTAACCTGCTTGAACGCACGTTTGCCGGGCGAACCGAGCAGGGGCGCTCGTTTGCCTTACTACGTACCAAGGATTCGGAGGATTTGCGCCTTTGCCACATCGTCTATGTGGCCTATCAAGTCAGTGCCTCACGCCGTGCCGCGCTGACCGGCCTCGGTCATTGGCCGGTGCTGACCGTGAGCAATGCCCCGGGATTTCTGCAGGAAGGTGGGATGATCCGTTTCGAAGTGGTCGGTACGGTGGGCTTGCATGTGAATCTTGACCAGGCGAAAGCGGCTTCCCTGTCGATCCAGACCAAGGTGCTGGAGGTCAGCGACTCCGTTATCGACAACGGTAAACTCAGGCGGTTGCGGTAGCCATGTACCGTCGACTCGACATACAGAAAAGGCTGGCCCTGGTGCTCTGGGGTTCGGTTCTGTTCGCATTTGTCATAGCGGCGGGCGGATTGGCGATCTATCAGTCGCTGACCCAGGAAGAGCGGGCCTTACGGATCATGGAGCCCTATGCCGAACTGGTCTCGGTGGGGACGGATGCCGCGGTTGCCTTCGAAGATCCCCATCGGGCTCAGGAGATTTTGAATACCCTGGGTTCCAACCCCGAGATCATGGAAGTGGTGCTCTACCTGAACAACGGGCGGATTCTCGCCGGCTACAACCGCGAAGCGAGGGAGGCGCTGGCGCCCCTGCCGGATAAACCCCAGGGGGTCTACCTCGAGGCGGACCGAGTGGAACTGTTTCAGATCCTGCCGAACGAAGCGTATCTGCGTATCGTCATGGGGCTGACCCAGCTGAACGAGCAGACGCAGCAACTGCTCACAGTGTTCAGCGCAGGGGTGCTGATCCTGTTGGGCGCCACCTTGGGGCAATTGGCGATCCTCAGACGCATGATCGTCCGGCCCATCGAGACCCTGAGCCAGGCTGCCGAGCATGTGCGAACCCAAGCTGATTACTCCTTTCGGGTCGCCACGGTCGGCAATGATGAGGTGGCGCGTCTCGGCAACAGTTTCAATGCCATGCTGGAGACGGTACAGGAGAGCCAGGATCTTCTGCTCAAGGCCCAGGGTATCGCCCATCTGGGCAATTGGCGCCACGACTTGCTAAGCGGTGAGATCTTCTGGTCGGATGAAATGTTCAATATCCTGGGTTGCGAACCTCATCCGCCGGTGGACGAAGTGGGCCTGTCCTGGGTACACCCCGATGATCGCTCACTGCTGCGCGACGCCCTCGAAGCGCCGACGGCTGAACCGGGTGAGTCCAGTCTGGAGTTCCGCATTCTGCGAACCGACGGAAGCCTCCGTTGGGTGAACCTTCGGTGGGAAAAAGTGTTCGATGACCAGGGCCGTGAAATCGCACGGATTGGCACTTACCAGGACATCACAGGGCGAAAACTCGCCGAGGAAAAACTGCATCGACTGAATCGGGAACTGCGGGCTCTCAGCGAGTGCAACCAGATTCTGGTGCGTGCTGAGGATGAGCACTCACTGGTCGAGTCGATCTGCCGGACCATCTGTATCGAGGCGGGCTATCTCATGGCCTGGGTCGGATATGCCGTGACGGGCGAGGAGGGGAGAGTGGATCCCTTTGCCTGGGCAGGCCACGAGTCTCGCTATCTTGATCAGCTGCCCGTTTGTCGCGCCTTGGACACACGCCGGGGGGGAGGTCCGGTCGATACCGCGCTTAAGCTTGGGATTATCGATGGGATCGATGATTTCATGACGGACCCCAGGGCCGAGGCGTGGCGGGGAGCGGCGCTCGAACGCGGTTTTCGCGCCTGTCTTGTTCTGCCGTTGAAGAGCGAGACAGAGTTTGTCTTCGGCGTGCTGTGTATCTATTCAGGGACGTCGTCTGCTTTTGCGGAGGAGGATCGACGCCTGCTTGCGGAGTTGAGCGAGGATCTGGCTTTCGGTATCACGATCCTGCGTGGGCGGCAGCAGCACCATCAGGCCGAGGAGCAGATCCGCATCGCCGCGACCGCATTCGAGGCGCAGGAGGGTATCCTCATCACCGACGTGGAGCAGAGGATTCTGCGCGTCAATGGGGCCTTCAGTGACATGACGGGCTATTCAGCGCAAGAGGTGATTGGTGACACACCCCGGCTGCTCAAATCCTTTCGTCATGACCGGCGCTTCTTCGTTGACATGTGGCGGTCGATTGACCAGGAAGGGGTTTGGCAGGGCGAGATCTGGAACCGGCGCAAAAACGGCGAGGAGTTTCTGGTCTGGTTGAACATTACCGCGGTAACGAACAATCAGAGTGAGGTGACTCACTATGTCGGCACCATGACCGATATCACCGAACGCAGGGAGGCGCAGCGACAGATCGAGCACCTGGCATTCTATGACCTGCTGACAGAACTCCCGAATCGCAGGTTGCTGATGGACCGGCTGCATCAGGCCATGATCGGCAGCACGCGCAGCCACCGCCTGGGTGCACTGCTGTTCATCGATCTGGACAATTTCAAGATTCTCAACGACACCAGTGGCCATGATGTCGGCGATCTGCTGCTGGTCGAGGTGGCCAAACGCCTCATCCGATGCGTGCGTGAAGGGGATACCATTTCACGTCTCGGCGGCGATGAATTCGTGATTATGCTGGAGGATCTGCATGAGCTTCCCGGGGAGGCGGCGGCCCAGGCTAAACTGATCGGCGAAAAGGTGCTGGTGCATCTGAGCGAACCCTATCTCCTGGCCGATCATGTGCACCACAGTACCTCCAGTATCGGGATTGCGCTTTTCTCCGGACAAGAGGCCGGTGTGGATGACCTGCTCAAGCATGCCGATATCGCCATGTACCAGGCAAAGACGGCGGGCCGTAACACCCTGCGTTTTTTTGATCCCGAGATGCAGGCAAGTCTGGCCGCCCGCGCGAGTATTGAATCTTCGTTGCATGGCGGGATCCAGCGGGAAGAGTTTGCCCTCTATTACCAGGCCCAGTACCACACCCAACAGGGTATAGTCTCCGCTGAAGCCCTGCTACGCTGGCGCAATCCGGATCGCGGACTGGTGCCGCCCGATGAATTTATACCCCTGGCCGAGGAGACCGGTTTGATTCTGCCCATCGGCCAATGGGTGCTGGAGCACGCCTGTTGGCAACTGGCGCAATGGGCGGAGAATCCCCGTCTGAGGGGGCTGGAGCTGGCGGTCAATGTCAGTGAACTGCAGTTCCGTCAGCGGGACTTTGTCCTCCAGGTCGAGCGGGCGCTGACTCAGAGTGGCGCGCCACCCGATCGGCTCAAGCTCGAGCTGACCGAGAGTCTGGTTATCGATGATGTACAATACGCCATCGAAAAGATGCTGGCGCTCAAGGCCCTGGGAGTGGGGATCGCGATGGATGACTTCGGTACCGGCTACTCCTCGCTCTCTTACCTGACCCGCTTGCCCCTCGATGAGATCAAGATCGACCGCTCCTTTATACGCAATCTACCCGACAATCCGAACGATGCCGTTGTGGTTGAGACCATCATTAATCTATCTTCCAGTCTGAATCTGAAGATCATCGCTGAGGGGGTGGAGAACCAAGCGCAGAAATCATTCCTGCAGGAGCATGGCTGTCCTGTGTTCCAAGGCTATCTGTTCAGCAGGCCGATGGAGATCAAGGAATTCGAAGCACTGGTGCTGTCGTCATAAAAACAGCCTGCTAGTCCCCCATAGTCACATGACGACAGATCGAATCCATCGCCACCGGATGATGGAGGTGGAAGCCCTGAGCGAAATCGATGCCCTTGTGAATCAGGGCCGTCAGGATCTCCCCGCTCTCCACATACTCCGCGATGGTGCGGATGCCCATCACGTGTCCGATCTGGTTGATCATCTCCACCATCGCCTCGTCCACCGAATCGTTCAGCATGTCGCGCACGAAACTGCCGTCGATCTTGAGATAGTCCACCGGCAGGTTTTTCAGATAGTTGAATGAACTCACCCCGGTGCCGAAATCGTCCAGGGCGAAACGGAAGCCCTGTTCCTTGAGGTCGTGCATCAGGCGATAGGCCTTGATCAGATTGGAGATGGCCGCGGTTTCCGTGATCTCGAAGCAGACCTGGTCCGGGTCGATCTGAAAGGCCTCCGCCTGATTGAGGATGAAGGGCACGGTGTCCTCCTGGTTGAGTGAGGCGCCGGACAGGTTGATGGAGATGTGGAAGCGGCGTGTCTCCTCGCGAGCCCCCATACGCTGCAGATTCTCGAAGGCATGGGCGATCACCCAATGATCCACCGCAGGCATCAGATTGTAGCGTTCCGCAGCGGGGATGAAAGCGCCCGGGGGCACCAGGTGCCCCTGTGCGTCCCTCAGGCGCAGCAGAATCTCGTACCATTCGATCGGCTCCGCCTTCCCGGGCGTGGTGGGGACGATGGCCTGACAGTAGAGTTCCAACCGATCCTGCTCCATGGCCTGGGTGAGCTTCGACACCCAGAGCATTTCGCTGTGCCGCTGCATCAGTTCGTCGTCATCGGGCTTGAACACATGCACCCGGTTACGTCCCGCGTCCTTGGCCGCGTAACAGGCGATGTCCGCATGGCTGAGGATCAACGTAATGTCGCCCGGTTCTTCGGTGATCTCCACGATGCCCACGCTGACGCCGACCTCGAACAGCTTGTCCTGCCAGATGAAGCGGTACTCGCGAATCTTTTCCCGCAGCAGGTTGGCGAGCCGATGGGCGTGGCTCAGGTCACAGTGGGTAAGCAGCACCCCAAACTCGTCGCCACCCAGTCGGGCCAGGGTATCGCTGTCGCGCACCAGTTCATTCATCATGACCGCCAACTGTTTGAGCAGTTCGTCACCCGCTACATGGCCCGAGGTGTCGTTGACCACCTTGAACTGATCCAGGTCGAGATAGAGCATGGCGTGGCGGCCGCCTTCTTCCCGGGCCTGGTCCAGAAGATGGCTCAGGCGATACTCGAACTCCGCCCGGTTGACCAAGCCGGTCATGCTGTCGTGACTGGCCTGCCAGGAGAGTTTCTGGGCCATTTCCCGGGCCCGGGAGACGTCATGGAAGACCATCACCACACCGATTACCTGGCCATTGCGCTTGCGGATCGGTGCCGCGGAATCCTCAATGGCGATCTCGCGACCGTCCCGGGCGATGATCAGGCTGTGACTGCCCAGGCTGATCACCTCACCACTGGCCAGGCAGGCATCGATGGGATTGACGGCCGGTTCCCGGGTGGTCTCGTCGATGATCTTGAAGGCGCGATCCAGGGTCCGTCCGGCCACCTCCTGGAGCTGATAGCCAGTGAGGGTTTCCGCCACCGGATTCATATACTCGATACGACCCTCTCGGTCGGTGGTGATCACCGCGTCACCGATCGATTGCAGGGTCACCAGGGCGCGCTCTTTCTCGTTGAACAAGGCGTCTTCGTATTTTTTACGTTCCGTGACATCGCGGACCACGGCGATCAGGATCGCCGGGTTGCCCTCCTGCTTGAGGGCGTTGAGGTGGACCTCCACGGGGAAGACCGAGCCATCCTTGCGTTGGTGGCTGGTCTTAAGGCTGAAATCGATACCGGTCTCGATGACCTCGTCGAACAGGCTTCTCAGCTGCTCCTCGGTGACCTCGGGTTTAATATCCGAGGGGCCTCTGTTGAGCAGTTCATCCGGGGTGTAGCCCAGGGACTCATACCCCTGGCGATTAAAATCCACGAAGCGCATCTCGACCGGGTCGATCAGGTAGATCGCATCCTGGGTGTTGTCCATGGCATGGCGGAAGCGGGTGTTGGCCTCCCGCGCCTTGTCCCGGTCGGCGATCAGGTGCGCGGTGAAATCCTCATTGCGTTGACACAGCTGGATGGCCTTGGCGAAGTTGGCCATCACCGGTTTGAAGACCTCGTGGAAGGGTACCGATGGGGGTGCCCCCACCGGTGTCAGCAGCAGCACCAGGCCATATCCGGGGATCTTCAGGCTGATCAGATTGCGGTAGTAGCCCGGTTTGAAAGGCAGTCCTTCCAGGTGTTGCTGAATATCCCGATGGCAACCGGCCTCGGTCAGCGGCTTAGGGATCTGTAGAGACTGGTTGATCCAGGGTGTCAGGCGGTGATCGCCGACGCTGGTGCGTAAGCGAAATGAGCGATCTGCTTCGGAAAGATCGCTCAGGTGCTTCTGCTGCAACACCAGGCCGCAGGGGTATCCGGTATGAAATATCAGTCGCTGCAGCACCTTCAGGAGCAGGGAATTGACCTGCTCCGCGGCGCCGATGACCAGCGAGATGTCATACAGGATGGATAGAATGCGCTCCTGGTTCATCTCAGAATTTCATGCACACCAGCGTGGCGTTGTGAAACAGGGGGTATCCGCCCCGCTGGGAACTGCCGATCTCACCCAGGGAGAGGGCGCCGAACAGGTTCGTTGCGCTCAGATGGGTCTGCAGGTGTTGCAGCTCTTCCGCGGCTTGAGTTTCTCCCAGGTGCATCCTGCGCCCGGCGCAGTAGAAGGTGAGCAGCGAGGGGGTCTGACCTCCCAGGCGTGATGCGAGCAGCCGGTCGGTCTGCAGGGCTTCGCCCTGTGGCGCCTCGAGCAGGGTCAGCACCACGTGTTCCGGTACCTCACCGACGCAGAACAGGGAACCGTCCGGTTCCAGGGCGACGGGTATCCGCACCAGCACCTCCTCATCGGCGCGCAGAATGCCGAATGGAAAGTGCACAGCGTAGTCGTAGAAATTCTCCGGGGTCACATCAATTCCGTACAGGGAGTGGATATGTTCCCGGTAGACATCGAAAGCGGGTTGCCAGCCGATGCTGATGATCCGATTGCCCTCCGTCGAGGTGGCGACGATCAGTTGATCCGGGACCTGGTAGCCGTGCTCGAGCACCGCCCCATCGTGGGGTCGCAGCAACAGCAGTAAGAGTCCGTTGCCGATCAGCCGTTGATCGTCGAACAGGCAGGGCATCGGCTGAAAGGTTTCGCTGCCGGCGTTGGCGCCGGCATAGTGGACCGATTCCGCGAGCTGCAGGTAGAAGGATTCGAGCAGACTGCCGATATTGGGCACCAGGGCGTCGAACAGCATCAGCAGGGTGCTGGACTGGTCGGGCACCAGACGGTTGCGGATGGCATCCGAGGCCGTGACGATCTGTGCCGTCTGATCATCCGGAGATTCCGCCCATTCGATGAGTTTGGCGTAATCGGACATGGGGTTCAGCCGGATCAGCAGGGCCCCGTTGCGAAAGAAATGGCCGTTGAAATGGATCTCGGGAAACACCGCCCCGAACAGTGGCAGGCCAATGTCCCGACAGAGGTCCTGCAGCCGAGGGATTGAGGATTGATCCTGTTCCGCGACCAGGGCAAGAATGCCCGAGCCGGGATCGGCCTGGCGCCATTGCGCGAGCTGCTGGGAAACCTCGGTTGAGGCGATACATTCGGTGTGCAGAAGATGTGCCATTGGGTTCGTTTCTTGTTCTCCGGGCCTGATTGGGATGATTAGGTCAATCCGGATGTTTATTGAGCCTGTTTGACGCGGTCCAGGGTTTATAGAGAGGATAGCCGAATCGGGGCTTGGTTACCCGTTGAGCGGCCCCTCGAAATACCGTCCGGCCAGACCGGTTTTCCAGCGGCAAGGGTTATGCTCCGGAATAGCGCTTCCGCGCTCTACAACACTCAATACACCGCGACTTCGGCGGTGACAGGAACTACAACATACAGGCCAAAGTGAAAAATAATGCGGAAGCCACCATTCAGGCAATTGATGCCGCGAAAGGCAAGAATTATGTCAACACACCCTTGGAAGACCAGATGTTGCACCACTGGATCCGATAAGAAACTCGCGGAAAGATTACTTGATCAAGCCGGGGACTGGTTAAGCGATCACTGGCCATTCTCGTAATCACAGCCGGTAGATCGGCGATTCGTAGTCGTTCGAACTTCGGCGCTTTTCATTGGCATGCCGGTTGCGTTTTATCCGGCACTGGATCTCAAACAGGCTGTTTCGCGGCAATCCATGTCTTTCAGGCGTTGAAGGCCTCTGGCTGAGGCATGATAATGAGGCGTTTTCAACGTTGGGAATCCCGCACTCATGCCTAAACTCAGTCCCTTAGCCTGGTTGGTCTTCCTGGTCGCTCAGGCGACCTTCGGTCTCATCGTCTATGTCATTGCAATGAGTCACTGTGAACAGTGCCAGGAAAAGGCGGCTCGTGCGGGCGGAGACACCCCGGATGTTGTCCATCCGGGCGGCATGCCCTCTACCGCCATGCCACCCGCCCCCATGGGGCAGGCGATGCCGGCGCAACCGGCGATGCCCGGTGCGGATACCGATGACCCCGCATTGATCGCCCGCCTGGCGGATGACTACTTCAGCAAAAAGGAGTATGCCCAGGCGATCGGCCTGTATGAGCGGGCAATTCGCATCAATCCCGATGATGTCGAGTCCTATAACGACCTGGGTCTGGCCCTGTTCTATACCGGCGAGGGGGAGCGGGCGATCGAAATTCTCAGGGCCGGGATCATTCAGGATCCGGCGTTCCAGCGCATTTATCTGACCCTCGGTTTCGTATTGGGGCAGAGCGGCGACAAACCCGGCGCCATCGAAGCCTTCAACCGGGCGATTGCCCTGGGCGCCGACAACAAGGTCGGGCTGGAGGCGGTGCGCATGCGGGATGCTCTGTAAGTTGTGCATCAATGGATACAACCCGGTGGTCACCCTATTCGGGTGTTAAGTGGTTACCCTTCCCTTCGGCGGCATGTCTGCGACATTGCACCAGGAATCAAGCTTGACTGAGAAGCCCCGTATCGCCTGTTTCCTTGCCACTTCCGGACACAGCGGGGTCGACAGGATCGCGCGTAATCTGCTGCCGGGTTTCGCCCAGGCGGGGTACCCCGTGGATCTTCTGAAGATTCGCAATCATGGGCCGGTGCTGTCGCAGCCTCTGCCGGAGAATCTGAGGGTGATCGAGTTTCAGGCCAGCCATGTCTATTCGGCGCTGCCTGAACTGATGCGCTACCTGCGAAGCCACAAGCCCGAGGTGCTCATGGCCGACAAGGATCGGGTCAACCGCACCGCGATGCTGGCGCGCCAGCTGAGCGCCCGGGATGTTCGTCTGGTGCTGCGCCTGGGCACCACGGTGAGCCGCAATCTGGCCAGTCGCAGCCGCTTCGATCGGTTTATCCAGCGCAACTCGATGAAGTATCTCTACCGCCATGCGGATGCGCTACTGGTGCCGTCCGTAGGGGCCGCTGACGATTTTGCAGACTATGTCGGGTTTGACCGGTCGCGGATCGCGGTGGTGCCGAGTCCGATCATCACGCCCCGGTTTTATGATCTTTTGCATCAACCCCTCGATCATCCCTGGTTCCGTCCCGGGGAGCCGCCGGTGATCCTGGGGGTGGGCGAACTGTGCCGGCGTAAGGATTTCACAACCCTGATCCGGGCCTTTGCGCAGATCGCCGACCGGGTCGAGCACCGGCTGGTGATTCTCGGCGAAGGGCGGGCACGCGCGCGCCTGGAAGCGGAAGTGAACCGCCTGAATCTTACCCACAGGGTGCTGTTGCCCGGGTTCGTTGACAATCCCTATCCCTACATGAAGGCCTCCGCCCTGTTTGTGCTCTCCTCCCTGTGGGAAGGACTGGGTGCGGTGATTGTCGAAGCGCTGGCCGCCGGGACACCGGTGGTCGCAACGGATTGTCCGAGCGGTCCGGCCGAGCTGCTGGAGGGGCTGCCGGGTGACCCGCTGGCCACACCGGGGGATGCCCGAGGATTGGCGGAAGCGATGTGGCGCCAACTGGAAAACCCGGCATCCCCGCAACGGTTACAGGCATCGGTGGCCCGGTATGGACTGGAGAACAGTGTGGAACGCTATCTTGAAGCCCTGGGTGTGAAGGACCTGCCCCGCGTCTGACAACCCGTCTTCGGTGTTGCGATCCGGACGCCCCCTCGATTCCGGTTATTTCAGGTTCCACTGAAGATGGCCGATATTGGGAGGAGTCCGCGGTCGTTAAATCTGGGAGACAGGCATGGCGTACAGTAACGATAACAACCGGCTGTTGCTGGAGCTCGACAAGGCCTTGCGGGAACTCAACCGCGAGACGATCAACCCGATGATTCCGAAGGTCACCATCAAGGGTATGAAACCGGTGATGGGGATGGTGGCGCGGGCCCGCGCCGAGTATCTCAAGGAGCTCTTCGACCTCTCCAGTGTGGCGGGCGGAGATCTACCCTCACCGGATCAGATCAATCACCTGCGCAACCTGCGGTTGACCTACGAGGAACTGGTGGCGGCGGCCAAGGCGCTGAATACCGCTGTGGAGCGCGGCTATCTGGATGTGGAGCGCTAGTGTAGTGTCCTATGCTGCTTTAGGAAATCAGAAGCCCCCAAATTCCCCAAGACAAGGCGCGGTTCGTAGGCAATGGCGCGCCCTTGTCAAGAACTGCAACGCAGGATTGGGGAATTTGGGGCTTCCCTTCGGGCGCGCCGAGAAGCCGCCCTCTGCTGCGTTATCCTGCTTGAAAAGGGCGCGCCATTCCCTGCGCAGGACGCCTTGCATAGGACGGCTTCTCGGCACGCTGATTTCCTAAAGCAGTATAGGACACCACACTAGGACATCAGTTGGTTCATCCGCTGTCTCAGTGAATCCGTGGCGCACCGGGCTAATCAGAAAGACCAGTGTTCCAGTCGATTCTGAGCGACACCGAAAATGCTCTCTATACGTTGATAAATATTTCTACTTTACATTGGATGACGTTCCTCTATCTCGATTAGGAGCGTTTTAACTTCCATTTGTTTGCCGAGAAATAGGAAAGAGCACCAAAGATAATTGCTATTACTTGCCATACATATGATCTATTCGAGTATTCAGGACACAGTAATGAGTGTGCGACCACTTTCTCTAAAGAGCGAGGGAGTGCGTATTCATGCATGCATGGCGCAAACCCAAACGCCCAAACAACTAATGTCGAAATTATTGCGGCCATCCCCAATGACCTGCCGAAAGGAAAGCCACTTTCCCGATATGGTTTTACCGCTACACTCAAGACAGTTACGATGATTAGCCCAACGATCAAAGCAAGCCTCACTAAATAGAAAGGCGTTTTAAAAACATCGATTCCTACATAATACGCATCGTGGATGGCATTCATGGTTGAACTGACATAAAGCGTGAGAAACAACGCTATACCGAAAAACCAAATTGCGATTGTTTTAATAAACACTAAGTCTCACAGCTCCTAACGCCAACATAACCGGCTCGACCTAGGGGTGTCCGGCGCCGTAGGCGTGAAGTTTATGTTTTTGTCAGGCATTTTAGATTTTCGAGCCCCTGAGATTCTTCCTTTTTCCTTTAGTCGGACAAGCCTTGACCTTGAGTGATTTGGCGGTGATTGCAAGCGCACCGCCAGCCAAATAGATGTAGGTGGTTCCCTTCTTGGCCTTAGGCTTCCAATAGCAGATGTTACCGGCAAACCGATTGTTTTCTAAGTCTTTTAGATCAGCAAGGCCACTTATGTTTTCTACGCCGGAAAATGAGATTGTCAGAGGAGATCTTTCACTAGAATTAACCGGGTCAGGGTAATAGTCCAATTCGATACTCATAGTCCCTTCATTGAAATCGATCACGGTACGATTGATCAATGCATCATGTAGCTCAACATCTTTTGGTTTCATTTATTTTATCCTTAGCGCAGCCCTCGTCTGGAAGCGGTGCTTAGGCCTTCTTGATTGATTGGATTTCTTCATTGATTACCTTGATCATATTGTTCCCGTAATCATCTGAATGGCAGCTTCGCTTCATTTCACCTAGAAGTTGAATTCCGTCTGAACCGAGAGTTTCAGCGATCATTCTTGTGAAAGCTCGACACGTATAATATTCGGGACCTTTACGAAAGGTCGCCACAAGCTGTGGAGCAAGCTCATTAAGCTTGTATGCCGCGACAATTTTTGCCGCAGTTACTCGTTCTCTCCAGCCGCGATGTTGCGTTAATGCCTTTACGAGCATTTGAGCTTCTTGTTCGGAGCGCACGAGTTTTTGCACACTATCCGATACCTGACTCCAGGACGTCATGTAGAGTTGTTTAACGATCTCGTTTTCGCTCATGTCAAGGGTCTAACATATAAGCATTTATCTACCGTTCGCAGC
This sequence comes from Candidatus Thiodiazotropha sp., assembly GCA_050305635.1. Classification (GTDB taxonomy): domain Bacteria; phylum Pseudomonadota; class Gammaproteobacteria; order Chromatiales; family Chromatiaceae; genus Thiodiazotropha. Next base: position 810 of record JBNLFS010000148.1, on the reverse strand, counting down.
ATGGACAGATAAATGTCTGTTGGACTAACCCGCCAATCAGCGTGGCACACTATTTATTGGAGGGAAAAGTATTTCACAGGCCTGATGCGGTACGGTGACAAGTGCCTTTGTCCTGTTGAGGATGAGCTTCCATCGACCATTGTCTTACTCCCTGGGGCGTCCTGATTCCCCTAATCTAACGCTGTTTTACGTCAATTGCCAGCCAAGCGCGCAGGGGCACGCCTGATCCTCGCCGGGTCGAGGTGATCATGGCAGTTTCGGATGAGGACAAGAAGGCCATCGGCTATGCGCTGAACAACTCGCATGGGTTGGAACCCCAGCGCTATCGAACGGAGCTGTTCGAGAGCTATCCCTTGGCAATCAACGGCGAGCAACGTTCTGAGCAATTACCTTGGAATTTCAAATTTAACGTATAGGCGTAATGGGGTAATTCTGCTGTTGGCCGGACGCTTACTGCCCGGTTCAGATGGAAATGTTATGCTACTATTTGCTGTCAAATTACTTCAATAGGGTTGTGGAGGCTGTAGAATGGAATCTTTCAAAAGTTATAAGTCGGTTAAGCGGTGTCGACAGGAAATATTTCATCAATACCACGATTGATTATGCATTTCGGTAGTACACAATGACAGAATACGAAGTTATAGACGCTCTCTGTGATAGCGTAAATCCTACTCTATTTATTATGGCAATAGGTGTTGGGATTGCAGCCATGACGAAGAAAGATTATAAGAAAGCTAGAGTGGTATTTGGATTGTTAATTATCGGTTTGCTATTGGTCTATGTCACTCTGTTTGTGGATACTAAGCTTAA
>JBNLFS010000147.1:0-34093 GCA_050305635.1 Candidatus Thiodiazotropha sp. | reverse complement strand
CCACTGGATCCCGGTTTTCACACGCCCATCAACGGTAGACATCGTGCTGGAGTCACTGAGACATTTATGTAACGAGAAACTACGCCTGTACGCCTACGTGATCCTGGAAAACCACCTTCCGCTGGCTCCGCCCCAGGGAACTGGCCGACGTAGCCCTGTGTAACGCGGAAACAAGCATGAGATTGTTGATGTCGCGGTATGCATTCCCACGCAGAGCGTGGGAACGAGGATATCTGGAGGATGCCCCGCACGCTCGTTCCCACGCTCTGCGTGGGAACGCATACCGTTATCGAATCATCAGAGGTACCATAACCACACACCTAACAATCTATGCAGGGAAGGCATCATGGGAAGGACCCGCTACAGAATTACACACCCCGATCATCCACATTTCATAACCTGCACCGTACTCCACTGGATCCCGGTTTTCACACGCCCATCAACGGTAGACATCGTGCTGGAGTCACTGAGACATTTATGTAACGAGAAACTACGCCTGTACGCCTACGTGATCCTGGAAAACCACCTTCACTTGGTCGTACAGAGTCAAAATCTGCCCAGAGACATCGCACGCTTCAAGTCATTCACAGCCCGACAATTGATCGCATATCTTGACGAAAATCGCGTCAAACCCATCCTCGAACAGCTGGCGTTCTATAAAAAGGCTCATAAGGGGGATCGTGCCTATCAGTTCTGGCAGGAGGGATACCACCCTGAGTTGATTCAAGGCGAGGACATGATGCGTCAGAAGATCGATTACATTCACCATAATCCGGTTAAGCGCGGCTATGTTGATCGACCCGAGCATTGGCGGTATTCCAGTGCACGGAATTATGCCGGCATTGCGGGTCTTTTGGATATCGATACAAATTGGTGACGTTGTTGTATGCATTCCCACACAGATCGTGAGAACGAAGGTACGGGGGCTCCGTCAGGGAACTGGCCGACGTAGCCCTGTGTAACGCGAAAAATAGCATGATATTGTTGATGTCACGGTCTGCATTCCCACGCAGAGCGTGGGAACGAGCACTCGGGGTTTCCTCCAGACATCCTCGTTCCCACGCTCCGCGTGGGAATGCATACCACACCGCAAGAAACGACGGTCCTGATCGATTCACTCAGGACCCATCGTTCGCGCGTTCTATCTATCTATTGAAGATTCGTCCCAGCTTCCATGTCTGTCGTCTGCTCCTCCATAAGTGCAGGATCAACCCCCATAAGTATTGAATCAACCTCCTCAAGTACCGAATCAACCTCCACGGACGCAGTATCCTCCTCCATCAGCGAGGGATCGGCTTCCATATCCCCAGTCTCGTCCTCCATCTGAGCCGGCTGAGCCATGGGCATGAACGGCTGACCATTCACCAACAACTCTCCGGCCTCGAAGGTCACCTTGGTTTTCAGCAGACTCCCCTCGCGGGTGATGTAACCCATGTCGGTAAACATCGCAACCTGCTGCTGAAACTGCTCGGTCAGCATCTGAGCATTTGCCGCCAATGCCGCAGCACCCTCCTCATCGGTATTACCCAACAGCTCACTTTTCGGTGGATTGCGAAACAGCTCCAGGATCATGTTCTCATCCAGAGAGAGCTCGCCATTGGCTACCAGGCTGGCAAGCACCATGAAGGGATTTTCCATCGCCGCATCGAGATTCAGCTCATTCAGACGGACTTGGCCGGTCAACTCAACCTCCCCATCCCCGGTTGCAAAGCTGATACGGTCGATATGGATTTCCGGGTTGTAATCCAAAAGATGCTGTCCATGCAGCTTGAGGACCGGCATCAACGATTCATCGGAGGCGGGTTGATCGCTTGCAAGCTTGCTCAGTTCGGAATTGATCGCCATGAGCGCCTTGCTGAATTCAGCAAATGTGCGTCCATGCAGATGCCTGAAAGAGACATCGAAATGCATCGGCCCGAAAGAATACGCGTCGACCAGGATGTTCTGCATGCCGAAACGCTCGATCGCATTCAGAAACTCACCCTCCTTGACAAGATCCACATCGTAGGCCAGCTGCTTCATGACAAAGGGCTTCTGTGCGTACTTGGAGGTGTCAATCGAAACCTCCCCGATCAGCATCTTTTGGCTACCGGAGTACAAAGAGTCGATATCCGGATAGAGCCTCTGTTGATCACCGCTCACCTGGATATCGGATATTCTGACCCGGTCTCCCGCTTCGCTGATCAGGCTCAGCGCAGGCGATAGCGCTTTGAACCGGAGGTTCTCCATGTCTGGCGAAAAGTCCAACACTCCCGACATGCCCTGCCAATCGAGTGAAACCGATTTACCCGTCTCCTCACGGGTGACGTCCGGCACACTCAGCGCCAGCGGCGGACTGTTGAACGTGGCGGCACCGCTGCCATCGAAACGGATCAGCGTCTGTTGGGTGAGCAGGGACTTACCCACCAGTTGTTCGGACAGCTCAGCTGCCACGTCATCCGCCAGTTTTATATCCATTGTCGTCGAAGCCGTAGCGAAGGCGGAGAAACCGGGCATGGGACCATGACGGATATCGCTATGAATCACTAACCGAAAAGATTCCGCATTATCCGTTACATCGGAAGGTTCCCGACTGATCTCCAGGGTCAGGTTTTCCTGCGACGTGAACAGGCCTCTCTGGTAGTCCCGCTCGATAATTTTCAGATTGGGCAGCTTTTCCAACACCCGGGTGTATTGCTTGTCGAGCGTCACCTCGGTCTGCTTGCCGAAATACCAGGAGGCGGCCGTATACCCGCCCCCAACACAGGCAATGACGAGCGCCGCGGATAGTGCTTTGTTCATAATGACTCCATGATTAATGCGTTACCAAATTGCACTTACTGGAGAACACCGGCCATGGAAAATGAACTGGAATGACAAACAGACACGCATCCATGCCAGGGGAAACATCCGATAATGCAGCGCACAATTATCTTTGCAAATATCCCTCTTGTCAGCTGTTATGGCACAATGCGGGAAGCTACTTCGCTCACTCAGGAAACAGGCCATGGATAGAAATCACCAATCCGGACTCTTTTTTCTAGGACTCTTTGTCGCCATTGGACTGGCCATCGCAGGCTATTACGTCGGCCAAACCCTGTACAACGCAAAAGTCGCCCTCAACACCGCCGAGGTGAAAGGCCTCGCCGAACGCCGGGTCAAGGCGGACCGGGTCAACTGGACCGTCTCCCACCGGGTCAGCGGCAAAAGCCGGGAGGAGATTCCGGCGCTCTACCAAGAGGCGGAGAAGCACCAGCAGGCGATCATCGATCTGCTCAAATCCAACAACTTCGAGGATGCGGAGATTCAGGTCGGCGTGTTCAATTACCAGTACCTGGAGTACCGTGACGAAAACCAGCGGCTGGTGGACGAGTCCCACATCCTGGCGGGCAGCATCAGCGTCGAATCGAACAAGATCGAGCAGATCAGTGAAGTGCGCGGCAAGGTCAACAAGCTCATCGCCGAAGGTATCGACATCGACAACGGCACCCCCGCCTACCGCTTCACCGGACTCAACGAGATTAAACCGGAAATGCTCAGCGAGGCCACCAAGAACGCGCGCATCGCGGCCAATGAATTCGCCAAGAACGCCGGAGTCAAGGTGGGCGGCATCCGCAGCGCCACCCAGGGCAGTTTCTTCATCCGCGACGCGGGAGAGGAGTACGGCGACACCACCAAGATCGACAAGGATGTACGGGTGGTGACCACCATCACGTTCTATCTGACCGATTGAGGGGCCGTCTAACCGCTCTACCCCCTGGTCAAGCGCTCTTACGTTCTAAAGCTTCCGATACTCTGAGGAACGGACTTGCCCCCTCCAAACCTACCATCATCAATTTATGAAGTGTCAACCCTCGTTCCCATGCTCCGCGTGGGAATGCAGACACCACCCATGCCACGCCCCCGCACCCCATGAAGGCACCAGACACGATCCAACATATAATATTGAATTTCCAGCAATTTCACTTATGATTAAACATTCGACGATTCTGGAATAAAAAGGAAACCGATGAGTTTCCAGTACATAAATGGACACCCCATGCCCATACCGGACTACCAAACCATCATGCGTCCCCTCCTGGGCCTGATTTCAGATGACAAGCCTCATCCAATCTCAGAACTAGACCAACGGCTAACAGAACATTTCAACCTGACACCGGACGAGATCAAGCAACGCATACCCAGTGGCCGCCAGACCTACATGCGCAATCGCCTCGGTTGGGCACGCACCTATCTCAACAAAGCAGGGTTACTCGAAATACCCGCTCGCGCAGAGGTGAAAATCACCGCCCTGGGTCAACAGGCGCTCATAGACTGTCACGAACGGATCGAGCCCGCCTATCTCAAGCAGTTTGAATCCTTCAGGGCGTTCATCACACCGCAAAAACCGACTCAACACGATCAACCCGAGGGCGTGGAAGACAGCAGCACCCCGGACGAGCAGATGGAGTCCGCCTACCAGACCCTGATCCAATCACTCGGAACCGAACTGCTCACCAGCCTCCAAACGGGCAGCTTCCAGTTCTTCGAACAGGTCGTGGTCGATCTCATGCTTGCCATGGGATACGGCGGATCACGCCAGGACGCGGGCCAGGCCACCCGCCCCACCAACGACGACGGCATCGACGGTGTAATAAAGGAAGACCGCCTTGGACTGGATGTTATCTACCTGCAAGCCAAGAAATGGGAGAAAACCGTCCACCGCCCGGAAATCGACAAATTCATCGGCACCCTCACCCGCCAGCGGGCCAGAAAGGGGGTCTTCATCACCACCTCCGACTTTTCCACCGGCGCGCGGGAAGCGGTCCAGACCCTCGACATGAAGGTCGTGCTCATCGACGGCCAACTACTGACCCGGCTGATGATCGAGCACAACCTGGGTGTCGCCGTTAAAGAGACTTATGAAATCAAACAGATCGACAATGACTACTTCAGCGAAGAGCGCTGAGGACATCAGGAAATAAGGCATGACTTCCAACGATGAACAGCTATTCCTCAGCGAACTCGATAACAACTTCTGGACCAGCACCGACAAAAGGTGGAAGAGTCTTGGAGAAAATTGAGGAAGTAGGCGAAAAAAATACCGCGATAGAAGATAAAGCTGGGAAGATCAAGATAACAATAAACTACTCAGGAAAGACGGGGTACCTAGGGCCTGTTGACCCTAATCCAATAAGCTCTGCTGGGGCTGATTTTGCGCCCAGCAAGGCAGAATGAGCGTGGTGTAGCCCAGCTACATGAGCGAATGATAACGCCGCTGGGCGCAAAATCAGCCTCAGCCCCCTAAGAAATTTCAAACAGGGGGTTGGCGCTGAAAAAGCGCCAACAGAGCGTATTGGATTAGGGTTAACAGGCCCTAGCGGAGACGAAACGAGATCATCATTAATCCGCACTTTATGAAAGATACTGAGTATCCAACGGTTATTACCGAAACCATGGAGAATACCTTGAGCGAATTCCCGAAAAATGCATATTGGAGTTTTGTCGACAACTATCCGGAAAGTCATGATTTCTCATTCGAAAGGATACTGACTCACGAAGCGTATCACGCCCTTCAACCGGATAGTCGATTACTCTATTCACTGAATCCGAGTCAGTTTGAATCCCCGGTAATCAAACAAACAAACGACTTCATGTGGACGCATTTCAGGGAACCCGCCAGAGATCCCAACTGGCATTAATAACCCAAATGTACGCGATGCGATTTGTAGCTGTTCTGGTTATTTCTTGGTTAGTTACCTGCTCCGTAGGGTGTAAGGCAGTTACTTGCGACACCTCACAACTCAAACAAACGATACAGCGCGACATCACAACCAGCGAAATTTCGGCGATATCAGACATCGAGAAAAGTGCTCTGGTGAGGGTTGCCGAATATCCGGACGTACCGCAACGCCCTTTTGGCTATAGAAACAAGGATTGGCTGGTTTTCAAACAGCAATATCTCTCAGGGGATTGCCTGATTCATTTCATAACCGGCGAAGATTCGTGGAAAAAACTCTCCGGACTCGAAGGTTATGCGATCATTCGTGGTGATGAGGTCGTCGATATTTTTCTGCTGAAGGTCAATTAACAAGCAAGCAACCGATAAAGTATCAGATCAAGTCCAGCCTATTGTTTTATCCGCAATTTCATGGGGCTCGAAGTTTCCCGGGTTTCGTGGGTTCATTTCGCCCCATCAACATTCCGCGCCGATCTTTACCTGAAAATGGCAATTTTGCTTATGTTTTGTGAAACGAGTAGCACCCTCCGCCCCACCGGCTCGATCTATAATGGTGCACTTTTAAATCACTTTATTAGTGCCACCCACCGTGGCCAGGCTGAAGGGATCATATTTGTAAAGCAAATCATGGACATCCTACCCAAAAAGATCCACGAGACCCTGACCGCGAAGGGTGTCACCCACATCTACTACGCGAACAGCGTGTCCACCGCCTGCCGGTTGCTGCGCCACCGCTGCCTGATGTCCCAGGTCAACATCGACCGGCTCGACATCAACCCGTCCTCAAGCAGAATGGACGCCACCGCTGAGCACTACACCCGCTGGAACGACGTATTCACCGAAACCGCGGACAGGCATTGCCATACGGGGGGAGTCAACCCGGCGGGTCCGGTGGTCTTCGAACTGGATATCGAGATCATTCGCAACACCTATACCGGCAAGGTCTGGGTCACCCGCAGCAACCCCGCCGAATGGGGTCCCCAGACCCATCAGGAGCGCAAATGGTTCTCCTCGGCCGTCGAGTTGGAGCACTATTTCTCCCCCGCATCCCCCGACCACCTGGCGGTGTTCCGCCACTGCGGGGGCAAGCTGCCGATCCAGGGCTATCTCAAACGCATCCTGCTCGACGACCCCGGGCTTGAACTCCACACCGAGGGGGTCGACTGTTACAGCATGGCCTACGGTGCCTTGAAACTGGCGATGAGCGATGGGGGTTTCGACGTGCCGATCGTGCGCCGCGCCTGTGAAGAGAAACCTGATTCCAATGAAGGTTATCGAATCTATGATCACGGGCGGCTCCTGGAGCGCTTCAGCCCCTGACCGTCCGAGACCGCCCAGGCCATTTCCGGACAGTTGTTCTATAGTTAATGCAACAGCAAGGCACAGGGCTCATAGGCAGCCGCCTCATGGCCCTGCTATCGTACCTGTACCATTGCGTTGCCGAATAACAAGAAGCAGACGGCAGCCTGACGCGATGCATCCATTGCATGTGCCAGACAAGCGCCCTGAAGCTCCGGGATCAAGCCTGACGCACCGCACCGCGTAAGCCTGCCCAATCAATCCTCGATGAGGAGGAGGCCGCGTGCAAACGATCAATCAACTGTTGCAGAACAAGGGCAGCCATGTGGAAACCGTGACCGTGGAGACCAGTGTCTACGATGCCCTCGCGATCATGGCCGACAAGGGCATCGGCGCCCTGGTGGTCCTGCGTGAAGCCCATCCGGTAGGCCTGTTTTCGGAACGGGACTATGCCCGCAACATCATCCTCAAGGGACGAGCATCCAAATCCACCCCGGTCTCGGAGGTGATGTCCACCCAGGTACTGGTCGCCCGCCCGGACCAGAGTGTGGAGGAGTGCATGGCGGTGATGACCGAGAAGCGGGTACGTCATCTGCCGGTGATGGCGGATGGCCAGCTGGTGGGAATCATCTCCATCGGAGACCTGGTCAAGGCGATCATCGACAATCAGCGCTTCATGATCGATCAGCTGGTCAGCTACATCAACGGCTGACGCCCGATCCGCCGATCACCTCCACTGAATAGGCCGGTCTCACTGAAAAACAGCCCTTTCAGGCTGTTTTTCAGTTCGGTTCATCGGTCAAACAGGTAGTTTTCCGAGATTTAGCCGCCGCTCACTTGGCCGGGGTCGCCGGAACCACGGGGGGCGGAGCGTAGGGGTAGGCATAAGGCGCCCCATAACCGTATGGGCCGTATCCCCAGGGACCGTAGTAGTCGTAATAACGATCCCAGCCCCGCCCGTAACCCGATCCCCGGGCATGGGTGCGAAAGTTGAAGTCGAAATAGGCATCGCCCCACAGATCCCCGAGCCAGTCGTCATCCCAACCGCCTCGGTTCCAACCGGGCCCCCACCAGGCCAGGGCGGATGAGGACATACCCACCAACAGCGCGGCCATCAAGCCATTGAGGATTTTCTTCATGGTGCTCCCTCCGTATGGATTGTCAGTGGCAGATCTTGCGACGGGCCGAAATCCACATCGTTCCCTGAGTGCACCCCACCCGCAAAATGGCATCTCAGGTATCGAGCCCAACCCTTCGGATGGAACCGCCGATCCCTGCACCTGTCGGTAGGATCTGCATCAGAAATAGTATTAGCAGACACTTATGGTCCAGACAACCACGCAACGGCGGGGGTCGCATCAGCATATCGCAATAGGGTGATATTCAGATTGTCCGGCATCAGCCGATACACCTGTAATAAGCCGTAACAAATAGAGCGACGATCACTGGAGATGTAAGACCATGATGGGATTCGTGAACCGGAACAAGATCCAACAGCAACACCTGCAAGAACTGGATCAGTATAAGCAGAAATATCTGAGACTTGAGGAGAACAATGCGGCATTGGAAGTTGCCAATGCACAGCTGCGGCAGGAACTGGAATCCGCCCGCTCCGAGCTAGAGCAGGAGAACCGGCTGATGGCCAACTTCACCACCCTCTCCGACTCCTTCAGTGAGCTTCAGCACTCCCTGGCGCATACCGCCGCGAGCCTCAAAGGCGAGAAGGATAATGCGGTGCGCAGCTCCGAGATCTCCGCCCAGGCCATCGCCGGCGTGGAGACCATGAGCCGGGAGATCACTCAGGTCACCCAGATCTCCAAGGCGAGTTCCGACAGTGTGGTTAAGTTGAGCGCCATTGCAGACAACATCAGCAATTTCGTCAACATCATCCAGGGCATTTCCGAACAGACCAACCTGTTGGCGCTGAACGCAGCCATCGAGGCGGCACGGGCCGGTGAGATGGGACGCGGCTTCGCAGTGGTGGCCGATGAGGTACGCAATCTGGCCGGCAGGACCCGGGAGGCCACCTCCGAAATCGCCAGCCTGGTGGACACCATCACCCAGGAGACCCGCCAGTCGGTACAGACCATGTCGTCCGTATTGCAGGTCACGGAGCATTTCAATCGGCAGGTGAACCAGTCCATCGAAAAGATCAATCAGCAGTTCGAGATCTCCAAGACCATGGAGACGACCATTGCCGCCACCTCGCTGCGCACCTTCATCGAACTGGCGAAGCTTGATCACCTGATCTTCAAGTTCGGCATCTACAAGGCCTATATCGGGCATTCAGACCTGACGCCTGACTCACTGGCGAAGCACACCAACTGCCGCCTCGGCCAGTGGTACTACCAGGGCGAGGGACATGCCTGCTTCTCCCGGCTGCCGGGCTACCGGGATATCGAGGCGCCGCACAAGGTGGTACACGACAACGGCGCCCAGGCGCTGAGTCACTGCCAAATTGGTGACCGACGAGCCGCCATCGATGCCATCGGCCGTATGGAGAAGGCCAGCATGGACGTACTCAACAGACTGGAAAGCCTGGCACGGGCCGGAGAGGCGAACCCCAATCTGATGTGTGCCGACAGCGTGCACTAAACATCACGCAAGCAGAATCCAGACCCACCTGGCGAGGTTGCTCGTGTCGGCCATCCGGGTGTGCGGCTAGCGGGCGAACAACTGCTTATCCACATCCTGGAAGGCCTTGAATTCCAGCGCGTTGCCACTGGGATCCCGGAGAAACAGGGTACGCTGTTCCCCCGGCATACCGACGAAACGCACCCGAGGCTCAATGACAAACCGGGTATTCACCCGGCGTAACCGCTCCACCAGTCGATCCCACTCCGCAAGGCTCAGCACCACCCCGAAATGGGGTACCGGAACCTCATCCCCATCCACGGGATTGTGGCCGCTGACGGGACCGGCTTGTGGGCCGGTCGGCACCTGGTGACACACCAGCTGATGTCCAAAAAAATCGAAGTCGACCCACCGCGTGTCGCTGCGGCCCTCCGGACACCCCAGCAGTGCCCCATAGAAATCCCGGGCCTGAGTCAGATCGGAAACCCCGATCGCCAAATGAAAGGGAGGCGGCTGTCTTTCACTCATAAGCAACTTACTTCCTCAAGCTTCAGCGTTCAGAACGGAGCACAGAGTATAGTATGGACCCGGACGACGACTGCGGTTATTCAGGGCAGTAGCCGACACTGATTATTACCACGAAAAGCACGAAGCGGCGTGTTCATGAATATCAATACCTAAAAAGCTACGCAATGACATTACATGAATACTAGTCTGACCCTTCGTGTCCTTCGTGTTCTTCGCGGTTAAAGATCGCCCCCCCCAGCGGAGGGTGCTGTAAAAGGGGTTTTGAGAGAGAACCGTAGGTCGGGTTACGCTGCGCTAACCCGACCTACGAATCTGTCTATCGTTGTTCTCCTCATGCCCGATATCGCCGGTTTCGCCCTCCTGGGCGAGTCACTTTTCTTTTTCGCCAAAAGAAAAGTAACCAAAAGAAAGGGCGCCCGACTGTCCCGCCCCTTCGGGGACCGCTGCGATGCTCGCAAAAACCGGCGGGGCTGGAACTCGCTGCGCTCAGACAGCTCGCACTGGAGTTTCGGAGGGTTGTTCCCGGATTCCGCTTCGCTGCACCCGGGCTACGGACACACGGGAAGCTCAAGAGATGGGAGCATCACCCCCGTAGCCTGGGTGAAACGCAGAACCGTAGGTCGGGTTAGCGCAGCGTAACCCGACAAAAATGGACATTTTCCTGCCGTTCGTCGGGTTACGCTGCGCTAACCCGACCTACGAATCGGACTTTCGCGACAACCTCCAGCGGGGGAGGCTAGGGAGAGGAGAGTATTGAAACCGTGAGCGCAGCGAACACATCCACTCAAAACTCATCACAAACCACTGAAGACTTTTCAAACCACTACCCAATTCGAATCGAGTGTCAGCATGGCATTTCGCATCAAGTCACAGGAGCGGCTGATCGGCGAATAGCGCTGGCAGGCTACTCGCCGGCTTTCAGGCGTTCCCGCCGATCAGCGCCGCGGCCCGCTCACGCATTTTGTCGACGATGGCATAGATACCCACATGTCGATTGGGACTCAGATGCTCTTCCAGCTGCAGTCGGGAAAACAGACGGTCCACATCCATCTGCTCGATCTCGTACAGGGTGCGGTGAGACAATAGATCGATCAGCAGCGCCAGCACACCCTTGATCACCGCGGTGTCACAGTCCCCCATGTAACAGATTCGCCCCGGCCGGTCCGGGTCCGTCTGGGCTGCCACGTGCACTGTGCTCATACAGGGCTTGACCCAGTTCTCCTCGATCTTCAACGCATCCGGCATTGCGGGTAACTGCTCACCGAGTTCGATCAGGTACTGGTAGCGGGAATCCCAGTCGTCGAGAAAGTCGAAAGTTTCCACGATTTCATCGATCTCGCTCATGGCATTCACCTGTTGCGCCGGATGTTGAAACCGCTGCGTAACCTGTTGTTCAGACGCTGAAGGATTCGCCACAGCCGCACATCTCCTTGATGTTGGGATTGATGAAATCAAAACCTTCGTTGAGGATGTTGGTTTTGATGAAGTCGATGGTCATCCCGTCGAGCATCGGCAGACTCTGCGCATCCACCACCACCTTGATCCCCTGGGATTCGAACACCCGGTCCTCTGCGGCAACCGCATCGGCATAATCAACCACATAGGCAAAACCGGTGCAGCCGCTCTTCCTGGTACCCAGGCGCAGTCCCAGGCTGTCGGGTCTGTCGGCCAACATCTTCTGCACATGACGTGCGGCACTTTCTGTCAATTGAATCGCCATTTTTTACCTCCGGTAATTTTGAATTTTGAATTGTTAATTTTGAATTTCAGTGTTCGCTACGCTCACGCTATTTGAAAAGACGTGTGCTTTGCACACTCAAACCCATTCAAAATTTAAAATTCAACATTCAAAATTCCTCAAATCATGCCCAATTCCAACAAAGCCTCATCGCTCATCCGCTCCTGGGACCAGGGCGGATCCCAGACCAGTCGCACGGTGGCATCGGTGACGCCGGGCACCCGGTCGATCACATCCCCCACCTGCTTGGGCAGGATTCCGGCCACCGGACAGGCGGGGGCGGTGAGGGTCATCTCCACCAGCACTACGCCCTGGTCATCCACATCCAGCCGGTAGATCAATCCCAGGTCATAGATGTTCACCGGGATCTCCGGATCGTGAACCGTGCGCAACGCCTCGATCAGGCGCTCTTTCAATGATGGTTGCTGTTCATCACTCATTCGGTGTTCGCTGCGCTCAGGCTATTTAAAAAAGACGTGTGCTTTGCACACTCAAACCCATTCAAAATTTAAAATTTAAAATTCAACATTCAAAATTACCTCAAACCGTTGCCTCGATTTTGCGACGCATGACATCGTTGAGTGTCTCGCGCAATCCTTCACTGCTGAACCGGTCGATGATTTCAGCGGCGAATCCCAGACACATCAGGTGCCGGGCCCGCACCGGATCGAGTCCCCGGGAACGCAGGTAGAACAGGGACTGGGGATCGAGTTGTCCCACCGTGGTGCCGTGGCTGCACTGCACATCGTCAGCGAGGATAACCAGTTGCGGTTTGGTGTCGATCTCTGCCCGTCGAGACAGCATCAGGTTGGCATTGTGCAGATGCGCATTACTCTTCTGCGCCTGTTCGCGCACCTGAATCAAACCGTCGAACACCGCCTTGCCGGCGCCGCTGAGAATGCCCTTGAAATTTTCCCGACTGTCGCAATGCGGCACCGCATGGTCCACATCCAGATGGATGTCGGTCAATTGTCCGTCACCCGCCAGGTAGAGACCGTCCAACTCGCAGTTCGCACCGCGAGCATTGAACTGGTTGTGGATCAAGGTGCGTGACCAGGCGCCACCCAGGGAGGCCTGCACGCCCTGGTAATGGGCGTCCGCGTCCAAACCCAGATGCACCTCGCTGAGATGGTAGGTCTGACTCCCCTCCAGCTGGACCCGCTGATGGTTCAAGTTCGCGCCTCGGCCCAGGGTGATTTCACACACCAGGTTATTGAAACAGCTCACCCGGTCATCCAGGCTGATATAGCGCTCGATCAGACTGGCCGAGGAGTCTGCTCCCAGGATCACCAGATGACGGCTGCGCAAGGCGCGACCTTCACTGGCCCGGGTGGTCACATGCAGAAGCTCCAGGGGAGACTCGATCTGCACACCCTCATTCACCCGGATCACCGCCCCGTCGTGCAGGGTCGCCAGGTTGAGGGCGGCAAAGCCGTGCTCCCCGACACCGGACAGGGACCCGACCCGGGACAGGGCCTGACGATCGCCGTTGGCCATGGCCGAGCGCAAACTGCCCAGGTGCAGCCCAGGGGCCCGGATCTCTGACAGGTCAGCCTGGTATTCCCCGTCAACGAACACCAATCGGCCGGCAACGGCTTCCTTCAGATATTGCCGGATGACCGCGTGACGGGGAAACTCCCGTTCAGTCTCCCGGGTCTCGAAGGCATGAGACAGCAAACCGTCGATGCCGGTGTATTTCCAGGCCTCCTGGCGTGGGTGAGGATAGCCGATATCGGAAAACCGCTGCGCGGCCGCCTGGCGCTGACCCAGCAGCCAGTCACCGGACTCCCGGGGCAAGCCGTCGATATACCTCGCAGTGGCCTCGAGTTGCTGGTCGATCTGCGGGTTCATGCCGCCGCCTCCTCCAGCAACCAGCCGTATCCCCGGGCTTCCAGTTCCAGGGCCAGTTCCTTGCCGCCGGAACGAATGATCCGCCCGCCGGCCAGGACATGCACATGATCCGGCTCGATGTAGTCGAGCAGGCGCTGGTAATGGGTCACCACGATCATCGAGCGTTCCGGGGAACGGACCATGTTGACCCCGTCGGCCACCGTGCGCAGGGCGTCGATATCGAGTCCGGAGTCGGTTTCATCGAGGATCGCCAGGTAGGGTTCCAGCATCGCCAGCTGCAGGATCTCGTTGCGCTTCTTCTCGCCACCGGAAAACCCGGCATTGACCGACCGCTTCAGTAGCTTCTCATCCAGCTTCACCGCCTTGGCCTTTTCCCGCACCCGTTTCAGGAACGAAACCGTATCGATCTCCTCCTCCCCCCGGGCGCGGCGGATCGCGTTCATCGCTTCGCGCAGGAAGGTCATGTTGTTCACCCCGGGCAGTTCCACCGGGTACTGCATCGCCAGGAACACCCCCTGCTGGGCGCGCTCCTCGATCTCCAGGGAGAGCAGGTCCTGCCCCCTGAAGCGAACCTCGCCTCCGGTGACCTGATAACCATCGCGCCCCGAGAGGATATGCGCCAGGGTGCTCTTACCGGAACCGTTGGGTCCCATGATGGCATGCACCTCACCCGCTTTTATGTCCAGGTCGATACCCTTGAGGATCTCTTTACCGTCCACGTTGGCGGTCAGATTCTTGATCGATAACATCTCCAAACCTCTTCATTTAGTAATTTTGAATTGTGAATTTTTAATTTTGAATTTCGGTGTTCGCTGCGCTCACGTTTTCTAAAAAGGCGTGTGCTACGCACACTCATTCAATTCAAAATTCAAAACTCAAAATTCATAATTGTCGGCGTCAGCCGACCGCTCCTTCCAGGCTGACGGCCAGCAGTTTCTGTGCTTCCACCGCGAATTCCATGGGCAGTTCATTGAACACCTCCTTACAGAATCCGTTGATGATCATCGACACCGCATCCTCTTCCGACAGGCCGCGCTGACGGCAGTAGAAGAGCTGGTCTTCGCTCACTTTGGAGGTGGTGGCCTCGTGCTCCACCTGGGCGGTGGGGTTCTTCACCTCGATGTAGGGGAAGGTGTGGGCGGAGCATCGGTCGCCGATCAGCAGGGAGTCGCACTGGGTGTGGTTGCGCGCGTTTTCCGCCTTTGCGGCCACCCGCACCAGACCCCGGTAGGCATTGCTGCCCTGCATCGCCGAGATGCCTTTGGAGACAATGGTGCTGCGGCTGTTCTCGCCGATGTGAATCATCTTGGTGCCGGTGTCCGCCTGTTGACGGCCCTTGGTCACCGCCACCGAGTAGAACTCACCCACCGTGTCCTTGCCCCGCAGCACGCAGCTGGGGTATTTCCAGGTCACCGCGGAACCGGTTTCCACCTGGGTCCAGGAGATGTGCGAGCGATCGCCCCGGCAGTCACCCCGTTTGGTGACGAAGTTGTAGATACCGCCGCGTCCCTCCCGGTCACCGGGATACCAGTTCTGCACCGTGGAATACTTGATGCGCGCGTCTTCCAGGGCAATCAGCTCCACCACCGCGGCATGAAGCTGGTTTTCATCACGCATGGGGGCGGTGCAGCCTTCCAGATAGCTCACCTGGCTGCGCTCGTCGGCGACGATCAGGGTGCGTTCGAACTGACCGGTCTTTGCCTCGTTGATGCGGAAATAGGTGGAGAGCTCCATCGGGCACTTCACACCTGTTGGGATGTAGACAAAGGTGCCATCGCTGAACACGGCGGCGTTGAGCGCGGCGAAGAAGTTATCCTTGTAGGGCACCACGGAGCCCAGGTACTGCTTGACCAGTTCCGGATATTCACGGATCGCCTCGGACATGGCGCAGAAGATCACCCCCGCCTCGGCCAGGTTTTCGCGGAAGGTTGTGGCCACCGAGACACTGTCGAACACCGCATCCACGGCCACCCCGGAGAGGGCTTTCTGCTCATCGATCGGAATTCCCAGCTTCTCGTAGGTCGCCAGGAGCTCAGGATCGACCTGGTCCAGACTGTCGAGACTCGGCTTCTTCTTCGGAGACGAGTAGTAGGAGATAGCCTGAAAGTCGATGGGCGGATGATGCACCGCCGCCCAGTCCGGTTCCGTTAGAGTCAGCCAGTGACGATAGGCCGCCAGTCGTTTTTCCAACATCCACTCCGGCTCGCCCTTACGTTCGGAAATGGTACGAATCACCGACTCGTCCAATCCGGGCGGCAGGGTGTCCGACTCGATCCGGGTCACGAAGCCCTGTGTGTAGTCGGATTCGATCAGTGCTTCCATCTGTGTGTCGGGTAAACCCATAAAATCACTCCGGTTATAACCCAGTAAAATACTCAGTAATTAGCCTAAAATTTTTTCAACCGGTCAGCCGCTGCGAATCGAATCGCCGCTGACAGCGGGATCTGCCCAGATAGAGGCAGAGCAGCTCAGACAGAGCGCCCACGGCGATGAACACGAGGCCGAGCCGGTACGCGGACAGGAACAAGAAAAGGACGCCAAACCCCGTACACAGCAGCGTCATAGCGAGCACGGGCCCACCGCAACATCGACGTGAGAACAGTCTCTTTAGCCATTTCATAGTCTCCAACCATACCCTTACCGGGCGTTCGCTAGGAATAACATAGTAATATAGTCAGGAATTGTTTTTTGCAAGCCCTAATCCCAAGCGAAATACATGGGAATGATTCGCTCGAAAAGCTTGCAGACCGTATAAATGCTGGGTTTGAGGGCGATTTATGCGAGGCTCGCTAAGCCCGCCATTTCAGCGGATTCAGTCTTCCAGAACCGATTTCACACCGCAGGAGATGAGGCGTTCGTAGAGGAATTTCTTGCGTCCGTCCATGTCGATGCCGAGCCCGCTCATCATGGTGAACAGGTCGTCGATGATGATCTCGGAGATGTGCTGTCCGTCCTGCAGGGAACCCTCCAGATCGTTGTTCATGGCCAGCATGCACGCCAGCACGCCAATCAGTTTGAGCTTTTCAGGCTCGTCTTCGGCTTCACTCCCCAGGAGGTCGCCGGAGGCCGTGGATTGACGGGGTTCCCCCGGCCTGAGTCCGATCGATTCACAGAACCGATCCAGGTCGAGTTGATTGAAATGTATGTCCGTGGGGTATTTGAAGGTGTTATCGCCGTTTTTCACGGTCCCGCCGATCTGCAACTCATCGTCGAAGACCAGGAATTTCTGGAAGCAGTCCTCGCGGATGACCCCGTTGATGCTGATGTTGTGGTCGATCAGGGCGCTGCTGTAGCTGATCGTCATGCCCCTCTTCAGCTCGTCGATATCGGAGGGATAGAGACGAAAATAGCCATCCACGTAGACCCGTTCGAAGGAGCGTTCGGAAAGCTCGATCGAGGCAAAACCGGTGAAGTTGAAAAACAGCGCCGGGATCTCCTTGAGGAGTTTCTCATCCCCCAGGTAACGGGAGGCCTCCTCCCAACTCAAAAAAACATCGCTGTCACTTGCCACGGTCATGCTGTTTTCCTTCACCCTGGATGCGCGCCATTGCAGCAACGGGCCATTCCAGATCAGCCCTGATTATCCACGATCCGTGCGGAATTCCAAATCCCCGAGACCACATCGGTTCAACACTCAACCAGGTTGACCGCCAATCCGCCGCGGGAGGTTTCCTTGTATTTGGTCTGCATATCCGCGCCGGTCTCGCGCATCGTCTTGATCACCTTGTCCAAGGAGACGAAATGCGATCCGTCACCCCGCAGCGCCATGCGCGCCGCATTGATCGCCTTGACCGCACCCATGGCATTGCGTTCGATGCAGGGTACTTGCACCAACCCACCCACCGGATCGCAGGTAAGACCCAGATTGTGCTCCATGCCGATCTCGGCGGCATTCTCGACCTGACGGGGCGTTCCTCCCAGCACCTCCACCAGGGCCCCGGCAGCCATGGAACAGGCCGCCCCCACCTCCCCCTGGCAACCGACTTCGGCGCCGGAAATGGAGGCGTTTTCCTTATACAGGATTCCGATCGCGGCGGCGCAGAGCAGAAACCGCACCACACCGTCCTCGCTGGCGCCGGGGGAGAACCGCCAATAGTAGTGCAACACCGCCGGTATGATGCCGGCGGCGCCGTTGGTGGGCGCGGTCACCACACGCCCCCCTGCCGCATTCTCCTCGTTCACCGCCAGGGCGAACAGGTTGACCCAGTCCATGGTCCCCAGAGGTACGGTATTGAGTTCCGCATCGTTGCTCAACTGTCGGAACAGGCGGGGGGCCCGGCGTTTGACCTTCAACCCACCCGGCAGCAGACCCTCGCTGACACAACCGTGTTCGACACAACGTTGCATCACCCGCCAAATCTCGAGCAGCCCCTGGTAGATCTGCGTCTCGCTGCGCCAGGCCTTTTCGTTCTCCAGCATCAGCTGGCTGATCGAAAGCCCTTCGGCCTCACACAGATCCAGCAGCGCCTGGCCGCTCTTGAAGGGGTATTTCAGGGGTGTGGCATCCTCGACGATCTGCGGCTGGCCCTGTGCGTCCGCCTGCACCACGAAGCCTCCGCCGACGGAGTAGAAACGTTGTTGCAGCAGTAATTGCGCTGAAGCGTCCCAGGCCTGGAACAGCATACCGTTGGGATGAACTCCGAGCTGCCGGCGGCGGTGAAACACCAGGTCGGCCTCCGGATCGAAGACCAGCTCCTGCCCGCCATGCAGCCTCAAGCGGCGCTGTACCCGAACCTCATCGACGCGTAAGGGGATGGCCTCGATCTCCACCTGATCCGGCACCTCACCCTGCAACCCCAGGATCACGGCCTTATCGGTGCCATGCCCCTTACCGGTTGCGCCCAGTGAACCAAACAGCTCCACCTTGATGCGGCATACCGCCGGCAGCACACCGGCCTCAGCCAGTTGTTCGGAAAAGCGCCGGGCCGCCCGCATCGGCCCCACCGTGTGGGAACTGGACGGTCCAATTCCGATTTTGAAAAGATCGAAAACACTGACTGCCATCGCCGCTCCCCCCGATCTACCCTACCAGGGTCTGTTGATAGTAACCCGGCGACCTAGTGGGCCGGCGGGCTAATAAGATGCCCAAATCCCTAAGAAGTGACCCTGTCACGAACCCCGTCACCCCGCTCACGGGCCAAGCGCAGAAACGTCTGCAGGTAGCCATTGGCGGCCTCTTCGTCCCGATAGCCCGCGTAGAGCGTGCGCCGCATACCCTGTCGGCCCAGGCGCAGGGATCTCAGCGCCGATCTTTCACAGGCCCCACGGGCCAGCCAGCCCGGCAGAGCGGCGACTCCCCGTTGCAATTCGGTCAGCTGCAACATGATCTCCACGGATTCGATCTGCCGGTGGGCTCGCGGACGCATCCCCGCAGGATCTAAAAACCCGCTGAGGATATCGAGCCGCTGCGCCTCCACCGGGAAGGTAATCAGGGTCTCAGCGGCGAGTTGACGGGGCGTCACCCAAGCGCGGTTCGCCAGCGGATGGGATCGGGCGACCAGCAATTCCAGTTCGTATCCAAACAGGGGCTGGAATTCCAGGCCGGACTCTGCCACCGGATCGGGGGTCACCAACAGATCGATGGCAAAGTTTCGCAACCCCTGGATGCCACTGAAGCTGAAGCGCTGAAAGATATCCACATCCACATCCGGCGCGCGGTTCAGATAGTCGGCGATTGCACCCGTGAGCCATTCATAGCAAGGGTAGCACTCCACCCCGATACGCAATACCCCTTGCTTTCCGTCGGCATAGGCCTTGAGGGTACGCTCGCTCTGGTCGAGTATGGGGAGGATTTTGTCCCCGGTCTGACGCAACAGGTGACCGGCGCGGGTGAGGCGCAGCCGCCGTCCCTCCTTGTGCCAGATCTCCAACCCCAGTTTCTTCTCCAGATAGCGGATCTGGTGGGACAGGGCCGACTGGCTCAGACACAGGGCATCGGCCGCCGCGGTCAGGGTGCCGTGCCGTTGCAGTGCGGCGATGATACGCAGGTGATTGAGCTCTATCATCTATGATCTTTTCTCATGATTAATGAATAAATGATCATTATATCCTCATCTTAGACTTGCCTAATATGGCGCCTTTCCAAACAACCGAGGCAGGCACCATGGCAACGACACACAATCTGGGTTTTCCAAGAATCGGCGATCAAAGACAACTTAAATTTGCCCTGGAGGCCTACTGGCGGGGGGAGCGTACGGCTCAGGCGTTGCAGGAGACCGCGCGCGGGATACGCGCCCGCAACCTGCAAGCACAATCCAGTCTGGACTGGTGTCCGGTTGGTGATTTCTCCCTGTATGACCATGTCCTGGACACCAGCACCCTGCTCGGCCACTGTCCGCCCCGGTTCCGCGATCTGTCTGACGCCAGCCCGCTGGACCGCTACTTTCACATGGCGCGGGGGCGCAGCCAGGACGAGGGATGCCGCAGCACCCCGGCGGCAATGACCAAATGGTTCGATACCAATTACCACTACATCGTCCCCGAATGGAGCGCCGACAGCCATTTCGAGTGCGACCCAACCCCACTCCTGAATCAAATCGCGGAGACGCAAGGCCGGCGCATCAAACCGGTCATCCTAGGTCCGGTGAGCTACCTGAAACTGGGTAAAAGCGTGGATGGCTGTGATCCATTGTGTCTGCTCGACCGATTGCTGGACGCCTATGACGTGCTCTTGGCCTCCCTGACCGCGAGCGGAATCGAGTGGCTGCAGATTGATGAACCGGTGCTGGTCACCGACCTGAGCTCTGTCTGGCGGCACGCCCTGCGCAGAAGTTATCACCGCTTCCAGAGACACCCCTTGAAGCTGCTCCTGACGACCTATTTCGGCCCCCTGGGGGACAATCTGCAACTCGCCTGCGAACTGCCGGTGGCCGGTCTGCATGTGGACCTGAGCCGGGGCCGGGAGGAATTAATTCCATTGCTCGACTGGTTGCCGGCACACAAGATCCTCTCCCTGGGTGTGCTGGATGGACGCAACGTCTGGAAGAGCGACCTGAGCGCCATCCTGGACTGGCTGGAACCCGTGCATGAGCGGTTGCGGGAACGACTGTGGCTGGCGCCG
This sequence comes from Candidatus Thiodiazotropha sp., assembly GCA_050305635.1. Classification (GTDB taxonomy): domain Bacteria; phylum Pseudomonadota; class Gammaproteobacteria; order Chromatiales; family Chromatiaceae; genus Thiodiazotropha. The sequence continues at coordinate 13,345 of JBNLFS010000147.1, read as the reverse complement.
TCCTGTTCGTTGCTGCATCTGCCGGTGGACCTGGAACGGGAGACGACACTCGAGCCCGAAGTCTGGCAGTGGCTCAGCTTCGCGGTACAGAAACTCGAAGAACTGAACCTCATTGCCTCCGCCCTCAACCAGGGTCGCCCCGCAGTCGCGAAGGCTCTCGAAGAGCATACCCGGGCGGTTCGTTCACGGACCACCTCATCCCGCATCCACAACCCCCGGGTTCAAGCGCGTCTCGCAGGCATCACCCCGGAGATGGGACAGCGCCATTCCACCTATGCGGATCGCTCGCTGCGCCAATCCCGGGCTCTGCCGCTCCCGCTACTGCCCACCACCACCATCGGCTCCTTTCCGCAAACCGGGGAGTTGCGCCAACTCAGACAGCGTCTCAGGACAGGGACACTGTCCCCCGGTGAATACCAGGACAGCCTGCGTCAGGAGATCGCCTACACGATCCGCCAACAGGAATTGATCGGCCTGGACGTGCTGGTGCATGGCGAAGCGGAGCGCACTGACATGGTGGAATACTTTGCCGAACATCTCAGCGGCTATGCGATCACACGCCACGCCTGGGTCCAGTCCTATGGCTCCCGTTGCGTCAAGCCACCGATCCTGTACGGGGATATCGAGCGCCCCGCACCCATCACCCGGGAGTGGACCGGATATGCCCAATCTCTGACCCTTAAACCGGTGAAAGGCATGTTGACCGGTCCGGTCACCCTGCTGAACTGGTCCTTCGTGCGCGACGACCAGCCCCTCGCCAAGACGGCCTTGCAACTGGCACTGGCACTGCGCGACGAGGTGCTTGACCTGGAGGCATCCGGCACCCGGATCATACAGATTGACGAAGCGGCGTTTCGCGAAGGCTTACCCCTGCGCCGGGAAGCCTGGCCGGAGTACCTCGAGTGGGCGTTGCAGGCGTTTCGCCTGAGCGCCAACGGGGTCGCCGATGAGACCCAGATCCACACCCACATGTGCTACTCACGATTTGATGACGTGATCGACGCGCTGGCGGGCATGGATGCGGATGTGATCACCCTGGAGAACGCCCGCGCAGAGGGTGACGGCTTTCTGCAAACCTTTGATCAGGGGGCATACCCCAACGCCATCGGGCCCGGGGTGTACGACATCCACAGCCCGAACATTCCCGAGGTCAGCGATTTGCAGGTACGGATCAGGAATGCCGCAACTCGGATTCCAATACACCGGCTGTGGATCAACCCCGATTGCGGTCTCAAGACGCGTCAGTGGCAGGAGGTGATACCGGCATTGCAGAATATGCAACGGGCCGCTTGCATGATGAGGGAAGCACTCGATGCGAAACGGGACTGAGGCTGAGAGGGGACATGCGGTTGCAGACGACTTACATCGTCAGGCCGCCTTCAGGCATCCACGACGACTGCGCGCTTGAATTCGCGGCCATTGTCCCTGTGTTGTTTCAGACGAGCTTTCGTATCACGAAACATCCGGTGCAGACTGATTTTGCATTTGTTGGTCCATGTGGGACGAAGCACCAGAATACCGGCATCCTGCAGATGCCGGTTGCCGAACACCTGTTTATACTGGGCATCCGTGACACCGAAATTGACATAGGAGGCATTTTCCTGCTCGATCATGATTTCTATCACCCGATAGAGCAGAACGATTCCAGGTGAATAGTCCCCATACCTCTGATCGTAAGCGAGGTCGGCGTAGTGGTAGATGCCCTTGTAAAGATAACCAATGATAAAGGCGCAGGGCTCACCGTCGATAGTCAGCACATGCGATTTGAGCAGTCCCTTTTTTGCGATGTTGCTGAGATAATTCATATCGCGGATGCTGCTCGGCAGGGGTTGCTTGAGATTCTGCGCCTTCCATGAATTATTAATAACCCGAGTGGCATTCTCGGTGAGCCGAACGAGTTCACTGGAAGCGGAAATCTCGAAGATATCCACCTTTCCTGGAAAAGCCTCCAGAAGCTTGCGGACTTTTTTCTTCAATGTGTAGCGCTGTTTCGAACGAAAACCGCTCAGATATTCATCATGGGTTTTTGGTAGTTCGATATAGTGAAAGGAACGCACCAAATCCGGCAGATAGACAGGCGCCTCGCCCAGTTTCCAATTGTTGGCTTCGAAGTACTTCCAAAGCGTGGAGTCTGTCAGCACCGATTTAAGATAAATCGCGTCAACATCCGGAAACTTTTTCCAGACGTTGTCTACGATCTCGTTGAGGTGCCCTACGTCATCATCGCCCAGCAGATCGCTTCCAAGCAATTCAAGCGCCCGGATTGAAAGCGCCAGTTTTTTACTTGCCGATAGCCCGAAGGACAAAGAAAACGCACGTTCTCGAAAGGCCGCATAGGCAGGCCGGGTAACCATCTGCTCTGAATCATAGCACGCTGCGACGCTGATCTTGTGAAGCGCATCATCATCGTAGCAAGAGAGCCATTCAGGGGAATGATACATGGCATAGAGATTATTGACTTTCGCGTAGTGCGCCTCCCACGCAAGAGCGAAACTTGCACAGTCCGTGATGTCTTCAATAGATTTCCACTTAACCATCTATAACATCCTGAGTCAGATCCCGCGTATGCGGCTACCGTATACCGAGCCCGATCCATGATATTCAACAGACGACGCCGAAAGCCATGTATCTGTAAACTGCGGTAGTGCCTCCACGAGAATGCCGCGACGCATTGTTCAAATATCAATACAACCCGACATCGCCACTGAGCATAATTACGCCATCACTTCCAATCCGATCACAACCCGCAACGGGGTGGCAGACCCGCATATCTGTGTCTTGCCAACTCATCACGGCAAGCTGTTTGCGATTTGGTAAATAGCGTCAGACATAAGAAAATCTTAACCCTATCAGAGGCCACAGAACCGATACAAACATTGTTGAATAGGAACTTATTTCCCATTCTGCGCAATATCTCAGAGTCAGGATCAGATTAACTGATTCGACAGCGGATTCGATACCCAGCCTGGTACAGGCTTATGATGCTCAGTCAAAACTAACCAGTAGATCCTGTCTATTCAGCAGGCTCTTGATTCCTTGGGACGCCACAGACACTCCCAAAAGGGTGTGTGCCCTGAGCATCATCACAGACTTCACCGCGAAGGAAATCAAGCCGCATACGGATCGATCGCATATTCGGAAAGTATATGCCCGGGGTTAGGTCTTTGTAAGGTCTAGCTTCTCAGACGACCGCGCAAATCGTAATAAGAGGCGTAAAACCCGTCTCAAAGCGCTGAACCCCGGATATCTGAACAGCCTCTTTATTCCGGTTGGCATTCGACCGGCTGCCGCACCGCACTCTCTCGAAGCGGGCTCCGAGGCCAACCCTGGAGCGTCTCTTTATCTGCAGAACATGATTTGCGCATCGCTCATCAAGCGGTGGTCCACTCCACGCCGATGCGATAAAATCGTCGATTGCCCCCCGCATCCTGCCACGAGGAAACAAACGTGTTTCGCAAAGAACTCAAAGTCCTGGACTGCACCATTCGTGATGGCGGTCTGATCAACAATTTCCACTTCACGGACGATTTCGTCAAAGCGGTTTATCAGGCTGCGTGTGATTCGGGCGTGGACATCATCGAACTCGGCAAGAAACTCTCCGTCAGCGAAGAGTACACCCGGGAGGCCTATGGCAAGTGGAACTTCTGCGACGACGACGATCTGAAGATGATTATCGATTCCCACGAATCGGAACATCGCCCCCTGGTCGCCGTAATGTTCGACATCGGCCGCGTGGACGTGAAGGCATTGAAGCCCCGCGATCAGAGCCCCTTCGACATGGCGCGGGTGGCCTGCTACGTCCCCGATATCGACAAGGGACTGGATCTGGTCAAGCGCTCCAAGGATCTGGGCTATGAAACCACGATCAACATCATGGCCTGCTCCGCCGCCATCCGCACCGACCTGATCGAGGCGCTCAACCAGGTGGAGGAGACCGCGGAACTCGACTACCTCTACCTGGTGGACAGCTACGGAGCCTTCTATTCCGAGCAGGTCACGGACTATCTGAACCTGTATAAGAAACATGCGCCGAGCAAGGAACTCGGCTTCCACGCGCACAACAATCAGCAGCTGGCGTTCTCCAACACCCAGCAGGCCATCATCGATGGGGTGAACCTGCTCGACGCCACCATCAACGGCATCGGCCGGGGGGCGGGCAACTGCAACCTGGAGCTGTTGTTGAATTTTCTGAAGAATCCCAAGTTCGACGTGCGACCGATCTACCGGGTCATCCAGGAGAAGTTCGTACCCCTGCGCAAGGAGATCGAATGGGGTTTCAACGACATCTACGGAATCAGCGGTCATTTCAACCAGCATCCCCGTGCCGCCATGAAGGTGCGCGCGGACGAGAAACTGCGCGAACTGTGTTACGACTTTCTGCTGGAATCCAGTCGTCTGGATGACGGCACACTCTCCTGAATCCGTCGCACGTATTCTACTTCTGACCGATAACGCCTTCGCGCGATCGCAATCCTTTTCTCTCGTTCCCACGCTCCGCGTGGGAACGCAGACCCGGGCTTGCACATGCTTAACAGGTCTGGGTAGTGCAATGTGATGTCGATAGGCATTCCCACGCAGAGCGTGGGAACGAGGAAAATAGTCGCTGACAGGGAGTGGCCATCATCAGATGGCCGCTCCGGGCCGGCCTTTCAGCAGCACTCCTCCTCGAGTTCCACCAGCAGGGCCATGGCCTCCTCGTCGCCCCAGGTCTCGAACAGCTCCCGAACCTGGTTGATGTTGGAGTGGATGAGAAACAGTTCATCCGGTTTCGGACCCGAGCCACCCTCACGTTTCTTCATGAAGTATTCCCAGAAGGCGTTGTTTCCCCCAGGCTGGGCAATCAGCCGTTCAATACACTGCATCACGCGCCGGGCGTTGCCGTCGCAATCGATGCCTTCGAAACTGATGTAGCGATCCGTGATTTTGCTGGATGGGTTGTGTGACATGCCGGTCTCCGCACGCAAGAGTCAATTCGGGTCATCATAACAAGGCGTGAAACCGGATTCTGTCGCCTAGCCGACATCCCGACCCGGATCGTCACCACACAGGGCCCGCAGTACGTCCAGTGACGGAATCAACAGGTACTGCCGATCCGGACGGATCACCAGGCCCTCCCTCTCCCATTGATTGATCAGCATCGACACCGTTTGACGGGTGGTGCCGAGCAGGCTGGCGATCTCTTCTATGGTCCACTCCAGGGGCACCCGCCAGCCCATCGCCTCCGCCACCCCCCGGCGCTGTGCCAGACCCACCAGAAAACGCGCCAGGCGCGCCGGTACTTCACGGAATGCCAAGTCCTCCACCAGACTCACCGCATTGCTCAGCAGTCGCCCAAGCACCCGCATGATGGTGGGTGTCGCGGAGGGATCCTGGGCAAGTTTTCGGGCAAAGTCCCCGGTCGGCATGACCCACAGGACGGTTTCAGCCACTGTCTCCACGTAGGTCGGTGTATGGGTGGTGTAGATATCGCCGGGTTCCAGAAAACTCAGGGTGAGGGCGCGGTTTTCACCCGTGAGATAGACCCGCAGGCGTCCGCGGTGCACGATGAACACCTCGTCCCGGGTCTGCTGCGGCGCTGCCAAGAGATACCCCGCGGGCAATTCACGCCGGACAAAACCCTGTAGCAGATCCGGGGACAGGTATCCGACGCCTTCCGCAAAATCCTCGTGTGTCGTCATGCGCCGGTGCTTCACTCAGCCGTGAGAATCGGCTCAGGCCCCACTGGTCTGTTCGATACGAGCCGGGTACGAGCGGGCGATCTCGTCCGGGGTCAGGGGATGGCTGTAGAGAAAGCCCTGTAGAAAATCGCATCCGTGGGCAATCAGGAAGTCCCGCTGCGCCTCGGTTTCAACCCCTTCGGCAATCACATTCAGGCCCAGGTTGTGCGCCAGCGCCACGGTAGCGGCACTGATCGCCTCGTCATTGTCATCCCGGCTGATGTCATCGACGAAGGTACGATCCAGCTTCAGGGTATGGATCGGCAGTTTCTTCAGGTAGGCCAGGGAGGAGTAACCAGTGCCGAAATCGTCGATCGCCAGCTCGATCCCCGCCTCGCGAAAACGCAGTAACTGCTCGATCGCCAGTTCCGGATTATCCATCGCGGTGGACTCGGTGATTTCAAATTTGAGGCTGCCCGCATCCAGCCCGTGGCGCTCCATGAGAATGCTGACCTGTTCATGAAGCCCGACCGAATAGAGCTGATGCATCGACAGGTTGACCGAGACCGGAAGCGCGATCCCCAGATGCTCACGCCACTCGGCGCCTTGTCGGCAGGCCTCTTCGATCACCCACATGCCCAGGGGGATGATCAGACGTGACTCCTCGGCGACCGGCACGAACAGACCCGGAGAAATCAGACCTTTCTGAGGATGACGCCAACGCAGCAACGCCTCCAGGCTGCACCACGTCCCGTGCACATCGCAAATCGGCTGGTAGTGTAATTCGAACTCGTTGTGTTCGATCGCCTGTCGCAGTTCGTTTTCCAATATCATGCGCTCTTCGATGGCGATGTTCATCGCAGCGGTGAAGAACTGAAAATTGTTTCGCCCCTTGTCTTTCGCATGGTACATCGCCGCGTCGGCATGCTTCATCAGGGTTTCCACATCCTCGCCGTCGGCGGGAAACATGCTGATACCGACACTCGCGGTGATGTGCAGGATCTTTTCGTCGATGCTGTAGACCTCGCCCAGCCGGCGGACGATTCCGGCCGCCACCGACCCGGCGGCCAGGGTCGAATCGACCCCGCTGAGGACCACCACGAATTCATCCCCACCGAGCCGCGCCACGATATCGCTCTCGCGCACTTCCCGATCGAGCCGGTTACCGATCTCCATCAGCAATGCATCGCCGGTGTGATGACCCAGAGAGTCGTTGATATTTTTAAACCGGTCCATATCGATGAACATCACCGCAACCTTATCCTTGTTGCGGCGCGCCGCCAAGAGACTTTGTTCAAGTCGCTCCTCGAGACTGTATCGGTTGAACAGACCGGTCAGCACATCATGGTGGGCGATGAACTCGATACGCGCTTCCGCGGCCTTGCGCTCCGAGATATCGGTGTAGCTGGCGATGTAGTGGGTCACCTCATTGTCCGGGTTGCGGATCGCGGAGATTGCCGCCCATTTGGGGTAGACCATACCGTTCTTGCACCGCTCCCACAGCTCACCCTGCCAGTAACCGGAATCATTGAGGGCGGACCACATCTCCCGGTAGGTATCCCGGGAGGCGTGCCCGGATGACAGCACCCTGGGATTCTGACCGATCAGTTCGTGGTAATCGTAACCGGTGTGACGGATCATCGCCGGATTGACCGCGACGATACGATTCTCATGATCGGTGATCATGATCGCCTCACCGCTGTGCTTAAAGGCGTTGGCGAACAGGTAGAGACTCTCCTCGGTGCGTTTGCGCGCGGTGATGTCCCGGGCAAGTACGATGAAACGGGGACGCCCTCCCTTGCCGGACTGCTTGCGGGCAATCGAGAGTTCGAACCAGAACACCTCCCCGGAGAGGACCAAGCGGTATTGTCGGCCGGTGGAAATCCCGTCCCGGGCCGCTTCGCGTAATGCGGCTTCGATGGCATCCGCGGCATCCTTGGGCAGAATACCCCGCACGGTTTCACCGATCAGTCGATTGGGGGTATCCACCAGCAGTCGCCGATGGTGCGCCAGAACCTGGATGTAACGCCCCTCATCATCCAGTTCGAACAGGATATCGGGTATCGCCTGCAGGGTGGCGGCCATGTCCTCGGCCAGGTGGCGTACCGGCATACCGAACATCCGGCTGATCCGGTGCACCGCGAGACTGCCGATCAGCATCAGCAGGATGACCATGCCGATTACGTAGTAGATACCCTGTCTCAGGGCGGCATCCCGGGAGGCCTGGGAAATCCCCACCTGAATCACCCCCTGAATGGCATGGTCATAACCCCCGCGGTAGGGCAGCGTCACCTCCAGCACCGACTCGTCCCGCCACTTGAGGCGTCGGGAAAGTTCCTCACCCGCACCACTCATGGCGGCCTTCGCCTGATCCAATGCCTCCCCGGCGAGGCGACTGTCGATCAGGTCCAGATCACTGCTCGCCAGAACCTGGCTGGCCCGGTCGGTCATTCTCAGGTAGCGGATGTTGGGATGATCCGCGAGCAGATCCTCCAGCAGCAGCTGGGCATGGTAGCGCCCGGAGAAACTGACCCGGGATACGGACACCGCAAGCACCTTGGTCAGCAGCGTGGAAAGTTGCTGCTCCTCCCGCTTCATCACCCCATTGAGGTAGAAGACCGCACTGGTCAGCACGATCATCATCAGGGTCAGGATCAGAACACCGAATGAAAAGGTCAGACGCCGGTCGACCGCGACCAGCCGGGAGATCGCGTTCTCATCGCTCCCCGATTCCACCATCAGGGGTTCTCCTGCAACGAACCGGACCAGACCGGATCGATTGCGTTCCAGGGCTTTTCGAAGGAACTTGGAATCTCACCCTGCCAGCCGGGATAGCGGGGCAGGGTCTCCCGGGTCACGGGAAACACCGGCACCAGGATCAGGTGGGGCACGGTACGGCCTCGCACCACGTCATAGGCCAGGCGCATCGCGGTGGCGCCCAGGGCGCCACAGAACTGTGCCGTGTCGATTCGGGTCAGACGCCCGGCGCGGATATTCTCGATGGAGGCCGGATCGCCGTCGATTGAGGCCACCACGATCTCGTCACGACCCGCCTGGGCAAGTTCATCCACAAGACTCAAACCGCCTCCGTCATTCACCGTAAAAATAGCGTCCACGCTGCCCGGCTCCGGGAAATCCTCAAGGAGTTGCTGCCCGGCCCGCTGTCCCTCTTCCGGCTGCACCGCAACGTAGGTCTTGAGGATCCGGAACGGCTGACCATAGTCCCGCAAGGCATCCAGGAAACCGTTGAGCCGCTCCACGGTGGAAGAGACGTGGGGATACTCGATCAGGATCAGTCTGATCGCCTGGTTATCGGGAAAAAAACCAGCCAGATACTCCCCATCCAGGTAGCCTGCCTGACGGTTGTCGGAAGTCACGTAGGCGGTAAGCTTGCCTCCGCTGATGTACTGATCGTAGGCGATCACCGGCACACTTAGCCGGTTGGCGTCCCGCAATGGGCCCGCCAGCGCGGCATTGTCGGTGGGTTGAACGATAATTGCATCCAGACCCAGACTGATCAGCTCGTAGAATTGACCGATCTGGCGCTCCATGCCCTCCGGACCATCGCCGGCAACACGAACCGTCAGGGCTACGCCGGCTTCACCCCGCGCCTCAGCCTGTCGGTTGATCTCTTCGGCTTGCGCTTCGAGTCCCTGGCGCATCACCACCTGGCCGGGTATGTTCATCGACCAATAAAGCACGCCGATCTTCTTGGCGGCAATAGCCTCGGGCTTGTCGTCCGAAGCGACAAGCGGAGCAGCGAAGATGAGAAGCAGGACGGGCAGCGCGAGGCGGCAATTTCGACTGCAGATTTTTGGCAACCTCATGCGCCAAAGTGTAGTGCACCCGGGGTGGTTACGGAAATTCCATTTGTTCCCCAGATGCCCGTACCCCCAAACACTGCTCAGATTCCGTCCTTGCAGGCAAGCGGACATGGCCGTTACCACCAAGCGGTCATGCCCGCACCGCTACGCAGCGTCCGCCGGCCTCAGAACACCGCCGTCACCTGCAGGGCGAGCCGGTCTCCGATACCGTCCATGTTGGCATTGGGTCCGGCGCCTTTGGCGAAGTCAGGGGTCTCAACGTCACGCAAGGCATAGTTCAGGGTCACCCGGGTCTTTTTGTTGAAGTGGTACTGGACACCCAGGGTCAGGGTTTTCCAGATCGACTCAAAACTGTAGCCCGCGGGGTGACCGCTGTCGTCGGTCAGACGCGAGTAGTACTCATACCGCGCATCGAGTTCCCAGTTGGTTTGCGGTATGTACCAGCCGCCCTCGAGGTAGGCCCCCCAGGCCTTGCCCTCCGCCCCGTCAGCGCCCCCCGGGTTGGCCCCGCTGACCTGCACGTTCTGATCGAAGGTCATCTTGTCCGGGCCGACGAAGATCATGCCGTCCGCCTTGCGGTACTCAAAGGTGAGGCGGAAGGGCCTCTGCCGGTACTGGGTACCCAGTCCCCAGCGGGTGCGGTCATACTCCTGGGGGTTGTGAACATCGTCATTGGTATTGTCGAGTAGACGCGATCCGTCCTGATGCCAGGCAAACAGCTTCCAGCCTTCGCGGCTGGGCCCCTTGCCGCCCAACACCTTTTCTGAAGACCAATAGAGGTACACATCCTTGCTGTCATCGTTGTCGGAAAGGCTGAGACCGTTGCCGTTGCCCAGCATCACCGCGTAGCTGTGTTCCCAGTCGTCCACGACGAAGGTATCGAACACCTGGATACCGGTATCCCGGGCCGCGGCCACCGGCTTTTCAACCGTGTTGAGACTGTTGTCGCTGTCCGTCGGGAGGGTCGTCGGTCCCTGGTTGTTGGTGTACTTGTCGTTGGGCAGGCGCTCGATCAGCTGCTGATTGCCGAACTCGGTAAAGTTGATGTAATCCATGTTGATGATGCCCTGGTAGACCTCTTCCGATCCGGGAGTCTTGAACAGACCGACCCGGGTCCGGGCACCGGGAATGTGATTGAAGGTGATGCTGGCATCGGTCAGCTTGGCGAAGCTGTTACCCGCCGAGGTGATGGCGTTGTTGCCCAGTTCAGCCATCAGGAAGTAGTTGATCTTTCCATCCAGCGGAAAGCCGGCACCCCGCACCGCCAGGCGCGCCCGGTTGATGTTGAAGCCGTCCTGGGTGTCCAGGTCGGGGCCGAGCAGCTTGGGCGGTATGTAACCGTCCGATGCGTTGGGGTCGCTGTAGTCTTTCTGATACTGGGCCTGAATGATGCCCCACACCTTGGCGCGGGGCGCCGCGGACTCCGGCTCGGTGCCCTGAAGCATCAGCCAATTGGTGGCGCGCGCCTGCGGTAACGCGCACAGCATGGCCACTCCGCATGCGCGGATAACGAATCGATACATGGGTAATCCCCCTGGGTATTCTTTAAATCACGGTATTCGGCGTCAGGGCTTGATCAGGCGGTAACCCTGGTCGAGCAGATCCATGATGCGCACCACACCGGCGCTCACTTTCACCGCATGCGGATTCAGCTCGGGCGGTTTGCCGAGATTCTTGGTGAAGTTGGCAATGGTGTTTTCGCAGGCACTGAAGCGGACCCCCTGACTCGCCAGTCCGTCGATGCGCGGGGCGTTATCATTAGCCGCCTGGAGCAGGCGCAGCCCGGGACCGAAGGCGACGACCTCCACTTCCACCCGGTCGGGTCCGTAGTGCTTCAGCAGATTGTTGGCCACATTCAGCACCAAGGTCTGTTTGAAGGGATCCGGATCACTGATCTGCAGCACCACCTGTTTTTCCGCGAAGGGCTTCTCTTCGGAGGCCCACACGGGCATGGCGCCGATAAGCAGTGCCATGGACAGCAACCACACACCGGTTGCCCCCCAGTACCATTGATTGGGTCGTTTCATACACGTCATCCTCTGTAATTATGTGATTGGCGCGGCCCGGTTCAGCCCGATGCGAACCGCCCGCGTGCCACTTGACGGAAACCGCGGGGTTTTTATTCCATGAATCCCGCATAAACTGGCCTTTCGAAAAAAATCCGCGAGAGATGGAATAAAACCCCGGGCATCGGCATCTTGTGGGTTCAGGGGGAGATAAAACGATAATGAAACTATTCAGTCTGGGCCGACCGGCCCGAACCTTACGCCAGCGGTTCGGCGACTACAGAAACGACCTCTACCGGGTAGGCCTGTCCTGGTGCGGAGACCGTATGCTGGCGGATGACCTGACCCAGGAGGCGCTGGCCCGCGCGCTGGCAAATCACCACCAGTTGAAGGACGAAATGAAGCTGGAGCACTGGCTGTTCCGCATTCTCAACAACTGCTGGCGGGAACATCTGCGGCGCCTGCACCCGACGGTGGATCTCGAGGATTTGGTCATGAGCAGCGACCAGACCCCGGAGCGGGGACTGCGCAAGCAGCAGGTGATCGACCGGGTGCGCTGCGCCATCGGCCGTCTGCCCCTGGGGCAGCGGCAGGTGATTACCCTGGTGGACCTGCAAGGTTACTCCTACAGCGAGGTCGCCGAGGTCCTGGAGATTCCCATCGGCACGGTGATGAGTCGGGTCAGCCGCGCGCGGCAGGCTCTGAAGGAGGATCTCATCGCCCTGCACGGCGACCTGAATCCTGAACGTTGTCATCTCAGGAGCGTGAAATGAAACAAGGACATGACGAGACTTTTCGCCAGCTGAACGCTCTCGCGGACGGGGCGCTGGACACCCGCCAGAGCGAACGATTGCTCGAGGAGATCGAGCAGCATGCGGAGCTGCGCGAATCCCTGTGCGACATCCACCGGCTGAAAGACATGGTGCGCTACGCCTATGCCGAGTGTGAGTCCCCCAAGCGACAGCTACGCATGACGCCGCGCCTGCGCATCGGTTTAGCCGCAGCCGCTGTGGCCCTGTTCAGCCTGGGATTCGCAGGCGGACGATTCACCGTTCCCAATGACCCCCTGGCGCCCTTCGAGCTGACCCAGGTGGTCTCACAGCCGAACAAGGTCGTGCTGTTCATCGGGCACTCGGACAGCGGGAAGTTCAAGCAGACCCTGGACCGGGCGGAGAACCTGCTGTCCCGCTATCAGGACCAGGGTGTGGAAGTGAACATCGTCGCGAGTGCGGGGGGCATCGATCTGCTGCGCAAGAGCGCATCACCCTATGTGCAGCGCATCAAGGATCTCAGCGACAGCTACACGGCGCTCCAGTTCGTGGCCTGCAACAACACCATCGCGAAGCTGGTGCGTGAAGGACAGGATGTAGCCCTAATCGAAAACGCGGTGGTGAAGCCCTCGGCGGTACAGTTCGTGGTCGAACGGCTGCAGCAAGGCTGGAGTTACGTAGCGATCTGAAGCTCGGGTAGCCCGGGTGAAGCAACGCGTAACCCGGGGGGATCCGGCACGCATCTGATACAGGCATGCGTGTCGGGCGGCTGGGCGGCTTCGGCTTGGTTTCCCGGGTTCCGCTGCGCTGCACCCGGGCTACGGTGCGACAAGGTATGGCCCGGAGTAGCCCGGGTGAAGCAACGCGTAACCCGGGGGAATCCGGCACGCATCTGATACAGGTATGCGTGTCGGGCGGCTGGGCGGCTTCGGCCTGGTTTCCCGGGTTCCGCTGCGCTGCACCCGGGCTACAATGATGCCCGGTATGGCGTTCGCTGTAGCCCGGGTGAAGCAACGCGTAACCCGGGGGGATCCGGCACGCATCTGATACAGGCATGCGTGTCGGGCGGCTGGGCGGCTTCGGCCTGG
>JBNLFS010000146.1:0-75973 GCA_050305635.1 Candidatus Thiodiazotropha sp. | reverse complement strand
CGGGCCAGCCACTTCAGCCCCAGTTGCCAGAGTTTGTGAGACAGCCGGTGAAACATCACCGCGTGCACCCCGGGATAGGTGGTGACGATCTCGAAGCTGTTGCGTGCTGCAGGATCCCGTTCGAAGACGCTCTGTATGTCCTCTTTCCAACGGGAGATTTTCCTTGCTCCGGAATTGTTTGACGGCATATGGGTCTACTTCTGTCCAGGGTCAAGCCAGCGTCGGGCCTCACATGGAACGCTATTGCCGGAATGACGCCCCGCACAGCGTTACAAGAGGCTGATGATTATGCACAATCCCGCACAAATTACTAGGGTATTTAACCATGCCACAATCCGGGTATCTCAATATCTGCCGGGGGGGAGTGCCTCAGCCAATGGTGATAAAACGAAAATCATTTTCAATGACATGCACCAGACCTTTTTTATTTTTCCAGAATGTTATTGCCCGCTTCATACCCTCTGGATCCAATACAAAACAGGATCAGTCGATTAAGATCACAACGACGCTCGTATCGAATTTTCTGAAGGAGACAAAGGATGTCAAAATTAGTCATATTCAGCATTCTCGCAATTCTTATTTCCGCTTGTAACAACGATTCGGATAACGACAGCCTGCCTGTCGCTGAAGAGATTTCGATAGAGCTACTGCATCCGACCGTCAGAGCCGTTTATGAAAGGTACACACAGCAGCTCAGTTGTGATCAACCAAAGTCTTGTGGTGTTGTTGTCATGTTGAGTTGCGTACCCGAGGTCGATGGACCACGCAGCTACCACGACAACTCTAATGGGGAAACTATCATGTATTGCGGCGGGGCTTGTCTGGCTCCCGATCCTGATGACCCAAAAGCCTGTAAAAGTTGCCCCCCTGTCGAATGGGAATGCCAGATTGAATAGCGCTCATACGGACTGACAAAACGGATTCGAGATCAACTCCGAAACATGAGTGAATGCCTGAGGGAATATCGGAAAAACCATCATGAATACCAAAGCGATACGAATCCACGAATATGGCGGACCGGAACAATTGCGCTGGGAGGAGATTGCACTGCTCCCTCCGAAGCCGGACGAGGTACGTATCCGACACCGTGCGGTGGGTCTCAACTATATCGATACCTACCATCGCACGGGAGCCTACCCGACCCCGTCCCTGCCCTGTATCCCTGGACTGGAAGCTGCCGGTATCGTCGAGGCTGTCGGCTGCGATGTCGCAGACTTCGTGGAAGGTGATCGGGTCGCCTATGCCAATCCCCCTCTGGGGGCATATTCAGAGGCCCGCAACATGCCAGCCGGACGTCTGGTCAAACTCCCGGACGAGATCGACTTCGAACCGGCCGCCGCTATGATGCTGCAGGGCATGACCGCAGAATACCTGCTGCGGCGAACCTTCCCGGTTCAATCCGGGCAAACAGTACTTTTTCATGCCGCCGCGGGGGGCGTCGGGCTGATTTTCTGCCAATGGGCGAAACAACTGGGTGCCACCGTGATCGGTACGGTCGGAAGTGAAGAGAAGGCGCAGATCGCCAAGGCCCATGGTTGTGACCACACGATCCTCTATCGGGAAGAAAATGTTGTTGCCCGGGTAAAGGAGATCACCCAGGGCCAGGGGGTACCGGTTGTCTATGACGGGGTCGGAAAAGATACCTGGACCGATTCCCTCGACTGTCTCTCTCCCCGGGGCATGATGGTCAGTTTTGGCAGCGCTTCGGGAAAAGTGGCGCCGGTAAAACTGGAGGATCTGACCGCTCGCGGCTCGCTTTACCTGACTCGTCCCACACTGATGACCTATACCGCCGACACCGGGGAACTGCGCCAGAGCGCAGCTGCTCTGTTCGATCAGGTGCTATCAGGCGCTGTCCGCATCGAAATCAATCAGCGTTTCAAGCTGTCTGACGCGGCCGGGGCACACCGGGCTTTGGAGGCTCGCGAGACCACAGGATCGACCATTCTGCTGCCTTGAGCCCGATTCAGCGACGCATGGATTTGCGGCCCTGCATGGCACTGAGGATACCGCGCAGGATATTGACCTCGTCCTTGTCCAACCGAGCCCGCTGGAACAGACTGCGCAAGCGTCTCAATAGCTTATCGGACTGTTTGTTGGCGGTGAAACCCACATCATCCAGGGCTTGTTCCAGGTGGTGGTGAAAACCTTGCAGCATCTCTGCGGTCGCCAGGTCTCTGTGTTGATCCTGTTCCCCCATGACATCACCCAGGTGGTGCTGGTAGACCTCGTAGCTGAGCACCTGAACCGCTGCACCCAGGTTGAGTGAGCTGTAGGCCTCATTGGTAGGGATGTGAACCAGAAAGGTGCAACGATCGAGTTCCTCGTTGCTGAGTCCGGAACGCTCACGACCGAAAACCAGGGCCACATCGCCCTCGGCGGACTCCTCCACGATTTTGGCAGCGGCCTGTCGGGGAGAGACCACCGGCCAGTTGACACTGCGTGCACGGGCGCTGGTTCCCACTACCAGCCGACAGCCCGTGAGTGCCTCGTCGAGGGACTGAACCACCTGGGCCTGCTGCAGGACATCATCCGCTCCGGATGCCCGGGACGTGGCCTCCTCGTGGGGGTAGAGTTGGGGAGAAACCAGGACCAACCGCTGCAGGCACATGTTCTTCATGGCCCGGGCCGCGGCACCGATATTACCGGGATGACTGGTATCGACGAGTACGATTCGGATGTTCTGCAGCATAGCGCGCAAGGGTACCGGATTCCACGGTTCGAGCATAGGCTGACCCGGGGAGTCTCAATCGGGAACGTCTCTCAGGATAAAGTCACCCTGCGCGCCCAGGTGAACCGCCGATACATATCACGGCCCGCGCGCAAAAAGAGTTTATCCCTCCCGTGACATGCGGTATCCTCGCCGCCCATGAATCCCATGGTAACCATTGCAGTACGTGCCGCCCGCGAGGCCGGCCGTATCATCACCCGCAGCTTCGACCGGCTCGACCGCCTGACCATCGCCGATAAGGGCAACAACGATTTCGTCACCGATGTCGATCGCAATGCCGAAGCGGCCATCATCGAGGTTTTGCGCGACAAGTACCCTCATCATGCGATCCTGGCCGAAGAGAGCGGCCAGCATCAGGGGGATGAGTACCAATGGGTGATCGACCCGCTCGACGGCACCACCAACTACCTGCACGGATTCCCCCAGTTCGCGGTGTCCATCGCACTCAAGGTCAAAGGCCGGCTGGAAATCGGTGTGGTCTACGACCCGATTCGCGAAGAGATGTTCACCGCCAGTCGCGGCGACGGCGCGTTGCTGAATGACCGTAAGATCCGAGTTTCCAGTCGCAAGGCACTGAATGGCGCCCTGCTGGGTACCGGCATCCCCTATCGGGACTTTCGCTTCATCGACAACTATCTCGGCATGATGAAGGACCTGCTCAGGGACAGTGCGGGGGTGCGCCGCCCGGGTTCGGCCGCTCTGGATTTCGCCTATCTGGCCGCGGGCCGGATCGACGGGTTCTGGGAACTCGGACTGAGTGAGTGGGATTTTGCCGCCGGTGCACTACTGGTCCGCGAGGCCGGAGGGTTGGTCACCGATATCGGAGGCGGTGAACGCTTTCTGGAAACCGGTAACGTACTGGCGGGTAACATGAAAGTGCATAACGCCATGCTGAAACGCATCCTGCCCCACCTGGACGATAAGCTCAGAGCCTGAGCGTCCGCCCAGCAGGCTGTTTTTGTACGGGGGATATCCCCCATTCCAGGACCCAACCGGAAAATATCCCGGCGCATGAATGCGGGTCCTGCAACTCCCAGCCTTCCCTGCATCGTCGCGCCTCAGCCAATCCTCGCCCGCTAAGCTCGCAGGTTTAACAGATTGTTTCTGCAAGTTATGTTTACTTCCCAAGGTCATGAATCCAATTCACAGATTCGCAAGTCCCGTGAATTTGTACCTCAAGATCAGAGCCATCCAACCGTTAGTTCGGGTGTAGTGCATCAACTGCCTGAGTGGACCCGAACGTATGCAAGACGAAGAAAACAAAACCAGGAAACTAAGTGACAAGGCCCTGGAGCGAGTCATGCGAGATGTGCTGAATGGCTTAATGGACGCCTCACAATCCGTCAGTCATCAGCGATGCTTCTCGGGACAGGGCGCCACCCTGACCTCGCTGTACGAATATGAGGAAAGCGGGGAGGGGGAATAGCACCAGTCGACCGTTGGGGCTTAATTTGCCCCGGATCGGGCGATTGAGCGCAGCTCCGAGTCAACACGAAATCCCTGGCCTTTTGTCAACAGTCAGGGATCCGCACCCCCTCAGGGCATCTCATCGATCTCGCCGTCCTCTTTTTTGACCGGCATCAGGTCCGCGCGACTCACGCCCATGGCGATGACCGAGGTACTTGCCACATAGATGGAGGAGTAGGTACCGACGACGATACCCACGATCAACGCCAGTGAGAATCCGCGAATAATCTCCCCACCGAACAGCAGCAGAGCCACCAGCACCAGCAGGGTGGTGCCCGAGGTGATCAGGGTTCTGGAGAGGGTCTGGTTGATCGAGCCGTTGATGA
Organism: Candidatus Thiodiazotropha sp.; assembly: GCA_050305635.1. Taxonomy (GTDB): domain Bacteria; phylum Pseudomonadota; class Gammaproteobacteria; order Chromatiales; family Chromatiaceae; genus Thiodiazotropha. Next base: position 71,449 of record JBNLFS010000146.1, on the reverse strand, counting down.
TCTCGATCGTCTCCCCTTTGCGGACCTTGCGGAAATTCTCGCGAATCCGATCGAACACCACGATGGTATCGTTGAGCGAGTAACCGATCACCGCCAGCACCGCGGCCAGCACCGGCAGATCGAACTCCACCTGGAACAGGGCGAAGAACCCGAGGGTGATGATCACGTCATGCACCAGGGCAATCACCGAACCCACCGCGAAACGGTACTCGAAGCGTAATCCCACATAGATCAGGATGCCGATCAGGGAGTAGAGCAGCGCAAGTCCGCCATCCTCGGTCAACTCGTCACCCACCTGGGGTCCCACAAACTCAACCCGCCGCAGGTCCGCCTGGGCATCGATGGTTTTCAATGCGGCAAAGGCCTGATCGCTGATCTTTGCGCTTTCGGTGTTTTCCCGGGGCGCCAGACGGATCAGAACCTCCTGGGAGGTGCCGAAATGCTGGACCACCGCTTCAGCAAAGCCTTCCTTGCCAAGTGCGCTGCGCACATCGGCGAGCTCTACCGCCTGAGGAAATTTCACCTCGATCAAGGTGCCGCCGGTGAAATCGATACCGAAATTGAGGCCCCTCGCGATGATCGCACCCAGGGCAATGAGAATCAGGATTCCGGAGAAGAGCGTCGCCAGACGGCGTCTTCCCATGAAATCGATGGCTGTGTTGTTTTTGAAAAACTGCATCTGTTTCACCCTATCTCAGATCGCCAGTGACTTGATCCGCTTACGCCCGTAGAGCAGATTGACCACCGCCCGGGTACCGATAATGGCGGTAAACATGGAGGTCACGATACCCAGCGCCAGGGTCACGGCAAATCCCTTGATCGGACCGGTACCGAAGCTGAATAGCACGATCGCCGCAATCAGCGTGGTGATATTGGCGTCAATGATGGTTGAGAAGGCCTTCTCGTAACCCGCCTGGATGCTTGCCTGGGGCGAGTTGCCATTGGCGATCTCCTCGCGGATGCGCTCGAAGATCAGCACGTTGGCATCCACCGCCATGCCCACGGTGAGCACGATACCGGCAATACCCGGCAGGGTCAGGGTGGCCTGCAGCATCGACAGCAGTGCCACGATCAGGATGATGTTCATTCCAAGGGCCAGATCCGCCACCAGGCCGAACATCCGGTAGTAAACACCCATGAACACCATGACCAGCAACAGTCCGATCACTACGGACTTGAAGCCCTGGTCGATACTGTCCTGACCCAGGCTGGGGCCGATGGTGCGTTCCTCGACGATCTCGATAGGGGCCGCCAGGGCGCCGGCTCGCAGCAGCAGGGCCAGGTCGTGGGCCTCTTCGGTGCTGTCCAGGCCGGTGGTCTGAAAACGCTTGCCGAAAGGTTCACGAATGGTGGCTACGGAGATGACCTCCTCCACCTTCTGGGTGGTCTTCACGGTTTTCCCATCCACTTCACGGGTGACCGGGCGGTTTTCGATGAATACCACGGCCATCGGACGACCCACGTTTTCCGTGGTCATGTTGCGCATGCGCTTGGCGCCCACGCCATCGAGACTGACAAACACCGCGGGTGAGCCGTTCTGCTGATCGAGACCGGACGAGGCGTCGACGATCTGATTGCCGGTGACGATGACCCGCTTCTTCAACAGGATCGGCTGACCGTCCCGTTCTTTATACAAGGACGACCCGACCGGGACCCGTCCGTTGACCGCATCCACGACGCTGTGTTCGGTATCCACCAGACGGTATTCCAGGGTCGCGGTGGCGCCCGGGATCTCCTCGATCTTGGCCGGATCCTGCGCACCCGGCAGTTGCACCACGATGCGCCGGATGCCCTGCTGCTGAATCGAGGGTTCGGATACGCCCAGGGCGTTGACCCGGTTACGCAGGGTGGTGATGTTCTGCTGCAGGGCGAACTTCTGCACGTCCTGACGCTCTTTGGGGGAGAGGCTGAGTTTCAGCACAAAACCATCCGCCTCATCCACCTCCTCCAGGTTCAGGGAGCGGAATTCGTTACCCAGCAGTTTGCTGACTTCGTCCCGGGTAGCGGCGGCTTCCATTTTCAGCACCACCTGTTCACCGTCCCGGGTGATGCGCACCCCATGCACCCGTTTCTCCCGCAACAGGGTACGGATGTCGTCGCTGTAACGTTCCGCCGCCTGCTGGATGGCAGTCTCCATATCCACGTCGATGAGCACGTAGATGCCACCCCGCAGATCCAGACCCAGGTACATGGGCTCGGCACCCAGGGACCTCAGCCATTCCGGCAGATCCGGCGAGAGGGTCAGTGCCGCGGTGTAGTTGTCGCCCAGGGTCGTGGCGATACGATCCATCGCCCGCAACTGGTCTTCGGAACGGGTGAAACGCACCAGGAGTTTCTTGTCCCGGATTTCCGTCCCTTTGGGTGTGATCTGGTCTTCAGCCAGTGCGTCCCGGATCCGGGTCGCGGTGGCTTCATCGATGACCGCGTCGCGGCTGGCGGAGATTTCGATGGAGGGATCCTGCCCGAAGAGGTTGGGCAAGGCATACAGGGCTCCAATCAGAATCACTCCCACAACCATCAGGTTTTTCCAGAGTGGGTATTGGTTCATCGTATCTTCTTGTTAGGTTCAGCGGGAATTCGCGGGCAGCCGGGTGGCTGCCCTGACTGTAGATGCCCTTTCGCGACTAAAGTTCTTTCAGGGAACCCTTGGGCAGCACGGTGTCCACGGCCTGACGGCGAATCTTGACTTGGGTGCCCTCGGCGATCTCCACCTGGACGAAGTTCTCACCCAGATCAGTGATGCGTCCGGCGATGCCGCCCGCGGTGACGACCTCATCGCCCTTGGACAGGGCATCGACCATCTTTTTGTGTTCTTTCTGGCGCTTCACCTGGGGACGGATCATCAGGAAGTAGAGCACGGCGCCAAAAATCACCAGGGGAAGCAGACCGGTGATCGCGTCCGCCTGTCCGGCCGCGGCAGGTGCCGCCTCCGCCAATGCGTCGGAAATGAAAAAACTCATGAGTAGGAACCTCTTCTATAGGATCGGAGACTCGGCCCGTGGAAGCCTGAATGCCCCAGGGAATCAAAACCAGCGGCCGATTATGCCACAGAAGATGCCAGGAATCAGGCATGAATTGCCCCTTGCGGGGAGTTTTGAGTTTAAGTTTTGAGTTTTGAATTGGCGGATACCGGCACCGGTCCGGGACAGTTCCGGTTCACCCAACCGATTGAAGAAACAGGGATAGATCCCGAGCGCGGGAGATCCCTCAAACTCAGCCGAAAACACGCTCGTGTATCCGTCGTAGCCCGGGTGCAGCGAAGCGGAACCCGGGCTACCGGTCTGTTCAGTACCAGACTGAGAAGTAGGCCTTGATCACATTGGCGGAGTAGGAGTAGAGCGGCTCCTCCCCCGCGACACCGCCTTCGGTGATATCCCGGAAATCGTCATAGCTGTAGCGCATGTAGTCGAAATCCAGATTGAAACTACCGTGATCGATGAACTGCCAGAAATCCGGTTTGATTTCATAACTGAACCCGAAACCGATGGTATGGCTCTGGAAGGTGCTCAACTCCTTGTCCCGCGCCATGTAGGTGAAAGGCTGACGCCGGGAAAACAGATCGCTGTAGAAATCCGCGCTGTCCTGGGTGTAGTAGCGGTAACGGATATCGAAAATCCACTTTTCGCGGAAAGGATGGGTATAGGCAAATTCCAGGTTGTTGGCGGTGATACCCCAGGTATCGTTGAAGAAACGGTACTCGCCGCTGAGGGCCGCCCGGTAAGGCAGGTAGTATTTCAGGCGCAGCGCCAACGCATTGCTGGTACGGGTCGTGGGATAACTCTCCGGCAGAAAGCTGTAGCCTTTTTCGCTGGCCGGATCGAGATAACGATAGGACCGGTAGGGACTGCCCAGGAAACCCTCGTCGGTGATGGTTTCCCAGTTGAGGCCCATGATGCTGTCCTTGGTCAGTACCTGGGTCAGGCTGACCCGGTAGTTCTGACGCTTCGCGGTCTCCCCGAAATCCTCATCCCCATTGCGACTGATATCGTCGTTGCCCACGGAGTAGCCCAGGGTCACAGTGGTCAGGTCGCCGAACATGTCATGGCTGACGCTGAAACTACCGGTCTCCGAGAGGTAGTCGCTTTCGTCGCTCTTGATCAGCGACAGGTTCATCAGGGTCTTGTTGTGCAGGTAATCCACGGACAGGCTGGTTTCGGTGCGCTCTTCGGTATACGGCGAGGCCATGCTGACCACATCCACCGAGGCGCTCGAGATACTGTCCACCGCATAGTTGGCGGAGACGGAGAAGGTCTCGCCGATCGATTTGCGCACCTGCAGGGTGGGACCGTCCACCTCCACCCCACCGCCGTCGTAGCGGTGATACATCACATCCGCCTGGTCCTCCGGAAGCACCGTGGCGAACAGGTTGCGGGCGCCCGGCAGTGCGCTGAGCAGCGCCAACGCCACCCCACCGGCCAGGTACCGCCAACGGGTATCAGTTACAGCCACAACCACCTCCACCGCCGCCCTCGGCGCCCCGGGCCGATTCACGGATCTGATACACATGGGTGCGATAGCCATTGGCCACCGGGCTGCGATCGAAGCTCATGATGGGATCGGCCAGGTGCGCGCGTTCATAGGGTTTCACCCAGGGCTCGACACTGCATCCACCCAGCATCAGGGTCAGGGCACACAGCAGTGCTTTCAGGGGTGGCGACAGGCGTTTCATGATCATTCGCGCAGCAGGTCACGGATCTGCGACTGATAGTCGTTTTCGTAACCGGGCAGGTAACCCTTGTGCAGATGCCTCACCTTACCGTCCCGGTCGATCATGAAGGTGCTGGGCATCGCCTCGACCTGGTAGCCCTGACTCACCTGGTTCTTGGCATCGTAGAGAATCGGAAATGTCACCGGGATCTCTTTCAGCACTTTGTCCGCGGCGCCGGGCTCCTCGTCCAGATTGATTCCAAGCAGGGTAAAGCCCATGTCTTTGTAGCGATCGTACAATTGATCCAGCAACGGCATCTCCTGACGGCAGGGACCGCACCAGGAGGCCCAGAAATTCACCATCACCACGTTGCCGCGCAGCTCGCTCAGCTTGATGTTTTCACCGCTGCGGCTCTTTAGGGTGAAATCGGGTGCGGCTTCGCCTTCGGTGACCGCCAGTGCAATCGCCGGCATGGCGAGCATCCAGCCACTGAGCATCAGGCCGGCCAGGCCTCGTCTGATAGTCCGGTAAGTCATGTTTACGAATTTCCTCTAGAAGAAAAAGGTCAGGCTGCCACTCAACTCGAAGTTGTGGGTGGTTTTGTTTTCACCCAGCAGATCGGACTCGAACAGGTGATCCCGCGCATTCAGATGCAGCGTGAGCCAGTCATTGATCAGCAGCCGATAGCCGGCACCGACGTTGTAGGTGAAGGCATCGTCGCCGGCAAAGTGGGTGCTGCCAATACCGGCGATCAGGTAGAACTGGCTGTTGTACGCCACCTTACCGCCGAGGAACACCTCGCCGGGCAGCAGATTGTAGCCCAGCGACAGGTTGTAATAGGTCAGACGCCGCTCGCTGTCGGTCAGCAGCTGCACATCACCGCTCAAGCGTTCGTAGCTGGTCTCGTTCGCCTCGGTGCTGCCCAGCGCCGCTTCAAGGAACAGGGATTCGGTGCCATGGTAGGCCAGACGCGCCCCGTACAGGGCGCTGGTGCCGAAGTCCTCGATATTCATCAGCCCGACGAAGGCCCCGATCTCGAAATCCTCGGTGTCGAACTTCGCTTCGCTGATCTCACGACGGGCCACCTCGGGCTCGATCAGCAGTTCCTCGCGGGGCTTGTCCCCAAGGGGTTCCGCGGCCTGTGCCGGCGACTGCGCGAACAGGCTCAACACCAGCGCTGCATTCAGAAAAAGAAGCCGAGTCCGATTTTCCACTGATCAAATTCCTCGTTGTCTTCACGGCTGGTAAACACCGCATAGTGGCGAAATTCGCCGCGTATGAAAAAGCGCCGGGTCAGGTAGACCCGTAATCCCGCGCCCACATGGGCGGTGGTGTCGGTCCGGTCTTCGGTCTCCACCAGGGTGGTGCTGGGCTCGGTCCGAATGACGCCGCCCCCCAGGGTGAAGAATGGACTGAAGGTCCATTCCGGAAAGGGCTGGGAGAGCAGGTTGACATCCACCAGATACTCGCTGGAATAGTCGCCGAGGGCTTGGGAAAAACTGATTTCGGTGGAGAGATTCTCGTTGAAGGCATAGCCCGCATAAAGACCGAGCAGCGAGGCGCCGTCCATGTCGCCGCCATAGAAACTGAACTCCCAGGCCCGGTTGCGGAAGTCGTCTTGATCGAAGGCGGTGAGTTGCAGGGGCGTGCCGTCCGAGTAGCGGGTCTGGCGGATCTGTTCGATCGCCACCCAACCCTGGAAGCCCCGCGGCGTTTCCACCAGGAACCAGTCGGTGCGGCGTTTGTAGATCTTCACCCATTCGTTGCGTTCCGCCACATACTGCACGGGATAGACGCTGCCCGGGCCGGTATGCATTTCGATATAGGGCGCCGTGACCTGCACTTCCACAGGCACATCCTCCGCCATGCCGGACAGCGGAATCAGCCCCAGCAGCCATCCACAGACCCACAGGGGCCAAGCGCGTACAAACCTGTTGTGTCTCAAACTTCAGTCATCCACTGGGGCCAGGAAAGGATCATTGTAGTACTGCGCACCGATATCCAGCCACTCGGCGATCAGGCGCAATTCCGCGTCCGTGAGATATCCGGCATGTACGCCACCGCCGCTGAATACATCCATGAAGCGGCTGTCGCTGGCGGATCCCGCCGCCATGGAGGCGCCACCCGGCACCGGAACCGGTACATCCGGCAGGGGTATCGGATTGCCCTCCGCATCCAAGACCGGATTGCCGTTCTCATCGGTTTCGTAGAGTGGATTGCCGTTGGCATCCGTGGCCGGCACCAGCACATCCACCAGAATCCCATCGACCACCTCCTGCATGTTGTCAGGATAGAGCAGTTCCCGGTAGGCGGTCAGGTGTTGGGGTTCATCCTCTGAGGCCCCGCCGGTCAGATCCAGCTGGGCGTCCGGCACCACGGTCTCGCCGTTGTCATCCGCATCGTGACAGCTCGTGCAGGTGTGATCCTCGATCAGGTTGCCCTCCCCGTCCTCGACGGTGCGCGGCAGCTCCCACAGCGGATGGATATTCTGCTCGTAGTGAATCACCGAGCGGCACAGGGCATTCCAGTTGTTGGCGCAGGTCGTGTCACTCAAGGGCGCCGGCGTATCCAGATCCGCATAGCGGTAGGCGAACTCTGCCTCGACGGTCGAGCGGGCCGGATCGGACCAGACATCCGCGTAAACCGGATCCAGGGTGGGATCGCAGGCCGCAGCCCGGCACTGCAGGCGATTGCGGGTCTGGGCCATGGTTTCGCCCACGTCGGTCCAGAGTTCCGGATTGGCATTGGGGAAGGGCTGGCCGGTGATCTGACTGCCGTTGTTGACGCTGGGCGGTGCGGCCGAAAGGCGTCCGTGAGGCAGCGGGTTATCACCTTCATGACAGCCGCCGCACTGGATCACCTCGCCCGGCCGGAACTGCAGCCAGAAGGGGTGTACCCCGCCCACCCGACGACCCTGCCGATCGAGCACGCTGAAGCTGACCGGCACATTCGCCGGCACCTTGACCTGCACCGAACCGTCCGGTTCGATCGGCGCATAGCCGAGGATCTCACGCATGCCGAACTGGGTGGTGCGGCCATAGGCGGTGTTGGAGAAATTCAGCACATCGTCGTCGGGAATCGTGACCTGTTTGAGCAGTCGCAGGAAACGCGGCTCGCGGTCGTCGGGCCGGGTCTGGGCCGGATCGGCGACTGTCGTCAGATCGGGTTCCGCGGTATCCACCCCATCCAGGTCATAGACACTCCGGATATGCAGCAGGCCCGCCTTGTCGTCCACCAGAGTCGGGTCGAGATCGATCCCCGCGGTTTTGTCATAGCGAATAATCGGCTCTCTGCGGGAAACCGCCACCACCACATCGGTGAAGATCATCCCCTCCTGGGGTTTGACGATGGGCAACTGGGTACCGTTGGAAGGATCGTAGATGAACAGACTGTAGAGTGGTGGAGCGGGCTGCACAGCCGGGTCAGCCAGACGTTCCTCGGTACAGGGCAGAATCCGATCGTCCTCGATCACCCGGCAGGGACTCCAGCTGATGAGCATCCGGTCGGTGCTGTCGAACAGGGGATAGGCGCTGCGCAACTGACCGCCCGCGGACACCGAACCGTCAGTGGTGACCCGGTGTTGGGTGGCGAGGGTCTGGGCCGGTCCGGTCATGCCCAGGTTGTCCCAGGTGGGGGCGTCGTTATCCACATAGGTGGCGATATCGATGAAGACCAGACTGCCCCCCTCGTCGGTGCCGTCGAAGGGCAGCAGCAGGGCCAGCAGGCGGCCATCCGCCATCTCCTGGGGACGCAGGAACTGCACCGTACTGCCTTCAGTGCCCGTGTCGTGGCTGTTCAGCCCGTAGAGCAGTTCCAGTTCGGTGCCATCCGGATTCACCCGGTAGAGATGGATCGCATTGTTGCCATCCGCGTTGTCCCAGCGGCTGAACACAATCTGCCCATTGGCCAGTACGCTGGGTGAGAAATCATGGCTGCGGTTGAACGAGATCTGGGTGATGCGGCTGCCGTCCGAATTCATCACGTGCAGCACCATGGCAGGTTCGTTGACGGAACGCTCCATGGCCAGATACTGGGGTTTGCCCTCATCCAGCAGGCGCGCCTTGGCAAGGCGCTGGCGGGTGGACGAAAAGACGATGCGGCCATCCGGAAGATAATAGGGAAACCGGTCGTGGCCATCTTCCGCAGTGATGTCCGAGACGATGATCCTGCGCAGACGTGCGGAGGGAATGTCGTATTCCCAGATATTCCAGGTCGGCTGGTCTTCGGGTTCGGCGTCCTCGATCAGCGGCATGCGCAGGGAGAACAGCAGCTTGGTGCCGTCATAGGAGACCGAAACATCACGCACGTCCCCCCGTCCACCGGTCACCGATCCGGTGACATTGACCTCGTCGGCGCTGCCGGCGGCAAAGTTCTTGTAGTACAGGTCACCCCCGGCTTCACTGTACTGACTGACCCGGATATCCGAATTGCTCTGCTCGTTGATCGGCCGTTTCACATAGGCCACGGGATAGTCCACCACCACCGGATCCGGGTCCTGACTGCTGCCACCGCCGCAGCCGATCCACAGCGGGATACACAGGAGCGCGGTGACATAAGGCGTCAATGCCTTGCGTAGGACAACGTTCATGTGGTGTGAGAGCTCCCGAAGGTCCGTGAGACGACCGCTTTACCGAATAGCGTTGAATTCCGCTATCGACTAATAAAATCATAGACTTGAGAGTCTACCCAATCGAAAACCCCAATCAGTGCATGAGTTCACAACTTGGAGAAACAGAGATCACGATTCCACCACCTGCCATTGACACACAGCGCGATCCATTAGAAGAAAGAAACATCGTGCAAAAAACGTGTAGCGCCCGCCGACCGGCTTGCTCCGCCGTGAAAGGCGCGCCCTCCTCAGGAGACCCGCCGATCACGGCGGCGTGTCGAAGCGAGACCAGGGACAGCAATACACCCGCACTCCAGAATTCAGCACATTCGATGTGTACCGTTTGAGAGGCAACGCCATCATGTCACCCATGCATCCGCCATCAGGCCCAGGCTCATTGATGAAGTTCGTCGCATTCTGTCTGGCGCTGCTGTGTGCCGGTCCCGCGATTTCCGGCCCCAGGGAACAGGCCAAACGGATCCATGACCGCATTGCCGGGGTTCCTCCCAGCGCCGAGGTGCTGGAGCAGATGGTCAGCGAGATCGAGAACAACGATCCGCTCGCCGCCGCGATGCTGGCCATCGAGAACCCCAACTTCTACAACGTCACCCTGAAAAACTGGGTGACGCCCTGGACCAACGAAGAGATGACGCCTTTCGCGCCGCTCAACGACTATTCGGCCACGGTGATCGGCATGGTGCGCGACGAGGTGCCGTTCAACGAACTGCTGTCCGCGGACATACTCTATGTGGGCAGCAACGCCCCAGCCTACTCCAACAACGACAACGCCCACTACGAGGCCATGGAGAGCCAGGGCATCAACCTCAAGGATGAATTGCGCAGAACCACTCAATCGAGCGTAACCGGACTGCCCCCCGAGGGCACGGCCGGGGTCATCACCACCCGGGCCGCGGCCCGGGCCTTCTTTGTCGACGGCACCAACCGGGCCATGTTCAGCTTCACCATGCTCAACCACCTGTGCCGGGAACTGGAGCAGATCAAGGATCCGACCCGCCCCCACGACCGGGTGCGCCAGGACGTGGCGCGCAGTCCGGGCGGTGACAGCCGGGTGTTTTTCAACAACTGCGTCGGCTGCCATGCGGGCATGGAGCCCCTGACCCAGGCCTACGCCTACTACGGTTATGACTACCCGGAAGAGGACATGGAAGCCGGACACATCTCCTACACCCCGGGCGTGGTTCAGCACAAATATCAAATCAACACCGGTGTATTCAAGGACGGCTACGCCACACCGAACGATCACTGGGACAACTACTGGCGCAAGGGTCCCAACGCGGCGTTGGGCTGGGATACCAGTCTGCCGGGCAGTGGTGACGGCGCCAAATCCCAGGGACAGGAACTGGCCAACAGCCAGGCGTTTGCCGAGTGTCAGGTCACCAAAGCCTTCGAAGCGATGTGCCTGCGCCCCCCGGTCGACAGCGCGGATCGCAGCAAGATCAGTGAGATCACCACCCAATTCAAGTCCGGCTACAACATGAAACAGGTGTTTGCCGAGACAGCCGTCTACTGTGCGGGGGACTGAATCAGTGAGCAGGCAAATGCTATTCAAGAAGCTTATGGACGGGGCAAGGAAGTCGACCTGGCTGTTGCTCCCAGCGATGGCACTGTTCGGTCTGCCGGCCTGTCAGGATGGCGTCTCCAACGAATCCCAGCAGGAGACCAGCATCACCACCAGCACCTACAACGGACCGGCGGCCCGCACCAGTGACATTCAGGGCTACCGAATCAGCGTGTGGGAACCGTTGCGCACCCAGAACCGCTGCGGCGCCTGCCACGGCGCGGGGGGGCAGGCCCCGCTGTTCGTGCGTGAGGATGATGTCAACCAAGCCTATGAAGCGGTCAATCCGTTCATCAACCGGGCCGAACCTGACGAATCCGCCCTGGTGACCAAGGTGGCGAACGGACACAACTGCTGGGAAGCCAGCAACAGCGCCTGCGCCACCATCATCACCAACTACATCCAATCCTGGCTGGGTGACGGCAGCGGCGGCGGCCGACAGATCGAGCTCGAGGCGCCACCGGAGAACGTGGTGGGTGAGAGTAAGGTGTTTCCGGACGATTCAGCCCTGTTCGCCAGCCACGTGCATCCCCTGCTGACCGAATACTGTTCGGAATGCCACAGGGATGACGCCGCATCGCCCCAGTCTCCCTATTTCGCCAGCGCGGACTCGGACAGCGCCTATGCGGCGGTGAAAACCTCCATCGACCTGGACACCCCACGCAACTCCCGACTGGTGCAGCGTCTCATCGAACTGCATAACTGTTGGGACGACTGCCCGGACAACGCCCAGGAGATGCAGAACGCCATTACCCGCATGGCGGACGCGATCAGCCCCACTCCGGTGGACCCGGAACTGGTGGTCAGCTTTGCCCTGTCGCTCCCGGAAGGCACCGTGGCCAGCGGTGGCAGCCGCCAGGAAAACGATGTCATCGCACTCTACGAGTTCAAAACCGGCGAGGGGAACATCGCCTACGACACCAGTGGCGTGGATCCGGCCATCAACCTGACCCTGAGCGGGGATCTGGGCTGGGTTGAAGGTTGGGGACTCGAGTTTCGCAACGGTAAGGCTCAGGGCAGCACCAACGACAGCCGCAAGCTGGCGCAGCTGATACAGGCCACGGGCGAGTACACCATCGAAGCCTGGGTGGTGCCCGCCAACGTGACCCAGGAGGGTCCGGCACGCATCATCAGCTACTCGGCGGGCGTCGATGACCGCAATTTCACCCTGGGTCAGACACTCTATGCCTATGACTTCCTGCATCGCTCCAGCACAACCGACGGCAATGGGGAACCCGCACACTCCACTATGGACGATGACGCTCAGGCCACGGAACAGCATGTGGTGGCCACTTTCGATCCGGAACACGGTCGCCGCCTCTATGTCAATGGCGTGTTCACGGATGATGAGGACGAAACGGCCCCAGGCAATCTCAACGACTGGGACGACACCTATGCCCTGGTGCTGGGCAACGAAGCCTCCAGCGACCGCCCTTGGGCGGGCAAGGTGCGCCTGCTGGCGATCCACAACCGGGCGCTCAATGAATCACAGATCCTGCAGAACTTCGAAGCCGGCGTGGGTGAGAAGTACTTCCTGCTGTTCAACGTCAGTACCCTGGTGAACCTGCCTCAGAGCTACATCGTGTTCGAGGTCAGCCAGTACGACAACTACAGCTACCTGTTCCGCCAACCGAAGTTCATCAGTCTCGATGACAATGTGGTTCCAAGCGACATCCCCATCCAGGGCATGCGTATCGGTATCAACGGCAAGGAGGCGTCGATCGGCCAATCCTATGCCCGGCTCGACACGACCCTGAATGCGGCGGAGTACTCACAAAACGGGCAACTGTTGTCGCGTATCGCCACGGTCATTCCTTCGGAGAAGGGCGCCCTGAGCGACCAGTTCTTCCTCACCTTCGAACGCCTGGGGGCACAGACCCATGTGTTCACGGAACCGACCCCCCTGCCCGCGGCGACCCCCGCCGATGGCGAGCCCCGCTCCGAGGTGGGCCTACGGACCTTCGACGAGATCAACGCCAGCATGGCGGAACTGACTGGAGTCAGCCAGACGCTCCAAACGGTACAGACAACCTTCACCACGATTCGCCAGCAACTCCCGTCGAGCGAGGATGTGACCGGTTTTCTCTCCTCGCATCAGGTCGCCGTCTCCCAACTGGCAATCGAGTATTGCAGCGCGCTGGTGGACGACACGACCCTGCGAGCCAGCTTTTTCCCGGGATTCAACTTCACCACCAATGCCAACGACATCCCGAGCAGCACCTGGCAGAGTCAGGTGGTGGCGCCGTTGATGAGTCGTTTCATGGGTGAAAATCTCGCCAGCCAGCCCGTTCCGTCCCAGGTGGAGGGCGAGCTGATGAACCTCCTGACCGGCAGCGCCGGACTGGCGCGTTGCTCAGGCCAATGCGCCACGGATCGCACGGAAAAGGCCACCAAGGCGGCTTGCGCCTCACTGCTGGGCAGCGCTGTGGTGTTGTTGCAGTAATATTCGGATGGAATAAATACTATGCGTAGAAAAGTGAAAAATCTCTCCCCGGATGACCCGCTGTTCCATCCCGATCATCCCCGTCCGGTAACCCGCCGGGATTTCGTCCGCCAGGGGCTGATGGCCGGTCTGGGAATGGTTACCGGGCCATCCCTGTTCGGCCTGTTCGCCAACCCGAGACAGGCCCGGGCGGCACTCTCCTCCGACCTGCAGACTCTGAAGAGCAGCTGTGGTATCGATACCCTGGGAGGGGGCAAAGTCCCCTTTATCTGTTTCGACCTGGCGGGCGGCGGAAACATCGCCGGCTCCAATGTCCTGACCGGACTCCAGGGCGGCCAGTTCGATTTCCTCACGACCGCCGGCTACAACCGGCTGGGTCTGCCCGGCGACATGGTGCCGCCGATCCTCAACCCGACCAGCGGTCTGAGCGATTACATCAACACTGAACTCGGCTTGGCGTTTCACTCCGACAGCGCCTTCCTGCGCGGTATTCTCGAGAAGGTCTCGCCGGGAAACCGAGCCAATGTCAACGGCGTGGTGATTCCGGCCCGTTCGGAAAACGACACCTCGAACAATCCCCACAACCCCATGTACGCGATCAACCGCTGTGGCGCGGATGGGGAACTGCTGACCTTGATCGGCTCCCGCAGCTCCGATTCAGGGGGCAACTCGGTGGCCCCCGCGGACCAGATCGATCCGGCGGTACGTCCCACCAAGGTGGACCGTCCGAGCGACACCACCGGTCTGGTGGACACCGGAAAGCTGGTGGGGCTGCTCGATCAGGCTGACGCGGTCGCGGTCATGGAAGCGATCCAGCGCATCTCGGATATGAAACTCGACAGCGTCAACACCGGTATCACCAGTGATGCCGTGGTCAAGGAGTTGATCCGTTGCGGTTATGTGAAGAGTGCGGATCTGGTCGACCGTTACGGCGATCCCGCCGCTCTGGATGTGACCGCCGATCCGGACATCATCGGCCCGATCTTTTCCCAGGCGGAGTTCGACGGTGAGGGTGAGTTCCAGAAAACCGCCTCGGTGATGAAGCTGGTGGTCAACGGCTACGCCGGCGCGGGCACCATCACAATGGGTGGTTTCGACTACCATACCGGGGATCGATCCACTGGAGAGCAGCGGGATCTGAGGGCCGGACGCTGCATGGGCGCCTGCATCGAATACGCCGCCCGTCTGGGCATGCCTCTGATGCTCTACGTATTCAGTGACGGCTCGCTCTCCAGCAACGGAACGGTGGATAACTCCGCCGACGGCCGGGGCAAGGGCGTGTGGACCGGCGACAACCAATCCACCGCGGCCTCGTTCTTCCTGGTCTACAACCCCAGCGGCCCGGCCAGTCTGATGGGCGGCACCCTGGACGAACAGCTGCGGCATCAGCAGATCGGTTATTTCACGGCGGACGGGGCGGTGGACAACGGATCGAGTCCGGCGGCCAACAACGTCAACCAGCTGGTGCTTACCGTAGCCCTGAATTACCTCGCCCTGCATGGCGAACAGGGACAGTTCACCAGCCTGTTCGGTAGTAGCCTGGGCAACGCCGCGATGCTGGACAGCCTCACCGCATTCAACCCGATCATGTGATCGGTCATTGCCGGGTCGGGTACGGGTCGCTCAAGACCTATGCCCCGACACCCGGCCCGGAGGGCATGGATCATTCCCGTATGCGGGTAATCGTTTACTGTCAAAACGCGCCTTGATTGATAGAATCGTCCTTCTGTAGTTATCTCCCTGAAGGACCATAATGGAGCATCAAGCACTCGCGTTCATAACCTGGAACATCGACCCCGTACTGATTTCATTCGCCGGACTCGAAATCCGCTGGTATGGCGCCCTGTTTGCGCTGGCCTATCTGATGAGTTACCAGACCCTGTATTGGATCTATCATCGCGAAGGCAAGGACCCCTCGCATCTGGAAAAGCTCACCGTCTACCTGGTCATCGCCATCATTGTTGGCGCCCGGCTGGTGCATTGCCTGTTCTACGATCCCGCCTACTACCTCAGCCACCCCTTGAAGATCCTGGCGTTCTGGGAGGGGGGCCTGGCCAGTCACGGGGGCGGTCTCGGCGCCCTGATCGGGCTCTACATCTACAAGCTGCGTTCCGGTGATTCCTACCTATGGCTATTGGACCGTTTTGCCCTGCCCACCGCCCTGGCCGGCGCCTTCATACGCATCGGCAATCTGTTCAACTCTGAAATCTATGGCACACCCACCCAGGTCCCCTGGGCCTTCATCTTCGAACGGGTGGATAACCTGCCCCGTCACCCCGCACAACTTTATGAAGCCCTCGCCTATGCCTTGATTTTCGTGGTATTGGTGATGTTCTACCGGCGATGGGGTCAGAGGATCCGCGAGGGCATGATCTTCGGAATGCTGTTGGTGGGCGTGTTCAGTGCCCGCTTCGCGGTCGAATTCGTCAAAACCAATCAGGCGGCTTACACCACCGATACCTGGTTGAGTACCGGCCAGATGCTCAGCCTGCCGTTCATTCTGGTGGGCGTCATTCTCATCGCCCGTGCACTCTGGGGGGGCGCCACCCGCCCCTCTGCAACCGCCGGCTGAACAACGGAACAGGCACCCTGGGCGCATATCTCAGGGGAAGCCCACCTCGTAGCCTAGGTTGATGATGAAGTCCGGTACGGTGTCCGATGCGAGATTCTCACCCACCGAGAGATCGACACGGTGCAGCCGCTGCTCTCCCCAGTAGAGGCTGCCACCCAGGGTCAGCATCTGCGCGGACCCACCGAGTTGATCCACATTACTGTGATAGAAGGGCGTGTGACCATCGTACTGGAGTTTCAGGTCCAGCCAGTCATAGGTCTGCCAGCTCAAACCCAGGGTTGCGAAACCCGCCATGGGGCGCTGACGGTCCACAAGGATATCCGACTTCTCCATGATCAGCAGTCCGACCTGGCCAAACCCGGCCATCGACCAGCCGGGAAGCAACGATCGCTGCGAACCGGACAGCCAAAGGGCCAGGTCCGTTCCTCCGCTGCCCAACAATCGCTCATCATCCCCGGTTGGGAGTTTCACACTCACATGCCAGGAGAGATTCCGTCCCGCTTCGGACTGGGGCAGTCTGTGGGCGAGCTGTAGTTGCAGGTCGCCGAACCCGCTGCGGTTTTCCCCCACGTCGACCCGGATTTCGCCATCATCGACATAGAGATATCGCAAACGGTTCTCGGGCCAGTCATTCCGATCAGAGTTGGACAATCCGAGCAGGTTGTGCCAGTTTTGAATCAATGTGTCGAGCCCACCACTGCGGTGAGACAGATAGGGCAGCTCAAGACCCCATTGCCAACCGTCTCCGAGACCCTGCTCCCAGATCAGGGCCGTGCGATAGGTTTCCCCATCCAAGGTCAGCTGCTCTCCATCCGTCACTTTTTCAATGGACGTGTTGGCCACACTGAATTGCAATCCGGCCCGTGATGCCCGATCGTCCAGGATCCTGGCTGAAGCCGCCAACGGCAGACCATGCATGAGAATGAAAGGATTGAGATTTCGCACCTGGAAAGGATCCGGATCACGGTTTTCCTCCGCACCAGCGGGCAGACTGAGTAACATGCTCAAGATGCATGAGATGAGGCCTAAAGAGGGTTTCACTAAACGGGATCCACGCTGGTAGAGCTTATGAGTTATACGTATTTTATGCCATATTCAAAGATTTCACGTCTTTGTCCACAAGGATTGCACAGGAACCTTCAAATACGCTTCCCAAGGTGCCGGATGAAAAAAACGCCTGAAAACCCATTCTGACTCCGGTATATTTGGGTTTTTTTTACCAACTTCTTAACCTAAGCTGTGACTATCATCGCAAACGCAACACCTTAATTCATATAGATTTGTTTGTTCGTAAACACAGTTAATTTCACGACCCGGGAACTGCCGCCTTGAAGACCCTACTCCGCAACGCCATTATCCTGCTCTGTTGTCTGTGCGCGCCCCTCATGGCGGCTGATCCGCAAACCCCGCCGGGACCGGGCCTGGACCGTCAGGTTGAGCATCTGAAACAGTCGGTCATCGCACTCAACAAGGAGCTGTTCATCCTCGAGGAAGAGCTGCTGTTTCCCGGAAACACCCAGGTGTCCGTTTTCCTCTCAGTGGATATCGGAACCTTTTTCAAACTCGATTCCGTGCAGTTGCAGATCGATGACAAGGAGCTGGCCAACCATCTCTACACGGAACGTGAACTCAAGGCGCTGCAGCGGGGCGGCGTGCAGCGGCTCTACCTCGGCAACCTGAAATCTGGCCCCCATGAACTGATCGCCTTCTTCACCGGGGAGGGGCCCCAAGGTCGGGATTACAAACGCGGTGCGACCGTGAGTTTTGAAAAAGGCATTGGTCCCAAATATCTGGAACTGAAAATCGTCGACAGCGTGGCACTGCAACAACCCGATTTCGAAGTCCGGGAGTGGGAGTGACACGGATGCGGCCACCCCTGTTCAGCCGGCTGGTCATCCTATTCAGCCTGCTGCCCCCCCTGTGCAGTGCCGCCACGCTTGAACCGGGCGATCCGCAGGAACTGAATGATCTACACTATGGCGAGGCCCTGTTCCATCTCTACCAGGAGGCCTATTTCCCAGCCATCATTCAACTGCTCGCCGCGCGTGAGCAGGGACTGATGAAGGCCTACGAGGATGAACCGGAACTGCTGCTGGGCGGACTCTATCTTGCCTACGGCATGCCGAATACCGCTGAGTCCCTGTTTGAACGGGTACTCAATCAATCGGTCGAACCGAAAATCAAGGACCGGGCCTGGCTGCATCTCGGCAAGGCCCGGCACCGTCGCGGTGAGCCGCTGTCCGCGGAGAAGGCTCTGGGTGAAATCGGTGATGCCCTGCCCCCTGAGGGCCTGGATGAAAAGCGTTACCTGCAAGGACTCATCGACCTGCAGCGGGACGTGCCGGACAAGGCCATGACGGACCTGTCCTCGGTATCCAAAGAGGGTGAGTGGTCGCTCTACGCACGCTATAACCAAGCCATCGCGATGCTGCGATCCGATCGCCAGTCCGAGGCCCTCGGCATCCTTCAGGAAATCGGTGATGCCCGCAGCGACTCGGACAACGAGGAGAC
Source organism: Candidatus Thiodiazotropha sp. (assembly GCA_050305635.1). GTDB lineage: Bacteria > Pseudomonadota > Gammaproteobacteria > Chromatiales > Chromatiaceae > Thiodiazotropha. The sequence goes on along the minus strand of JBNLFS010000146.1, from coordinate 53,087 downwards.
CCGGGCGCTTCGGGATCAGGCCAATCTCGCCCGGGGTTACCTATTGCTGGAAGCCCAACAGGCCGAAGCCGCCAAGGCCTCCCTACAGAAGGTCCGCCTGCAGGGTTCCGCCAGTAACCGGGCTCTGCTGGGACTGGGCTGGGCATCGCTGCAGTTGAACCAGCAGGAACAGGCCCTGGCGCCTTGGCAACTGCTGGCCCAGCGCAACACCAGCGATCCGGCCGTACTGGAAGCCAAACTGGCCATTCCCTATGTATTCGGAGTACTCGAGGCCGAGCAGCAGTCCCTTCAAGCCTACCGGGAGGCGATCAGCGCCTATGACACATCGCTTGCAAGCGTCGAGCGGATCATCGAACAGGTGGACCAGGCAGCTTTTCCCGACAACCTCATTGCCGCGAGCGAAGAGCCATCCGGCAGTAAGAGTGCGGAATTCCGTACCCTGCTCCCCTACCTGCTCTCCGGCAACCTGTATCAGGAGCGCTTGCAGGACTATCAGGATCTGCTGCGGCTCGAAGAGAATCTGCGCAATTGGCAGCAGAAGACCAGCAGTTACCGCACCATGCTGGCGACCCAACAGCAGGCCTATGATGAAAAGCTGCCCCGAGTGGAAGCCCACCTCAAAGGGGATCGCCTGCAACAGTTGAATACCGAACGGGATGCCCTGTTCAAACGCTACCAGCAAGCCGCCTCTGACGAGGAACCCGCCTTCATACTGGCCACCGGGGAGGAGAAGATACTCCTGGCGCGACTGCAGCGTATCGATGACCTGATCGCCGGTTCCGGCGCTCCGGAGCGGCTTCAGGGTCAGCAGGACATCGCACGACTGCTGCAAGGCATTCTCACCTGGCAGACCGTGACGGAACATCCCGCACGGCTGTGGAACCTTAAGAAACAGATGCGCGAACTCGATCAAAACCTGGAGACCGCTCAAACCCAGGAACAGGAATTGGCCCAGGCCAAAGAGCAGGCCGTCAACCGTTTCGCGGTCTTCGGAGCCCGTATCGATGCATTGGAGGGAGAAATTCCGAAGCTGCTGAATCAGGTCACACTAGCACGCACCCAGCAGGCCGATCAGCTTCGCGCGATGGCCCTGGAACAACTCGATCAACGCAAAAACCTGATCAATAACTACCTGATTCAAGCTCGGTTCGGAGTCGCCAACCTCCTCGATATCAGCTCCGAAAGAGGGGTGACGCCGCAGTGAAACCCTGGCTCTATTTTACCCTGGCTTCACTCGCCCTGAACGGCTGCTCCTCGGTGTACAAGAGCGATCCCGACGAGACCACCCTGGCGGACATCCAGGCCGAACCGGTCAGCATCGAGAAAACCCGTATTGCACCCTCGGAACGCAACGAAGTGATCGAGAACTATCGTGCGTTGTTGCAACTCAACCCGGACCAGAGGCTGCAGAGCGAAGCCACCCGCCGGCTTGCGGACCTGCAACTGGAACGTACCGAGAGCCGCCTCATGGGGGCGGAGGAAGCCCCCCCTTCTGAGGACGAACTGCAGAAGTCGATCGCACTCTACGAGGGGCTGCTGAAACAGGACCCCAATTATCAGGCCAGTGATCTGGTGCTCTACCAACTGGCCCGGGCCTATGAGTTACAGGGCGACATTCCCGCGATGATGAAAGCGCTCGACACCCTGATCACCCGCTACCCGCAGAGCAGCTTCTGGCAGGAGGCCCGGTTTCGTCAGGGCGAGCGTTATTTCGTACTGCAGGAGTTCGGCCGTGCGGAGACGGCCTATGGGGGGATTCTTGAGCGCGACGACAACTCACCCTATTACGACCGAGCCCTGTTCAAGCACGGCTGGACCCGGTTCAAACAGCGGAAAACCGAACAGGGCCTGGACTCGTTCACCCGACTGCTGGACCGGAATCTGGACAATACGGCCCCCCTCGATCTGGACAAGCTCTCCCCCGGTGACAAGGAGTTGCTCAACGAGACCCTGCGGGTCATCAGTCTCACCTTTTCCGAGTTGGGAGGCGCGAACCGCATCAGCGACTATTTCGCCCAGCACGGCCATCGCAATTACGAGTACCTGATCTACCAGGGACTCGGCGACCTGTATCTCAAGCAGGAACGTATCCAGGACGCCGCCGATGCCTACATGGCCTTCGTCAATCTCAACCCGGGTCATCCACAAGCCCCTCGACTGTCGGTCCGGGTGGTCGATATGTACACCCAGAACGACTTCCCCGCCCTGGCCATCAACAGCAAGAAGGCCTTCACGGAACACTATGCCCTGAACGGCCCGGTGTCGCGGGGACTGCCGCCTGAGGATCAGACCTGGCTCAGCGAGCAGCTGCGCACCTATCTCAAGGAACTGGCCGAGTATCATCATGCCCTGGCCCAGCGCAGCCGCAACAGCAAGAGCCGCGAGATCACCCCGGAACAGGCCAAACACGGCACCGAGGCGGCCCATTGGTACCGCCGTTATCTCGACAGCTTTCCCAGCGACCCGAAAGCGGGTGAGATCAGTTTTCTGCTCGGCGAACTGCTGTTCGAGTTGAAACAGTATCCGCAAGCGGTGGTCGCCTACGAGGACAGCGCCTACAAGCTGCCCGGCCATGGCAAGCAGGCCGAGGCCGGCTATGCCGCCCTCCTCGCCTACACCCAGGGTAACCGGGAACTGGCCGATGAAGCCGCACAAGCCTGGCAAAAGCAGGAAGTGGAAAGCGCACTGAAATTCTGTGATGTGTTCCCGAATGACCCGCGCCGCGCCCAGGTGCTCACCGAGGCCGCCAATAAGCTGCTGGACATGAAAGACCTGGGCCGGGCCCGGGGCGCAGCCCTGCAGGTGGTCAATCTGAAACCACCGGCCAAACCGGAGTTGCGCAAAACCGCCTGGATCGTAGCCGCCCATGCCGCCTTCGACCAGCAGGACTACCGCGCCGCGGAGCAGGCCTATCAACAGGCCTTGACACTCACGGGCGCCAAGGACAAGCAACGCGAACCCCTGGAGGAACGCCTGGCGGCCAGTATCTATCAACAGGGTGTGGCGCTGCGTGATCAGGGTGACCCCGCCGGCGCCGCATCCCAGTTTCTGCGCATTGCCGCGCTGGCTCCCGCCGCTTCAATCCTGCAGACCGCCCAGTACGACGCGGCGGCCAGCCTGATTGCCGCAGGGGACTGGGCCGGTTCAGTGGAAATACTGGAAAGCTATAAGAAACGCTATCCGGACAGCGACCTGATGCCCGATGTCAACAATAAGCTGGCCGCGGCCTACATGGAAACCCAGCAGCCCCAGAAGGCGGCCAAACAGCTCAGCCTGATCGCCACCCAGGCCGAAACCCCGGAATTGAAACGGGAGGCCGGCTGGCGCTCCGCGGAGCTGTTTGAACAAACCGGTCAGACCCGCCAGGCCATCGACGGCTACAAGGCCTTCGTCAAACAGTTTCCGCAGCCCCTGGATCAGGCCCTTGAGGCCCGTCAGAAGCTGGTGGCGCTCTACACCAAGACCGGAGAGACGGGCAAACGGGACTGGTGGCTGGCAGAGATCATCAAAGCGGATGCGAAGGCCGGCAAACAGCGCTCCGACCGCAGTCGCTATCTGGCGGCCACCGCCAGCATCAAACTGGCGGAAGCACAGCGCCTGGCCTACCGGGGAGTCAAGCTGAAAGCCCCCCTGGAGAAGAATCTGAAGCTGAAGAAAGAGCGCATGCAGGAGGCCATAAAAGCCTTCTCCCGGGCAGCCGAGTACGGTGTGGCCGAGGTCACCACCGAAGCCACGCACCGGATCGGCGAGATCTATCAGCAGTTCGGTGCGGCACTGATGAAATCGGAACGACCCAAGGGTCTCAACGCCGATGAGCTGGAACAGTATGAGATTCTCCTCGAAGAGCAGGCCTACCCGTTTGAAGAGAAGGCCATCGGGTTGTATGAATCGAATGTGGAACGGGCTCCTCAAGGGATCTATGACGCTTGGGTGAAAGCCAGTTTCGAACAACTGGCCAAACTGATACCGGCCCGCTATGCCAAGCACGAACAATGGGAGGGCTGGGTCGATGCGTTACGTTAATCCACGCCTGGGCGGAATCGGGCTGGCCCTGCTGATGAGCGCGTGCAGCGGCCTTGCGCCCCAAGCGGAGCGATCCGCCGAGCCCGCCAAAGCCGCGCGCTCCTCGCCCCTGGCGGGTGACATCACGGCCGCAGAAAAGCTCTACCAGGCCAATAAGGTCGAGCAGGCACGGACTCAATTGCAGGCCGTGATCGATGCCAATCCAAAGCGCCCGGAAGCCTATCGGGTGCTGGCCGGTCTGGAGTTGAGCGAGTCCCATCCCGAGACCGCGCAAAACATCCTGGAAAAGGCGCTGGCGCTGGACCCGAACAACCCCCGGACACTGAATCAACTGGGTGTTGCGCAGCGTATGCAGGGCCGTTTCAGCGAAGCCGAGCAGGCCTACACCCGAGCCCTGACCGTCGACCCGGCCTATGCTCAGGCACACCGCAACCTCGGCATCCTCTATGACCTCTACCTGGGCAAGCCCGCCGATGCTTTGAATCATTACCAGCGCTGTCAAACCCTGAACGGCGGCACGGATGCGCAGATCGATGGCTGGATCGCCGATCTGAAACGACGCACCGGCACCCATCCTTGAGGCCCCCACGATGAAACTGAATACGCCCACATTATCACTGCCCGTGCTGCTGGTCGCCCTGGCCGTATCCACCCAGAACGTCGGGGCGGAACAGCGGCTCGATCTGGAAGGCACCGCCATCTTCGGCAACAAGGAGTCACCCAACGTGCTCTACGTGGTGCCCTGGCGATCGGCAAAACGTCTCACCTCCATGATGCCGCCAGAGATCGGCCGGCAACAGGAATTACTTTCACCCTTAGACCGTGATGTATTTCGCAGACAGATCGATTGGTATCACAAGTATGGGGAAAACCCGTAAAGAATTTGCCAATCTATGTCCCTAACTAACCCTGTTTAAATCCAGTCGCGTAATTACGGAGAACCCTATGGCGCTCATCGACACCATCATCCGCTTTTTTCAGGAAGGCGGAATCTTCATGTATCCCATTCTGGTGATCTTCGCCGGTGGTCTGGCGATCGCCATCGAGCGCTGGATCTATCTCACAGTCGCCACCGGAAGCAACATGCGGACCTGGAAGAAGGTGCTCCCCTACCTGAACGACGGCGATTTCAAATCCGCCATGGAAACCGCCAACAAATCCAAGACCGCCATCGGCACCATGCTCACCTACGGCCTGGCCCGCGCCCGCACCGCGCGTCGGCGGGACGATGTGGAAGTGGCCATGGAAGAGGGTCTGATGGAGGCGATACCGCGGATGGAGAAGCGCACCCACTACCTCAGCACCCTGGCCAACATCGCCACCCTGCTCGGTCTGCTGGGCACCATCATCGGCCTGATCAACGCCTTCACCGCGGTCTCCAATGCCGACCCCGCGGTCAAGGCCGACATGCTCTCCGCGAGTATCTCCGTGGCCATGAACACCACCGCCTTCGGCCTGATGACCGCGATCCCCCTGCTGCTGATCTACGCCCTGCTGCAAAGCAAGACCACCGCCATCGTCGACAGCCTGGAGATGGCCTCGGTTAAGTTCCTCAACATTTTCAACGAAAAGGCCTATTCCGCACGGAGTAATGCATGAGCAGCCGCTTTCGACGCCATCATCGGGAGGTGGAGCTCAACATCACCGCCTTCCTCAATCTGATGGTGATCCTGATACCTTTTCTGCTGATCACGGCGGCCTTCTCCCGTTTCTCGATCATTGAACTGTACCTGCCGCCGGCAGGCGCGGGCACACTCGACGCGATCAAGGAGCTGCAGCTCGAAGTCATCATCCGCAAGCAGAGCCTGGATGTAGCGGACCGCCAGGGCGGTCTGATCCGCAGCATACCGAACACCCCGCAAGGCTATGACTACAAGGCCCTCAACGACCTGCTGGTCAAGGTCAAGGTGCGTTTTCAGGACAAGCGCAGTGTGTTCATCCTTTCTGAGCCTGACACCCCCTACGACACGATGGTGCAGGTCATGGATGCGGTGCGCATGACCGAACGTGTGGAGGCGGGCAGCGTCACCCAGTACGAGCTTTTCCCGGAAATTTCACTCGGCGACGCGCCTCCCGTCGCGGCCCAATCTCTGGAACAGGGTAACGCCTCATGAAAATGTCGCGACGTGCCAAGCGCATGGAACGCCACCATCGCCGAAACAAGGCCGGCGCGGTGCTGAATCTGGTCTCGCTGATGGATATCTTCACCATCCTGGTGTTCTTCCTGCTGGTCAATTCCGGCGATGTGCAGGTGCTGCCCAACGCCAAGGCGCTCTCCCTGCCGGAATCCGTGGCCGATCTGAAACCCCAGGAAACCCTCACCGTGATGGTCAACGACCGTCAGATCCTGGTGCAGGGGCATCAGGTCATCGATCTCACCCGGCCGCTGCCCGAGGGTATCGTGCTGACAGCTCTGAAAGAGGAGCTGCAACTGCATGCTGAACGGGCCAAGAGCACCAGCCTGGAACCCTTCCAAGGTCACATCACCATCATGGGTGATAAGGCGCTCCCCTACACGCTTCTGAAACGGGTCATGGCTACCTGCGCGGAATCGGAATACCCCCACGTGTCCCTGGCCGTGATGCGTAAGAATGAGCCGGCCAAAGGGGGGCAGACCCTGTGAGCGTCTCCTACCGGCATTCATCGAATCTGCCATGGAATACGGCCAGCTCCGAAGAGCGGCGCTTTCATGTGATTTTCGTCATAACCATGGTCAGCGCCCTGGTCCTGGCACTGCTGATCACCGTGATCCAGCTCCCGGAGAAAGAGCGTTTCAAAAAGCAGACCATCCCGCCCCGCCTGGCCCGGCTGATCCTGGAGCAGAAACAGCTACCGCCACCGCCGAAACCCGAGCCGAAAAAACTGGTCAAGGAGGAGCCGCCCAAACCCAAGCCGGAGGAGAAGAAACCCGAGGTTGTGGAAAAGAAGCCGGAGCCGGTCAAAAAGGAACCGCCCAAACAGGTCGCGGAAAAGAAACCCAGCGCGGAAGAAGCGCGTAAAAAAGCCGCCAGTGCCGGACTGCTGGCATTCTCCGACCAACTCGCCGACCTGCGTGAGGAACCGGTACTGAAGAATGTGCGCGGAGTGCAGAAGATCACGGACCAGGGCACCCAGGGCGTGGTGAACCAGCGTTCCATCATCACCGCTTCCGCCTCCCAGGGCAGTGGCGGCATCAACACCGCCGGACTGAGCCGCGAAACAGGCAGCCAGGGACTGAGCAGCCGCTCCACCACCCAGATGGCCAGCAAGGACATCACCCGGGGCAGTCAGGCGGCTTCCGAAAGCAGCCGCAGCGCCAAGGGCCAGTCCCGGGGCGGTCGTACCCGGGAGGAGATTCAGCTGGTCTTCGATCAGAACAAGGGCGCGGTCTATGCACTGTACAATCGCGCCCTGCGCGAAGACCCTACCCTGCGAGGCAAAGTGGTGTTGGAGCTGACCATCTCAGCCGACGGCAAGGTGATCGACTGCAAGATCGTCTCTTCGGAGTTGAACAATCCTCAACTGGAGAGAAAGCTGGTATCGCGCATCAAGCTGTTCAAGTTCCCAAGCCGCGATGTGGATAAGGCGGTGGTCTCCTACCCGATCGACTTCCTGCCCTCATAGGCACGAGTGTCGTGTCCTATACTGCCGTAGGTACTGAGTGAACCATCCGTTGTCCCGGGTCAGACCCCGGGACAACAAGCGGAATTTCGCTAGATCCGTCCAACCCGCGATCAACCACCATTCACAAACAACGTTAAGGTCCGCAGGCCCTAAGACCAAGATGTCCATTGTTACAAGCCTCGTGATCCGACAACCGAAGCGCCTCAGGAACATCCGTTTCTTTCTGACGCTCCTGGTCGCACTCATCCTTCTTCCCCCCGAACTCTGCGCGGAGTGGCTGCACGAAAACGCCGCGATCATGGGCACTCGGGTGTCGGTCGAGTTATGGCATGAGCGGGAGGATGAAGGCGCTCAGGCGATACAGGAGGTGTTTGACGAGTTCCGCCGATTGGATGAAAAGCTCAGTCCCTACAAAGAGCACAGCGAACTCTCCCTGGTCAACCGGATGGCCGCAGAGGCGCCGGTTCCCATATCCGGTGAATTCTTTGAACTGCTCGAACGCTCACAAGACTATTCAGAGCTGACCGATGGCGCCTTCGATATCACCTTCGCCTCGGTCGGCCATCTCTACAACTACCGCACCGGCGAAAAACCCAGTACGGAAACCACTCAAGCCTCATTGCCCCTGATCGACTACCACCATGTCATCCTCGACCGGGAACAGAGCAGCGTGTATTTCGAGCGGCCCGGCGTCAAGATCGACCTGGGGGGTATCGCCAAAGGGTACGCGGTGGATCGCGCCATCGCCCTGCTGCAGGACCGGGGAATAGCACACGCCCTGGTGACCGCCGGCGGCGACAGCCGCCTGTTGGGCGACCACCAGGGACGTCCCTGGCAGATCGGTATTCAGGCGCCCCGGCGCAAGAACGCCATCGCCACCACCCTCAACCTGCAGGACAGCGCTGTATCCACCTCCGGGGACTACGAACGCTACTTCGAGGCGGACGGTGTCCGTTATCACCACATCATCAGCCCCAAGACCGGACGCTCCGCCTCCGGCATGCAGAGCGTAACCGTCATCGGACCCAACGCCACACGCACCGACGCGCTCTCCACCAGCCTGTTCGTCCTGGGCATAGAGGCCGGCATGGCGCTGATCGACCGCTTAGACGACGTGGAGGCCGTGATGATCGACGATCACGGGAAGTTGTTCCTATCCCAGGGTTTAAAGGGACATAAATCTTAACGCTGAGTCCCCTCTGCCCTCTCATGAAATCAATAATCATGAAGACAATCACGGTCAAACATCGAGTTCAGAATATACTTTCTTTTTTCGGACTTTAACTTTGTACCTATGTCCCCACTCATAGTGGAAATCATTAATCCAATCGATATCTGCATTCCATTCATCATCCTTATCTGTCTTACCGCGGAGACACAATCCGTTAGGGCCAGTTGTGCAGTGGGTTTTATAGTGATCAATGTAGAGAACTTCTTCTGTTATGACTGTAGTTGTGTGTTGGCCACCACCGGAGTTACAACCAATCAATAAAATAGAAAACAAAGCAATCGCGAGATATTGATATTTAAACATCGTTACTTCCTGTAACAATTGAAATTCCGTTTCTTTGGATATACTGAATCACATCTCGTTTCTACACTCATCGCAGGAATGTCGACTCCTGTCAGACAATAACGTCAAGCTAAAGGTTGCTGCAAGGTACTGGCATACACTCCTTCACAGAACGCGAAAATAACTTAACTACTGTTCATCAGGACAATCTTGTTCAAACATTAAACCAGTGGGAGCAGCGCATAACACCTGAGTGATCATCAATGGATCATCAATAGACTCCTGATATGTAACTTCTATCAGGATTTCTAAATCCTGATCTTGCAACGCCTCGATTCCAAAACAATCAGCAGGCTTACATGTTACCAACTTATCATCTCCATACCAGAACAGGTTCTCTTCAACCTTTGTTAACCCAGCGTAAGCGAGTTTATATACAACAAGTGTAAAGAGCGTATTCGGCTCAACAATTTGATCCTCCAGCACCTCAAGTAGGAAATAGCTTGTCCCGCCTCCTACGGTTTCTGGATCCGTATCTTTGTCTTTCCTAACCAGTACTTTGTAACTATGCCCCCACTCATAGTGAAAATCTTGAATCCCATCTATATCTGCATACCATTCACCATCAATGTCTATCTTTCCTCGCAGACACAATCCGCTAGGACCTGTTCTACAGTGAGTTTTATAGTGGTCGATATAGAGGATTTCTTCAGTAGTGACAGTATTGCTCTGATGACTACTACTGGAATTACAACCAACTAATAAAACAGAAAACAAAGCAGTCACGAGATATTGATATTTATACATCGTTACTTTCCTGTATCGATTAACATTCCATTTTTCTGAATAGGCATAACTCAATCTTGCTGAGGAATGAGCATGAGATAAACCTAGCATTACGTTTGAGAGAAACACTGAACCTGTAAGTTCAACCCGTATAGCCAGTAAAAACGCACTCAACGATGAAAAGATAAATTGCTAATGTATGGCTGCGTGTAGCTTATACATCACAACAATACAACCGAATCTTGAAAAATCTTATGAACATTTAACTGTTACATCACATTCCCACGCAACGCGTGGGAACAAGGAAAGATCCTCTTAGACTATAACCGCGCTGTGGTATATATGCATCGAGTAGAAATCAGGAAACTTCAACCCATTGTAGTCCTATGAAAATGCCGGCAATAGTCTTCTATTTTCATGCGGAAGACGCCATCTTCGAGCTGGCTTCCTCTGGTTTCATAGTTATTGTTTTGATATTCACGATAGCCCCAGGGATTGCGAAGAACGATCCATTGCTGACCACCCTCTTCATAAACCCTAAGAACTGAGTATGCATGATCTTCAACTATTCCAGTGCCATTGTGACGCGAGGAATCATCATAGCTCGATGCAATCACAGGACTACCGCTTGCGAGGGACGAACGAATCGCATCATACAACATCGAGGAAGGTATCTGGTTGCTAACGTAATGCGCCCTGGTGCCTGTCAATGTCATGATGGTATCAGTAGCGGTTCTGCTTTTTATATTCGCGTAACCACCCTCCCACCTGGCATAGGCCTTCTCTATGATAGCGGGCCAGATTTCATATATTTGGCTGCCATGCGCATAGACCGGGGTTCCATCTGTTTTCCGAAACAATTCTCCATCGACCGTGACGTATTCTGCCTTGCCGTGCGAATCATATAGGCGCACAGTATAGGTGTTATTGTGATTATCCTTGATCGCGTCACGGATGAAATTTGGATTTAAAGACGCCACAGATGCAATGGTTGCCATCATTGAACAATCACCCACGTAACCCTGACGTACATCATTATAGCTAATGCCGTTAACGTACAACTGAGAGTTCTCACCCAACACCCAATCCCTACCGCCATAGATATCCTCAGATTCGGGTGCCGGATCAACAAGATCATATGGAAAATCATAATCTTCCCAGATGCCTGGGGTAAGAATACCAGGAATTTCACCAGGAATATCATCGGAGATCGCAAGTCCGGGACCACGTGTATAATTCACGGCTGTATTGCCTTGCTCTCTGTGTACACATTGCATAAACTCGGCACATTCAGAGCCGGCATGGCGATACACCTCCGCTAGGGCGTGTTGACCGTCAGGCTGCTCGGCTAACTGATTGAGTCCTTCACGTTTCGCCTCTTTGATGAAATCATTCGCAATCTGTTCCCTTTCATCTGAACAACAGCCGCTGAACTCCTCTTTGACTAACCGTTCACGATCGGTACTCAGACTTGCCCTGCGGTAAAGCAACCGCCCCCGGGTTTGCCGGTCAACTTCGGTCGCATTGTTGGCCACTGCATTTGCCTTATAACCCAACACGTTTGTAATAACTTGATTCATAATTCTTCCTTGAGATATATGTTAAAAATCCATTGAATAGCGTGGATGTTTTTATCACCACTTCGAAATAACGTCAATGACATCCAAACAATCAAATTCTCTGAAAAGCCGCTTACGGCAATGAATCCTAAAATCAATCATCCATTTAACCTGAACGAATTCGAAGCGATGCTTTTGCCATTCAAACAGCATTCAAACAGATCAAACAGGACAGCCATAATAAAGAAGAATTGCTTCTTCACATAATTCATGATGATTAGCAGCGCAACCTATGAATCACCCATAGAATCGAGACCCGACAAGGCGATTTCTCTCAATCAGTGAGATAATTCGTTGTTTGCTACGGTTTATTCAAGAAAAGCGGCGAAAGACGTTCTCTGCAAGCGCAGATTTGACATGAATGATCTGTGATTTAGAGAGTTGTTTACGTCAGAAACTGTCGACAAGCCGACATTCCGGGACTTCGTTGATAGCCCAGTGTCTGACAGGCCTGTTTAAGGGTGTAGGCCGCACCGACCAGACCCTTGAATGGGCTCTCAAAGTGCTTTGCCAGGTAGCACCAGTGCAGTGGATCGATCTGCAGGCGATCCAGAATGGGTGGAAGATCCAGAGGAATGTAACCCGGTTTATCTTCTCGGATAATACGTCCCGTCCAGTCGACCAGTTCGAGATAATCTGTGAGGTTAAACGACAGGCCCTTGGGCATGTCATGACGAGGGTTTCCAACAAAGGGTAGCAGATGAGCGGGTTGAGTTTTATCGGATTCCTGGCTCTGCTCACTGCCCCTTGCCGAAGCAATGCGATCCGCGATGGAGGTATAGTCCGAGGATTCGGGAGTCTCCGCAATCTTGGCGCGTACCGGATTGAGATCTACGTAGACCAGACAGGCCGCCAAGGCCTTCTCATCCAGCAGCGCCTGGGATTTGAAGCGGCCCTCCCAGAAGCGACCAGAGCACTGATCCTCCTGATTGGCCCTACGGGCTACAGATTCATTGAGGCAACGCATAAACCAACTGATATCCATGAGTCGCTCCCGCCACAGGGACACCTGTTGATTCAACGCCTCCCGTTCGGCACGGGACAGGTTCTGACCGGACTGATAACGGCCCACCAGAACCGACCCCTTGAACAACTTTTGCCAGCGCTCGATCACCTCATCCTGGGTCCAGGCCTTCGCGGCATCACGATCCACGAACAGCACCAGATGATAGTGATTCGACATCAGGGCATAGCCGCAGCAGTCGATGGCAAAACATCCTGTCAATTCAATGAGTTTATCAAGAATCCACTGGCGACGGTGTTCGTAACTTTGTCCCGTCAGGGGATCATCGCCGCAGAGAAAGGCACGTCGCACGCATCGGCTCATGCAGTGGTAATAAGTGGTATCGTCCAGGGAAATCAGCGCCTTCCGAGGCTTGGGCATGACATCACTCCTTGATATCGGGAACGTTTCTATCTGATGTGTTGAAGGTTGACAGAATCCCCTTTTTTAATGCAACTGTTGGGATGGGTGTCCAGGCAATTCGTCGGCAATTCGTTCCAGGCAATTCGCTTCCAGGCAATTCGTCCAGGCAATCGGCAATTTCCCGACGAGGTAAGGGATGTTCAAGATGATCCTGTTTTCGCAAGATTCGACGATGCCTTGATAGCCCAGATACAAATCGAGTCGGACCCGAGGGTTTGCTCATGGATCGCGGACATCTTAGAGTACCGAGGCAAGCTGACCACCGATCTTATTCTCGCCCCCACCGCTATACATCCTGACGTATTCGGCTCTGCAGCGAGCGCACTCACATCGGCCGATTTGCCACAGGACCTCAGTCTGGCGATTTCCTTACTCTTCAATCCAGAATCGAGTACGCGTTTCGATACCGTTATTGCCTTTCGCAGATGGGGCAAACCCGCCATTGCCACCCTCCGAGAGGCCTGGGAGCAGGAGGAGGACCCGGCACGAAAGGCACAGTTCGAAACAGCGCTGGAAAAAACCCAACGCAGGTTCTACCCTTTGTAAACCCTGGCACGGATCATTTCGATTCTCAGACACCGATAGCTACAATTTTGCAGGTTCCCGGAACCGTATCGCACCCATCGCAGAAACCAGTTGCCTGCCCGTTCTTGGCGTTGAAGTCGGCATAATCAGAGTCGATGTAGAGCGAGCGATTCATGCCCGGTTCCCGAGCCTCCGTATACATTAATGTATTGCCAGAGGCAGAATCTCGTGGTATGAATAATTCATACCCCACGAATTGGAAGGACCTGAAAAATGCCAATGGTGAAACGTACCTATTCGATCACTGAAACACTGGATCAATACGTTAAAGACCGCGTAGGATCTGGTGAATATGCAAGCGACAGCGAATACCTGCGAGAGCTGATCCGACGTGATCAAGATGAAAACAAGGAAATTGCGTATATTCGCGCGAAGCTAATCAAAGCCGAGCAAAGCGGCTTTACTGATAAAAATAGAGATCAGATTCTCGCTGAAATCAAGGAAAGAGCAAGAACCAATGGGGACTTATAAACTCTCAAATGAAGCTGAAGCAGACTTAGAACGAATCTGGTTACACGGCTTTAAGGAATATGGTTTAGAGCAAGCCGACAAATACTACAACACACTCATTGAACGCTTTGAAGAACTCGCCGCACACCCTCTCCTCTATCAAGCTGTAGACAATATACGCGAAGGTTATCGAAGAAGCCCTTGTGGTGTAGATGCTATTTATTACTGTGTTGAGGACAATATTGTACTGATCATGAGTATTATTGGTCGGCAAGATACCAAAGAGTGGCTTTCAGAAAATTGAGCATGATAGCCGCTACTTTAGTTTCCCGGAGCCGTATCGCACCCGCCGCAGAAACCGGACCCAAAGCGACCAGGGACGCCGATTTTCCGGCATGCCCATCGCACGCCTCGCATTGCATAATGCATCCTCCAACAGAGCGTCGTGCAGGGGGCGAATCACAAACCACCAGTAAAGCCAATTCTTCAGAGAAGCCTGCATATGGATGGTGTGAAGCAGAATTGACCCCTGCTGTCCGTCAGGCTGCACCTCCAGCCAATGGTGTCCGATAAAACCCGACGGACGGGTAAAGCGAAACCTGGCCAGTAAACCCGGCTGATAGGCCTCCACCGTATAACCGATCGGTCCGTGCCCTCCCGTCGCGCCCACCTCAAGCGGACGATCGAAGCGCATAAGCGGCCACCACTCGCCGGGCCAGAAACGATCCTCAGCAGAAGCCAAGGCATCGATCAGTACCCCCGCCTGTGACAGACCGGCTTCCAAGCGACAATGATGAATATTCACGATTTGCATTCCCTTTCCTCCAACCAGTGGTGACGAAAACGCACCCGGGCCCCCATGCGCTCGAACAATTTGCACAGGCCGTAGATAGTGCGATCGAAAAAGATGAAGTCGTCGGCCAGACCGTGCAGTCCCTTGAGACGCTGTAGGCCGTAGATGACGACCAGACCCCGCGCCGTGTAGTCGGGATGCTTGGCGAAGTCGTAATACTCGTCTCGCAGCGGCTCCACCAGCCAACGGCCGAAAGGTCGCAGAATCTCCTCGTAGAGCGACTCCGCTTTACGGTCGATCACGATACCGAGCTGTTCGTATGCCTGAAACAGCGCTTTAGGATCATCCCTCAGATAGGCCCAGAGCAACTTCGGCAGACATTCGATAAAGCCACTGGAAATCCGTTTCACGCAACCGAAGTCAATCAGGGTAATGGCTCCGTCCGCCGCGAACAGGGTATTGCCCGGATTGGGATCGGCATGGATGCAGCCCAGGTCACGGGCACTGTGGATAAAGTGATCGTAGAGCGCCTGCCCCGCCCGGTCACGCGCCGCCTGATCGGGGCCGGTCGCCAGCCACTCGTCCAGGTGCAAGCCGTCAACCAACGAGGTCGTGAGCACCCGGGTACCGCTGTATTCGGGAACCACCTCCGGTATCCGCGGCTGAGTATCGCCAAGCCGTTCCCGAAACCAACGGGTATTGTCCGCTTCCCGAGCGTAATCCACCTCCTCGCGCAGGCGGGCGTGAATCTCGTCCAGGGATTGCAACGTCAACTCCGAGTTGGGCATCACCCGGGCGAACTGGCGCATCAGCGCGATATCGCTGTCGATCGCCACATGGATACCCGGGTACTGGATCTTGACCGCCACCCGGCGTCCATCATGGGTGGTCGCCGCATGAACCTGCCCCAGACTGGCGGCGGCGAAGGCCTGATCGTCGAATTCGGCGAACAAAGCTTCAGGCGTGCGTCCGAACTCCTCCAGCAGAACCTTGCGCACCAGCACCCGATTCAGAGGGGGCACCCGATGACAGGCCCGCTCCAGCTCGACGCGATAGGTCTCCGGCAGCAACTCCATCTCCATGCAGAGCATCTGCGCCACCTTGAGCGCCGTGCCCCGCAGTTGGGAGAGCGTGTCGAAGAGCTGTCGCGCCTGCCGCTCTTCCAAGGCCAGATCCGAGGCCTCCCGCTGCTCGTCGGACAGAAAGGGACGCTTGGCGCGCTGACCCAACTGCTCAAGACCCAGACGAACCGCGGTGGCCCCCGCGATACGGGCTCGCTTCAGTGAACCTTCAGGAACCTGACTCATCACCCACTCCCTCCATGAAACGTCGTTTGCTCTTACGCAGTGTTCCCTTGAGATCGCCGAAACGCTCCAGATGGCTCATCACATGGGTGCGAAAGACAAATGAGATCAGATTGAGCGCCTTGCCCACCAGTCCCAGACTCAGCACGCCGACCAGAATCTCCATGCTCCGATCCACCAGTTCGGTGGTTTGGGCAAACCCGTCGGAATCGTCCTTAAGCCAGTAGGCGAGAATTCCCGTCTGATAATCCCAGAACAGCCGGGGCAATAACTCACGATAGGGCTGCTCCGGTATCTCCTCCGCCTCGATGGCCGCATCCAGCAGATCCACCACCATGCGCATATTCAAACCCCGCGCCGCCTCCAGCTGCTCGTAGGCCGTCGCAGGCGAGTAGAACGTGTGCTGAAAAACCTCCAGCAGGAACTCCCGCGCCGGCAGCCAGACCTGCAGTTCCACCTCGACCAGTTGCTGCAACTGTTCACCCAGGGTGTATTCGTGAAATTGGTCGATGGCGCGCAGTTCGGCCATGACTTTTCGCTGCACCTCCTCGCAATAACCGTAGATCAGCTTCTCTTTGGATGGAAAATAGTTGTAGATCGTGGCATCCCCCACGCCGGCTCGCTGGGCGATCTCGCGCATGGATGCCGAGCGAAACCCCTTCTGTGAAATAACATCCACCGCCGCTTCGAGCAGTCGCAACCGGGTTTTAGCCTTTTCCTCTTCACTGACCTTCATACACCCTCCTTATAAATATTTACTATCTATAATATAGATCAATAAAACTATTATTCAATAGTATTTTCACTTTAAAGGGAGGAATCTAAAAATCCAGCCAGCAGCGTCTTGATCGACGCCCCGTCGCGAACCCAGGGATCCAGGGTAATAACAATGAAATACCGACGCGATTTGCAGCAAAGGTTGGAGCAATCACCCCCCAGCAAACGCGTGCGCGAGTACCGGATGGCAATCAGGCATACTTTTTTTTTATCCGGATCTCCCTTAACATTGCTTGCTTGTCTTCCGAAATCGCAACGGTTTCGGGCCATTTAAGAATCTGCGTCTTACCGGGTGACGATTCGCCTAGCAACTCCGCAGTAAGCGTCCAGACTCAAGGGTTTAGAGAGCGTATGCAGAATCATTTGCGGTGTCTGAGGAGCGACCTGTTGTTCAGAGGTCAGCCCGGACTCGCCCACCTGCGCCGCTTTCTCTCCGCATCCCGTCCGGTGTAAGTCGATGCCCCATTTAACAACCTCCCTGGATCCGCTTCAGGTAGCCGGTCTGGCGGTTGCCCTGGCTTTGATCTCCGCCATACTCTCCCTGCTGGCCCCTCGCCAACCCAAACTGCTGCGTCTCCTGGTCATACCCCTGTTCGGCCTCGCCGGCCTCGCCGCCCTGGCCGCCGGATTCGCCGGCCTCCTGCAGACAGACATCGCCACCGCCGAGTTGCCGCTGGGCCTGCCCTGGCTTCCCTGGCAGTTACGCCTGGACCACCTGAGCGGCTTCTTTCTCTGCATCATCGGCATCGTCAGTCTGGCCGTGGGGCTCTACGGGCCGGCCTACGTGCGCGGCTTCGAACACGGTCGTGAATCGCTCGCGGCCCTGGGTGGTTTCGGCGGATTGTTTCTCGCCGGTATGCTGCTGGTCGTGCTCGCCAATGATGCCTTTCTCTTCATGCTGGCTTGGGAGCTGATGTCGCTCTCCTCCTATTTCCTGGTTGCCTTCCATCACGACAACCCGGCCAACCGACGCGCCGCGTTTCTCTATCTGCTGATGGCCCATGTGGGCGGTCTGGCCATCCTGCTCGGCTATGGAGTACTGGCCTCTTTCGGCCAGGGGTTCGGCTTCGATGCCATGCGTGGCGCTGAACTCTCACCGGTATGGGCCAGCGTGGCCTTCACGCTCGCCTTCGTCGGCTTCGGCATGAAGGCGGGTCTGCTGCCTCTGCACGCCTGGCTGCCCGAAGCCCATCCGGTGGCGCCTTCCCATATCTCCGCCCTGATGTCGGGAGTGATGCTCAAGGTCGCCGTCTACGGCTTCATCCGCTTCGTTTTCGATTTGATAGGCGATCTCTACTGGCAATGGGGCGTCACACTGCTCAGCATCGGCAGCCTGTCGGCTCTGATGGGCGTGCTGCTGGCACTGATGCAGAACGATCTGAAACGACTGCTGGCCTACTCCTCGGTGGAGAACCTGGGCATCATTTTCATGGCCCTGGGACTGTCCATGATCTATCTCGCCACCGACCACCCGGCGCTGGGCACCCTGGCCTTCATCGCCGCGCTCTATCACGCCCTGAATCACGCTCTGTTCAAGAGTTTGCTGTTCTTCGGCGCCGGGGCCATTCTGCACAGCACCCATGAACGGGACCTGGAGCAGATGGGCGGTTTGTTACGGCGCATGCCCTGGACCGGCGCCTTCTTTCTCGTCGGGGCCATTTCCATCTCCGCCCTGCCGCCCTTCAACGGTTTCGTCTCAGAGTGGCTCATTTTCCAGGCCGCGCTACAGGCCTGGTCCCTGGACAGCGGTGTACTGCGCAGCCTGATTCCCATCGCCTCGGCCATTCTTGCCCTCACCGGAGCGCTGGTAGCCGCCACCTTCGTCAAACTCTACGGGGTGGCCTTTCTTGGCCAGGCGCGCAGCCGGCATGTGCGCCGAGCGCGTCAAGTACCCGTTGGCATGCGGGTGGGACAGGGGTTGCTGGCGCTGCTCTGCCTCCTACTTGGACTCATCCCGACCACCCTGATCGGGCTGATGGAACCGATCGCCAGCCAGCTCTTCGGCGGCGCTCTGCCTGAGGCTGGCGCCCACGGCTGGCTCTGGCTGACCCCGATCAGTGCCGAAACCGCCAGTTACAGCGCCCCCCTGACGGTGCTGCTGATCGTCGCCATCGCAGTGGTGGCGAAGTGGGGAATGACCCGGCGCGCGGTTCGCCGGGTACGCCGCTGCGATCCCTGGGACTGCGGTTTTGCACCGCCCTCGCCGCGCATGCAGTACAGCTCCACCGCCTTTGCCCAACCGGTACGTAGGGTCTTCGGACTACTGTTCAAGATCGACGAAGACTTGACACCGAGGGAAGACGGACAGCCCCGTTATCTCTACAAGATCAGCGACCGGACCTGGCCTCTGGTCTACCTGCCGGTGGCCAGGGTGGTGGAGCTCGCCGCCCGTCGGGTCGTGCGGCTGCAGTCAGGCAACGTACGGCTATATCTGGGTTGGACCCTGGCCACCCTCTTGCTGCTGCTGTGGATCATCACATGAACACCATGGCCTGGGTGCTCGCTCTGGTGCAATCGCTGTTGATGGCGGCACTCGCCCCCTTGCTGGTGGGCTGGATCCGCAAAGTCAAGGCCAGGCTGCAGAACCGGCATGGCGCCCCGCCATGGCAACCCTACCGGGATCTCGTCAAACTCTTCGGCAAGGAGGCGCGGGTCGCCCATACCTGTTCGCCCCTGTTCATCGCCGCTCCCTATATCGTCTTCGTCGTCACCTGGCTGGCCGCCTCCACGGTGCCGCTGGTGGCGGTGCATCTCCCCACCGCGGCCATTGCCGACATCATCGTGCTGGTGGGGCTGCTGGCCCTGGCCCGTTTCTTCCTGGCTTTGGCCGGCATGGATGTGGGTACTGCCTTCGGCGGCCTGGGCGCCTCGCGGGAGATGCTGGTTTCCGCACTGGCCGAGCCGGCCATGCTGATGGCGGTCTTTACCTTGACCATGACCGCTCACAGCACCAACCTGTCGAGCGTCATCGACTATCAGCTGAGCCAGGGTCTGGTGCTGCGCCCCTCCTTTCTCTTCGCCCTCGGCGGTCTGCTGCTGGTCGCCATCGCCGAAACCGGTCGCATCCCGGTGGACAATCCGTCGACCCATCTGGAGCTGACCATGATCCACGAGGCGATGATCCTGGAATACTCCGGCCGCCACCTGGCGCTGATGGAGTGGGCGGCGCAGATCAAGCTGGCTCTCTATGGGTCGCTCATCGTGAATATCTTTCTGCCCTGGGGCATAGGCCGTACCTTCGAACCTGCCGACCTGGCATTCGGACTGGCGGCGGTGGTGGGCAAACTGTTGCTGTTGGGCCTGTTGCTTGCCGTGGCGGAGACGGTACTGGCCAAGATGCGGGTATTCCGGGTGCCGGCCTTTCTCAACCTGGCCCTGCTGCTGGCCCTGCTCGGGCTGCTCAGTCATGTGATCCTGGAGGTGAGCACATGAGTCTGACCCAACTGCCGTTGCTGCAGCAGGCGATCCTGGTACTGGCCTCCCTGGTGCTGTTCAGCGCCTTTGCCCTGCTCGCCCAGGCACGCCTGCTCTCGGCCATTCATGCCTTCGCCGCCCAGGGGGTGCTGGCCGCTGCCGTCACCACCCTGGTGGCGGCGGCGGGCGCGTCTCACCACCTCTATTTCTCGGCCCTGCTCACCTTCAGTCTCAAAGCACTGCTGATCCCCTGGATGCTGCACCGTTTGATACGCCGCCTGGCCCTGGAGCGCCATGTGGAGACCCTGCGTCAGCCGGCACTGGTGATCATGGCAGCGGTGGCGCTGGTGATCTTCAGCTACTGGCTGGTGTTGCCCATGGTGCGAGAGGAACTGACCTTCACGCGCAATATTGTCGCCATCAGCCTCGCCGTGGTGCTACTCGGATTGTTGATGATGGTCTCTCGCCAGCAGGCGGTGGTGCAGGTGCTCGGCTTCATGTCGATGGAAAACGGACTGTTTCTGGCTGCGGTCTCGGCCACCGCCGGCATGCCGCTGGTTGTAGAGCTGGGTGTGGCCTTCGACGTACTGGTGGCGATGGTGCTGTTCGGGGTCTTCTTCTTTCAGATCCGTGACAACATCGACTCCCTCGACGTGGACCGGCTCAACCGGCTGAAAGAGACCGAGGAGGGCGGCGAATGAACTGGCTGCTGTTGACTCTGCTGGTCCCAGTGGCCGGCGGTCTGGCACTGGCGCTGATCCGTCCGCTGAAGCTCTCCGGCTGGTTGAACCTGGGAGTAACCGCCCTCTCATTCGCCGCCTCCCTGCCGCTGGCATGGACGGTGGCACGGGAGCAGCAGGTGACCATGAGCGGTTTCCGGGTCGACGATTTCACTGTCTACCTGGTGGTGCTGACCACCTTCGTCGGCCTGACTACAGCGATCTTCTCCCGTCCCTACATGCACCATGTCTGTGAGACGGGTCAGGTGCAGGAGCGCGGCATGCGCGTCTACCACGCCATGTACCAGGCCTTCATGTTCACCATGCTGTTGGCGCTGACCACCGACAATCTGGGCGTACTCTGGGTCTCGGTGGAGGGCGCCACCCTGGCCACGGTGCTGCTGGTCTCGCTCTACCAGACCCCGGAGGCGGTGGAGGCGGCGTGGAAGTATTTCATCCTCTGCGGTGTCGGCATCGCTCTGGCCCTGTTCGGCACCGTGCTGGTTTACTTTGCCGCCCAGCACGCCCTGGTCGATCCCGAAGCGGGGTTAACCTGGAGTATCCTATACACCCACGCCAGCGAACTGGAACCTTCGGTGATGAGCATCGCCTTCGTCTTCCTGTTGGTGGGCTATGGCACCAAGGTGGGTTTGGTGCCCATGCACCAATGGCTGCCGGATGCCCACTCCGAGGGTCCGACCCCTATGTCGGCAGTGCTCTCAGGACTGCTGCTCAATGTGGCGCTATACGCCGTGGTGCGTCTCAAAATGCTGGTAGACGGCTCCCTGACACAGGCAGGCACCCCCCATCTCGCCGGCTATCTGCTGATGGGTTTCGGCCTGCTCTCCTTCACGGTGGCGAGCCTGTTCCTGCATCGTCAACGGGACATCAAGCGTATGTTCAGTTACTCCTCCATTGAGCACATGGGCCTGATGACCTTCGCCTTCGGCCTCGGTGGTCCGCTGGCCACCTTCGGCGCCCTGCTGCACATGCTGGTTCATTCACTGACCAAATCGGCCATCTTCGTCACCGTCGGCCACGCCACACATATCGCCGGCACCCAGGCCATTGATAAGATCCGCGGGCTGATCCGCACCCAGCCCCGGGTTGGCTGGTCCCTGTTGATCGCGGTAGCGGCCATCGCCGGCTTTCCTCCGTTCGGGGTCTTCACCAGTGAGTTCCTGCTGCTGACCGCCGTCATGCAGTCCTATCCCTGGATCGCGCCCGCACTGCTGACCGGCCTGGCGGTAGCCTTTGCCGGTCTGTTCCGGCACCTGCACCCGATGGTCTATGGCGCCGTTCCTGAGGGTCAGCGGCCGGTGAGAGCCAACATGCTGCCGGTAGCGATCCATCTGGGACTGGTGCTCTGGCTGGGGCTCTCCATCCCCGGGTTTCTCGCCCGCTGGCTCGATCGGGCGACCGGGCTGATCACGGGAATGAACCTGCTATGAACCGATTCGAATGGCTCTCTGAATACCTGGCGCGCCTGCATGACGAACACATCCTGGTGCGCGCCGGCAGCGCCAGGGCTTTGAAGCCGGCCCACCGTCTGGTGCTGGATACGGAAGATTGGGCGCGCGCCGTGAGACTCGCCCAGGAGATGGGCTGCCGCTTCGTCGGGCTCTGGGGTGATCCTGAAGCCAATGATCGCATCGGCGTGTTTACCTGCCTGGAGGCCCGGGGGGATTATCTCATCTTACACTGCCATGTACCGCTGGAGCAGCCGGTACTGACCTCTCTGACCCCCATCTATCCCGGCGCCGACCGCCTGGAGCGTCATCTGCACGATCTGCTGGGGGTGGAGATCCAAGGCCACCCCGACCCGCGTCGCTGGACCCGTCATCAGGCCTGGAGGGAGACGGAGTTCCCTCTGTGCAACGAGTTTCCACTCAGCGTCAACCATCCCCAACGCACCCGCGCCGATAGTGACTACCCCTTCATGCGGGTTCACGGCAACAGCGTCACCGAGATCCCGGTAGGTCCGGTTCACGCCGGCATCATCGAACCGGGCCACTTCCGTTTTTCGAGCGTGGGCGAAGAGGTGCTGCGACTTGAACAGCGGCTCGGCTATGTGCACAAGGGTACGGAGAAGCTCGCCGTGGGACGCGATCCCCAATCCCTGGCCCGTCTCGCCGGACGGGTCTCCGGCGACTCCACGGTGGCCCACACCTGGGCCGCCTGTCAGGCCATGGAACGGGCCAGTAGTTGCAAGCCTCCGCCCCGGGCGCTGGCCCTGCGGGCATTGCTCTGCGAGCGGGAACGGATTGCCAACCACCTGGGCGACATCGGCGCCATCTGCAATGATGTGGGCTTTGCCTTCATCCATGTCCAGTGCGCCCGGCTGCGCGAACACTGGCAGCGGCGCAACGCGGAACTGTTCGGCCATCGCCTGCTGATGGACATCCTGGTACCGGGTGGGGTTGCGGTCGATCTGGATCCCAAAGGCAGCGCCGCCATCCGAGACGATATGGCCGAACTGCGACGGGAGACCGCAATCCTCTTCGACATCATCGATGACCATCCCTCTTTGGAGGACCGGCTGCTCACCACCGGCATACTGTCGAACGAGGATGCCAGAACTCTGGGCTGCACCGGCTATGTTGGCAAGGCCAGCGGTCAGCCCTACGACGTACGATGCGACAATCCCTATGCGCCCTACGACCAATTGAATCTGCAAGTGGCGGATGAAAAGAGCGGTGACGTGGCCGCACGAGTCCGCGTGCGCATGATGGAGATCGAAACCAGCCTGAAACTCATCGAACAACTGCTCGACAATCTGCCCGAAGGTGAAACCGTTTCCCCCCTGTCCGACCCAAAGACCGGCGCCACCGGCATGGGTTTCGTCGACGGTTGGCGTGGCGAGGTGATGAGCTTCGTGCGCTTTGGCGAAGCGGGCAGGATCGCCCGCTTCTTCCCCCGCGACCCAAGCTGGTTCACCTGGCCGGCATTAGAGCGACTGATCATGGGCAACATCGTGGCCGACTTCCCGGTCTGCAACAAATCGGTCAACGGCTCCTACTCGGGTCAGGATCTGTAGAGAGAGAAACCCCCATGTTCCGCATCCTCATGCAATCCCTGCGCACCGGACTCGTCACCGAAGCCCGACCGGCCAGCGATGATGAAACCCTGGAATCACTCGGTATCGAGCTGCGCCGAATCATCGATAAACGCTTCGGCCACAGCCTCGCCATCCGCCAGGTGGACGCCGGCTCCTGCAACGGCTGCGAACTGGAAATCCACGCCCTCAACAACGCCTACTATGACGTGGCGCGCTTCGGCGTCCATTTCGTCGCCTCGCCCCGTCACGCCGATGCCCTGCTGGTCACCGGCCCGGTATCGCGACACATGGAAACCGCCCTACGCCGCACCTGGCGCGCCACACCCTCACCGAAACTGGTCATCGCCGCCGGCGGCTGCGCCTGCGATGGTGGGGAGTTTGGGGTGAGCTACGCCTGCTGCGGGGCGGTGGAGAACGTCATCCCGGTGGATATCAAAATTCCCGGCTGCCCCCCTTCTCCAAAGCTGTTACTCCAGGGGTTATTGGGCGCACTTCAGGTTAAATGAACGGCCATACGCCTCACGACGATCGATCGTGAAGCGCGAACCAATTACACATCAAACGGGGAGATCGCCGCATCCCGCACCAGCACCTCGATCAGGGCTCGGGATGCGGCGGACAGACGCCGATGCGGGGCGTAGATTACGGAGAATGGCCGCGAACGGCCACGATAGTTCGGCAACACCTCCAGCAACGAACCCTGACGGATGCGCTCACGAACGATAAAATCGTAGCTCTGACAAATACCCAAACCCTGTTCGGCCAGTGAAACGACCCCCAGTACGTCATCCGTAACCTCGATGGATGCCCTCGGCGTCCAATCCACATCCTGCGCCCCATGACGAAACCACCAGGGCACCACCCGTCCGGTACTGGGCATCAAGAATGATATACAGCTGTGATTGGAGAGATCCTCCAAATGCTCAGGCGCCCCTTCCCGGTTGAGGTATTCGGGAGCGGCCACCAGACACAATTCGGCGTCTTCCAATTTACGCGCCACCAGACCGCTGTCCGGCATTTTCCCCAAGCGAATCGCCAGATCGTAACCTTCGGCCACCAGATCCACATTCCGATTGGTGATGTTCAGCTCAACCCGTACCTGGGGATAGGTCTGAACAAACGTCCGCATCAATCCGGGCAATCGATAGTGCGCGTATGTGGTCGGCACACTGAGCCGCACCCTACCGACCAGACCCTGTTCCCAGCCCTGAATCTCGAGTTCCGCATCGTCGATCAGTTCAAAAGCGGCCCGGGCCTGATCGAGGTAGCGTTTACCCGCCTCCGTAAGACTCAAGCGTCGGGTTGTCCGGCGCAGCAACTGGCTACCCAAACGGGACTCCAGGCGGGTAATCGCGCGACTGAGCACCGATGCCGTGGTCGACAGCGCCACCGCGCCCGCGGTCATAGAGCCGTGCTCAACCACGGCCATGAAGGCTTCCACATCCGGAAGATGATCAAATCGACGCCCCATTATTGCCTCTCAAGAACAAATGCTTTTCTAATCAGCTAATTTATCTCCTTCGATACAGTTAATACACTCCCTATCACCCCAACTCAATCGAAAGCGAGACATACTGATGACGACAAGCCCCAAACCCGTTCTGTTCGTACTCACCAGTCACGGCGTCAAAGGCGTCACCGGTCAGCCAACCGGTTACTACCTGGCAGAAGTGACCCATCCGCTGGCCGTACTCGAGGCAGCCGGCATACCGGTGGAATTCGCCTCGATTCAGGGCGGTGAACCTCCGGTGGACGGCCTCGACCTCGAAGACGCGGCCAACGCCCGTTATTGGAACGATACCCATTTTCGAGAGCAGATCAGCCACACCCTGCCTCTGGGAGAGATCAACCCGACTGACTATGCCGCCATTTTCTTTGCCGGCGGGCATGGAACCATGTGGGACTTCCCCGAGAATCCCGACATCCACCGGGTCACCCGGGAGATCTATGAAAACAACGGTTCCATCGGTGCTGTGTGCCACGGACCCTCGGCGCTGCTCAACGTCACGCTCAGCGATGGCCGTTATCTGGTGGCGGGGAAAAGGATCAGCTCATTTACCGATAGTGAAGAGCGCGCCGTGCAACTCGAAGGCGTGGTGCCATTTCTGCTGGCCAGCGAGCTGAAAAAGCGGGGTGCGCAACACCTGCCCGCAGCCGACTGGAGCCGCCAGGTAGTCGTCGATGGACGACTGGTGACGGGACAGAATCCGCAATCAGCCACCGCGGTAGGCGAAGCGCTTAGGGACCTTGTACTCGGATAGTCGCTCGCGCCCCAATGGGTACCTCCTGCGGGGCGCGTCTCGTGGTGACGTACGCTCTGCAGGAGAAAATTCCATGCAGTTGTCTTTAGCGTCGGGCGCACAGCCACTAAATACTACAAATGCGTTGATGAAGCCATTGACCTTGACATAATCGACTGTTTTCACATCAACCGTTTCTGAAGGGGTTGCCCAACGCCTGAATAGTTCGCTCTCATCATCGACCAGTATAAGCTGAGCCCCAAAATCACCTAATGACTTTCGGTTTTCAGAATCCGGCTGCATTTCTCCTTGTTTATTTATCCAACCAGCCGTAGGTCGGGTTAGCGTAGCGTAACCCGACAAAAGATGGGCATTTTCCCGCCGCTCGTCGGGTTACGCTGCGCTAACCCGACCTACAGATCGGACTTTTGCGACACCCTCCTCCCGGGGGAGGGAGAAGGGACTCGCCATTAAGCAGGGATTACTGGCTTAACGGTGTAGCCTTGCTACCCACCAATAAGTTTTTACACTAATACCCTAACACCAAATAGTTACCCCAACCTGAAAGTTATTTATCTTCCGGGCCAGGCAGTTCGTGTATAGTGAACTGCGAAGTCTGTCTTCTCTTCCGCTATGGCTCCGTTGAAATATAAGATCGCAGAACAAGAAAAGCATCTTTACCTTCGCCGTTCAAATTGCGGGACAGCGCGCTATGCTGCGCCCTGACTGGAATCGAGCACCCTACGAGAAAAACGCCCTTTCCCGCTCCAGCGGAAACCGCGGTAACAACATGCCAAGGAAAAAACAGGCGCTGGAAGAGCGCATCGAACATCTCAATAATCTGTTGACCCAAGGAACCGTCTCGCAACGCACCAAGGCCCTGCGAGACGCACTGAAGGACAAAAACAACTTCCTGGTCGCCAAGGCGGCCAAGGGCGCCGCAGACATCCTCTGTTACGAACTCATACCGGAATTGGTGGATGCCTACCGACGTTTTCTCAACGACCCGTTGAAGAGCGACAAAACCTGTGCCGCCAAACGAGCCCTGGCGCGCGCCCTGTATGAACTCGATTATGACCAACCCGGCTTTTATCGCGAGGGTTTAGGCTATCACCAACTGGAACCGGGTTGGGGAGGCCCTACCGACAGTGCGGTGGAAATTCGCGGCACCTGTGCGCTGGGTCTGCTCGCGTTCGGCGGGCCCCGGGCCATGATCGATCTGATCGATGCCCTGCACGACCCGGAATCTCAGGTTCGTAGCGGTGTCATCAAAGCGATGGAGATGGCGCAACCCTATGAAGCTGAGCTTGTACTGCGTCATACCATCCGCCAGGGAGACCCGGAGCCCGAAGTCATCAGCCAGGCATTCACCACCCTGATGAAGGTTGCCGCGGAGGCATCGCTCGAGTTCGTCTCCGGGTATCTGGATGACTCCCGCGAGGAGGTGCGCGAAGCCGCCGCCCTCGCCTTAGGTGAGAGCCGCCTGGAAAGCGCCTTGGAGGTTTTAATCACGACAAGCCGGGAACTCAGTGAAGTCGACCCGTTTCAATCCATACTGCTCAATGCCATCGCCTTGCAACGGCACCAACCCGGATACGACTATCTGTTCTCGGTGATCGAAAAGGGTCCCACCGGCATGGCACAGCGGGCCATCACCGCTTTGGCCCTCTTTAACTACAACGACGAACTGCGTGAAACGGTGCGAACCCTGGTCGATCTTCGTGGTGAAGACCGTTTGGAAAAGGTATTTGAAGACAACTGGCTCTAGTGTGGTGTCCTGCGATCAACTGATACCAAGACATCTCGATAGTGTACTTTTGCCGCACCTTGACCCTGAAGCCAGCACTTTTTCAGGGTCCTTGTATAACCCTTCATCCCGTCAATCGCACCAATCACCATAAAGTAAGATATCCCGACAAGGGTATCAAAACTGAAGTCCGAATTGGAACGCCGCACTCTTCTGGCCGCTGCCATCCCCGTAGCTCAGATCGGTATAGAACAGGCCAAGATTGAAACGAACACCCATGGTGTAGAGGGGGGATGAGTTTCCACCACTGCCCTTGAAATTTTTCACGATGCCTGCGCGAATAGCGTGACTACCGACTAACCATTCACCCCCCATCCCCAATTCCTGGGTCGAGTCGCCACTCGAGATCGGGTCGTTGCTGAGCAGATCGAGATCAACCGTGTAGTGACCCCATTCGGATTGGTAGGCGATTCCGGCACGCACCTGAGGGCGAATCTCGAGGGTCCTGCCCGAGAGGGTGCGATACTTCTGTGGCAGGAGATTGCGGATACCGAGACCCAGCAATAGCCGCTCGTCCAGTTGTTTGGCCCACCCAAGATCGAGATTGAGCTTGACCTTGTTTTCGTACTCACCACTCTCGGTCAGATGACTCCCGGTCGCATCTGCGGTGAACTCGTAACTGGTGACATGAACAACCTTCGGGGTGATGCCCACCATCATCTCCGTATCCCACAAGGAGACGAGCCAGCCCATACTCGTTCCAAGTTCATCGATCACGAGCGCAACGGCATCTACGGTTGAACTGAGCGATTCGACCGGATCGAGCAATTGCCCGCCAGAATAGAGTTCCGGATGAAGCGTGCCGGGCGCACCTCCTCCATTGATGAAGTTCAATTCCTCCAAATACGCTGTTATCAAGTTCCGATCGCTTGCTGTGTAATCGATCCTGCCGTCCAGGACGCCTCTGCGGGAGTAGTAAAACGCACCACCTGCGTAGCGATCCGGTATGAGAACAACCGCGTTTGCAAAGCCATCCGCGAACAGAGGCGCGGATGATGTGTCACGTAAATCTCCGGAGAGCGACTCGAGACTGTCGATCAGGTTGTCGGGATCCCCCGTATTGTTGAATTCGGCGATCCCATTGTTCACCTGCTGGTCGTAGTCTGCGTCTTCGATATCCCTAAGCTCCCAGGTGCTATCCGAGATAGTGCCCACCACCGTGGGGATTGCGATGCGCTGGTTGTTCCCAAGATGTTTTCGCTCGGGGTAGATGGCCAACAATGCGGGGTTGAAGTAGGCGGCATTGGTACTGCCAGGCATCGCGACACCCGTTTTCCCCATGGCGGCCGATCGAGAATCGGGGTTCCCGTATGGCAGGCTGTACGCCGTATCTGAAAAGCACAGAATCACGACCAGCCATACGGCTACAATATGCTCGAGAGTGTTGTTCGTCTTGACGGATACCGAGCTAGCGGGGAAAGGTGCCCGCGCGAGTTTATGTGGTGGCGGGGAGTCAATCATCCATAATCCCGGCATAATAGTTATGTGCAGCGATCCATAATACCCTATCTATCCCGATTGATCAGGCTGCGGTAGAAATATTAGTTTCGCACATCCCCGATCAGTAAGTCCCACGCCGCAGCGCATAAAACTCATCGCAAAACGACATAAAGCGCTGTGCCTCGATCGCAGTGCGAATATCCCGCATCAGCTTCTGATAATAGTGGAGGTTGTGAATGGTATTGAGCCGCGCCCCCAGGATCTCGTGACACTTGTCCAAGTGCCTCAGGTAGGCACGGCTGTAGTTGCGGCAGGTGTAGCAGTCACACAGGGGGTCCAGCGGGCTTTCGTCGTACTGGTGAACGGCATGGCGGATACGCACCACACCCTGGTGGGTGAACAGATGGCCGTTACGGGCGTTGCGGGTCGGCATCACGCAATCGAACATATCGATACCCCGCTTGACCGACTCCACGATATCCTCGGGGGTGCCCACGCCCATCAGATAACGTGGCTTGTCCCCCGGCAAACGGTCCTGGAGATGCTCGAGAATCCGTTGCCGGTCTTCATGCGGCTCACCCACTGACAATCCGCCGACCGCGTAACCGTCGAAACCGATCGCCATCAATCCCTGCAGGGATGCCTCTCGCAGTGATTCGTACATTCCGCCCTGGATGATGCCGAACAGGGCCGAGGGGTTATCGCCGTGGGCCTCGCGGCTGCGCCGGGCCCAGCGCAGGGAGAGTTCCATGGACTTGCGCGCCTCCGACTCGGTGGCCGGATAGGGGGTGCACTCATCAAAGATCATAACGATGTCGGAACCCAGCTCGCGTTGCACCTGCATCGACTCCTCAGGCCCCATGAAAACCTTGCGGCCGTCGATCGGCGAGCGGAAGGTAACGCCCGCCTCGGTAATCTTGCGCATCTCCCCCAGACTGAACACCTGAAAGCCACCGGAATCGGTCAGGATCGGCTTCTGCCAATGCATGAAATCATGCAGGTCACCGTGTTTGCGGATCACCTCGGTGCCGGGACGGAGCATGAGATGGAAGGTGTTACCGAGCACGATCTCAGCGCCCAGATCCACCAACTCTTCGGGAGTCATCGCCTTGACGGTGCCGTAGGTACCCACCGGCATGAACGCAGGCGTTTCGATAGTGCCCCGGGAAAACTGCAATTGCCCTCGGCGTGCAGCATCATCTTTCTTATGTACTTCAAACTTCATGACAGAGCCGACCTGAATGTAAATATGCTGTTCAAAATTGCGGGATGGTTCACGCTTTATCCTTGACTGACAACTCAGGAATATTAGAAAATACCCATGTGCTGATCCCCCTGGATCGGCGCACACTCCTCCATCCTCCTTTGGTGGAATTTATTGAGCGCGGCTGAATGTCCGCGCTTTTTTTTGTCTGCCCGCCCGCATTCCTGCTCTGACCCTGACATCACCCGGGGGAGAGAAACATGGCGTCACCGTAACTGAAAAACCGATACTGCTGATCCACCGCATGCCGATAGGCCCGCATGATGCGCTCATGCCCGCTGAATGCTGAGACCAGCATCATCAGGGTCGACTGGGGCAGATGAAAATTGGTGATCATGGCGTCCACGCTTTTAAAACGGTATCCCGGACGAATGAATAACCTCGTGTCACCACAGAAGGGGGCGATCTGCCCGGACTGGGAGGCCGCTTCAAGACTGCGCACACTGGTGGTGCCGACCGCCACCACACGCCCTCTCTGCCGCCGCGTCTCTTCGATCCGCATACAGACCGCCTCACTGACCTCCACGGACTCACTGTGCATGACATGTTGATCCAGGTCCTCGACCCGTACCGGCTGGAAGGTACCGGCCCCCACATGCAGAGTCACGTGAACCCGCCCAACCCCCATCCGGTCGAGTTCGTCAAGCATCTCCCGGGTGAAATGAAGACCCGCCGTGGGGGCCGCCACGGCACCGGTTTTCTCCGCGTACACCGTCTGATATCGGTTTTCGTCCAGTGCATCGTCCCCACGGGCAATGTAGGGAGGCAAGGGCATGTGCCCCTGCTGATCCATCAGGGTGAAAAAATCCTGCTCCAGGGATCGCAGCAGGAAAAAACCTTCATCGCGCTCCAGCACCTCCACCGCTACGGCATCTCCGCCCAGCAGAATGAAAGAACCCGGCTTGGGGGACTTGCTGGCGCGTATCTGCGCCACGGCAGTGTTCGCACCGGTCACCCGCTCAATCAGTATTTCCAGTTGACCGCCGGTCTGTTTACGCCCGTACAGTCGCGCCTTCATCACCCGGGTGTCATTGAACACCAACAGGTCACCGGGACGGAGTAAGCTGGGCAGGTCGGAGAACATCCGATCATCCGGCTGGAGACTCCCGGGCTCCAGCACCAACAAACGGCTGTTGCCCCGCTCTCCGGGTGGATATTGGGCAATGAGTTCCTGTGGTAGGGCATAATCGAAATCGGACAGGCGCATAGGGCGCGGATAGTACCATGGTGCGGATTAAAGACCCATCCTGACCACTTTGATGCACCAGCCCCCCCAATCGACCATCGCAGGGTGTTACCCCGCAACCGGACCCGCAACCGGACATCCATTAGGGGAACGCAGATTTTCCCTGTACCTGGTTTAGTTTTTTTGTATACTTCGCAACCTTCGGGCCCACGGCTCCGAAAACCCTCCGAAAGTGCGGGATCCTTTTGAAACCCGCGCAGGATTAAGGGTAGAATCCCCGCTCATGCCAGAGTGATGAAATTGGTAGACATGACGGATTCAAAATCCGTTGCCTTCGCGGGCGTGCCGGTTCGAGTCCGGCCTCTGGTACCACTTCCCGGTCGATCCCCAAGCCCAGTGGGCGCAACGGCTCCACGGAACCTTGCCTTAACCCGCACGAGCCGATCGGGGACAATTTCACAAACCCTGTCATTGGTGGAAAATTGCACAACCCATCGAGTGGATTTTGCGGCCCCATTCTGTTGAAATGAGATCCCTCTCGGGTATGCCCCCGCGTCAAGATCCACCGACCGCTTTCACTTTTTAACTGAACCAGGTATGACCAGTCCGGACTCCACTCCAACGGATGACTTCGATGACGATCCCGTGAATTCCGCTCAATCCGGCATTCTCAGGGTCATACTCGAAATCACCGTTGCCGCGCTGATTCTGCTGGGCATTTACTACCTGTTCGCACCCGCTGAAGAGATCGATTTGGCGCCTCCCCTGCAGGAGAGCCAGATCGACCCGATCATTCGCGCGCAGATCGAGGCGGCCGGACAGGCCACGACCGCATCCACCCCCTCGGCAAAACCCGCCGATGTCGCTTCGACCGGTGAGGCATTACAGGCGCCACCCGCGGAAACCGCCCAGGCAACTGCCCCGGAGCCGGTCAGCGCACAAATTCCCGCACCCACCCGTGAAGCCGGGGAACCATCCGCGGCGGAGGATGCCCGCAGCCTGGTCTCCAGACTGCGCAAGGGCAACCTCACTCTCGACAGCGCCCAGATCATGGAGCGGGTCAGCGCATACCAGGCATCCGGACAGCAGACAGATGCCTATCTGCTGCTGTTCTACGCAGCCCGGGAGGGCAACGGACCGGCGGCATTCGCCCTCGCCAGCCTGTATGACCCGAACCACTTCAAACCTGGCAATGAGCTGCTGGAGTCCCCGGATGTGTTCCAGGCCCACAAATGGTACCTGGAGGCGGAAAAGCAGCAGGTGCCTGAAGCCCGGGACCGCCTGCAAAAGTTGCGCAGTTCGATCGAAACCCAAGCGCTTTCCGGAGATCCCAGCGCGCAGCGCCTGTTGCTGAACTGGCAATAATCCGAGTCATGAACAGGAGTTTACCGATGATCTTGTCGAGATCGGCTCTCATCCTTATCCTGGGCGCACTTCTGACCGCCCCCCTGATGGCCGCGACGGACCGCCCGCTCCTCATGGAAGGCAAGCGAGCCCTGTACCAGCGTGTCCTCAGCAAACCCGGCGCACAACTCTTCCAACAGGTTCAGCAGGGAGAGGGCCGTTCCGCCACCCCCTTCAGCATCTACTACGTGTACGATCGTCAGGCCCGCGACGGATCGACCTGGTTGAAGGTCGGACTCAACCGCTACGGAGATATTGCCGGCTGGGTTCCCGAGGTCGACACACTGCCCTGGAACCAGGGCCTGACGGTGGCCTTTCGCGACCCCATGGGCAGCGACCGGGTACTGCTGTTCAACGACAAACAATCCCTGAAACACCTGATCGAGCAGAATGACCCGGCAGCCTACCGCAGCCTGTACGAAGCCGCCGCGACGGGACACCTCGACAAGGACTCTCCGGTCGTCGCCATTCAACCCAGAACCCATGTCGACATCCTCAAGGATTTCTACCTGGTACCCATCCGGGATCATGAAGACGTGTTCATCGGCAGTGAGCAAGCGAGAATGCTCGAGGTCTCCAGCGTCCCCCTGCAACCGGTTGAGAACACACCCCCGAAGGCCCCTGTAAAAACCGACACCAAGGCCTCCCGGTTCCGCTCCGCGGTGGTGTTCGTCATCGACTCCACGCTCTCCATGGACCCCTACATCGACCGTACCCGCGAGGCGGTGCGCAAGATCTACGACACCATTACCCAGGAGGACCTGACCGGCGATGTGAGTTTCGGTCTGATCGCTTTCCGCGATAATCCGCGGGCAGCCCCCGGACTCGAGTATCTGACAAAAACCTTTGTCAATCTGGATCAGGGTCAGGATGCGGAAGGTTTCTTTTCCCAGGTCGCGTCCCTCAAGGCCGCCACGGTTTCCAGCCGGGACTTTTCCGAAGACAGTTTTGCCGGGGTGAATGAGGCGATTGCCGGAATCGATTGGGAAGGACAGGACGCCCGCTACGTAGTGTTGATCACCGACGCGGGCCCCCGTGACCCGGGTGACCCCCTGTCGGGTACCGGCATGTCCAGCGCCGCCCTCCGAAGCCTGGCGCAGAACAAGGGCATCGCTCTGTCGGTCCTGCACCTGCTGACCCCCAGTGTGATGGCCGATCACCAGAAGGCCGAAGAGGTCTACCGCGATCTCTCCTATTACCCCGGCATCGGCAGCTTCTACTTCGGTGTGGAAACCGGTGATGTGGAGCGCTTCGGCCGGGTACTCGATTCCCTGGCCCAGCAGATCACCGAGCAGGTAAAGCTGGCGGCCATGGCCTCCGCTGGAAAGAATCTGGCGGAAGCCCGCCAGGCCCGCGAACAGATCGCCCCCGAGGAGTCTGACAACGACCCATTGGCCCAATTTCAAGCCAAGGTAGCCAAGCTGGGGTATGCCTTGAGAATGCGTTACCTGCAGAAAGACGACAAACAGCACATCCCGAGTATTTTCAGCGCATGGCTGGTGGACCGTGACCTTTCCGATCCGCTGCGCCAGACCCTGGACGTCCGGGTGCTGTTGACCCGGGACCAGCTGAGTGACCTGCACGCCATCATGCGGCAGGTGCTGCAGACCGCGGAAGAGGGCCTGCTGTCGCCCCGCACCTTTCTCAATGACCTGAAGAGTCTGGCGGCCACCATTGCCCGCGACCCGGAACAACTGGGCACCACCACCCGGGTTACCGGTGCCCGGGAAGGCAACCTGGCGGACATGGGTTTCATGCGCGAATACATCGAGGATCTACCCTACACCGGTGAGGTGATGAACCTGTCCCTGGAAAACTGGCAGGACTGGCCGGCCAAGGATCAGATCGCGTTCATCAATCGCCTGGAAGAGAAGATCAACTACTACCAGGTGCTGCACGACCACACCGATCTCTGGGTATCCCTGGATGGCGGTCCGGTTACCGGGGACTCCGTGTTTCCCATCAGCCTGGAAATGTTGCCCTGACCTCTCAAGCAACATGAGTGCAGTAACCCCCCAACCCAGCGGTGCATCCGCTACGAACCTGACCGGCGATCGCGTGTTGATCTATCATCTGCGCGACGTGGTGAAAACCCGCCAGGCCGAAGGCACCGCCTTCCGCTTGCGCGTGCCCAGTCTGCAGATCGCACTGGGTGAGAAAATCGCCCTCATCGGAGAGAGCGGTTGCGGTAAGAGCACCCTGCTGGACATGCTCTCCATGATTCTCAAGCCCAGTGAAATCGGCTCCTTCCGTTTCCGTCCTGAACGCGGCGCCGATCCGGTCGACATCTCCAATCTGTGGAACCGAAAGCAGCTCAATCAACTCGGGGATCTGCGCCGTCTGCGCATCGGTTATGTGATGCAGACCGGAGGTCTGCTGCCCTATCTTACCGTGCGTGAGAACATCAGCCTGTCGCGTCGTTTGCTGGATATGCCGGACGACACCCTGGTTCGGGAACTGGCCGCGGATCTCGGCATCAAGCAGCATCTGGACAAGCTACCGCATAAGCTTTCGGTCGGTGAACGGCAACGAGTTGCCATCGGCCGGGCGCTGGCACACCGGCCCTCCATCGTGATCGCCGATGAACCCACCGCCTCCCTGGATCCGATCGCCGCGGAACGCATCATGTCCCTGTTTATCGAACTGGTCGACGAACTGCACATCACCCTGATTCTTGCGAGCCATGCCTGGCGACACATCAACCGTCTGGGCTTGCGTCATCTGGAACATCACACCGAACGGGCCAATGACGGATCACTGACCGAAACCGTGGTTACCGGCTGATGAAGCACAGGCTCAAGGATATTTTCTGGCTGGCCGGCCGGGACTACCGCAACGAATGGCAGATGTCCGGTTTCTTCATACTCGCCCTGGCGGCCGTGCTGGGCCCCATGCTGATCCTCTTCGCACTCAAGTTCGGCATCATCGGCAGCATGCTCGACAACCTCATCCAGGATCCGCGAAACCGGGAGATCCACCCGATCGGCAGCGGCCGCTATGATCCCGCCTGGATCGAACAGCTGCGCGCCCGCCCCGAAGTGTCGTTCATCATGCCGCGCACCCGTTCCATTGCCGCCACCATCGACCTGGACAGCGGAACCTCGAAACGAATCGTCTCCGTCGAGATGATCCCCAGCGGCCCGGGCGACCCGCTATTGAGCGGCAACACAACACCCGATGCCACCGATGAAGTGGTGCTCTCACGCAGCGCCGCGGACAAGCTCAATGTCAAACCCGGCGATACGGTCGATGGCAGTCTGGCTCGACGTTATCTCGGTCGCAGTGAGCGGGTGCATCTCAAACTCAAGGTGGTGGATATCGCGGATACGGCTAGTTTTACCCGGGACGGGGCATTCACCAGCCTACCCCTGCTGGAACACGCTGAGGCCTTCCGTGACGGCCATGCGGTTGCGGAATATGGCTGGACGGGTTCCGCACTGCCGGATCAGGCACGCTACTACCCGAGCTTTCGCCTCTATACCGATTCGATCTATCACGTCAGTCCGATGACGGAGGCGCTCAACAAACTGGGTATCGAGGTCACCACCCGGGCTGCCGACATCGAAATCGTTCGTAACATGGACCGAAACCTGAGTCTAGTGTTCTGGTTGATCGCCGTCATCGGCCTGGTCGGTTTTTCGTTCTCCCTGGGAGCGAGTCTGTGGGCCAATGTGGACCGCAAACGCAAGGAGCTGAGCGTGCTCCGACTGGTGGGCTTCCGCACCGTGGAGATCGTCTGGTTCCCGGTCATACAATCATCCTTTACCGCAGTCCTCGGCTGGTTCACCGCATCCCTGATCTACCTGGGTGTGAGCTACTCCATCAACCATCTGTTTGCCGCGCAGATGCAAACCGGCGAGGAACTGTGTCGCCTGCTACCGCAACACTACGCTGTGGCGCTTGGTCTGACCCTGGGATTTGCCGTTCTCGCGGCCACCTTAGCGGGCATGCGGGCTGCCCGGATCGAGCCCTCTGAGGGACTGAGAGAGATTTAACCACGGCCAGGAGGAAGCCGCCTGAGGGACCAAGACAGATCGCTGAACAGGCTGTTGAAATTCGCTCAGGCGCGCACGCAACAAATTGAAATCCATCGAAGAACCTGTGCACGCTGATGATCGTACCGGTGTGCACCCACCCACTACTCGCTTCCTGCGTAGTCTCCAATCATCCCTCGCCCATAAAAAAACGGCCGTCAGGTGCACCCGACGGCCGTTTTTTATGAGACAAAGGTCAGTATTCGATCAGATGATCTTCAGACCTTACGACGTCTGCTGTAAGAGACGAAACCCAGCAGAGCGGAACCGAACAACCAAGCGGCGGCAGGCAGGGGCACGGCGCTCATGGTCAGGTCGTAGTCGGAACTGACTTTCGGGTCGATTGCGTTGAGGGCAAAACCAGAAATGGTAAAGATGTAATCACCCGCAGTCAGGCTGAAGGCCTGCGAGAAGGTGGTGCCCAAATGAAATTGCTCATCCGTGTTAATGTTGGTTAACAGCAGATCATCCCCAAACATGCCTTGATGGGTACCCTGAAACATGATGTCCAGGTTGCCCGTTTCAACGCTGAAATGATAAGCATCGAGAAAGTTTCCGACGGGCTGGGGTGTGGAGTAGGTATCACCGACCCCAGAGAAAGAACCGGCATCATAAGATGCGGCCTGTGCGCCCAGGGACAGGAAAGCCAGAAGGGTTCCCAGTGTGAGCGTATGCAAGAGTAACTTCTTCATGATTTCATCCTTAAAATGTTTTTTTAACTAGTCTAGTTACCTTCCGCCATAACGGCTTCCGGCAGTGTGAACCTACCATTAGGTTCCTAAAGTAGCAATTCTTGATCTTCCCTACATGGGAACTGGTTCGCAGGATTAGGGATAGGAGAGCGGAACATCGTTTATGTACAAACCAGAAATTGAACGATGTAGAGTATTAACAGGCTGTTGAAAGTCGCTCAGACGAGTACGAGACAAGGCGAAAACCGACGAAAAAGCGCAGTTTACTGAAGTCAATGAGCTTTTTGAGGCGGTTTTCAACGCTGGATCGTACCGTCTGAGTAGAATTTCAACAGCCTGTTAATTGGGGAACAGTATTACCTCCACCCGTCGGATATCCCGTCGGTTATCCAGGGTATCCCGCCCGGACTCAGGGCTGATGGCGCCCACAGCCGCCACTCGCAGACGCACATCGTCCACCCCGCGTTGCAGAAAGAACTGCTTAACCTCTTCCGCACGCTTGAGTGACAGAAGGTCATTGTAAACCTTGTTGCCCTGAGGATCGGCATAACCGGTAATTTTCAGAAAACTGTTTTCATCCAGCAGCATCTTGTACTGAATCGACTTCAATAACGGAACGTATTGTGTGGGTATGGTGAATTTATTGAAGTCGAAATAGACGAAATAGCGCGTCGCCAGCTCGATGTTTTCATACGAACTGACAT
Organism: Candidatus Thiodiazotropha sp.; assembly: GCA_050305635.1. Lineage (GTDB taxonomy): Bacteria > Pseudomonadota > Gammaproteobacteria > Chromatiales > Chromatiaceae > Thiodiazotropha. The sequence continues at coordinate 14,246 of JBNLFS010000146.1, read as the reverse complement.
CGGGATCACCCACTCCCAGATTGTTTTCGACTTCCAGGACAGGACGACTCACTTCCAGTCTCTGAGGCAATCCAGACTCAGGCGGGAGCAACACCGGTTCAACCGATTTGGAAGTTTCCGTCAGTTCGGAAGCAGACACGGGGTCTGTGCCGATTGGAACAGGTGACGTCTGAATCGAAGCGCGCTCATTCAGGAACTTGACTTCAACCTCATGCCATAGCCGCCCGAAGGCATCTGGAAAAAGCCTGATCATGAGTATGAGCAAGCCACCCACCGCGACCCAGGCCGCAATATGCAGCAGCGACCGTTTGACCTTGTGCCGTAATCCCGTTTTCACAGGGTAGCCACGATGCCCCGTTTCCTGGTGGGCATTGATTTCCGGACAGCCATCCACCCACAGCGAAGGCATGCTCAGATTTTCATCAACCGAAATACTCGGTGAACTGCTGAACAGGGACACGGAGGGTAAAGCGCTTTTTTGCGCATTGCCGACACTGCCCGCAGATGAATGGGGTGGATTTGAACTGTTTTCACTCGACATGAACCAGACACCGCCCCACCGATGTTCCGGGTCCGACGATGCGGGAAGCCTGGGTTCCTGCTTGTCTTTGGCATGCTTTGGTGCCGCGCTTGGCTTTGCGGGTTTTCGCTTCTGCGCCTTGGCGGGTTTCGACTGACTGCGGCGACCCTCGTTGCGGGCATCTGAAAACACGCTACCCAAATCCATCGAATCGAGAGAGCCTCTCCAGATATCGTCCGCACTGGGCAGAGGTGCGGCTGTTTTTTTGTCGACCGGCGCAAGTGCCTGTTGCTGTTTCGGTTTTGGCTCCGGGATCGACTGGACATTCGATTCGCTGTTCATCTGAGGCAATGAGGATTGTCGTTCAGTGTGCAACTGTGATTCGTCTTTCCATACCAGCCAATCGGAATCCAGTGAATCCCAATCCTCCAGCGACTCCAGCGGGACCTCATCTATCACAGAGAGAAAGTTTTCCGTGATGTTTTGAGTGCGCTCGACCAATACCGGATCAGGTTCCGGCGCGACGATATGAGGTGTTTGGCGAACCGCCTCATTCCTCGGATGGTCGCCAACCGCCTGGGCCATGTCCTGATGCTGTTTGGCGGCACGGTACCGGGAGGCAAACTGTTCAACCGTCATCTGCCCGGCCAGAGTGATACGCTGCTCATCCACCAGTTCCTCGATGACGGTCAGTGCATCCTCGTCGGTAAGTTCCTGCTTCTCCTCCAGGGAACCGAACAGCAGTAGACGGCTCATCAGGTGATTGATGTTTCTCGGCACACCCTGCGATGCCTGATGAAGCAGGTGGTATACCTCATCCTGTATGCGAGGATTCTGCCGCCAGCCAACGACGCCCAGGCGATGAATCACATACTCCCGGGTTTGCTCTTCGGTCATGGGCTGGATCTGACAGATCGCTATCAACCGCTGTTGGATATGCTCCATGCCGGGACCCAGCAGCAGCTCACGCAGCTCATCGTGGCCGATCAATACGATCTGCAGCAGCGAATGTCTGCCCTGTTGAAGATTCGAAAGCAATCGCAACTCTTCGAGACCGTTCAAAGAGAGATTTTGCGCCTCATCCAGAAACAGTATCGATCGCTTACCCTGTTCATGAAGGCTGGAAAGGTGCTTGTGAATGCTGGTCAGCAGAGTGGCCTTGTTATAGGTCTCGGCAGGAAGACCATATTCCAACGCAACCTTGCGCAATAACTCCTCGGCATGCAACTGACTGGTGACCAGATTGAGTGCCTGGAATTTGTCTGCGTCGATCTCTGAAATGACATCCCGGACCAGGGTTGTTTTGCCGGAACCGGGCTGGCCAGTGATCATGACGAACCCCTCACCCTGTTGCAGTGCATAAGCCAGGTAGGCGGAGGCCCTCAGATAATTTTTATGCGCGTAACGAAATTTTTCGTCTGCGCTTAAGCGGAAAGGTGTATCCCTGAATCCGTAATAAGACTCATACATTTGCTGGATTCCCTCGTATGGTCCATCACTCAGCATGTATTGAGCTTGAGTCTAAGGCATAGTGCTAACCGATGAAATGGGTATGAGCATAAAAAAATCCCGAGGCCGGGTAAACAATTCCCAAAGCCTCAGGATTGATAGGTCAGTAGCAGTTTATACCCAAGCCGGATGATCGGTTTGGTTTGCTGATTCAAACTCTCCGTTCAGTTGACACGCTTCATGACGATGTTGGACAAGTCACTGGCACGTCCACTCACGTCATAAGCGGAGATGGCAACATAGTAATTGCCCAGCTCGATATCTTCGATGGTGTAGCTGCTGATATCGCCCCGATTCACATCCACATACATCTGCAGATTGCTTTGACTCGTACCCACATAGATGGTGTAACCATCGATGTCTCCCAGGTTAAGCGGCGTGCCGTCGATGCGGGTTGAAGGCGCTCTCCACCTCAGTGACATGGAACCGGTGGTGGCGGCAACCTCCACGGTATTCACTCTGATCGAGAAGGCGCTCAGGGTTACATCATCGGTGCCGTCACTGACGGTTATGCGGATGTTGTTGTAATCACCCACATCCTGCGCCGCGGGCGTTCCCGTTACGGCACCGGTGGTCGTGTTGAAACGCGCCCAGGAAGGCAGGTTGGCCACGCTGAAGCTCAGGTCGTCACCGTCTGCATCGTTGGCCGTGGGGGTAAAGCTGTACGCACTGCCCACATCGATGCTGCTCTGCGGGGTCCCACTGATGGTCGGCGCTTCATTTGCAGCCGTCTGAGCTTCCGTGCACATCTCGTTGGAGACATAGAACTCGGAGGCTTCAACATAGCGAGATTCGATCTTGAAGCAGTGACGGACAGCCAGATCCAGACCGGCGATGGTGGCACTGCTGGAGATGGTGCGATCGGTACCCATATCCTGCTCGTCGATCCACACGTCGTATCCACCGTCCGGATCGGAATTGGCGTTGCTCCAACTCAGCAATACATTGTCACTGCTGACGCTCGCGGACAGCAGTACGGGGGCGCCACGGGTAACCGATTCGTCGGTGGCGGGCGGGGTCACGTCTTCAGCCACGGGCGCTGACTCTTCAACCGGGGTTTCGGTGCTGCCGCCGCTGTCCGATCCGGTGCTGGGGGCAGGAGTCGGAGTCGGGGTCGGGGTCGGGGTCGGGTTTGTCACATTGGAGACCGGAGGCGCCACCGGCGTAGGTGTCGGTTCCGTGGTTTCCTCCGAAGATCCGCTACCGGAATCGTCCTGACTTCCGTCATCGGCCGGAGTACCGCTATCATTCGTATTCCCGGCAGTCTCACCGTCATTGGATACGATGGTTTCGCCCTGTGGGTTGCTGGCGGTCTCCGTGGATTCAGTGCTGCTTTCTCCGCACGCACTGAGAATCAGACTGATGAAAAGTGCGAACAGGGCGGTCTGCAGGGATCTCATTTCCGGAAACCTCGAATTCAATTAGTGCATAGAGTAACGGCATTCCTACACTCTTCATGAGGAACTGGGTCACATATCAGCATACCGACCCGGGAACAACCGAAGCACACCGGAAATAACGATTAATATTCAGTCGGTTAGATTACCTCAAAAATTAAACAGAACTCATAAAACAAGCCAAAAAACGGGCGATTTGAATAGATTTAAACGCGACCGTTTTCGTAGGTTTTGACCTGCGTCACATATTGCCGTGATCACAAGTATCAAAGATCCGCAAATACCGGCATACGGACCAAGGCTAATCGGTAGCAAATGGCGGGTTGAAGCCGTGTCATTGCGACACTTATACTCAGCCCACTTCCACAGAATAACGACACAGGCTGCATCCGCATGAGTACACCCATCTTCAACCCCCCCGTTCGGACCCTCATGGGCCCCGGCCCCTCCGATGTGCATCCACGTATTCTCGAGGCCCTGTCCCGACCGACGATCGGCCATCTCGATCCCCTGTTCATCGAAATGATGGAGCAGACCAAAGGGATGCTCCAATACGCCTTCCAGACCGAAAACGCCCTCACCATGCCGGTCTCCGCCCCGGGATCCGCCGGTATGGAGACCTGTTTTGCCAACCTGGTGGAACCCGGCGACAAAGTGGTGGTGTGCCAGAACGGGGTGTTTGGCGGACGCATGAAAGAGAACGTCGAGCGCTGTGGCGGCATTGCCGTGATGGTGGAAGACGACTGGGGCACCGCGGTCAGCCTGGAAAAGACGGCTGCAGCCCTGGAATCCCACCCGGACGCCAAAATTCTCGCCTTTGTGCATGCGGAAACCTCCACCGGCGCCCGTTCCGATGCGAAGGAACTGGTCGAACTGGCCCATCGTCACGACTGCCTGACCATCGTCGATGCGGTGACATCACTGGGCGGCTGCGAACTCAAGGTCGATGAGTGGGAGATCGACAGTATCTACTCCGGCACCCAGAAGTGTCTCTCCTGCACCCCGGGAATCTCACCCATCAGTTTCAGCGAACGGGCTCTGCACAAAGTCAGGAACCGCCCGCAGAAAGTGCAGAGCTGGTTTCTCGACCTGAACCTGGTGATGGGCTATTGGGGCACCAACCAGAAGCGTGCCTACCACCACACCGCACCGGTAAATGCCCTGTACGGCCTGCATGAGTCACTGCGCATGCTCGAAGAGGAAGGACTGGAGAACGCCTGGGCCCGGCATCGCCGCATGCACGAGGCGCTCAAGGCGGGACTCGAAGCCATGGGCCTGACCTTCATCGTGGATGCAGCACACCGCCTGCCGCAGCTGAATGCCGTGTCGATACCCGAGGGTGTCGACGATGCCCAGGTGCGCAGCCGCCTGCTGAATGAGTACAACCTGGAACTTGGGGCAGGCCTTGGAGCCCTGGCCGGCAAGGTCTGGCGCATCGGACTGATGGGTCACAGCGCCCGGGCCGAGAACATCTTACTCTGCGTAAGCGCCCTGGAGGCGGTCCTGAGTGATATGAACGCATCGATAAACACCGGTGTCGCCCTGGCTGCGGTACAGAAGTCGCTTTCCACCTAGTTACGCGGTATATGCACACATCAGGCACGCTCGATGGCTGAATCCTATCCACTGCTCATCGAGCCCGATGCGTTGCGTGAACAGCTGGACGATCCCGGGCTCGCGGTGATCGACCTGGGGAGAGATACGACCTATCCGGAATTGCATATCCCCGGCGCCAGCCACCTGCCCTACACCCAGATCACCACCTACCGTCACCCGGTTTACGGGCTGCTCCCGGAACCGGAGCCGCTCGAAGCCCTGTTTTGCGGCCTGGGCATCGGCCCGGACACCCATGTGGTGGCCTATGATGACGAAGGTGGAGGCAACGCCTCGCGCCTACTATGGACGCTGCACGCCATGGGACATCCCCACTACTCTCTGCTCAACGGCGGTTTACATGCCTGGGCCAATGAGGGCCATCCCTGCAGTCGCACCCAGACGCCCCGGAAACCCGCGAGGTTCCAGGCCCAGCCGGATCACAGCGTGGTCGCCGATGCTGACTACATTCTGCGCAGACTGGATGCACCGGACCTCGCATTGTGGGATGCCCGCAGCGTACAGGAGTACCGGGGCGTCTCCCGATTCTCACAATACCCTGGACACATCCCCGGCGCCGCCAACCTGGATTGGCTCGAGGTGACGGACCGACAAGCCAACATGCGCCTGAAACCGGAATCCGAACTGCGGGCGCTGCTGAGCGGGCTGGGCATCACCCCGGACAAAGAGGTGATCACCTACTGCCAGACCCATCATCGCTCATCACTGACCTGGTTCGTACTCCGACTGCTGGGATATGAACGATGCAAAGGCTACCCCGGATCCTGGTCCGATTGGGGTAACCGGGACGATACGCCAAAAGCCCTGCCGTGAGACGCCCATCGAACCGTCAGCGCCGGGTTGTCATCCTGATGCTTGCCGCACTGGCGTTCGGTCTTGCCTACTATTCCGGCATGCAGCATCCCTCGCGCACCACCGATGCCGCCATCCAGGGCATTCGCATCGATCCACCGCCCCCGGTACCAAACCTCGATTTGACAGATCAAAAGGGAGCCCCGTTTACGCAAAACGATTTGCAGGGTCAGTGGAGCCTGCTGCTGCTCGACCCGGAGGGAAGCCCGGCCCCTTCGCCCGCTCTGATCCACCTGATGCAGATACACAATCGTCTGGCTGATCGCCCACATTTGCAGAGCGGCATTCACTTCATCTATCTGCCCCGCTGGAAAGAAGCCGCGTTCACACAGGAGATCGACCGACTCGGCACCCACCTGACCGGACTCACGGGCAAACCCGAAGTAGTGGACGAGATCTTCCGCGAATTCGGTGTCGACACGAGCGGTCCAACCGGCCTGTTTTTCCTGATCGGCCCGGATCAGCGCATGCATGCCCTGTTTACCCAGGGTGAGGATGCCGCTACTATCGCCCAGGATCTGACCTCATTGATCGACGTAATACCCTAGCTGCCGTACACCATGACCGAATCCACATCATCCCCCCAAAGTTTTCCGCAAAAGCTGCTGGAAAGCCTGTTTATCATCCTGCAGTACCTGCTGCCTCACCATCTGCTGTCCCGTCTGATGCACAATCTGGCGCGCGTCGAGACCCCAGCTGTGAAGGATCTACTGATCCGCCAGGTGATCAAGTGGTATGGGGTGGACATGCAGGAGGCCCTGGAATCCGATCCTTCCCGCTACCGCAGTTTCAATGATTTCTTCACCCGCGCCCTGCGCCCGGATGCCCGCCCGGTGACCCAGCAGGACAACGAGATCGCCTGCCCCGCGGACGGCGCCATCAGCCAGTTGGGGGAGATCGAGGCCGGCTATCTGTTCCAGGCCAAGGGACATGACTACTCACTGCTGGAGCTGCTGGGGGGTGATCTGGAGATGGCCGGGTTGTTCGACGAGGGCGCCTTCGCCACCGTCTATCTCTCGCCCCGGGACTATCATCGCCTGCACATGCCCCTGGACGGTCAACTGAAAAAGATGCTGCATGTACCGGGACGGCTGTTCAGCGTGAATGACACCACCGCCCGCCGGGTACCCCGGCTGTTTGCCCGCAACGAGCGGGTCGTCTGCCTGTTCGAGACCCCCAACGGTCCGATGGCAATGATCCTGGTGGGTGCGATTTTCGTCTCCAGTATCGAAACGGTGTGGGCCGGCGCGGTCACTCCCGTCCGGGAACGCATCTCCAGCTGGGACTATGCCCCGGATACCGGTCCGAAGACGGTGTCCTTGTCCAAAGGCGAGGAGATGGGCCGCTTCAACATGGGTTCCACGATAATTCTGTTGTTCGGCAAAGACCGGGTGGACTGGCTGGAAGGGCTCGCGTCAGGCACTCAGGTACGGATGGGTGAAGCCATCGGTGTCATGACCTGAGGCCCGGAGCGTGCCTCATGCACGCTCGAAATCGAAACTCAGCACCTCACGGATCTCCTGTCTGCCGGACAACACCATCAACAGACGATCGATCCCCAAGGCCACCCCGGCACACTCAGGCAGACCCTGTTGCAGGGCCTCGAGCAGCCATTCATCGGCCGGTTTCAAGGTGGCGCCGTTCAGCGCCCGCTGCCGGTTATCCGCCTCGAACCGGGCCCGCTGCGCCTCGGCATCCTGAAGTTCGAAGAAGCCATTGGCCAGTTCCACACCTTTCCAGTACAACTCGAACCGCAGGGCCACCGGCGGGTCCCCGTCACTGATCCGGGCCAGCGCGGCCTGACTGGCGGGATAGTCATAGACGAAGGTCAGACCGGCACGTCCCAGATCCGCTTCGATTCGATGGGTCATCAGCAGGTCGAGCCAGCCATCCCGATGGGGCAGATCAAGATCCTCCGCCCCTGCGATACCCTGGGCAATGGCGCATTCCCGCAACGACCGCAGATCCGCGATATGCGGATCCAGGTCCAATGCCTGTTCGAAAATCTCACGATAAGAAAACTTCTCCACCCCAAGCGGCTCGTCCGCCAGACTTTGCACCAGTTTTGTCACCTCATCCATCAGGGCATGGTGATCATAACCGGGCCGGTACCACTCCAGCAGGGTGAACTCCGGATTGTGCCGCCGCCCTAACTCACCATCACGAAACACTTTACAGATCTGGTAGATGGGTCCGGAGTCAGCGCACAGCAGGCGCTTCATGAAAAATTCCGGGGAAGTCTGGAGATAGGCATTCAATCCACGGCCCGCACCGGGTCCGGTGTAGCGGGTGGAGAAACTCTCGATCGCCGGATCCGTGGTGGCGTGACGGGAACAGACCGGCGTGTCGACCTCAAGCACTCCGAGGCGGTCAAAAAAATCCCGTATCCTTCGCAGCACCCCGGCACGATAACGAAGCATCGCCGGATCGGCGGAGGGCCGCCAAAGTTCTAAGGAGGTCATGCAAACCATTCCGACCCGGAATCCCGGGTCGGAATGCGTGAGGGCGGGCTCCCTTCCCTACTCTTCCTTGGCGCGGGAGACATATTCACCCGTACGGGTATCGACCTTGATCAACTCGCCAATCTGCACGAACAGCGGAACCCGCACCACGGCACCGGTCTCCAGAGTGGCCGGCTTGCCACCACTGCCGGAGGTATCCCCCTTCAGGCCCGGGTCGGTATCCGCTATGCTCAGCACCACAAACTTGGGCGGCTCCACGGAGATCGGGGTACCATTCCACAGGGTCACCAGGCAAAGATCCTGCTCTTTGAGCCATTTGACATTGTCACCCACCGCGGCCTGATCCGCGCTGACCTGCTCAAAACTCACCGGATCCATGAAATACCAGAACTCCCCATCATTATAGAGATACTGCATGTCGGTCTCATGGACATCCGCCCCTTCCACGGTCTCTCCGGACTTGAAGGTCTTTTCCAGTACCCGACCGGTCTTGAGATTGCGAATCCTGACCCGGTTGAACGCCTGACCTTTGCCAGGCTTGACGAATTCGTTTTCAATAATGGAGCAGGGATCCCCGTCCATCATGATTTTCAAACCGCCCTTAAACTCATTGGTGCTATAGGTAGCCATGTCATCCTCACGAAACAGTCACTTTGCGGCGCACATCATACCTGAGAGTCGCCTCGCTGTGCAGGGCTGGCAGCAGGCTTTGGCCCAGTCATTCACGGAACTGCCGAGCCTGCTGGAGTACCTGCAACTCGACCCGGCCGATTTCGGTGACACCCTAGCCGCCCAGGCCCAGTTTCAGCTGAGGGTCACCCGGGAGTATGCCGCGTTGATGCGCCAGGGCGATGCCCAGGATCCCCTGCTGCGCCAGGTGCTGCCCAGCCCCCGGGAACTCGACACAACACCCGGTTACCACGCCGATCCGGTGGGCGACGCCCAAGCCTGCAAAACTCCGGGACTGTTGCAAAAATACCGGGGCCGGGCGCTGATCATGGCCACCGGGGCCTGCGCGATTCACTGTCGTTACTGCTTTCGCAGGCACTACCCCTATGCAGGAAGCATCGCCGGCCAGGGGCTTTGGCCCCGCATCCTGGAACACGTGAGCGAGGATAACTCACTCTCAGAAGTAATCTTCAGCGGGGGCGATCCGCTGATGGTCAGCGACCGTCGCCTGCAGGCCTGGGTCGATCAACTGGAGAGCCTGCCGCATCTCAAAACCCTACGTCTGCACAGTCGATTACCCGTGGTGCTGCCCCAACGCATCACCCCCGAACTCCTGGAGCTGCTGGGCAAATCCCGTTTCCAATCGGTGCTGGTCCTGCACACCAACCACCCGGCAGAGGTCTCCCCCGAATTGGCCGAAGCCTGTAGCACGCTGCGCGCAGCCGGGGTTACCCTGCTCAATCAATCGGTATTGTTAAGGGGGATCAACGATCAGGCCGAGACCCTGGTGGAGTTGAGTGAGCGGCTGTTCCGGATCGGCGTGCTGCCCTACTACCTGCACCGACTCGACCCGGTCATGGGCGCCGCCCATTTCGACCTGGATGTCAGTCAGGCCAGGGCCATCCAGCAACAGCTGCTGGCCAGACTACCGGGCTATCTGGTGCCGAAGATGGTTCAGGAACGGGCGGGGGCAGAATCCAAGATTCCCCTGTAACCAACACACATCGTTAAGTTTTGAGTTGTTAGTTTTGAGTTTTGAGTTGATGAGTTCGCTGCGCTCACGGTTATTTATTTCTCCAGGAAAACGAACATCGTGAGCGCAGCGAACTCATCAACTAAAAACCAACAACTCAAAACTAAATCATCCAGCCGTGTCACACCGGACTCAGCAGCTCCATCGGCCAGCGGGGCTTTACGGAAAAACTCAAGGGCTCCCGGACCCCAGCCTGCAGACGCTGACAGCCGGCATAGGCAATCATCGCCCCGTTGTCGGTACAGAATTCGGGTCGGGGGTAGTAGGCCCGTCCCCCTTCCTTGCCCATCATCACTTCCATGCGCTCACGCAGGCGCCGGTTGGCGCTGACGCCTCCCGCCAGCACCAGGGTCTTGCTGCCGGTCTCCCGCACCGCGCGCCGGCACTTGATCACCAGGGTCTCCACCACCGCCTCCTCGAAGGCGCGGGCGATATCCGCGCGGGTCTGCTCGGAGACATCCCCTTCCGCCTCCCGGGCCGCCTGCAGGGTGTTCAGGGCAAAGGTCTTCAGGCCGCTGAAACTGAAATCGAGGCCGGGACGATCGGTCATCGGGCGCGGGAACCGGTAGCGCCCCGAATCCCCCTGCTGCGCCAGTCGAGCCAGCTCCGGCCCGCCGGGATAAGGCAGAGCCAGCAGTTTGGCGGTCTTGTCAAATGCCTCTCCGGCGGCATCGTCCAGGGAATCCCCCAGCAAACGGTAGCGTCCCACGCCTTTCACCTCCACCAGCTGGGTATGCCCGCCGGAAACCAGCAGGGCCACGAAGGGGAAGGACGGCGGTTGAGACTCCAGCATGGGCGCCAGCAGGTGTCCCTCCATATGATGCACCCCCACCGCCGGCACACCCCAGGACCAGGCGAGGCTACGCCCCACGGAAGCACCTACCAGCAAGGCCCCAACCAGGCCGGGACCGGCGGTGTAAGCCACCCCGTCCAGACTCTGCGGGGTGATGTCCGCCTCCGCGAACAGTTGCCGGGTCAGGGGCAGAACCTTGCGTACATGGTCCCGGGAGGCCAGTTCCGGCACCACCCCGCCATACTCCGCATGGATCGCCACCTGGCTGTGCAGGGCATGCGCCAGCAGCCCCGCAGCGCTGTCATAAATCGCGACGCCCGTCTCGTCGCAGGAGGTTTCTATTCCTAATACACGCATATCAACGACTTTTTCCCGCTTTTTTTTCATCCGGCCTTTGCAAACTGGGTTGGCAATGAGTAGAATTCCCGCCTTTCTACCGGTTGAGAAGCTTAACAGATTCGAGGTTACATCATCGATGCCTAACGTACGCGTTAAAGAGAACGAACCCTTTGAAGTCGCCATGCGCCGTTTCAAGCGCTCCTGCGAGAAAGCCGGAGTCCTGGCTGAAGTACGTCGTCGCGAGTTCTACGAAAAGCCCACTTGGGAACGCAAGCGCAAAGCGGCCGCCGCCGTCAAACGCAACCTGAAGAAACTGTCCCGCGAAAGCCGCCGCTTCGAACGCCAGTACTGATCGCTCAGCTCCCCGTCTTCACGCCTCCATGTTGAAACAACGCATCCAGGATGACGTCAAGGTCGCCATGAAGGCCAAGGACAAGGCCCGGCTCTCGACCCTGCGCCTGATCACCTCGGAGATCAAGCAACGCGAAGTCGACACCCGGGTGGAACTGGACGAAAGCCAGGTTCTGGCGATTCTGGACAAGATGATCAAGCAGCGCCGGGACTCCGCGGCTCAGTACGAGGACGCCGGGCGCCCGGAACTGGCCGATCAGGAACGCAGCGAAATCGCCATCATCGAAACTTACCTGCCGGCGGCGCTCAGCGCGGCCGAAATCGATGCCATGATTGCCGAAGCCATCCAATCGGCGGGCGCATCGGGCATGCAGGACATGGGCAAGGTGATGGGTCTGCTGAAACCCAGGATGCAGGGCCGGGCCGATATGGGCCAGGTCAGCGGCCTGGTGAAGCAGAAACTCGCCGGGTGAAGGCACTCATCCTGACCGGCAAGCAAAAATTCGGCTATTCTGGCAAGCGACTGTAATACAGCTTCACACAAGACAGATTCCGCATACCGGGTTTATCCTGTCTCAGTCGCGTCTCTACAGTCTCTGAGTACTCCATTGATCAGACATCATCGGAGCATGCCCATGTCCGGAGCGAACCAGGAGGGGCCAGCCTACTGCCATGGCCGGGAAGATCCCCACACAATTCATTGACCAGCTACTCAACCGGGTCGATATTGTCGACGTCATCGGCCGGCGCGTGCCATTGAAAAAAGCCGGACGGGATTTTCAGGCCCGCTGCCCCTTTCACGACGAAAAAACCCCCTCATTTACCGTCAGTCCCAACAAACAGTTCTATCACTGTTTCGGCTGCGGCGCGCACGGCTCGGCGATCGGCTTCCTCATGGACTACGACAACCTGAGTTTCGTTGAGGCGGTCGAGGAACTCGCCCAGCAGGCCGGTCTCGAGGTCCCGCGGGAAGATGGACACGCCAGTGGCCCCGACTTTCGGCCCCTGTATGAATTGGTGTCCGCATCCGCCCGCTTCTACCAACAGCAATTAAAAGGTCACGAACAGGCCTCACAGGCCGTAAGCTATCTCAAATCCCGGGGTGTCAGCGGACAGATCGCCGCCACCTACGGCATGGGTTACGCCCCTCCTGGCTGGGACAATCTCAGCCAAAGCCTGGGACAGGATAGAAAAACCTGCGACCTGCTGCTCAAGTGCGGGATGCTCAACGACAGTGACGGCAGGATCTACGACCGGTTTCGCAACCGTATCATGTTCCCGATCCGGGATCCGCGAGGCCGGACCATCGGCTTTGGCGGACGCGTGCTGGGCGATGACAAACCCAAATATCTCAACTCACCAGAAACCCCTATTTTCCATAAAGGCCGGGAGCTCTACGGCCTTTACGAGGCCCGCCAGGCAAACAGCAAAATCCACCGCCTGCTGGTGGTGGAAGGCTACATGGACGTGGTCGCACTGGCGCAGCACGGCATCCTCAATGCGGTCGCCACCCTGGGAACCGCCACCACCCCGGAGCATCTGGAGCTGATCTTCCGCACCTGCCCGGAAGTGGTGTTCTGTTTCGATGGCGACCGGGCAGGACGGGACGCCGCCTGGAAAGCACTGGTCACCAGCCTCCCCTCCCTGCGGGACGGTCGCGAGGTCCGCTTCCTGTTCCTACCGGAAGGAGAGGATCCGGATACCCAGGTGCGCAAAGAGGGCCAAGCCGCTTTCGAACAGCGAATCGATCAGGCCATGCCCCTGTCGGAATTCCTGTTCCAGCAGCTTACCGCCCAGGTTCACATGGAGAGTATCGACGGACGCGCCAAGCTCGCCGAACTTGCCCGGCCACACCTTGAGAAACTGCCCAAGGGGGTGTTTCGGGAAATGATGTTTCAGCGCCTCGAGGAACTGGTCGGTCTGAAAGGCCGCCATCTCGACACCCAGCCCAGCAGGCTTCAGCCGGCAAAATCACAACCGGGCAAAACCACCCAGCAGCATCCGACCGCCACGCCGGTCCGCTCGGCCATTGTACTTCTGCTTGACCACCCCCATATCCACGAAGTGGCGCGGGAAGTACCGGAAGACTGGCGGGACTGGGACAATCCGGGGATTCGGATTCTCAAACATCTACTTGAAATAATCCAACGTCAACCTACGCTTAACAAGGCTGCACTGATGGAACGGCTGCGGGACACCGATTACTACATCCACCTGGACAGGTTGACTCAGGCGAACTACCAGTTCGACCTCCCGGGGATGGATCACAAGAGCGAATTTCGTGATGCATTGCTCAGATTGAATGAACAGTTTCACAAACAGACCCGCCCCCATACCGGGAATCTCCGTCCAAGCGAACTGTCTGAAGAGCTGCGAAACGAAATAAAACGCCGATATCCAGGAAAGTTAGAACAGGATGAAAAACCAGATTCTTAATAGCAGACCCCATTGCGGGTTCTTAGTGCATCTATGTGAAAATGTGCTAATATGGTGAGTTCAGTCTCAGCATTGCAACCTCGTCTGAATACAAGGTAAAAGATGAACCAGGAACAGCAGCAATCTCAATTAAAACAACTGATTGCAAAAGGTAAGGAACAAGGCTTCCTGACCTATGCGGAAGTTAATGACCACCTTCCTGAGGGTATCGTTGAGCCTGAACAGATCGAGGACATCGTGCGCATGATCAACGACATGGGCATCACCGTCC
>JBNLFS010000145.1:0-48671 GCA_050305635.1 Candidatus Thiodiazotropha sp. | reverse complement strand
CCCGGGCTACGTTGCTGCGCTTCTCGCTCGGGACACACGGGAAGCTCAAGAGGCGGGAGCATCACCCCCGTAGCCTGGGTGAAACGCAGTGGAACCCGGGATCCGGCAGACTGAGAAGCTCTGAGGGAGCATACAAAATTCTCCAGGCGCATCTCCTATCCCACCCGTGATGATCAATGCAAGCTGGCGTTGCTGATCCTTGGCGATAGCTGCTGCTTTATGAAATCAATCACTTGGAACGGGTTCCTGGGTAGGGTAGAGGGAAACGGGCCGGTGGGTATGCTCCTGCTCAGATGCTGCGTCGCGCGGAAAAGGATACAAACCCGATCAGCGCACTGGCGAAAAGCCAGATGGCCGCCGGCAGGGGTACCTCGGCAATCACTTCGGTTCCGTCCTTGGACGGTTCAGGATGGGCGGATGCCATGATCAGGAAGTCCTGCAAGCCCCACTCCGATTCAAGGTGGATCGCGGTGTTTGCATCCGCTGCGAGGAATGGGATGCGCGGTTCATACCTGGCCCGCGATTCATACTCCAGGGCGTATTCCGCCAGGGATTCCGGGTGATTCGGCGATACAGAGTTCTCACCAGGATAGGTAAACGGTACTTCCCGGATGAGACGGCTGTCTGCAATGGGGTCCTGGCCGGGGTCCGTCCGGACGGGTGTGGCGGCAACGGCCTGGTTGGCCAGAAATGCTCCGAAAACAATCATGCAAAATGTCCAGCAGACCCGATACATCTTGATGGTCAGTGGCTTATCCATACTTACTCCCTGTCCCTTATGTGATACAGCACCGGGACAGGGTCGAAGTCTCCATTGACCACGCAATCATCGGCCGGGCCGATGCCTATCCCAGGATAGAGAGCTGACTAGCAAAACCAGTGCCAAGAAATCCGTGGTTGGGAATTAAAAGGGTTAACCTGATGATGCGCCGGGTGATTTTACGGGATGCCCAAGATGTTGACGCGCCCCGCTTGGGCGGGGTTTGTAAGATTAACCGACACTATTACCGACACGGGTCCTGCCATTGTCCCGATCAGGCGGATTCTTCACCGGGGGTGGAAAATGCCAGACGGCTCTCCATGCCCTGTCGGGGAGATTCGGGAATCAGCAGCGCCAGGGCAAAGGAGACGCTCACCATCGCGGCCCCCGCATAGAACACCCAGGCGGGAGAGGCGATCCACACCACCCCGAACAGGGCCGGAATGATCACCGCGGCGATGTGATTGATGGAGAAGCTCACCCCGGCCGTTGAGGCGATATCTTCTCGGGCGGCGATTTTCTGGAAATAGGTTTTCAGGGCGATGGCCATGGCAAAGAACAGGTGGTCGACGATATACAGGAGTGCCGCCACCCAGCCGGTCTCGACCCAGGCGTAGCCCAAAAAGACCAGCACCAGTCCGGCGTATTCGATGAGCAGCGCGCGGCGCTCCCCGATCCGGCTGATCAGGCGTCCGATACGCGGAGCGAAGAACATGTTGATGGTGGCGTTGATGAGAAACAACAGGGCGATCTGGGAGACGCTGTAACCGAACTTCTCCACCATCAGAAATCCGGCAAAGACGACAAAGATCTGCCTGCGAGCGCCGGACATGAAGGTCAGCAGGTAGTAGAGCCAGTAGCGGCGTCTCAGGACCATGTGCTTGTGCTGTTCGGTCTCCTGGGGAAACAGGGGGAAGGCGAATCCGGCGTAGAGGGCGATGAGCAGGGTCACTCCTCCCATCATCTGGTAGATCCAGACATAGTCCAGATTCAGGTAATCGTCAGCGATCCAGATCAGTCCGAAGGTCAGGAGCGAGGCAAACGAACCCGCCGAGAGCAGTCGGCCGAAGGTTTCCGCCGCGTTGTCGGTCGTGGTCCATTGCAGGGTTAGGGATGTCTGCAGGGTCTCGTAGTAGTGAAAGCCGATGGACATCAGCACCGTGGTGATATAGAGCCCCAGCGCCGAGGGGAAGAAGCCGGTCAGGGCGGTACCCAGGCCGAGCAGTCCCAGGGAGAGGTAGGCCAGCCGCTGCTCACGGATGATCAGCAGCAGAAACACCACGCCGAAGGCGAGGAAACCGGGTATTTCCCGCAGGCTCTGGAGTATGCCCATCTCCTGCCCGGTGAAGGCGGCCCGCTCAATGGCGAAATTGTTCAGCAGGGTCCGCCAGGCGGCAAAGCTGATGGGTACCGCGATCGCCATCAGCAGCAACAGGGTCTGCGGTCGCCGGGTGTCCCAAAATCCAGAGGTTATCTTCATTGCTGTGCCTGTATCCGCCGTCAAACGCGCCATGATACGACCTTTTCCGAGCCAGGGCATTGGATTCGTTGGGGGTATGGTTTATGATCGGCATCTTTTTCTCAGAGTCGGCTTCCGGGCCGACCCTCCGCATTCCTTGGGGACAGACCGATGGCACGTGTAACCGTTGAAGATTGTATGGACTATGTGGATAACCGTTTCGACCTGGTGCTGCTGGCGACCAAACGGGCCCGTCAGCTGGTGCACGGTGTGGAACCCCTGTTGCCCTGGGAGAATGACAAGCCCACGGTGATGGCCCTGCGCGAGATCGCCGAAGGCCTGATCACCCACAAGGATGTGGATCAGTCCCGTGAGGATGAGGACCTGGTCATCGACACCAGCATCCTCGACTTGAACCTCAGCCAGCTGGACACCGACCAGTAATCATCGAATCTGAGCGGTCCGGCACTCGCTGCCGGAAACTCACCTCAAGCTTGCAACAAAGGGTTGAATAGGCACAGAATTCGTCTTATTAGAGATGACGGAGTGCCGGCATGAGCAACCCATTGGGTGTCATGGAAAAAGAGCAGGAACATCCCCGGTTCCTGATCAGCGATCTGTGCGCCTACCTGGAAGAGTACCTGTCCGCGGAGCACATCCGCGAGGTCTATCGTGCCTATCTGTTTGGCGCCGAAGCCCATGTGGGTCAGCACCGCAAGACCGGGGAGCCCTACATCTACCACCCGGTCGCGGTGGCGCGGATCCTGGCCAGCATGCGCATGGACTACAAGTGCCTGATGGCGGCGATCCTGCACGACGTCATCGAGGATACCCCCACCGCCAAGGAGCAGCTCGCCGAGACCTTTGACTCCGAGATCGCCGAACTGGTCGACGGAGTGAGCAAACTCTCCAAGATCGATTTCAATTCCCAGGCCGAAGCCCAGGCGGCCAGTCTGCGCAAGATGCTCCTGGCGATGACCAAGGACATCCGGGTCATCCTCATCAAACTTGCCGATCGGCTGCACAACATGCGCACCCTCGGGGTGATGCGACCCGAAAAGTCCCGACGCATCGCCAAGGAGACGCTGGATATCTTCGCCCCCATCGCCAATCGACTGGGTATCAACAGCATTCGTCTGGAGCTGGAGGAACTGGGTTTCTCCGCCTACTGGCCGATGCGTTATCGGGCCTTGAAGAAGGCCGTGTCGGATGCCCGCGGTCATCATCGGGAGCTGATCGAGAATGTCGAGACCGCGCTGGGTTCCCGCTTGCAACAGGAGGATTTCGAAGGGGTTGTGAACGGCCGGCAGAAGCACCTCTACAGTATCTATCGCAAGATGGTGGACAAGCGGCTGAGCTTTTCCGAGGTTGTCGATGTGTTCGCCTTCCGCATCGTGGTGGACAAGGTGGACACCTGTTACCGGGTGCTGGGGGTGGTGCACAATCTCTACAAGCCCATGCCGGGACGCTTCAAGGACTATATTGCGATCCCCAAGGCGAACGGTTATCAGTCACTGCATACCGTGTTGTTCGGTCCTCAGGGCATACCCTTGGAGATTCAGATTCGCACCGAGGAGATGGACAAGCTGGCCGAATCCGGCATTGCGGCCCACTGGATGTACAAGACCGGTGAGGCCAGCGGGCAGTGGGTCAAGTCCCGGGCCTCGGACTGGCTGCAGAACCTGTTGGAGATGCAGCAGGGGGTGGGCGATTCGATGGAGTTTCTGGAGCACGTCAAGGTCGACCTGTTTCCCGACGAAGTCTATGTGTTCACGCCCCGGGGGCGCATCATGGTCCTGCCCAAAGGGGCCACGGTGGTGGACTTTGCCTACAGTGTGCACACTGATGTGGGCAACACCTGTGTGGCCGCGCGGGTCGACCGCAGGCTGGTGCCCCTGAGAAGCCGCCTGCACAACGGCCAGACCGTGGAGATCATCAACTCGGAAACCGCCGGCCCGAGTCCCGCCTGGCTCAACTTCGTGGTCACCGGCAAGGCACGGGCCAACATCCGCTCCTACCTGAAGAACCTCAAGGCTCAGGAGGCGGAAAGTCTGGGGCGACGTCTGCTGGAGCGGGAGTTGAGCCTGCTCTCCCTGCGCCTCGATGACATCAGTCAGGAGCAGATCGAGCGAATCCTCGGAGACCTGCGGCTTGAGAATCTGGAAATGCTGCTCGCCGAGATCGCCCTGGGTAATCACATGCCGATGCTGATCGCGCGACGTTTGGCGGGTGAGGAACTGGCGCCGCCGCCCACGGAAGCCAGTTCGCAGAACGAACAGCCCGCCGGTGTGCTGGCGATTCGCGGCACCGAAGGCATGGTGGTGAACTTCGCCAAATGCTGCCGCCCGATACCCGGCGATGCGATCGTGGGGGTGTTCAACCCCGGCAAGGGCATCGTGATTCATCGTCAGGGCTGCCCCAACCTGGGGGATTACAAAAAACACGGCCACAAATGGATCGAGACGGAGTGGGAGCCGGAGGTGGAAGGGGAGTTCCCCACCCGGATCCGGGTCGAATCCGGCAACCAGCGCGGGGTTCTGGCTTCGGTGGCATCGGTGATCTCGCAGCAGGGTTCGAACATCGAACATGTAGGGTCCGAAGAACGAGATGGGCTTTCATCCACCCTGGTGTTCGTCATTACGGTGAAGAATCGGCGTCACCTGGCGAGGATCATGCGCCTGCTGCGCTCCCTGCCATCGGTGATGCGCATCGCCCGGGTGAAATACTAGCAGGCTGTTGAAATTCGCGCAGTCGCGTGCGAGACAAGGCGAAAACCGCCTAAAAAGCGCAATTTACTGGAGTAAATGAGCATTTTGAGGCGGTTTTCAACGCAGGATCGTACCGTCTGAGTAGAATTTCAACAGCCTGCTAGGCCTCAAAGGGGCCGTCAATCGGAGAGAACAACAATGAACCCGCTGCCGTTGCAGTTCAGGTTCCTACAACCAGGAGTCATCATGAGTCGAGAAATCATTCGTACGGATCAGGCCCCGCAAGCCATCGGCACCTATTCCCAGGCGGTCAAGGTGGGTCAGACTGTCTACCTGTCGGGGCAGATTCCGCTGGTGCCTGAAACCATGGAGATGGTCGAAGGGGATATGGAGCAGCAGATCCGCCGGGTCTTCGAGAATCTTCAGGCCGTGGCAAGGGCCGCGGGGGGCAGTTTCGCGGATGTGGTGAAGCTGAATGTTTTTCTCACCGACTTGAGCCATTTTCCGGTAGTCAATGAGGTCATGGCGGACTATTTCGCGCAACCCTATCCGGCGCGCGCCGCGATCGGCGTGGCGGCACTGCCGAAAGCCGCCGGTGTGGAGATGGACGCGATCATGGAACTCGGCTGAAGACCCTGGGCTCACGGGGTATCCGCAATGGACGATCAATTCCTCAAAATGGTGGAGGTCAACGTCAAGGGACGGGTGTTCGTGATCTGTCAGTCCTGTGGGGTTACCGATGTGAGCGTCATCCATTACTACACTGAGGTCATGCAACAGGCCATTCTCGCGCAGCTGACTGAGGATGCCGATACCAGCGCCGAGGCGTTTCAACGCCTGCTTGACCAACAGGCGGAATGGCTGGCGAGCGAACTCAGGCAACTGGTGGTTGAGGGCGCCTTCGATCAACCCGTCGCCGAGATGGTGGAGGACGATTCGGTGTTGGACACTTCCGATTCCGAGGCACTCAGCCGGGCCGATAAAAAGCCGACCGGTTTCATCCCGGAGGCGAAATCCATGCCCGAACGCCTCAAGGACCGGCGTGCCGAGATGGAGCATCTGCTGACCCATGACTGCATCACCCTGAAGCTGGTGACTGACAGCGAGGCCAAGCAGTTAAAGCGTGATCTGGTCGGGCGATTGCCCGAGAAGGCGGAAGAGGAACTGGTGGCAAGACTGCGTAATGTGCTGCATTCCCAGGTGAGTAAATTCATTCGCAAGCACCAGGGCGGCCCCTGGCAAACCGTGACCCAGCAGACCGAGATCCGCATGGAAATTGCTCACACCAAGTCGCTGCGCTCTCTGGTGTTTCTCTCCCGGCAACTGCTCCAGGAGCGTGAGGAGTGGATGCTGAAGTCCAAATCGAGTCTGGTGGGGCGATTGTTTGGCGGCCGGGTCAAACTCAACAAACCCTGAGCGGAAACGCTTATGATAACCAAATCCCTGCCGTTCAATCAGGAGCCAGTCCGCCAGTAATCATGTCTTTCGTCAATCCATCCACCGTCTCTTTCGAATCCAAAGAGAGGCAGAAGCTCAGGGAAGGGCAGATTGAATATGCCTTCAGCCAGCTCAAGGTGTCGATGTTGGCGACCGGTCTCAGTGCTCTGGTGCTGGTTTTGCTGCTCTGGGAACACGCCCCGAAACGCTTGGCTCTCGGCTGGTTCATCCTGACGCTCCTGGTCAGCATCTGGCGCTACCTGGTGGCCCAGCAGTTTGAGCGGCATTCCGGCCAGCACAGCCTGCTGGAGTGGGAGCAACGTTTCGTGTTTGGCGTGGTGGCTGCCTCGATCCTCCTCGGCAGCGCCAGCATGATCTTTTTCGTGTCGGGGGACCATTATGCCCAGGCGGTACTGCTGATGGTGTTTGCCGGGGTCAGCGCGGGGTCCTTGAACAGCCTCACCGCGATGCTCGGGCCGATGCGCTTCCTGTTGCTGTTGATGCTCCTGCCGTTGGCGATCCGGCTGTTCATCGAACAGACCTACCACCACATCGTAATGGGTCTTCTCGTTACGGTGTACATGGGTCTGCTGTTGGTCATTGCCAAACGCTACAACCGGGATTTCCTCAATTCCCTCCGCTCGCGCATTCTGTTCGAGAAGGCCCAGCAGAGTCTGGCCCTCAGCGAGGAGCGCTTCGGCATGATCTTTCGCGAGGCTCCGGTCGGCATCTTTTTCTACGATACCCGGCTGAAGATTCTGGAATCCAACTTGGAATTCAGCACCATCCTGCGTGCTCCCATGGAGCGGGTGATCGGTCTGGACATGAACACCCTCGGCGACAGCCGGGTATTGCCATCGGTCCGAGCGGTACTGGCGCGCAAGGAGGGTCACTACGAAGGCGGCTACACCACCAAGCTGACCGCCACGGATATCTTCATCAATCTGCGCACGGTGCCGGTGTTGGATGCCCAGCGTGAGTTGATCGGCGGCATCGGTATCGTCACCGATATTACCGAACGGATGATCACCCAGGAGAAGATCCGTCGTCAGGCCTATTACGACACCCTGACCGATATCCCCAACCGGGTGATGCTGATGGAGCAGTTGCGTCAGTGCGCAATCCGTTTCAAACGTCACGGGGTGATTGCCGCGCTGTTGTTCCTCGACCTGGATCATTTCAAGAAGATCAACGACTCGCTCGGCCATGCGGTGGGCGACGAGTTGCTCAGGGAGACCGCGGCGCGGCTCAAGAACATCGTTCGTGAAGAGGATCTGGTGGCCCGCCTCGGGGGGGACGAATTCGTCATCCTGCTGCCGGATCTGGGGGAGATGCCCAAACCGGCCACGGCCAGTGCGGAGACTCTGGCTGAAAAGATCCATCACGCCCTGGCGGCGCCGTTTTCGATTATGGGGTATCGGCTCAACTCCACCACCAGTATCGGGGTGGCCATGACGGATGCCTATAACACCGACCCGGACAACCTGCTCAAGCATGCCGATACGGCCATGTACCAGGCGAAAAAGGAGGGTCGGGGCAAGACCAGTTTTTACCAGTCGGAAATGGATCGCTGGATCAAGGCCCGCCTGCAGCTCGAGAGCGATCTGCGTCATGCCCTGGATCAGGGGGGGCTGAGTCTCCACTATCAACCGGTGGTGGCATTCAACGACAACCGCATCGTCGGGGCTGAGGCCCTGTTGCGTTGGCATCATCCCGAGCGGGGCAGCATCCCGCCCAACGAGATCGTGGCGTTGGCGGAGGAGACCGGCCTGATCATGCCTCTCGGCCAGTGGGTGCTCGAAACCGCCTGCCGGCAGTTGAAAGCCTGGCGGCAGGACTACCCGAAACTCGCCGGACTCGAACAACTGGCGATCAATGTCAGCACCCTGCAGTTCAAGCAGGTCGGTTACCCGGACCGGGTGATCGAGACCATCCGCTCCAACGGGGTTGATCCGAAGGTCATCGTACTCGAATTGACCGAATCGGTGATGATCGAAAAGACCACTGAAACCGTTCGCAAGATGCAGATCCTGCGCAACCAGGGGATCGGGATCGCGATCGACGACTTCGGCACCGGGTATGCCTCCCTGTCCTATCTGAAGAAACTGCCGTTCACCATCCTCAAGATCGACCGCTCATTCACCCAGGATCTCGCCGAGGATGAGGACGATGCCAAGTTGATCGAGACGATTATCGGCATCGCTAAAAAATTCGATCTGCAGATCGTCGCCGAGGGGGTCGAGACTCAGGAGCAGTACCGGTTTCTCAGTAACGCCGAGTGTCATCTCTACCAAGGCTATCTGTGCAGTCCTGCGATACCGGCGGAGGACTTTGCTGAATTGTTCATTGCCCGACAGGAGTCGCGCGGCATCAGTTGAAGTTCCGGTGATGGCCTTCAGCTGTTTGTTTACAAGGATTTGAAATGCGAGCGCAGTGCTAATTTTTCTTACGCTTCAATACCCATATTTACATTTACATTCGCCTGACTGCTAGCGCTGTAAAAACGGGTAAAAGCGGATGACAGTTGGCGCAAAACAGGCAATATTTCATCCATGAAATGGCTAGTCAGTAACATTGCCAGTTGTGGAGAAATCATATGAAAAACAACTTATCTTTATCATTAACAGCCTTGTCGCTCTGTCTTGGGCTGGGCGTTTCGACCGCAAGTGCCGAGTCGATGGATCGTGGTGACAGACCTGACCGGGCGACTTTCGAAGCGGCCTTGGATGAATGCGCTTCTTCGGTGAGCAGTGACAGTGATGGGCGGCCGGATCGTTCAGCAATGGATAGCTGTATGTCTGAAAAGGGTTATACACGCCCATCAGGACCCCCTCCGGGGCACGGACGTGGTGGCGAACACGGTGGTCCCCCATCTGACGGATAAATCATAATTCTGGCGTTTCGGTGAGAATTAGTAGGCAAATGGTGTTGGCTAAGAAAGGCATTGCCGCATAAGGACTTGTGGCATTGCGTGAACAGTAGCCCGAATGCCAGGGCATTCGGGCTACTGTCTTTTCTCTAGACGGAAACGGAGAGTGAAGAGGTGTCGGATGATTCCGATGTGTCGGCAAGACTATAGGCATCCAGGAGTCGGATGAGCTGTAGCAGTGCTTTCTCGTCCAGACCTTGGCGGGTCCGGTTGTCGGTCTCTGAAGCGGATACTGAGCGATTGGTTTCCTCAGTGCTTTGGTTGAATGACATGGCTTCCTGCAAGTTGACTTTGCCGTCACCGTCTGTGTCCGCCTCCTCGAAATTTTCGATGATCGTCGAGATGAAATTGGCGCGTTTGCTGTCGCTGCTGCCGATTTCCTCCAATTGGGCCGTCAACTCCTCTAGTGTGAAACCCTCATCCTCACCATTCATGGCGTCGGGTAGAGGTGGCGGTGGCGGTGGCGGCATAGCGTCCATGGCTTCGCTCTTGCGAAGCTGGGCGAAGATCTCTTGAACCTGCTCATCAATTTTAACGAGGGAATCGGTGAATTCCTGCTGAGTGACTTTACCGTCCCCGTTATTGTCAAGCTCGGAGAAGAGTGCATCAATATTCGACTCATCGATCTGGGTTGTGGATGATGTGGAGAGCGAGGTAATTTTATCGAAGGCGGTTTGAAGGTCGGATTTTTCGATATAACCCTGACTGTCACGATCGAGCTGTGAAAAGAGGCTCTGAGCGGATTGCGTAGGTCCAGGTTTGTGCGTCCCTTGGTACATCCCCCAATTGCTTCCGATACCGTTTATACCATTCATGCTGGGCTCCTGTGTATCTACCGTTGTTGAAATATGTGTGCGTCATACTTGCGCAATTTATTACTAAGCAATTTAACGGCCACGAAACAGGTGCTTACATGGCGTTTCCGGTAAAGAAGTGTAAAAAAACGTTAGTCATGGCTCGAGAATTCCGGGAGTCGATTAAAATCGCTTGAGGGAGAACCTCAGATACAGGCGAGAACAAACGGCGGGATGGAAAAGCGGAAAAAGGTTTCCTCTCGCGAGATGAAGGTGTAGTTTGAAAAACTCAGCTACGACAACGGGTTGAGGCAATGATCAAGATCCCCAGGAAAATCTTTGCCGCCTTAACCGGTAAAATTTGGAGTTTTTTACTCTTCTGAGTATCAGGTTGGCTAATATGACGGGTATGACCACAGAATCAATCACAGATACCATTCCACGGGTACTTTTAGTGGATGACGACCGGGAGCTGTTGGATCTGCTCCGTGATTATCTTGAGCGGGAAGGGTTCGATGTAACCTGTGCGTTCAATGGCCGGCAGGGCGTGGACACAGCGCTCAGGGGAAGTTTCGATATTGTCGTGCTTGATGTCATGATGCCGGAAGTCAATGGAATTCAGGCACTCAGTTTGATTCGAGCGCAGAGTACTCTACCCATATTGATGCTGACCGCGAAAGGCGACGATACCGACCGGATCATGGGATTGGAACTGGGCGCGGACGATTATGTTACCAAACCCTGCACCCCCCGTGAGCTGACGGCCCGGTTACGCGCCATCCTGAGTCGGGTGGGGAAAAGAGCCGATATCAGTGCGCATTCCGCATCCCAATCGACACCGGTAACCGTAGGAGAACTCAGTCTCTGGCCCGCGCAGCGTCTGGCCGAACATCATGGAGCGCCTTTGGAACTGACCAGTACCGAATTCGATATTCTGGAGTTTTTGGCGCGGAATGCGGGTAATCCCGTGAGTAAAGATGAGTTATCCATGGCGGCGCTTGGCAGGCCCTTGGGTCGCTACGACCGCAGTATCGATGTACATGTCAGCAATATTCGCCGTAAACTCAGTCCCCTATCCGATGGTCGGTCCATGATTCAGACCGTTATCCGTAAAGGCTACATCCTGGTTGCTGTGTCATAGTCTCTATGAAATCGCATATGGGTAAGCTCTATTGGAAGTTTTTTCTGTTTCTGTGGCTGGCACAGTTTGTCACTGCACTGATCGTCGGTGTGATGATATGGCTGTTCGAGCCGCAGCCGAATTTTGTAGACCGGATGCCGGGCCCCATGGAGCCCTCCTCGGCATTTGGAGCTCCGCCGCCGCCGATGTTTTCCACCGAAAGCCAGCCGCAACCTGGGAGCATGCCCCAGCCTCCTGGGCTTCCTTCCGGTAGTTTTCAGGGCCCTGTGTCAGGGGGCGATGCGGGGCCTGGATTTTGGCCCGGCCCCGGCCCTGGACCTGGACCTGGACCTGGACCTGGACCTGGACTTGAACCCGAACCTGGGCATGGTCCCGACCGTTCGCCGTTTCCTCCCCCGCTTCCACTGATTAGTGGCAGTGTGGTGAGTCTGATTTTTGCAATGCTGTTGGCTTGGTATTTTGCCCGTCCGATACGGAATCTTCGCCAGGCATTTGTCTCTGTGGCAAACGGCCATATGGATACCCGGATCGGCGTGTCCATGGGAAACCGTCAGGACGAACTCGCCGATCTGGGAAGGGGATTCGATAACATGGCCGAGCGGTTGCAGGGGCTGGTAGAGGGTCAGCAACGTCTGTTGCACGATGTCTCGCATGAGTTGCGTTCGCCCCTTGCAAGATTGCAGGCCGCCATGGATTTGTTGCAACAGCAACCGGATCGTGCGGAATATTTCATCGAACGGATGGAACGGGAATCTGAGCGCATGGACCGTCTGGTGGGTGAGTTGCTGACTCTGGCGCGCCTCGATGCGGGGATGCTCGAAAAGCAGACGATAGTGTTCGAGCTCAATGAGGTTATCGATGCAATCTCGGAGGATGCCGCCTTCGAAGCCGAGACAAGACAGTGTCATGTTGCAGTGGAGATGCCTCAAACCCTGATTGTGGAAGGAAATCCAGATCTCCTTCATCGGGCAATTGAGAACATCGTTCGAAATGCCCTGCGGCACAGCCCGGAAGGAGGCGTGGTCACCCTTTCCGTGACGAGTGACCCCGAATCCGGTTGGCTCTCAGTTGTGGTGACCGATCAGGGTGAAGGTGTTCCTGAGGTCGAAATAAAATCGATTTTCGAACCCTTCTTTCGTAGTGCTCAGGCAGATAGTTTTACGGGCTATGGCTTGGGCATGGCCATTACTCGCAGGATTGTGCACGCTCATCGCGGCCGGGTGTCTGCGAAAAACTCCCAGGTTGGTGGTTTGATCGTTACTATTGAACTTCCCATGGTTGATTGACTCGCCTGATAACTTTCACAAATTAGTAGAGTCTTACAGGACTTTACACCTTCCTATCTTGCAGGGACTCCTGCTCTCTCCGAAACTAATTACAGAATGATGACGGTTAAATTACAGACGTCATTTTTATACTGTTTCTTGATATTTGCTTACTGACCATTGCTGCTGGGATCCTGATCAATCAGATCATCTGTACATCGGATCAAGTTGTGAGCAAACCGCTGTCAATTAATCGAAAGGGGTGTTCCTGTGTTTCTTAGATGCACGAAAAAAAGTCTGAATGTCATTGTAGTGCTGTTGATTTTGATGACTGGAATGATCGGCTGCGGAGGCGGCGAAAGCGGTGACAGTAGTACCACTGAAGAATCGGATTCCACGGTTGTAGATGAAGATACCGATACGGATGAGGATGCCTCGGATGATGAGGATACCTCTGAAGACGAAGACACTTCGGGCGATGAGGAAACTTCGGATGATAAGGATGTGGTTGAGAGCTGGAATATTGATACCGGGTATAACAGTCTTGATATCGACGATGCTTATACTTTCGAGACTATCGTGATTGATCTTGATTCGCAGTCCGTGAACAGTAACGCTTCGAACTTGATAGTGACTTCCGAAGACGATGGTTCGTATACCGTGACACGAGATGGCGAAGCCGTGGCTACCGTCTCTGATGATGATTATGGAATCGTGATCGATGCGACGGCAACGTCGGATCCTTTGTTGGAGTTTGCCTTGTTTGGAGGCTTTTCTCAGACTGTAACAGTTTATAGCGTGGACGATTTCAAGCTTTCCTTGAACAGCGTTACCATCAACAGCAGTGACGGTCCGGCCATCAACATTCAATCAAAAAGGCGTGCCTTTGTTGAATTGACATCCGGCTCGATCAATACCCTGAGTGATACCGCAACATGGAGTGACCGTCTGCTTCCCGAAGGTGAGGAGATGGATCTCAAGGGAACCGTGTTTAGCGAGGGTGCCTTGATCATCGAGGGAAGTGGCAGCCTGGATGTTACTGCGAATAAAAAACATGCAATTGCAAGTGACGCGCATGTGCGAATTCTTGAGGGTGTTGTGACGCTGTCTGCTTACCAGAAAGACGGGGTGCGCACGAATGACGCCTTTATTATGGATGGCGGTAATCTGGGTATTTCGACGAGCGAAGGAAAAGGCATCAAAGTTGAAGGCAAGGAGGACGATGAAGCTCCCATTGGTTTTATTGCCATTAACGATGGCACTATCGATATCACCAGCCATGACAAGGGCATTATGGCCGCATGGGAGTCAGATGAAGATGGAGACACGGATACCCTGGATGATGACCCGGATCCGAGAGTGACTATAAATGGCGGTAGTATTCGAGTCGTAACTACCGGTACACCCTATGAGGATATGAATACCTCGGATGGTGATGACTCATTGTCACCTGAGGGGATTGAGGCTAAATCCGACTTGCTTATCAATGCCGGTGAGATTCTGGTCAATGCGACAGACGATGGATTAAACGCGGGCAGCAGTATCGAGATCAACGGGGGTTACATCTATTCGCTGAGCAGTAATTGCGACGCTATCGATTCCAACGGACTTTTAACCGTCAATGGCGGCGTGATCGTGGCTCATGGGGCGGGTGTTCCGGAAGGTGGAATGGATAACGATCAGTATACCTTTTCGATTACCGGAGGCTTGTTTGTGGCATTGGGTGGCTCGAACAGTACCCCAACCACATCAGCGACCACTCAGAACACAGTGTCGATTGGTGCCATCAGTGCCGGCCTCCTTACGATTAAGGACAGTTCTGAAAATATTGCAATTGCCTTTGATATGCCAGAGGCCGCTTCTTCTGTGCTTGTGGGTGGTCCGGATTTTATCACCGGTGTGAGCTATGCCATCTATCAAGGTGGCTCTATCGGAAGTTACAGCGAGATATTCAATGGACTCTATCTGGATCCTGCTTCGCTTAGTGATGGTACCGAGGTGGAGAGCTTCACTATTTCTTCGACAGTTACCCAGCTGGGTGGCGGCGGTCAAGTTGGACCTCCAGGAATGGGTGGGTTTTGATCTCTTGCAACAGTAGGCTGCCCGGTGGCAGAAGATAGTCTATTTTGCCGCCGGATTAATTGAGTTGGCTACATATAACCAAAATGGAAGAGTTATAGAGTTATGCAAATAGATATCATAAGTTCGGATATTTTTGCTTTGGGTGTTCGGTTGGTCATTGATGTGTTAGCGCTATTTACGCTGATATATGGTGTCTTTTATCGAAGGTATCGGGATCGCGAACTGATGGCTGCTGCGGCATTGTCGAACATCTTTGTGTTTGCTGTGCTGCTCATACTCTCGAATGTGAATTTCAGTGTTGCTGCTGGGTTTGGTCTGTTCGCGATCCTTGCGCTGTTCACGTTTCGCTCGGAGCAGATGGGCGTAATCCAAATCAGTTATTTTTTTGGCTGTATTGCGATCTCGGTGATTTGCTCGCTACAGGGAACGGATATTCGGGTTGTAGTGTTCAGTATCGCGTTGTTGTTGGTGTTTGCCTATGTGCTGGATCATCCTGCATTGCTTCCCAATGTCTACGGCATGAGGATCAGCCTGGATTATATCGATGAGCGTGAGCTGGCGGATCACGACCTAATGTGTCAGAAGATTTCTGAAAAGATTGGCGTGGCCGTGTTGTCATGCAAAGTCAAGAGTGTTGATTATATCAACGAAATGGTGGTGCTGGATGTCAACTACAGAAATGCTCAATAAACAGCTTTTCGAATCTTTTGATCCGATAAGCTTGGATGAGGTGAATAAAAAGGCTGCGCTTTTGCAGCGTAAGGATAACAAGTATCTGGTAAGCGCAGGAGAGTTCTTAGAAATCCTACGCGAAGCGGGTGATGAATTTGATGTGTTGACGATATCCGGTGAAAGAATGTTTGCCTACAGTACCCTGTACTATGACGATGAGAACTACCAGTGTTATCTGGATCATCATAATGGAAGGCGTATTCGGGCCAAGGTTCGTGAGCGTTTGTACGAGCAAAGTGAGGCAAAGTATCTCGAGGTCAAGTTAAAATCTACCCGTAAATCAACGGTGAAGTTTCGCTACGGCACCCGCGAAGAGACGCTGCCCTGTTTGACAGAGGATAGGTTGGCATTTGTCAATCAAACCTACTTCGGCCACTACAGTCGAGCGTTTGAAATGGATCTGACGGCCTCGCTTGCTATGCGGTACCACCGGTTTACTTTGGTTGGAAAGAATAGCAGTGAGCGGGTTACCGTCGATAGTCAGTTATGTTTTGTCGGAAAAACATCGCTTGCAACAGTACGTGATCACCAGATTATCGTCGAGGTTAAGTCGAGAAACGGGGCTGGGGTCTTTGATCGGTTGTTCAGGAAGCGGGGCGTTAGACCTAAAAAGCGTCTGTCCAAGTATTGTCTTGGATTGTGTCTTACCGACAAGCCTGCGCGCAATAATAATTTTTTGAAACCTTTGCGCGGGTTGAAATATTCAACTCGGCCCAATGGTTATCAGTCTATACAAAATGCGTTACTGGAAGTTCAAGGCATGCCTGAAGCTGGTAACTATGTTGCAAATAACTAAGGATTATTTTGACTTGATGGCATCAGGTTTTAGGCTTTTTGTCATGGTGGGTGTATCGGCGGTGGTTGTCAGTGGGGAATCCCGGGCGGACGATACCGGACAATATGGGATGGCCGCTGCGGATATTGGTGCAACCTTGATGTTCCAACGAGAGATCTATCGCGGTGTACTGACTGATCATGGTGAAAGTTATTCGTCAAGTTTTCTACGTAGGGCGGAAGCGAAACTCAAAGTGCCGATTTTCGATGACACGATTTTTAAGCTGAAACTCAAAGCGCGCCGTTCTGACGAGGTTGTGGTCTCGGATGCCTTTGTCAACTGGGAATTTGATTCAGATTTCGCGATCCAGGCAGGGCGGTATGACCCTGAATTCGGGCTTGAGTTAACCGGTAGCACCGCGTGGAGCACGGCAGTTGAACGCTCCTCGATCTATGATCTTCTGGTGATCAGCGGCGATGGCTCAGAAGGACAGGGGATGGCGCTCAACTATTCTTCTGATGCTTTTCACGGCAATATGTCTGTCTATCATATTCCCGATACAAATGTTTTCAGTGGCCGGTTTGTGTCATTCCCGATTCACGAAAATTCTCATCGATTACTGTTTGGTTTCAGTGCGAGCTTCTCTGATGATTCGCTCTCTGATGACGGAGAGATCAAAACCACTCTGGGGTTCTGGTCGCTTGGGGATTCGTCGGACACAAATTCCATCAAATTAGCAAAGGACGTTGGTGATGAGGGGATAATCCACAATCGGGAAAAGGGACTAGAGCTGGCGTATCAATATCGGAATGCACTTTTTCAAGCGGAATATATCAGGCGAGAGTTCACTTCCCAGGATCGGCAGATCGACACGCGGGCTGGGGGGTATTCCCTGCAGTTGGCCTATACACTGACGGGGGAGTATCGAAGATTCAAGCGCAGTAACGCGACGTACCTCGGTGTGGATGGCGGGACACGGCAAGGATTTCTTCCTGGAGCCTGGGAACTCTATCTCAAATACGACTATCTGAAGGCGATTCGGGAACAGACGGTCAGTGTCAATGACACGACATCCGATATCAGGCGCGCCACTGTGAGCACCCTAGGTGTTAATTGGTATTGGAAGGAAGATCTGAAAATTTCAACCGGCTACAGTTGGGTATATGCTCCCGCCGATGCAAACGATGAGGACGAGATCAGAGGGAGTGGCTTGGGGGTTCGTGCGACCCTGAAGTTTTAAGAGTACTGGGTTCACTCGCCATAGAGTGTCACTATGATCTGCCGGCCATGTCCGTGGGTGCGGTGTTCCCAGAGGTAGATTCCCTGCCAGGTTCCCAATCCCAGGCGGCCTTCACTGATCGGAAGGCTCAAGTCCATATGGGTCAGAATCGAGCGGATGTGCGCCGACATGTCGTCGGGTCCTTCCAGAGTGTGATCGAAGAGTGGATCACCGTCTTTCACCAACCGGCTGGTATATCGCTCCAGGTCAGAACGGACATCCGGGTCTGCGTTTTCACACAGGATCAGTGAGGCGCTGGTGTGACGAATGAACAACTGACAGATCCCCGTGCGGATGCCGGAGTCATGGACACGTTCCTGAATCGATGGCGTGATGTCATAAGTGTTGCGTCCATGGGTCTGGAGTGTCAGGGTGTCTTGAATCACCATATTGATGTCTCATAGTGTCTCGCGATAATCGCGATAATCGCGATTATAGTGTGACGCGTTGCTTTGGGCCACGCACAGGACTCCAATATCGCGTATTAGCATGAGGCACGGCACTGGTGTACTGTTGCATACTGGCCCGTAAATTTACGACCTAGTATGAAGCACCACACTCGTGTCGGTGGGCACCTTGATCAAGCGCAAACTCACATCAGCGAAAACCATTGTCAAAGGAACAACCGTCATCAGATTTGTCTCTTGAACCGCTCACCCGGCTCAAGGGGGTCGGGGCAAGGAACGCCGACAAACTCACCAGGCTGGGTATCCACAGTCTGCAGGACCTGTTGTTCCATCTGCCTCTGCGCTACCAGGACCGCACCCGGGTGCAGCCCATCGGCGGACTGCGGCGGGGCGACCAGGCGGTGATCGAAGGGGAGGTGGGTCTCGCGGAGGTCCGCTTCGGCCGGCGCCGGTCTCTGATGGTGCACCTCTCCGACGGCACCGGTTTTCTCTATCTGCGGTTTTTTCATTTCAGCAACGCCCAGCGCCAGTCCCTGTCCCGGGGTGTGAGGTTGCGCTGTTTCGGCGAGGTGCGCAGCGGACCCAATAGTCTGGAGATGGTTCACCCGGAGTACCAGTCGGTGGATCCCGATGCACCGCTGCCGGTGGCCGAGTGCCTGACGCCGATCTATCCCACCACCGAGGGGGTGCATCAGCTGACCCTGAGGGGGTTGATGCAACAGGCCCTGACCCTGCTCGAAGCGGATCCGCAACAACTGCCCGAACTGCTGCCGCAGCCACTACGGGAGCAGTACCGCATGCCCGATCTGGCCCGGGCGGTCAGGTTCCTGCATCGGCCACCACCGGATGTGGATCAGCAGCAGTTGCTGGCGGGACGGCATCCCGCGCAGCAACGTCTGGTGTTCGAAGAGCTGCTGGCCCATCAGATCAGTCTGCGCAATGTGCGCGCGCAACACCGGGCGTTGGGCGCCACGGCGTACCCGCTGAACAATCGCCTCAAGGCGGATCTGCTGCGGGGACTGCCGTTTCAGCTGACCGATGCACAGCACCGGGTCACTGAGGAGATCGAGGCGGACCTGGCACGGGCCTATCCGATGCAACGGCTGGTGCAGGGGGACGTGGGCTCGGGTAAGACCGTGGTCGGCGCCTTGGCGGCCCTGCAGGTCATCGGCGCCGGCGGTCAGGTTGCCCTGATGGCGCCGACGGAGCTGCTCGCGGAGCAGCACCTGCGCAATTTTCGTCACTGGCTGGAACCCCTGGGTGTGGACATCGCCTGGTTGACCGGACGCCTCAAAGGACGCGCTCGGGAGACGATTCTGGAGCAGATTGCCCAGGGAGAGGCTCGCTTGATTGTGGGCACCCAGGCCCTGTTTCAGGAGGATGTGGTGTTTTGCGATCTCGGCCTGGTGATCATCGACGAGCAACACCGTTTCGGCGTCCATCAGCGCCTCGCGTTGCGTGAGAAGGGACGCCGCAGCCAGCATACGCCGCACCAACTGATCATGACCGCTACCCCGATCCCCCGAACCCTGGCGATGACCGCCTACGCCGATCTGGATCTGTCGGTGATCGACGGGCTGCCCCCAGGGCGCAAACCGGTCTCCACCGCGGTGATCTCCGATCAGCGCCGGGACGAGGTGGTGGCCCGGGTGCGGGCCGCCTGCGCCGAGGGGCGCCAGGCCTATTGGGTCTGCACCCTCATCGAGGAGTCCGAGGTGTTGCAGTGCCAGGCGGCGGAGGAGACCGCGCGGCTGCTCGCGGAGGCCTTGCCGGAACTGCGGGTCGGTCTGGTGCACGGACGGATCCGCGCGGATGACAAGGAGCAGGTGATGGGACGCTTCAAGGAGGGGGCGCTGGATCTCCTGGTGGCGACCACGGTGATCGAGGTCGGCGTGGATGTGCCGAACGCCAGCCTGATGATTATCGAGAATCCGGAGCGCCTGGGCCTTGCCCAGCTGCACCAGCTGAGGGGCCGGGTGGGGCGGGGCAGCGCGGAGAGTCATTGCCTGCTCATGTATCACGCGCCCCTCTCGGAGAACGCCCGCAGCCGGCTGGCGATCATGCGCGAGACCAATGATGGATTCCTCATTGCGCAGAAGGATCTGGAGATGCGCGGCCCTGGGGAGGTGTTGGGTACCCGCCAGACCGGGGAGATGCAGATGCGGATCGCCGATCCGCTGCGGGATCAGGGCTGGCTCGATGAGGTGCGGGAGGCCTCAGAGTTGCTGTTGCGGCAGCATCCGCAGGCCGCGAAGCGACTGGTGGAACGTTGGCTTGGGCAGCGGGTCGTTTACGGGCGCGTCTGAGTATCTACCGGTCGCTTCCATTAGCTTAGCCTGCAGACGTCAACAGGTGTGGATACATGAGGTTTTTGGGTTCGGCGATGTGTCTGCGCGAGGCAAGGTTCCCGCCGTATCCGATCATCGTCAAGCGGTTGTTTCCTGTGCGATAATCCCCCCTTTACGAGGATGCCCAACGAGGGATTGAACGCTTGAATCAGAACAGCCGCACACGCCTTCCGGAACCCCTTTGGAGCCAGGGTCGACCCCATGGCTATGTGGGTGTTCCCAAGCCGGCTCAATCCTGGCTGACTGAGACCGGCTCCCTGACCCGGCGGGTGATCCAGCATTGTGATGGGGGCTGTTTCCGGGTGCGTTTGCTACGCCAGGACTGGGGGCGGCCGCTGAGCAGCGAGCGCCAGATTCTGGGTATGCGCCGGGGCATGCTGGCGCTGATCCGCGATGTGGCCCTGATGTGTGATGACACCCCCTGGGTATTCGCTCGCACCCTGATTCCGGTGTCCACCTTCAAGGGATCCGCCCGGCGGCTGATGCAGTTAGGGGAGCGGCCTCTGGGGGCGGTGCTCTTCTCCGATCCCAAGGTATCCCGGGGCGCCACCCAGATCGCCCGGCTCTACCCGGGTAATATCCTGTTCGATATCGCCCGGGAGCAACTCAGCGAGACGCCCGAGTATCTCTGGGGGCGCCGCACCCTGTTCTATGTCGGTCATCGCCCGCTGCTGGTCAACGAACTGTTTCTTCCGGGACTGCCCATGGACTCGCGGTCCGATTGATCTGCAATCTTCCCGTCCGTTGTCTTGATGCCCGTCCCGTTAGGGATTATGGTGCCTGCTGTTCCCTGGTCAGGATCATGATGAAAGCAGAGGAAGAACCCCATGAGAGTCCCCGGTGATGTGCCTGGTGATATCAAGCTGATGCCCGGCGGCCCCACGGGCTGGAGCGAGCGGTTGCGCCGCTATGCCCTGTTGGTGCGCCTGCATCGGCCCATCGGCATCCTGCTGCTGCTCTGGCCGACCCTGTGGGCATTGTGGATTGCCGGCGACGGAACTCCGGCCTGGGGGATGGTACTGATCTTCTGTCTCGGCGTAGCGATCATGCGTTCGGCGGGCTGTGCCATCAACGACTACGCAGACCGGGATTTTGACGGTCATGTGGCGCGCACCCATGATCGGCCTATCGCCAGCGGCCTGGTGGCCCCGGGGGAGGCGATCGGGGTGTTCCTGGCCCTCTCCCTGTTGGCCGCATCCCTGCTGCTGTTTCTTAACTGGCCAACCCGCTTCATGTCCCTCGCCGCCCTCGGTCTGACGACGCTCTACCCCTTCATGAAACGCTATACCCACCTGCCCCAGGTGGTCCTGGGCGCCGCCTTTGGCTGGGCGGTGCCCATGGTGTTCACGGCCTTGACCGGGCATCTTCCCTTCGAGGCCTGGCTGATGTTCCTCAGCGCGGTGGTCTGGGCCCTAATCTACGACACCCAGTACGCCATGGTGGACCGGGAGGACGACCTGAAGATCGGCGTGAAATCCAGTGCGATCCTGTTCGGTCGTCACGACAACCTCATCATCGGCCTGCTGCAGGTGCTGATGCTGGGACTGCTGGTGGCTGTCGGCCTGCTGGCAGAACGGGGGCTGTTCTTCTACCTGGGACTCGCTGCCGGCGCCGTGCTGTTCGTCTATCAGCAATGGCTGACCCGGGACCGGCAGCCCCAGGCCTGTTTCCAGGCCTTCATGAACAACAACAGCTTCGGACTGGTGGTGTTCCTGGGGCTGGTGCTGGATTACGCGGCCGGGGTCTGATCCTGATGGCACTTGCTTAACAGCCTGATAAACAGCGCCTGACTGGCCCGCCCCTTTGGGGACCGCTGCGCTGCTATAAAAACCGGCCTTGCTACGCTCAAACAACCCGCTCCAGAGGGTTGTTCCCGGGTTCCGCTTCGCTGCACCCGGGCTACGCTGTTGGGGACACAAGGTAACTCAAAAGAAGTAAATCACACCTCGTAGCCCGGGTGAAACGAAGTGGAACCCGGGATCCGGCAGAATGCGAAGAACTCCGGGATCATGCAAAACCCTCCAGACCTCTCCTTTTCCTCGTTCCCACGCTCCGCGTGGGAACGCAGACCCGGGCGTGCACACGCCTGACGGGCTTGGGCAATGCAGCATTACATCGATAGGCATTCCCACGCAGAGCGTGGGAACGAGTCCAAACACCATTCAGGTTATATCCCTCACAGGGATCATTTACCCTGCGCCGGGCTGATCCACAGGGTCAGGGTTTCCGGGGGCAGACAGATCCGCTCGTTGCATGCCTGCAGCCTGAGTGCCACCGGCAGGCGGTAACGCCACTCCTGATGCTCGATGCCGGGCGTGAGCAGCGCCTGCAGACGCACCGTACCGGTATACACCGAGACGGATTCAGACTGGAATCCCAGGGTACGGCTCTCCCCTGGCGGGTAGGTGACCGGGCCCAATGTCCAGGCCTTGACGTCTTCCCCTAATTCCATGTGGGTGGCGATCTGTCCCTCCCCCAGGGGCTGGTTCGATTGGATATGCCAACCTTGCGGCATGGAAAGTTCCACCTCCAGCAGGGGGGCGGTAGCGGTCTGGGTAATCCTGCCCCAGGCGTGAATCTTGCCCTGACCTGCATATCCCCAGGGGGTCAGCTCAGCATCGCGGAATTCCGCCGCCGCAGTGAGCAGGTAGGTATAGGCGTAGGGGGTCTTCTCCACCGCAGGGGCAAACTGGGAGAGCAGCTTTGCGGTCGCATCCCGGTAGGCGAGGTGATCCGTGCGCCGGGCGAGCTGCTGCAATACCCGGATGGCCACACCGCTGCCGGAGGGTAGGGCGCCGTCGCTGCCTTCGTCACGGGGGCGCTCCATGGCAGTCAGCTCATGGCCCGCTTCGTTAAGGAAGAATCCTCCGTGCTGCGGGTCCAGAAAGCGCTCCAGCAGGGCGTCCGCCAACTCCCGGGTGCGTGCCAGCCACACGGCTTCCCCGGTCAGGTCGTAGAGCGACAGATAGCCCTCGGCGAGACAGGCATAGTCCTCCAGGGTGGCGGGAATTTTGCCGCCCTCCCGGGGCAGCACCCGCCACAACCGACCGGGTTGCGGGTGTCCCCGCTGCCACAGGGTCTCGCCGGCGCGCAGGGCGATCTGACGGTAATCGTCCCGCTGCAGCAATAGGGCGGCCTGGGCGAAGGCGACCAGCATCATGCCGTTCCAGGCGGTGATGATTTTGTCGTCAAGCAATGGGGCAACTCGCTGGTCGCGGACTTCGCGCAGTTTGCGGTTGATTCCATCAACCCGTTCAACCAGGGTTTCCACCGGTATGTTCAGCTGTCGCGCCCGCTCCGCCAGCCCCACCGGCAGATGCAGAATCGTGCGGCCCTCGAAATTGCCGATCCGGTGGACCGGATAGACGCTCAATGCCAGCTCCAGCTCCTCGGCGCTCAGGGCCTGCTTCAGTTCCTCCCGGGTCCAGGTGAAGAACAGACCCTCCTCGCCCTCACTGTCCGCGTCCGTGGCGGAGTAGAAGCCCCCATTCGGCGCGGTCATCTCCCGGGCCACGTAATCCAGGGTGCGGGTGGCTACCCGCAGCAGGTCGGCCCGGCCGCTGATGCGCCAGGCCTGCAGATAGATGCGCGCCAGGTGGGCCTGGTTGTAGAGCATCTTTTCGAAGTGAGGCACCAGCCATTCGTAGTCCGTGGAATAGCGGTGAAAGCCTCCTCCGACCTGGTCGTGGATACCGCCCCGGGCCATGGGGTCGAGGGTCTCGATGAGCATCTGCAGGGCTACTTTGTCGGCATGCCGTTCAGCCTGGTCCAGGAGCAGATAGAGCCAGGGCTCCCGGGGGAATTTGGGCGCCTGGCCAAAGCCGCCCTGAAGTTCATCGAAGCTTTGTTGCATGGCCCCGATGGCCTGCTGAAAAACCGCCTCGTCGAGGGCCTTGGCCTCTCCGCTGATGCGGTTCTGCTCGGCCACCGCCTGGGCGATTCGCTCGGCCTGCTGCTGCAGTTCCTTCCGCCGTGATTGCCACAGCTCACTGATCTGTCCCAGCACGGATTCGAACTGGGCCGGGGGATAGTAGGTGCCCGCGTAAAAGGGTTTACCCTCAGGCGTGAGGAAGCTCGACATGGGCCAGCCGCCCTGTCCGGTCGTGAGCAGTACCGCGTCCATGTAGATCTCGTCCACGTCCGGGTGAGTCTCCCGGTCCACCTTGATGGCCACGAAATCCCGGTTCAGCCGCTCTGCGATGGCCGGGCTTTCGAAGCTCTCCCGCTCCATGACGTGGCACCAGTGGCAGGTGGCATAGCCGATGGAGAGAAATATCGGTTTGTGCTCCGCCCGGGCTCTGGCGAAGGCGGCCTCGGACCAGGGGTACCAGTTCACCGGATTGTGAGCGTGCTGCAGCAGGTAGGGGGAGTCTTCCAGGATCAGCCGGTTGATGTAGCGGGGGGATCCGTCCTCCGACAGGTGTTCGGTACGGGGCGAGTAGTCCGGACCCTTTGCATGGTAGGCCTCGAGCAGAAATTGCGGTATCGCCATAGATGACTCCCCGGTGGTTTCAGCCCAGACCCCCTGGGCGACCAGGGTCAGCAGGGCGCACAGTCCCCCGAGGGTGTCGCGCCTGTCGAGCGGTTTCCCCGGGGGCATGGGCCGGATTGGCTCCGATTCGGGCCCGACTCAGTGGCTGAGCTCCACCCGCTGCTGCATGGGCAGCGCGGGGTCCGCCGCCCACACCTCGGTGGAGCCGTCGTAGAGCCGCGCCTGGGTGTTGCCGAGGATTTCATGGGAGACGAACCACCCCAGTGCGGCGCGGTTGCCGGTATGGCAGTAGTAGATCTGTTCGCCCTTCAGGGGTACCTCGCTGACCGCGTAGATCTTCCGGATGTTCTGCTCCGACTGGAGTTTTCCGCCACCGTTTACGGTCAGCCAGTCGTAGTTGAGGTTGACCGCGTTCGGCAGGCTGCCCGCACGGGCGCCATTCCCCCCGCCGTAAATGCCCAGGTACTCCGCGCGGCTGCGGTTGTCCACCGCGAGGGCTCCGGCTTCGAGGGCCTTGCGCACCGTCGGAGTGTCCGGGTTGTCATCCGCGCGATAGCGGGCGCTGAACACCTTGGGCGTCGGGTTGTTGCTGCCTTTCTCCAGGGGGTAGCGACGGGCATCCGCGTAACGGACCAGGCCACCGTCGAGAATCGAGACCTTGTCATGACCCAGCACCTTGAAAGTCCAGTAGAGGCGGGCTGCCTGAGTCAGGTCACCCGCGCTGGCGCCGAGTGGAATCAGCACCACCTGGGTGTCGTTGCCGATGCCCAGGCTGCCGATGAGTTTTTCCAGGATCTTCACCGGGGGCAGGAGCTTCGGCTGACCCTGCTTCTCGGTGCGCCACTGATTGACATCCGTGTTGATCGAACCGGGTATGTGGAAGCGGATGTAGTTCTGTTGCGGCTGCAGATCCAGCAGCACCTGATCCGAATCCTGTTTGTGGGCATCGACCCACTCCGGGGTGACCAGGGGCATGGCCGAAACCGGCAGGGACAACATTAGGAAAAGCAGGGAGACGAGCGTTCTGTACATGTGGGCACCGTATAAGTCACTGTGGTGAAAAGGGGTCTGCGGATTGGAACCTGAATTTCACAACCAGGCAAATGA
The DNA here is from genome assembly GCA_050305635.1 of Candidatus Thiodiazotropha sp. Taxonomy (GTDB): domain Bacteria; phylum Pseudomonadota; class Gammaproteobacteria; order Chromatiales; family Chromatiaceae; genus Thiodiazotropha. The sequence goes on along the minus strand of JBNLFS010000145.1, from coordinate 22,956 downwards.
ACCCCGTTCGGGATTGTCGGTCCGGATGATAATTGTGATCCCAGTCAAAATCCCCAGGGTTCATCGGGTGGGTCCGAACCATCCAGCCGCGGGGATTTCCTCCTGGGATTGGCGGCGATCCCGGAGACGCTCGTGGGCAGATTCTTACCTGTAAAACATAGAGAATAAACGGGGAATGGGTCCGGTTTTGGGTGTAAAGCGCCCTGGGTCCGATGTGCGATGGGCAGCCTGCGGTGGGTGTTACGGGCCGGCTGCTGACATCTTCTGACCCCACGACCCGGGGCCGGAATCGGGTTATTATTCACCGCGCTCTGTGTCAGAATATCAGGATCATGTCGATGCATGCTCACACTGACTCCCCCAGCGTCTGGCAACCCATAGGGTACTCATAATGAAGCGTCGCCTCGCCCCGTTGCTGTTGATGAGCGGACTACTGATCGCTCTGTTGAGCCTGCCGGTCATGCCGTTGATGGCCGCCGACGACTATGCGGCCGGCATCGCGGCCCTGGAGTCCCAGGACTACCTGTCAGCCGCTCGGCTGTTCAATCGCATGGCGAAGCGGGATCACGTCAAAGCCCAGTACCAGTTGGGACTGCTCTACCTGTCAGGGAAAGGGGTGGATGCGGATGTGGATAAAGGCATGGAGTGGCTCAAGCGGGCGGCGGAGGGCGGTTCCTACAAGGCCGCCAATGAACTCAGCCAGATCTACCTGTCGGGCAAGGGGGTCCCTCGGGATGAACAGGAAGCGGTAAAATGGCTGGAGCTGGCCACACAGATCGCACAGCAGAACACCGAGGAGGCGGACAGCGGGTGTGAATGACCCGTACTCCCAACCATGAAATTCAGCGATTTCGGCTTCAAGGAAAATCCTTTCGCGATCACACCGGATCCCCGTTATCTCTACCTCAGCCGAGGACATGAGGAGAGTCTCGCGCACCTGATCTACGGAACCGGGCCGAATGGCGGTTTCGTGCTCCTCACCGGCGAGGTGGGTACGGGCAAGACCCTGTTGCTGCGCAGTCTGCTGGCCCAGCAGCTGGAGAATGTGGATATCGCTCTGATCCTCAATCCACGGCTCTCGCGCCGGGAGTTTCTCGCGACCATCTGTGACGAACTGGGGATCGACTACCAGGGGCCGCCCTATTCGCTGAAATATCTCAGCGACCTGCTGACCCGGCGCCTCATCCAGACCCACAGCGCCGGCCGGCATACCGTGCTGGTGGTGGACGAGGCGCAGAATCTCAGCCCCCGGGTGTTGGAACAGGTGCGCCTGTTGACCAACCTGGAGACCTCGCGGCACAAACTCCTGCGCATCATCCTGGTCGGTCAGCCCGAGTTGCAGCAGATGCTGGCCCGCAAGGAGTTGCGCCAGGTGGATCAGCGGATCACAGCCCGTTACCACCTCTCGCCCCTGACGCTTGCGGAGACCCGGAGTTACATTACCCATCGCCTGGCGGTGGCCGGTGTGCGTGAGGATCTGTTTACCCCGTTCGCCATGCGCCTGGTCTACCGTTTCTCCCGGGGCGTGCCGCGACTGATCAACACCATCTGCGAGCGCTCGCTGCTCGCTCTTTACACCACCGGGTATCAGCGGGTCTCACCCCGGCTGGCCTGGCAGGCGGGGCGGGAAGTGATCGGTCGCAAGTCTGCCCGGCGCCTGAGCCCCGCCCTGACGGTGGGCGTAGTGCTGGTGTTGATCTCAGCCCTTGCTTGGTATGGGTACACTGAGCTGAAGTCCCCGTCCGGGCCGACCGAAAGCGCATTGCCGGCTCCGGAATTGAAACCCCAGGCGGAGCAACCGTCGGTGTCTGAACCTGAGCGCACAGGGAAGGACTCTTTGTCGCCGTCAGAGTTGCCCGAAGCGGGCGCAGTGGCGGTGCGCGGGGATACGATAGCGGCTGAGGCAACCGCTCCTGTGGTCGGCGAACCCTCGCATCAGATATCCGAGACAGAGGGTTCCGTGGTGGATAACAGCGCTACTCTGGGACTCCCTCAGCCGTCTGATCTCCCGCCCTCAGCGGAAGGGGACACCGCATCGCAACGGGTAGCACAGGCGGGCACCGACACCACCCGGGGTGAGTCGGAGGAGCCCGCGGAAATCGATCTGCAACAGCTGTTCACCCTTCCGCAGAATACCTTCCAGATCTATCAACAGCTGTTCCAACTCTGGGATGCCGACTACCGCCTGGACATCGCCAAACCGCCCTGTGTCCAGGCCCCCGGTTATGGCTTGCGCTGTCTGGTGGCCAGCGCCTCCTGGGATACTCTGATGCGTATGAACCGGCCTCTGCTGATCCGCTTGAAACAGGAACAGCAGGAGCGTCTGTTGATACTGACCCATGTGGATGATCACTGGCTGCTGGTGAAAACCGGTGAAAGGGAAGGGGTGGTGCGCCGGGAGCGGCTCTCATCCCTGTGGAAAGGCGGCTTTGTAATGCTCTGGCGGCCCCTCTCCGGTCTGGCGCTGATCGGCCAGGGCTCCACGGGCAAGCCCGTGGCCTGGTTGCGTGAACGCCTGGAACGGGCTGACGGCGTGGTTTTGAAATCTCAGCCGGGCCTGGAGCGTTTCGATGAGGCCCTGAAACTCAGACTGAAGGCGTTTCAGCGGGACAACGGTCTGCTCGAGGACGGTGTGGCAGGACAGGAGACACAGATCTTCCTCAATAATCTGGATCTGCCCGAAGATACCCCGACCCTGCAGCCCTTCACCCATCTGGGAGAAGGCTAGATGTCACTGATACTGGAAGCCCTGAAAAAGGCGGAACGGCAACACAAGCTGGGGGAGGTCCCCGGTATTTCCTCTCACCCCGGAGATCAGCCGGGTGGCGGTACGGGCCGCATGGGATGGATCATGCTCGGGCTGTTCGCCGTGGTGATGCTGTTGGCGGGTATTTATCTTGGGGGTGGTTTTCACTCAGCGCCGAGAGTGCAGGATCCGGTCCCTGTGGTGAAGCATGACCGGACACCCACGGGCACCTCCGGCGCCGAGCTGACGGCCCGGCCGGAACACGCCCGTGAAGAGATGCGGGACGCTCAACCTGTGGATCCTACGGTTGCCGAGCCCGTTGCGGCGGATGAGATTCAATCCCCGAAATCGGTTGCTTCTGATACGCCGCCGTCGATCATCGCGGCGATGCCCGAGCCTGAACCGGAGCCGCCTCCGCCGACCAGGCCGGCGCCAAGACCGGCTCCCGAGCCTCAGCCCGAGGCAAAGCTGCTGAATGATATGCCGGCCGGGTTCGTGGCCAATCTGCCGCCCATGAACATCGATATCCACAGCTACGACCAGCGTCCGGAAAAGCGCTATGTACTGATCAACATGCAGCGTTACCGGGAAGGCGACTATCTGAGCGAGGGACCGCGGATCATCAGCATCCGCCCGAATGGGGTGGAGATGGAGCATATGGGCGCGCGCTTTATCCTGCCGATCGGCGCGCCTTGACCGGCTTCGGTCGGACGTTGGTTTACCCCGCGCCCGGGTTTCGAGTGCGGGGCGGCTCCAGGTTCAAACCTTGAAATGACTCACCAAGCCCTTGAGCTGTTCCGCGAGCCGGGCCAGTTCGTCACTGGCGGCGGAGGTCTGCTGAGCGCCGGTGGCGGTCTGCTCCGCCACCTCGTTGATACTCATGATACTGCGGTTGATCTCCTCGGTAACCGCACTTTGCTCTTCCGCGGCACTGGCGATCTGGGTGTTCACCGCAGTGATGTGTTCCACTGCGCTGTTGATCGATGATAAAGCCTCTCCGGCCGCCCCTGCCTTTTCCACGCCCACCTGAGTCATCTCCTTACCGGAGGCCATGGCCCGCACCGCGTTGTTGCTGCCAGTCTGCAACCGGCTGATCATGACTTCGATCTCCTGGGTCGATTCCTGGGTGCGTCCCGCCAGGGTGCGAACCTCATCGGCCACCACGGCGAAGCCACGCCCCTGTTCCCCGGCCCGGGCCGCTTCGATGGCCGCATTCAGGGCCAGCAGGTTGGTCTGCTCGGCAATCCCTTTGATCACATCCAGAACCGAGGCGATGCTCTTGCTCTCCACTTCCAGTTCCTGGATGACCGTGGCAGCGGATTCGACTTCGTTGGCGAGATTGCCGATGGCCTCGATGACCCCGTCGATGACCTGCTTGCCTTGTATAAAGATGTTATCCGCATCACGAGCTGCATTGGCGGCATCTATCGCGTTACGCGCCACCTCGTGGACCGTGGCATTCATCTGATTGATCGCCGTGGCCACTTGACTGGTCTCGCTCATCTGCTGGTTGATGCCGGAAGTGGTCTGTGTGGTCACCGCAGAGGTTTCTTCCGCCGCGGAAGCCAATCGGCTCACCGCTTCCTTCACTTCATCGACCATATTGTGGAAGGATTCTGCAATTCGGTTGACGGAATTGGCGATATGCCCCATCTCGTCCCGGGAGCTGTAATCGACCCGGGCGCTGAGATCGCCTTCCGAAAGACGCACGGCGGCGAGATCAATCTGTTTCACAGCCTGGCCAATTCCGGATATGGTCATGTAGGCGAGGATCACACACAGCAGGGCGCCGATGACCAGTGTGATGCTGATGATCATGAACATGCTGTGGTATGCCGCGTCTGTGGTTTCGTACATCTCGCCTGCCTCAGCCATCTGAATCTCGGTCAGCCGGTCGAGCACCGTGAGCGCCTTGTCGAAGTTGGGATTGATGACATCGAGCACCCGGGAGCTGGCTTGATTGTACTGGCTCGACTTGAGCTGCTCGATCATGGGTTCCACGCCCTGTTTCACCATGCTGGACCAGGCTTCATTGAAGCGGGTGACCAAACCCTGCTCTTCCGATGAGAGTTCCGTGGCGCCGAACTCGCGCCAGTGATCATTCACCTCCTCGATGTCGTGGGCTGCTTTATCCGTATGCAGCTCAAGGGGGTGGTTGTGCTTTGCCGCCAGTTCGGATTCCGGGTTGTGCTGCAGGCCGAGCAGCATCTGATTGCGGATATCCTCCAGGTGTTCCGTGACCACCCCCATGGTGTGGATGTGTTGAATGGTCGCATGGTAGAGCTCGCTCATAGATTCATCCGCATTGCGCAGACCGGTCAGACCCAGTGAGCCAATGATGAGAGAGGTCAGAATTGCGAAACCGACGATGATCGTGAGTCGGTATTTGATGGGCAGGTTGTTGAGAAGGGTCATGCTAGTCTCCCGGCCATGTTGTTCAGCCTGTGAACTCCGTTTCTGGGGATGTATGCCCGAGCAGATTCAGTGAAAGGCTGGACCGCTAGGGGATCCCATGTCTGGGGTACGAAAGAAATCCGTAATCATGTTGGCGACCGGGGGGGCAATTGCTTGAGTGCTCCGATCTCTGAATCCGATGGCGATTCTGCACTGACCGTGGAGGCTGTCAGCGGGGCACCGACTGTGGTATTTTGGAGCTTAGAATTTGATCGTTGTTTAAGGAGAAGTAACAGCATGGAACGGGCTTTTCGCAACTCAGCCATTGCCGCACTGGTACTGCTGAGCCTCCCCCTGCCGACCCTGGCCGGCATGTATAAATGGTACGACGAGCAGGGCAAGGTCAATTACACCCAGACCCCGCCCCCCAAGGGCAGCCGCATGGCTCCCATCAACACCGATACCTTCAACACCGTCGAGATGAGTCCGGTGCCGAAAATGACGCCCCGGCCGAGTACCCGCGCGGCTCAGTCGGCCACGCAACCCCAGCGGGTCACCCGGCAGGTCGCCCCGAAACGAACCACCCGCAGTACCTGTCCCCTGCGCCGATCCCGCTGATCGCCCTCCCTGTGAGGGGCATCGCGCCGGTGTCCCGATGGACTTGGTTCGGCAGCGCCTTTATGCTCTGTGGATCATGTTCCTGCTCATCATCGAAGACAATCCCGATCTGCTTGAAAATCTGAGCGATTTTTTCGAAGCCCACGGGCACAGCGTGGATCTGGCCTACAACGGCCTGTCCGGGCTGCGCAGAGCCCTGGACGAGCACTACGACGTCATCATTCTCGACCTGATGCTGCCCGGCATGGACGGTCTCGAAGTCTGCGCGCGTCTACGCCGGGAGGGGCGCGATACGCCGGTGCTGATGCTGACCGCGCGGGATACCCTCAATGACAAGCTCGAGGGCTTTGCCACCGGGGCGGATGACTACCTGGTCAAACCCTTCGCCCTGCCGGAACTCGAGGCGCGAATCACCGCGCTGGTGCGCCGGGGACGCAAGGTGCACAGCGGAAACCGGCTCAAGGTGGCGGATCTGAATTTCGACCTGGACCGGTTGAAGGTGGAACGTGCCGGCCGCCGCATCGAGTTGGGTCGAATCCCTCTGCGTCTGCTGGAGGTGCTGATGCGACGCTCCCCCGCGGTGGTGCGCCGAGAAGAGCTCGAACGGGAGATCTGGGGGGATGAACCCCCGGACAGCGATGCCCTGCGCACCCACATGCACGCCCTGCGCAGTGCGGTGGACCAGGCAGAGGATACCCCGCTGATCCATACCCTGCGCGGCATTGGCTATCAGCTGGCCCCGCCGGGCGAACGCTGAGCCACTGATTTGAGGAGCCTGGGCCATGCCAGCCAGACGCAGCCTGCGTAACCGGGTCGCGGTGACCCTGGCGGTGTTCGGCGGGGTGGTCAGCCTGGTGCTGGCGATCATCATCCATCTTGCCTCCCAGGACCTGGAGCGGCGTCTCATCGATGAAACCCTCAAGGCGGAACTCGACGACTACGTGGAGCGGCGAGCCCGCAACCCCCAATCCCTGCCCGAGCGGACCGCCACCATACGGGCCTTCGTGGTGACCCCCGGAGCCACCCATTCGGAGGTTCCGCAATCGGTGGAGGACCTGCCGGTCGGGACGCATCCCATGGTGCTTGAGGGCATCCCCTACCGGGCGGCGGTGCGGGAGGTGGGATCCCAGCGTTTCGTGGTGCTGTATGACATCAGAGCCCTGAAGCGGCGCGAGCAGGGATTTCTCCTGCTGCTGGCCGGCAGTGTGTTGATGATCACCTTGGTGTCCGCCCTGGCCGGCCGATGGCTGGCGGGGCGCACCATTGCCCCGATCACCGAGCTGATCCAGCGGGTGGCCGAGCGTCATCCCGAGGATGATCCACCGCCCCCCCTGGCGGATGCCTTCCCCTGGCATGAGGTGCAGCGACTGGCCGCCGATTTCGACACCTATCTGCAGCGGCTGCACGATTTCATCGAGCGGGAGCGGCTGTTCACCGGGGATGTGAGCCATGAGCTGAGAACCCCCCAGGCGGTGATCAAGGGGGCCACTGAATTGCTGCTCTCCGATCCGAACCTGGATGCGCGCAATCAACAGCGGGTGGCGAGGATCGCCCGCGCGGTGGTGGAGATGGGGGAGATCTCCAGCGCTCTGCTGGCCCTGGCCCGTGAACAGGACTCGGAGGTTCTGCCCCCCGCTGTGTGTGATGCGCAGACCGTGGCCCGAGAGCTCATCGAGCGTTATCAGCCCTTTATACGTGGCCGGGATCTGCAACTGACCCTGCAGGTGGAGGCTTGTCCCGAGGTTCGCGCGGATCATGCGGTGCTGGCGATGGTGTTGGGCAATCTGCTGCGCAATGCTCTGAATTTCACCGAATCCGGGGAGATCCGGGTGTGCCTTAAGCGCGACAGCATCCGCGTCGAGGACAGCGGTCAGGGGGTGGATCCGGATGACCTGCCGAAGCTGTTTCAGCCCTATGTTCGGGGTGACGATAGTCACGGAGCCGGACTGGGCCTCTCACTGGTGCAGCGCTTGTGCCGGCGGCACGGCTGGAGCATCACTCTGGAGAACCAGGCCTCGGGCGGAGCGGTGGCGGTCCTGGGGCTGCAGGCGAGGAACCCCGCCACGGCTTGATGTGTTCCCTGAGCTGGCCGCGCTGGAAACACGGGAATCTCAAGAGGTGTGAACGACCTCTGTAGCCCGGGTGGAGCATCGCGGAACCCGGGATCCAGCATAAGACGAAGCACTGCGGGATACTACAATCTTTCCAGCAACCGTAGGTCGGGTTAGCGCAGCGTAAACCGACGATCCGCTACGCCCGCGTAAAAGTCGGGTTACGCTGCGCTAACCCGACCTGCCCGATGACAGGCAGGATCGGGTGCATTCGTTTCGATCGTCCCCGTCCGCTTATGCGGGAGTAAGAACTAAATTCCGTGAGCGCAGCAAACACCATCACGCAAAACTCAAAACTATCCCATCCACCCATTCGGCTGGTCGGTGTACAACACCCCCATGGTACGAAAGAGATTCCAGCTTTAACGCGGATTTAACTTTCGTTTTGCATTGTCTTCACGCAGGGCCGTTTATCCTGTCAGCAAGCTGAACCGTCTAAGCGCTTCCTGGAGACAACAATGCAGCACAGCAGTCAGACCGCCCCGAACTTCGAGGGCCATCTCCCGATGAGTCTGGTTTTGAAAATTCTCGCCCTTGCCGGGCTTGGCGCCATCTTGCTGGTGGAACACAACCTCGGGTTGACGATGATCGTGGCCCTGGGTTTTGCCTTGACCCTGGCCATCCAGGAGCGTGTCAAGGGCATCAACCGCGCCGCCAAGGCTACCTCCCGGGAAGCCCTGCATTGGATCGGTGACGGGGGATCCTTTCCCGGCCATGAGCCACGCAATGAGACCTCGGGCAAATCCCATCCCCATGTGATCGACGGCGGCAGTCTGGATCGCCATCACGCCGGATGATCCTCCGGAACCTCTTATCCACACTTAACAGACTGGTTGTTGTATCCATGAGTACCCTGTCATCCGACCTGCCGATATTTTCTGACGATCACCGCAGTCGCATGGATGCCCTGCGCCGCTTTCTGCCTTTCCTGCTGTGGTTGCCGCGAGTCAATCGCAACAGCTTCAAGTCTGATCTGATCGCGGCTCTGACAGGCGCCATCGTGGTGCTGCCCCAGGGTGTGGCGTTTGCCACTATCGCCGGTATGCCGCCGGAATACGGTTTGTACGCAGGGATGGTGCCGGCGATCATCGCGGCCCTGTTCGGTTCTTCCTGGCATCTGGTATCGGGACCCACCACGGCGGCCTCCATTGTGCTGTTCTCATCCCTTAGCGCTCTGGCCGAACCGGGTAGTGCCGAGTATGTACAGCTGGCACTGACCCTCACCCTGATGGTCGGAGCAATCCAATTGTTCATGGGGATGGCGCGTCTGGGAACCCTGGTGAATTTTATCTCCCACTCGGTAATCGTCGGGTTTACTGCGGGTGCCGCGGTACTGATCGCCGCGAGCCAGTTGAAGAACTTCTTCGGTGTTGCGCTGCCCCGGGGCGTCGGTCCGGTAGAGACCCTGCATGCGCTCTACCTGCATGCGGATGGGATCAACCTCTACGCAACCCTGGTGGGGGTGGTCACACTGATCTCCGGGATTCTGTTGAAGCGCTTTCTGCCCCGTTTCCCCTATATGATCGGAGCGCTGTTCGTGGGCAGTCTGTTGTCGGTGCTGCTCGACGCACCGACCCATGGCATTGCAACGGTGGGCGCCCTACCGAGCCAGTTGCCGCCCCTGTCGATGCCGAGTTTCGATCTCAATACCTTCCGCGAACTGGCTCCGACCGCACTGGCCGTGACCCTGTTTGCGCTGACCGAAGCGGTCTCCATCGCCCGGTCCATCGCGATCCGTGCGGGCCAGCATATCAACGGTAATCAGGAGTTCATCGGACAGGGCCTGTCCAATATGGTCGGCGGCTTCTTCTCCGGTTATGTCGCCACCGGTTCGTTCAACCGTAGTGGACTGAACTACGAGGCGGGTGCAAAAACCCCCCTGGCCGCGATCCTGGCCGGTGCATTCCTGATGGGCATAGTCCTGCTGGTCGCGCCATTGGCCGCGTATCTGCCCAATGCCGCCATGGCGGGCGTACTACTGCTGGTAGCTTATGGTCTGATCGATGGGCACCACATCCGCAAAATCCTCAAGGCCAGCCGCACCGAAGCCACGGTGATGAGCGTGACCTTCCTGGCGGCCCTGTTTCTGGATCTGGAGTTTGCCATCCTGCTGGGGGTGGGCCTGTCCCTCATCGCTTATCTGAATCGCACCTCCCGGCCCAACCTGGCGGAACGGGTGCCGGATCCCTCCCTGCCCAAGCGTCGTTTCAACGATGCCGCACACCTGCCCCAGTGTCCCCAGTTGCGCATGGTGCGCATCGACGGATCCCTGTTCTTCGGCGCCGTCAGCCATGTGGCGGAAAGACTGCGCAATATGGAGAAAAAGGACCGTACCCCCCGACACCTGGCGATCATCGGCAGCAGCATGAATTTCATCGACGTGGCCGGTGCGGAGCTGCTGGTGCAGGAGTCCCATCGCCTGCGCCGGGAAGGTCGCGAACTCTATCTGTTCCGCATCAAACCCGGTGTGCGCAGTTTCCTGGAACGGGGCGGTTATCTGGATGAGATCGGCGCGGAGCATGTGTTTGATTCCAAGGGCACCGGTCTGAAGACCGTGGTCGGCCGCATTGATGAGTCCCGTTGCACCCGCTGTACCGCCCGGGTCTTCGCCGAGTGTCCGGCGTCCTGCGTGACAGAAGACGTTCCGGTGGCAATACCCGTTCCTGGCTGAGCGATTTTCTCTCCGTTCTCGTGTCTCCAGCGCCAGGGATGGCGGCATTCTGCCTTCGGAATGGAAGCGGGGATCGGATCGATTCACCGGTCATTGTGGTGCTGCTCAGCGGCGTTCAGTACGTGCAATCGCCCATACATCGACCCGCGCAGCCCCCGCCTGTTTGAGGGTGCGCCCCAACTCCCTGACCGTGGCTGCGGTCGTGATCACATCGTCGAGTATCACCAGCTTCAAGCCCCTGACGGAATGTTGAACGCGAAACGCCTTGCGCAGATTTCGTTGCCGATCCGCCTCTTTCAGGTCCGATTGAGCCCGTGTATTGCGTATGCGCACCACACTGTTCAGATCGAGGGGGATGGCATAGTGACGGGAAACGATCCGTCCCAGTTCCACGGCCTGGTTGAATCCCCGCTCCCTGAGTCGCGCTGAATGCAGTGGGACCGGCAGAATCCGGTCCGGTGGGGTGTCGAGCCTGCCGAGCCGCGCGATCAACAAACGGGCCAGGGGGGCGGCGAGATGGAGTTGCTGATTGAACTTGAGGGCACTGATCAAACGCCGGGTAGGGGCTTCATAGCGTAAAGCGGTCAGTGCTGAATCAAAGCTCGGGGTACGTCTCTGGCACTGACCGCAAAGCACTCCGGACGGGGTGCCTGGCGGCAGGGGCAGGGCGCAACCGCCACAGGCGTGGTTGTTATAAGGCAACTCCTGATAACAGGCGTCGCAGAACCGGGTGGAGAAATCGCCTGGACTGCCACACAGCAGACAGGGCTGGGGGAACAGTTGGGGTAGTAACTGACTGAAAATGCCTTGTGCCATGGAACCCTCCCTGGTCCCGGATCTTTGTGCATCCTGACTACTTCATTGAATATCGCGTGTGCGCAGGAAATCACAGAGTTTACGGTCGGTGCCTTGAATATGCTGCACCAGCCAGCGTTGCAGGTAGTCAGCGACCTCGGGCAGGATCTCACTGCCTTTTTCATCATAGCGCTTCACGTAGAGATCGACCTGGGAGACCATGCGGTCGTGCTGCCCTTTGTGGGCTTCCGCGTCGAAATAGTCCTGTTCGCGCATGAGCGCCTCTTCATACTTGAGGTGGTCCTGAGTGTAAGCCACCAGATCCTCGAGCGCACCCCGTTCAAAGTCGGGGCCGGTGTCGCAAAGAACGGCAGCGCGAACGTTGTTGATGAGATTGAGCAGTTTGATGTGCTGATCGTCAATGGATTTGATCCCTACGCTGTATTCCGGTTTCCAGGTGATAAAGCCTTCGCAACGGGGTCTTCCCGCAAACACCAGCAGCAGGATCGCAACCAGAATAACCAGCCATAAGCCGGGCGAGAGGATCCCTACATCCATGATCAGGAGCAATGCCCCAAGCATCAACAGGCCGCTCAACAGATAGGAACGATATGCGATCAGTAATTTTTGCATCTTCCCTCCCAATTGGAGAATGTCGGGTGATCGATCGTCTATTGTACCCTGTTTAATAGCTATGAGTAGGTTCCATGTGCAGGCATTGGAGGGTATCCGCAATCGAGCCTGCAGGGAGCGTTTGAAGCGATTCAGGGATGCCGAGCCTATCCAGTCTGTTGCACCGGTGAGCATCTGATGCGCTGGGGAAAGCGTCGTCATTCCGACAAGGGTCTGAGGCCTGCGCTTGATAGGCCAGGACGCAGATCCGTGCCGGAATGACGGGCAGGAACGAACCAAAGTCAATTCAGTCAGATGGCGGAATACCCATTAACACGCCGCCTGATGTCCGGTTGAGCTATTCCCGTTGAGCATGTCGTAAGGACCACACATAGTCGAGTCCGAGGTAGGGTACGGGTTCGCCGTTATCGTCTTCGAACAGGGCGGGTAAGGGGGCGCCGACGTACCCGTGGGGAAAGCCCTCATCGTTGATCTCGCCGGTAAACAAGGGGATGGGCATGGCATTGCCATGGGCGCCCTTTACCGCGAGTGCATGGCAGGTGATGCAGGACATGCTCCGCTGATCCAGATTGCCCTCAATTTGTGAATTAGTCAGTACCGTGGGATGGCCCCGGTTATCCACCCAATCGATCTGTGTGCCGCGGAGGCGGTAATTTTCCCATTCGGTTCCTTCCAGGCCGAACCCTTTCGGTACTTCGTTACAGGCGAGGTTGTCTTCGGGACAGGCGGCATGATCGACCGAAGCCACGACCCAACCGCGAAAGGCTTCCGGATAAACACTGGGCCAGAGGGTCTCGTTATCGACATGCTCGAAGGTTGACCAGAACCAGGTTGAATTTTCCTTCGACATGATATGCAGGGCGCTCAGTCCATAGATCGAGATGATGCCGTCCTTTTCGGTTTCTGCCCAGTGGTATCTCGGTTTGTCTGCCTCGGTGATACGGATCCAGTACGCCTTGACCTCTTGTGAGCCGAGAGGAAACTCCAGGTCACGAATACCGGCGCCTGCCAGACGCTCCTGCTCGTCCAGGCTGTAGAGTTTATTGTCACGAATGTAGTCATAGGTGAGTTGGTTCAATTTTACGGTTTCATCGAGACCGGTACTGTAATCGCCCTCTGGGAGCGCTGAATTGGAACCGACTCTGCAGTTGTGTCGCCAGTGTTCCGGCCGGGCCGCATTGGGTAGGTAAACCTGTTGTTTGGCAATCCAGCTTTCCCACACGGTCCTGCCGGGATCACCGATTGACTTTCTCCGGTCGGGCGCACAGCTGTCGGATGAAACGGGCCAGTTCAGGGCGACGAACAATTGCCAGGCGTAGCGGTCCGGATTGTTGAGTGCCATGAGGGTATTCACGAATACCTGCCAGGGCCTTGATGAGTGACTGTTGAATTGCGTGGTGTCGTTCACGTTGTCGGAACCTGACAGGGCCATGGTGGGGTAAGCGCAGATTGCCAGAGCGATCGAGGCGTAAAGTGTGTTGGGCCTTTTCATATACAATCCCTGTATTGAGTTGGAAGTAATGGAACGGAATATCATCATGCTTGACACAGGGTGTGAGCCCTGGCGGTCATGTCCTCATGATGAACAAAACACCTCCTGTGAACAGGAAGTTGTGGGATTTATGCGTCTTTGCGCTATGTGCCTGGGATATCAAACAGCAACGCAGGGTGAATCAGCCGTTCGCTGGATAGCTCCCAGGTTGATAGTGACGGTAAGCGTGCGGAAGGGGTGTTGAATAAGATCTCTTTGAGCATTGATTTAACATCCATGTTAGAACCAGAGAGAGTAAGCATCCTGAGGTCGACTATAGTATAGGACACTACACTAGCATCGGCACCTGCTCGATACAAGCAAATTGATAAGTGTATTGATGTGCGTTGTTGAATGGCCCGTGTAGGGATTACTCGGTCAGACGGGTGTCATCCACCCCTGGCAAGGGTGGTAAAGCCAGGGGTGATTCATCCTATCCAAGCCGTCGAAAAGCTGTAAAGAAAAAATTTACTTTAAGAGGTCTCACTGAGGAGTCTTGATCAGTACAAAGGCCCAGAACTCATGCTTGACCGTGCTGTAGTCGAACGGATCTTCGGAGTCGGCGGGATTGTCTGGTTGGTAGGCATTCCAGGGCCAGTCCGTCCAGTCGGGGTTGCTGGAGCCCGGCATGCTGAGGTTGAAATATTCCCCGTTATAGACGCCCTGGGTGAGAGGTTCGGAGTCAACATTGAGGTCGATTGAATTGTAAACTTCGATATGGTCTCCCGCCTGGGCAAACTCACCCAGGCTGATCGATATGACCGGATCCCGGTTGGGGTTGATCACAATGAGATTCGCTTTTCGCGGATCGTAGGCATTTGGGCGAATATGGATGCGTTGGGTTGTAGGAATGTTCTCAACGATATTGCCATGTCCTTCACAGGCCAGGCAGTCAGACGATTTGGAATACAGCACGTAGTTATTCTCGAAAACCATGTTGCTGGCATCATAAGCGCCTGTTTCCAGTTCATGGCCGTAGATATAGTTCTCCCGGAACTGTTGGTCTTCGCCTCCGTTCTTGCCGAACATCACATCCAGGCGACGTCTGAAGGGGGCTTCCCCGTCGGCAATCTTCCTCGCGCCGAAGACGATGTTGCCTTCTCCATGCATGGATCCGAGCACCTCGCCGCCACTGGTGGCTGAGTAGAGTTGGAAGGGATTGGAGAAATTCCCCGCGACAATATTTTCGTCGTAACGGCGAGGCGTGGCGGATTCATTCTGTGCATAGACCCCAGGTCCATGCAGTCGGTCCAGGGCCGCGAGTCCGTTGTCGTAGGCGATGCAACCGTATATCAGGGCATTCTTAGCCCGCTTCCATGAGTAATAGCCGGCTGACAGGCGATGTGAGACGGTGTTGATCAACGCATGGTAATTACCGGCTGTGATCGCAGAGCCGTTGCGTTCTATTGAGTTGTGGTCAAGCAGCCACTGTTTGATATCGATGTAACATTGGGTTGTTCCGCCATATCCGTCGCACATGGGAATCAGGTAATCAGGCTGAGGACGAAAATCGTCTTCGCGGAAATGATAGTCACCCTCGGTATGTGGGGATGCGATGGATGTCATTTCAACATCCCAGAGCCACACACCGGATCCCTCATAAACGAATGTGAAGTTCACGCCGCCGTCAAGCCGCACCTTGGCGCCGAGTTCCGGTCTGAAGTGAATGCCCCTGTTGTTGGGAACATCGCCCTGCATGCGTCTGACGGGCCATAACGGTAATGGGTCATTGCCATAGGTTTCGGGATTCTGGTCCGCCGTGTTGAGGCGTGGTGAGACATAATCCCCTTGCTTGAGCCAGACGATGGAGTTATCAGGGATCCGATCGCCGTTGTTCGTCCCATTCAGCGCCGAATAGAGATCCCAGGGATTCGCTTCCGTGCCGTCGCCCTGACCCTCCGGGACATTGGGTGCAACCCAAAATTCGTGGTAACCGGCACTGAGTGGCACATTCGATGACCACCGGCTTCGTTCGGCGGAATCCGCAATCACCGTATCGGAAATGGGTGAAGCTACAGCATGGGTGACTGTAGCTGGGTAGATGTCGGTGACATTGGGGCCGGCCTCTCCCAGGGTGCCGTCAAGATCATCATTGGTGATGGTGACTGTTGCGGTCGAGGTCCCGAGGGTGGCGTTTGTCGATACATTATCGAGTATCACTGTGAATGTTTCGGAGGGTTCGATCTCGGTGTCTCCGAGTATACTGAGGCTGATCTCACCTGAGGTGGCGTTTGCCGGGATCGTCAAGGTGCCGCTGGCTGCGGTATAGTCGCTGCCGGCCAGTGCGGTGTCATCATGAGTGGTGTACGCCACCTGGACCTCGGTATCTGACGGTTCGCTGAGCATGACATTCAGAATCAGTGTCGTGGTTTCACTATCACCTTCAAGTATCTCGCCATCGCTGATGCTGACGTTCGGTCGTGGGGATTCGCTGAAGGAGGCGCTGATCGTGCAGCTATTGGTGATCGCCCCGGTTGTAAAAATATTCTCGACAAGAGTGCCGCTACAGCCGGTGACGCTCTCGATAACATAGCCGCCGTCCGCGCTTAGCGTGAAACTCGTGGTGTCGCCGTATACCACACTGGCACGGGCGGGTTCGATGTGTCCGCCGACGCCCACTTGGGTATTCACAAGATAGGCAGTAGGCTTAAAACGGGCGCTTACGGTACAGTTGCTGGTGATCGGGCCGGTGGTATAGGTTGTGCCGTTGAGGTTTCCGCTGCAACCGCTGACCGAGTCTATGCTGTAGCCGTTGTCGGTGCTCAGTGTGAAATTCGCCGTTTGGTTGGAGACTGCGCTGATACTGGCCGGGGTGATCGATCCACCTGAACCGGTTTGGGTAGTGACCGTGTATGTGGGGGTCTGGGTATCACCACTATTACCGGAATCGTCATTGCCATCGCCCGCTGAGTCTTCATTGCCGGCTTCAGTGCTGCTCTCGCTGCTGCCGTCCAGGCTTTCAGTATTACAGCCTGACAGGAATAATGAGACTGAGAATAGAGTCGCCCATAACCAGATACTACTTTTTCGGCTATTCACGATAAACCCCGGATTTCTATGTTGTGAAGTGAGTGACGGATGGCATTGAGTTCATGCCCGGTATCACGCTTGCGCCCCTCTGTTTGTGAGTGAGCGGTGTCTTGAGCGTGTAGCAATGGCCCGTGCGAATGTTTGTGTTGAGGGAATAGAAACCAAAGTATCGATGAATGAATGGAGGGTGGCGATGAGTCCATTCATGCGCGGAACCTGTGAAAACGGGAATTGAAACGTCAGCATTCTTCATAACCGATGGTTACAACTCTGTAATCGGGTAACCATTCTACAGCCTAAGACACACTTGAATTGTATTGCAGCGGCCTGTGCCTCGAATCACCCGTTCGGGTGAGAGGGGTCGCCAAAAAGATATGCGAACCCCTCAGGCGTGCCCAAAGGGTGATGGGGTTCACGAAAACATGGGGTGCCGGCCGGAAATTGATGATTCTAATTCTCGATATGGAACATTATTGTGACATGGGCTAATGTGAGACGGAGCAGTGTGGCGATCAATCATTTGTTCCTGCAGTCACAGTTTGTTTTCCGGATGAGGAATCGTAGCGTGGTGATGGTTGTACATGAATGATTTCATCGTAACGGAATATTGTGATGCCTTGTGGTCAAAGGGGATGCGAGGTTTCCCGGTACAGACTGTAAGGGCTTTGTTTCCTTTAAGCATCGCAACCGACTAACCTCTCTTCCTTGCCGGTCTTATGTCAGCAGCAAAATATCTGAAGGTATCTCAGGATCAGGTCTTGTCGCTGATCGGGCAGATCTATGATGCGGGATTGAATGCTGAGCGTTGGCCGCACGTACTGCATCTAATGGCCACGCTTTTTCAAGCGCAGCAGTCAACCCTGCGAGTGGTGGACACCCTCAGCAGGACCGTCAGTCGAGGTTACTTCCATAACAGGGATCCGCATTGGCTGATAGCGCACAGGGAGTATTTCAGCACGATCGATCCCTGGATGAAATTGCTGTATCAGAGCGATACGCCGATTATCGATTGTACCCATCATGTGATACCCGACAGGGAATATCGCCGAATGGAGTACCACTGTGATTATATCTCGCGCATTGACGCTCACTACGGAGTGGGTGGTCTTATCGATGTGGGCCGCTCGTACAAAACCTATTTTTCACTGAAGAGAGGATTTAACCGCGGTGCATATTCCATTCAACATCTGGATCTGATCAGGAAGCTGGTGCCGCATCTGAACAATTCTGTTCTGATCAATGAAAAGACAAGACAGCTGGAACTGGAAAGGGAGGCTCTGAGCAATACCTTGAGTCAAATCAACAGCGCCATCGTTCTTGTAAACAGAGAGGGTAGGGTCCTCTTTGCCAATCAGTCGGCGGAAACGATCTTGGCTCTGTGTGATGGTGTATCCCTGGGCGCCCAGGGTATCCGGTTGGCGCCGGTGGCCGATCAGCAGCGGCTTCAGCATATGATTGCCCGGGCGACGGTCGATGTCTCGGATCTCACGGTTCCCGTGGCGGGGGGTATGAAATTTCAATCTCAGGATGGTGATTGTCGGTTGTCTATCCTGGTGACTCCGCTGAACCCGGAAAGGGTGAACTCTGATCTTGATGCCCGTCGTTGTGCGTTGATATTTCTGTCGGACGGTCAGCCTGACATCGGATTGAACTCGGAGATTGTTTCGGAAATCTATGGACTCACGGAATCCGAAGCAAAGATTGCAGCAATGCTCTGTCAGGGACTCACCGTGAGTGACATTGCCGAGCGGCTGTCAATTTCCAATAACACGATCAAAACTCATCTGAAGTCCGTGTTTCATAAAACCCATACACGACGCCAGGCAGAGTTGGTCAATCTGATCAATACCGGACCTGTGGGGATTGGATTGCGTAAACACCGTTGATCATGCTGTTCGGTCTTAGGTGCAAACGGGTCATGTCTCCGATTATTTGATGCGTTGTCGATCGAGGATGAATGTCCGTAATCATCCCAACACAGTATTGCGGCTATGTCGAATCGCAGTGTGAACGCTTCTCCGAGCGGCAGTGCACCGAACAGCGGTGTCTTGCCTCACCGGGTATTACAAGCCCTATCAACCCGCCCCAGGCGGTCAATGCGCCCACGATCCGCCATCCACTGAGCCGTTTGGCTTTCAGCGTCTCTCAGGTCGTGAAGACACGGACCTGGTAGGGAGCCAGTGAGAGACGGATCGACCCCGAGTCATTCTGCTCCAGCACCCCCCCCTGCTGAGGCGGGGCGACCTCCGTGACCGATCCCAGATTCATCCAGTGCCAGGGCAGGTTATAGCCGCTGTAGGACTGAGGTCCGATATTACCGATCACCACCACCTGCTCGCTGGAGCCCAGCGCCGCCCCCCGGGTGCGGCAATGGGCGAACACCCGGGCGCCCTGGTCGCGGTCGAAATCGGGGTGAAAGTGAAGGAAGGTGGTGTCGTTGCGGCCCAGCGCCGGGTGGGTTGTCCGCAGTTTGATCAATTCGGCGACCCGGTTCCACAGATCCCGGTTGTTGGGCGATCCGTCGAGCCTGTCCCAATCCACCGGATCGGACATCTTCAGGCGCCAGTTGCGGTGGTCGAGATCGTGGACATCGCCGAATTCGTCTCCGGCCAGGATCATCGGTATACCGACCGCCGTCAGTAACAGGCAGAAGGCGCTGCGCAGGCGCTCCAGCGCCAGTCCGTGGAGAAACCGCTGACGCTCGTCGGCGCCGGTCTCGAGATGATCCGCAACCCAGCGGATATCGTCCACGGTACCACGGTATCCCTGTTCCTCCAGGAGCGGCGCCAGAAGATAGTTCATGATGCGCTGCTCTTCGTCCTTCTCGACGTCGTGGGAGGTCAGGTAGTTGACCGCCTGGGAAATGTCGTGGAATCCGGGGCCTGCCTGCCGGTTCCAGTCATCCCAGGTTTGAGCCCCGGTGACCAACCAGACGAGTCGTTCGCTGCGGGAGGGTTCCCCCCAAGCCGTGGATAGCTGGCCGGAGAAGGTTCGCCGCAACTCATCACGAAAGTTGAAGTTCCACATCGAGTCGGTCACCTTGCGGGCGTTCGGATTGGCGCCGTTGTCGTGTGTGATCACCGCCCTGCGCCAGGAGTCCTCGGCGATGACGATGAATGGCCGGCCGGGGAAGGTCTGTTGATGCACCTGCCAGGCAGCATCGCGAAACTGTTGGATGAACTCCCAATGGTTGATCCCCTTGAACTCATCGATCCTGAAGCCGTCGGCGTGATACTCGGTGATGAGAAACGCGGCCATACGCTGTTGAAAATCCCGTGCCGGAGTCCGCCCTTGGTCATCCGGCCAATAGCGGAACAGATGGGCACCGTAGTCCTCGCCTCGGTTGGCGCGCTCCGGGTCATGGTTGCTGAGGAAAAACCGCGCGTAGTCGAGTTGCGCCAGGGGGCAGTTGCGGGCGTGATTCATCACCACGTCGAAGATTACCCGGATACCCCGCCGGTGACACTGCTTGACGAAGAACTTGAGTTCCACCGGCAGTCCCATGTCGATGTCCGGGGCGAAAAAGAAGCGCGTGCCGTAGCCCCAGTTGAGGGTGTCCGGGGAGTCCTGTACCGGCAGCAGTTCGATGGCGTTGATGCCCATGGACTTGAGCCGGTCGAGGTGGGCGAACACCACCTTTTCGAAGGTGCCGAGCCCGACCTGACGGGCCTTTTCCGGTGCGCTCTCCATCCAGCGCATGGGCATCTCGTAGATCACCAATTGGTGGTTGTTGCGCAGTTCGTTGCCCGGCGTGAACTCATCCTCCCAGGTGAAGGGCTGCTGCCAGCGCCGCCCCTGACGGATGCGAAAGATTCCGCGATACCCCCCGAAACGGGTGATATGCACCGCATAGGGATCGGCGATCGGGGTGTCATGGATCCCATCCTTGAGGAGTTCATACTCGTAGTCCCCATCCACCAGGCCCAGGGATTCGAGATCGATCTCGAACCAGTCCGGCTCGTCGGTCATCGGGGTGAGGGGTTCACGGCGCCAATGGGCGGGATCATAACGGTCACGCTGCAACACATTGGCAAAGCGTATCTCCAGCCGGGAGCCGGCAGGGGCCGGAATTTGTAGACGGGCGTCGTAACCTGCTCCATGGAGATGGTCGTCGTGGTTTGGCATCTTGCCTCCCAATAATCCAGGCGGTGTTGATAAATGCAGTCTGTAGAATGAGAGTCTAGTGCAGTGTCCTGAATTAATCCGATATTTTAAGAGCGATCCTGGAATGATGTTCCGATTCTTACTGAATGGAACCCTGGCCCTACGGACAGTGTGAAGTGCCCCCGATGGCGCTGAAATTTTCACCACGAAGGACACGAAGGACACGAAGAACACGAAGGGTAGAATATGATGAACGCTCGAGTCGATCCTTCGTGCGCTTCGTGTCCTTCGTGGTGAGATAGATAGACTAGCAGGCAGACGCTTTGCTACTCGGCCAATCGTGCCTTTAGCAGGCGGGAGAAACGCCGGGTGTCAGTAGCGCTCCCCGTGCGGTAGGTGAGTACGCTTCTACCGTCCAGCAGCGCCATCAGGCGCTGTTCGGTCCTGCTGCCTTTGCTGGACGGTAGCGTGGAGAGTCTCTGAAGTGCGTCGTGATGACCCACCAGCACGACCCTGTGTTGGAGATTGTCATGCAGGTATTCAAGCTCCCAGAGCAGCCCTTCGCCCAGGCTGGAGACATCGACAAGGATCGCCGCGGAGACTTCGGCGAACCCCGTCACCACCGGTTGCCAGATACGGGAGTCGACCCGTACCACCACCAGACGTGGGGCAAAGATCCTTTTGCTCAGTTTCACGACACGGTCGATGACGGGCTGTATCTGAACAGTATCCGTAATGCTGCGGGTTTGACCCAGCTCGGCTTGCTTGTAGGAACGAAACGAGCGCCATGAAAACAGCATGCCGGCGCCGAGCAGCCCGATCAGCATGAGTACGATGCTGCCGATGATCAGGCCGAACACCAGGGTCATGACGAAGAGGGTGACGATTTGACCGATGATCCCCTGGAGTCCGGTGCCCGGATTGTCATGTTTCAGCCCGGCTATGACTTTTCCCAGGTAGTCTCCAAATCCATCCCCGAACAGCCAGAACAGCCCTGCGGCCACCGCGGCCAGCAGCAGCCAGCGTAACAGACCCAGAAGCCTGCCCCGCGTCTTGAGTCCCAGGACCGGTGCGATCTGGTTGTCGTCCAGGGTGACCAGGCGCCAGCGCTGCCCCATGGAGGACGCCGCGGCAAAACTCACCGCCGCAGTAGCCTCGTCATAGCCGAAGCGGCGCAGGAACAGCACCAGTTGTCTGCGGCCGCGAATCAGTCTGAGGCCCAATCCAAGTCCCACAAGAGCGATCAGGGTCGCGAAGAAGAAAACGCCGGCCTGCTCGGCATCCATGTCAGGGAAATCCACCTTGACTGAAAATAGGGAGATAACCAGAACCATGATAAACAGCAGCGGTAGGCTTGATGCTGCGAGACCGGTCAGAAAAAGCAGGGCGCCAATGAGCTGGGTCAGCCTGCGTCGCAACTGACGAAACAACCTCTTCGGCGGGGGTGTGGTAACGAGTTCAATGGGCATCTCGGGGCTCTGCAATTAGCAAGAAACCTAAAGCTGATATCCAAGATTGAACATGACTTCATAGTCCGTGTCCTGGCCACTGACTTTGCTCATGTAGGGCATGACGCCGAAGGACCATCCCGGGTTGTTCACCCCATTCATGAAAAAGGTGTAGGTGGGACCGAGTATGTATTCGTTCTCATCCGCATCGGTGTTTCGGTATACACCGGTACTGAGGCCGATACCGTGTTTGTCCGAGTCTGAGAACAGATGGGTCCGGATATATCCCAGGCCGATACCGCACACGGTTTCAATGTCGTTACTGCTCGAATGAGTGGCTGCGGCCATACATCCCAGGGAAGCGTATGCCTGGGAGCGGTTCAGGTGTTTGGTGTAGTTGATGCCTACGCCGCTGTACAGATGGCCGACGCCGATGCCAAAAGAGTAGCCTTCAGCCAGGAGGGCAGGGGTCTGCAGGCAGCAGGAGATCAATATGCAAGTGCGCAGGCTGTGTTTCATGCTGAGTACCATATCCGTGTGTTTCGGGATCCTGTGTTTCCATCTGACAGTCTAGTCATAACCCTGTGATGAAGAAAACTGTTTCACACAGTCGATCATCAATCTCTATTTAAATCATTCTCGATTTTCCCTCGACCCTTAGCCAAAGACGCTGTTGCCAACAGCCGTTGTGAAGCGTTGTGTTTTGGTTGTTGAGTTCGCTGCGCTCTCGGCTTTTTTGGTTCCCCCTCTCCCCGGCCCTCTCCCGCAAGGGGAGAGGGTATTTACCTGGATAGGTTTGTAGTGTTTCCATCTGGTTCAGTCTCTGCAGAATCCCGGGTTCCACTTCGTTTCACCCGGGCTACATTCGAGCAGTC
>JBNLFS010000144.1:0-9177 GCA_050305635.1 Candidatus Thiodiazotropha sp. | reverse complement strand
CGTATCATCGCCGCCACCAACCGGGACCTGGAGACCGAGGTGCGCGAAGGCCGTTTCCGCGAGGATCTCTACTACCGCCTGGCCACCGTGGTCATCCCCCTGCCGCCCCTGCGCAAGCGCAAGGAGGATATCCCCCTGCTGGCCAATACCCTGCTCGAATCGGCGATGAAGAACATGGGTAAGAAGGTCCAGGGATTCACCGATGAAGCGATGGCCTGCCTTATGGCTTACGCCTGGCCGGGCAATGTGCGGGAGCTGCAAAACGAAGTCTCCCACATGCTGGTGATGGCCAATCATGACGAACTGGGCGCCGATCTACTCAATAGTCGTATTTTGCAGGCCGCACCGCGCAACGAGGCGCCGGTGGTGGAACATCTCACCGGTCTCCAGGGCAGTTTGAAGGACCGGGTCGAGGCGCTGGAGGAACGCATCCTGCGTGAGACCCTGATCCGCCACCGCTGGAACAAGAGCCGCGCCGCGCGGGAGCTGGGCCTGTCCCGGGTGGGGCTGCGCAGCAAGTTGGAGCGCTACGCCCTGGAGCAGCACCATCCGTTTACGGATGAACCCGGCAAGCGTTCCGCGGGCCATTGAACCGGGTGTCCAGACCAATGATCACCCTGCTGCCAGAGGATCCAGGGTTACCCCCGTGGGGCGTGTCGTCAGGCTCTGACCGCGTTCTCGTTCCCACGCTCCGCGTGGGAATACAAGCCAGACCTCTTGGATCTTTTGCGATCACTGCCCTCGTTCCCACGCTCTGCGTGGGAATGCAGACCCTAGGTTCGGCAAACCACTCGAGTCTGTATCGGGCAACCAAGCCCAGGTACGCATTCCCACGCAGAGCGTGGGAACGAGTTAAGTCCGGGCAGGGCAGCCAGGCCCCAGGTACTCATGCCTATGCAGAGTCTGGGAACGGGTAGACATGACGGGCAAGGACAGGAATAGCGCATGACCGACAACGAGCTCCTCAACCCCCCCGCCAGTCTGCTCATGAAGGCCGGCTTGGGCGGCACCCTGGAACTGGACGCCAACTCGGAGAACGCCTGGATCGAAGTGATCCGCAAGATGGATTCGGTCTATGCTGATCTGGTCCACTACCAGATCGAGCTGGAGCAGAAGAACACCGCCCTGGAACTGGCCCAGCAGTTTATCGACAGCGTGCTCTCATCGATGACCGACGTACTCATTGTCTGCGATACCGGGAGCCGTATCCAGCAGGTCAACGCGGCCTTGGAGAAGCTCACCGGCTTCTCCGCCTCGGAGTTCGTCGGCAAGCCCCTGGTCGAGGTGTTCGGCGACGACTCCCGCAGTGAATTGCAGCACTTTCCGGAACGTCTGGGCAACCACTCGCTGATCGACTGCGAGGTCAATCTGCGTTGCGCCGACGGCAGCAATGCACCCCTGGCGATGAACTGTTCGTCGCGCTACAACAACACCGGCGGACTGGTCGGCATGGTGCTCATCGGTCGTCCGGTCGGCGAGTTGCGGCGCGCCTATGACGATCTCAATCAGGCCCATCACGAACTGAAACAGGCCCAGCGGCAGTTGGTGCAGTCGGAGAAGATGGCCTCCCTCGGCCGTCTGGTCGCGGGGGTCGCCCATGAACTCAACAACCCGATCAGCTTCGTGTTCGGCAACATGCACGCCCTCAAGCGCTACGGGGAACGCATCACCCGCTATCTGGAACGGGTGGAGCAGGAGATCGATTCACCGGCCCTGCGCCAGCTCCACGAAGAGCTGCGCATCGGCCGCATTCTGGACGACATCGAACCTCTGATCGACGGCACCCTGGAGGGGGCCGAACGGGTCAGCGATATCGTTCAGGAGCTGCGCCGTTACTCCGGCGGGCAGCGCGAGGAGGCGGCGCTGTTCGATCTGCCCGGGGCGATCCGCAAGGCCGTGCAGTGGGTGATCAAGGCCGAGCGGATCAAACCCGAAGTGCACTACACGCTGCCGCAGAAACAGAAATACCTGGGCCGCAAGGGACAGCTCCACCAGGTGCTCATCAACCTGGTGCAGAATGCCGCCGACGCCATGCAACGGATGCCCCGGCAGCAGCTCGATGTGGTCTGTGAAACCCACCCATCAGGGCGCATCCGGATCTCGATTCGCGATCATGGCCCGGGCATCCCCGAACAGCATCTGCCGCACCTGTTCGACCCCTTCTACACCAGCAAACCGGTGGGGCAGGGAACCGGGCTGGGACTCTACATCAGCTACGGCCTGGCCCAGGAGATGGGCGGCACCCTGAGTGCGCGCAATCATCCCCAGGGTGGCGCCGAATTCATCCTGGAGTTGCCCTCGGAAGTTGATTCCAAGGCGTCCACGGGCGGTGGCAGATGACCCGGCGCACCCTGTTGTGGCTGCAATCCGGCGGCTGCGGCGGCTGCTCCCTGTCCCTGTTCAACGCCGAAGCGCCGAACCTGCTTACCGCTTTGGAGAGCGCCGGTATCGAGCTGTTGTGGCACCCCAGCCTGAGCGAAGAGAGCGGAACCGAACTGCACGCCATTCTGCGCCGCATCCTCGACGATGAGCTGATCCTCGATCTGTTCTGTCTCGAAGGTTCGGTCATTCAGGGTCCCAACGGCACCGGTCTGTTCCACCGCCAGGCGGGCGGCAACCGGCCGATGCGCGACCTGATTCGGGAAGTGGCGCTCAAGGCCCGTCAGGTGATCGCGGTGGGCAGTTGCGCGGCGTTCGGCGGCATGACCGCGGCCGGGGACAACCCCACTCAGGCCTGCGGCCTGCAGTATGACGGCAATCAACCCGGCGGCCTGCTGGGCAGTGCTTACCGATCGCCCCGGGAACTGCCGGTGATCAACATCGCCGGTTGCCCGACCCACCCCAACTGGGTGCTGCAGACCCTGCTTCAACTGGCGCTCGATGAAACCGAATCCCCGGCCCTCGACGAACTCAACCGTCCGCGCAGCTACACCGACCATCTGGTGCATCACGGCTGTCCGCGCAACGAGTATTACGACTTCAAGGCGAGCGCCGAGAAGCACTCCGACCTGGGCTGCATGATGGAACACCTCGGTTGTCTCGGCACCCAGGCCCGAGCCGACTGCAATACCCGGCTGTGGAACGGAGAGGGCTCCTGCCTGCGTGGCGGTTACGCCTGTATCAACTGCACCGCGCCGGTGTTCGAGAATCCCAACCACAGCTTCCAGAGCACCCCCAAGATCGGCGGTATTCCCATCGGTCTGCCCACCGACATGCCCAAGGCCTGGTTCGTTGCCCTGGCAGCGCTGGCCAAGGCGGCGACCCCGGTGCGGCTAAAAAAGAACGCGGTAACCGATCACATTCGGGTGGTGCCGGGGAAGAAGGCGGAGGAGAAATGAATCGTTTGCGGCCGTTTTCCATGGTTCCCACGCTCTGCGTGGGAACGCATACCCCGGTTAATCAGAACGCAGTGTAGTGACGGATAAATCCAGGACCAGGTATGCATTTCCACGCAGAGCGTGGGAACGAGACCAAGGGGAGAGGAGAGTGGGTAGGTCGGGTTAGCGCAGCGTAACCCGACATGAATGGGTATCTCGACACGCCCCGTCGGGTTACGCTGCGCTAACCCGACCTACAACTACGACGTTCAAGGGGAATGTATACCCCAGTTTATCAGAATGCATTGTAGTGACGGTAAATACAGGACCAGGTATGCATTCCCACGCAGAGTGTGGGAACGAGATCGAAGGGAGAGGGGAGTAGGGCGTCGCTCACTGAAGGAGCCGGAGAGGATGGGTCATCCTTTTACAAGCATGACCCATCATCCAGGCACACTCCCTCTCCCCTTGCGGGTGTAGGGCCGGGGAGAGGGGGCATCGAATAACACCGGCAACCTGAGGCATAGTGATCAGGCTGCCAATGAACGAATCAACAGGTTCCATCGCATTCAAGTGACCATGCCATGCAACAACAAGCCGGTCTGAATCAAAACCAGGCATCACCCCTAAGGGACGTCATAACTGTCACCCTGTTGAAAGGTCCGGTAACTGTCCCCGGGCGGCAATCCCCGGGTGATTCCTGCCGCATGACCTCCACTCACGGAGTGACCCCGCAATGAGTCGAAGAATCATCGGTCCCTTCAATCGGGTCGAGGGAGATCTGGAGGTGCAACTCGAGATCCGGGATGACCGGGTCGCCGAAGCCTGGGTGGTCTCCCCTCTGTATCGCGGTTACGAACAGATCCTGCTGGGCAAGGATCCCTACGACGCCCTGGTCTACGTGCCGCGCATCTGCGGTATCTGCTCGGTGGCCCAGTCCGTCGCTTCGGCTCGGGCCCTGGCCGATGTCACGGGGCTGACCCCGCCGCCCAATGGGGAGCGGGCGATCAACCTGGTCCTGGCCGGTGAGAATGTGGCCGATCACCTGACCCATTTCTATCTGTTCTTCATGCCCGACTTCGCCCGCGCGGTCTATCGCGACCAACCCTGGTTCGAGTGGGCGGAGCGGCGTTTCAAGGCGGTCAAGGGTACGGCTTCGCGGGAGGTGTTGAGACCCCGCGCCGAGTTCATGCACCTGCAGGGTCTGCTGGCGGGCAAGTGGCCCCACACCCTGGCGGTTCAACCGGGCGGTTCCACCCGTGCCGTGGCGGCGGACGAACGCACCCGTCTGCTCGGGCTGCTCTACGCATTTCGCGACTTTCTGCAAGGCACCCTGTTCGGCGACAACCTGGAGCGGATCGTCGCCCTGGACTCCGCCGAAGCCCTGGATCAATGGCGTCAGTCCGCTTCGCCTGAGACCGGCGATCTGCGCCGTTTCCTGCACATCGCCGAGGCGCTGGATCTGCAATCCCTGGGACGCGCCAGCGACCGCTTCATGAGCTACGGGGCCTATGCCTCCCGCCAAGGTCCCCTGTTCGCCCAGGGCGTCTGGCGGGATGGCCGGGGCGAGGCGCTGGATACCGCTCACATCCGCGAGGATGTCTCCCACAGCTGGATGCAGATGCAGAGCGAACCCCGCCACCCCTTTGAGGGCGTCACGCTGCCCGCCGCCGATCTGGGCGAGGGTTACACCTGGTGCAAAGCGCCCAGGCTGGATGGCCAGGTGGTGGAGGTCGGCGCCCTGGCGCGGCAGCTGGTGGACGACCACCCGTTGATCCGCGACCTGGTGGCGCACAGCGGCGGCAACGTGCGCAACCGGGTGATCGCCCGCCTGCTGGAGATCGCCCGGGTTACCCTGGCGATGGAGCAGTGGGCTCGCGACCTCAAACCGGGCGAGCCCTTCCATCACGGCGGTCCCTTGCCGGACGAGGCCCAGGGCTTCGGCCTGGTGGAGGCCGCCCGGGGCAGTCTCGGCCACTGGCTCAAGGTCAAGAGAGGGCGCATCCACAACTACCAGATCATCGCCCCCACCACCTGGAACTTCTCCCCTCGGGATCAAAATGAACAACCCGGAGCCCTGGAACTGGCCCTGCGCGATGCCCCGGTGCGGGACGGCGAAACCGAGCCGGTGGCGGTACAGCACATCGTCCGCTCCTTCGATCCCTGCATGGTCTGTACGGTGCATTGATGATCGGCGAGTCGATTCGCATACGCGGCATCGTGCAGGGGGTGGGGATGCGGCCCACCCTGTGGCGACTGGCCCGGGAGTGCGGTCTGCTGGGCGAGGTGTGGAACGACGCCGAAGGCGTGCTGCTCACGGTTTGGGGTGAAGCGGCGGCGCTCGACGCATTCGTTGAGCGGCTCAATAACGAGGCACCGCCCCTGGCCCGGATTCAGGCCGTCGAACGTGTCCGTCTCACAGAGGGATTACCACCTCAAGACTTCAGCATCCGACCCAGCCACGACGGCGATACCCGCACCGGCGTGGCCGCCGACGCGGCGACCTGTCCCGAGTGTCTGGCCGAGGTGTTCGATCCCGCTGACCGACGCTACCGATATCCCTTCACCAACTGCACCCACTGCGGCCCCCGCCTGTCGATCATCCGCGCGGTCCCCTACGACCGGGCCAACACCAGCATGGCGCAGTTTCCCATGTGCCCCGCCTGCGAAGCGGAATACCGCGACCCGGCGAACCGTCGTTTCCATGCCCAGCCCAACGCCTGCCCCGAGTGCGGTCCCCGGGTTTGGCTCGAGAATGCGGAGGGCCGGGTGCCTCCCTCCGATCCCGGTGAAGACGCCATGGCCACCGCCGCACGCCTGATCCGCGAGGGACAGATCCTGGCCATCAAAGGCATCGGCGGTTTTCATCTCGCCTGCGATGCGGGCAACCCCCAAGCGGTTGACCGGCTGCGCCACAACAAACAGCGCTACCACAAAGCCTTCGCCCTGATGGCCCGGGATCTCGATATGGTTCGTCGCTATGCCCGGGTCAGTCCCGAGGAGCACGTATTACTCCAAGACCGAGCCGCGCCTATCGTGATACTTGCGGCGGAGGGCGAAACCCTGCCCGAGGGCATCGCCCCGGGACAGAACAGTCTCGGCTTCCTGCTTCCCTACACCCCATTGCACCACCTGCTGATGCAGGCCATGCCGCGCCCCATCGTGCTCACCTCCGGCAACCGCAGCGACGAGCCCCAATGTACCGGCAATGACGAAGCCCGGGAACGTCTCGCGGGGATCGCCGACATCTGGCTGCTGCACGACCGGGAGATCGTCAACCGCCTGGACGACTCCGTAGTGCGTTACGCCGCCTCCGCGCCGCGCCTGCTGCGCCGGGCCCGGGGTTATGCGCCGCAGCCCATCCCACTCGGCGAAGCCTTCAAACACCTGCCCCCCACCCTGGCCATGGGGGGCGAACTGAAAAACAGCTTCTGCCTGCTGCGCGACGGCGAGGCCATCGTCTCCCAGCACATGGGCGATCTGGAGGACGCGACCACCTATCGCGATTACCGCCGTAACCTGGATCTCTATCGCGAACTGTTCGACTTCACCCCGCAACGGATCGCGGTGGACAAACACCCCAACTACCTCTCCACCCAACTCGGCCGACAGATCGCCCAAGCGCTGCGGATTCCCCTGGTCGAAGTGCAGCATCACCACGCCCACATCGTCTCCTGCATGGTCGAGCACGGAATTCCCCGGGATGAACGGGTACTGGGCATCGCCCTCGACGGACTCGGCATGGGGGAGGGCGGTGAACTCTGGGGCGGAGAATTCCTCCTCACAAGCTACACAGACTCTAAAAAACTCGCCGGATTCCAACCCATAGCCATGCCCGGCGGCGCCATGGCGATGCGCGAACCCTGGCGCAATACCCTGGCCCATCTGCTGCAAATGCCCGACAGCAAACTCATGATGGCACGCTATGCCGATCTCGACATCATCCGCTTTCTGCGTCAAAAACCCCTCGGCACCCTCCAGACCATGATTCACAAAGGACTGAACAGCCCGCCCGCCTCATCCGCCGGTCGGTTGTTCGATGCCGTAGCCGCCGCGCTCGGATACTGTCGAGAACAGGCAAGCTTCGAAGGTCACGCGGCGATCGAACTGGAAGCCGCCGCCACGCCTTTCATGGATCAGGAGCGAGACTCCGCCTACGGCTATCGCTGGCAGGACAGGATCCTCAGCTGGGAACCCTTGTGGCAGGCACTTCTGGCCGATCTGGCAAAAGGTATCGAAGTCGGACGGATCGCCGCTCGATTTCATCACGGCTTGGCGGACGCGGTGAGCAGAGTGGGCCTTGAACTGGCTGGCACCCACAATATTTCGACGATAGGACTCAATGGCGGTGTCTGGCAGAACCGTTTGTTGTTGGAAGCGACATTCCAGCGGCTGCGGGAATCAGGATTTAAAGTCATAGCGCCATCCATTGTGCCCGCGAATGACGGGGGATTGGCGTTGGGGCAGGTTGTGGTGGGGGCTTTGCGTTGAGCCGAGAGCGTCAGTTGTTAACGCTTGATCGTGGTTTAATGCTTGCTGCATCAAAAGTGAGTGTTGAGTGTATGGAGTTAGTCCAGTTCGTGTCCTGGGATTGGGGGTCAGACTGGTAAAGTATTGAATTATGGTCTAAAAGATGTACTGAACACGGAAGTGGGCTTGTTTCTCCGAATCCCTTCCTTAAGGAATTAACAGGCAATGCGCACGTTTTCTTTTTGCCGCTGGCCTGTTTTACAACTAATTTGTAGGTTTTGTGGGTGGTTTGCACGCCGAATATGGAAATATGCGGGTTAGCGGGTTAATTGCCTGCTACTCAATGTTATGTTTTTTGAGAGTTCGAGCAATTAGAGAGGGAAGTCTGTGTCAATAGAAGCAAGAGTAAGTATCACGGCTACATTTCCAGATGATGAAAAAGCAAAGCAAGCCACATCTGATTTGAAGAAGTCTTTGAAGAAAAATGGACATGAATTGGCTAGCGCACTAGATGCGCTGAATCCTGTCACAAATCAAGAAGCATATAAAGAAGATACTATTAATGTCGAAGACATAAGCAGAAAAAAGAGTGTATTGTCGATTTCCTCGTATACCTATACTTCAGAAGAGCCAATATGGTTCGCGAAATCACTTGCTGATTTAGGAGCGGAGAGAATATTTATAAGAGGCCAATGGGATGGCCAAGGGAGAAATTACTATTTCCTCAATGGTGAAAAGGTCCCAAAGAAGAAGTTTGAAGGAGATAAGCCAAAGAAACCATTGAGCGATAAAGATATCGAGATAAACAAGGGGCTTTTTTTGCCAGAAGGACGAGTTACGGTAAAAGCTAGACTTATTTCCACTTGGTCAGTAGGCGATATCTATGAGAGCACAGGAATGGAATTTCAGATGCTAGATGGCACAACGTTCTACCATAAAGGAAAAGGTCAGTTAGTCGATTTATTGTTCGATTATGAGAAACGTGAGTTTGATACAACGGCAGTGGTCGAATTTAGTGCTGCTTTTGAGCGAGGAAAGCACGAGAATGAATTTGTATCTTTCGCGAAAAGGCCAACCAAAATTTCCGTCCATAAAGAATAAACATAACAAATCAATGCACTCGGACCCACCTCCGTTCCGTCAAATTTGTGGTTCGCTTCGCTCACTTTACCACAAATTTGTCTCCGCTTCGGTGGGCCGGTGATTGAGGCGTTAGCGCGCCGCGCAAAGCGTGGCGCATCTGGTCGGGTGAAAGTCCCGGCATGGAAAGGGTTAACCACCCACCATTACCGAGTGTTGCGCCCCAGGCGGAACGGTGTTTTTGTCATGAAGACTGGAACATGCGTGAACAAGCGGGGTGAAGCGTACACAGGGTATGTTATAGGCCGTT
>JBNLFS010000143.1:0-12748 GCA_050305635.1 Candidatus Thiodiazotropha sp. | reverse complement strand
GCCGATGGCGGTGGCTGGGGACTCAAGGAAGTACCAGAGTGCGGCAAACAGGATCACACCGACGATGCCGATGGTGGTGTACTGGCGGTTCAGATAGGCTTTGGCGCCCTCCTGGATGGCGCCGGCGATCTCCCGCATCTTTTCGTTTCCTTCCGGTTGGGCGAGTATCCATTTGACGGATACGAACCCGTAGGCCAGTGCCGCAAAAGCACAGGCCAGGGCAAAGATCAGTTCGTTGTTCACTAAGATTTCCTCCGCTGAGATGATATAAAAAAATTCACTGCCCGGATTTTCACCTTCGATCAGCCCCCGCTAATGTCTGTTTTCAGACCGTCGTGACCTGGGGTGAAAACACAAAAAAGGGGCTGAATAGCAGCCCCTGTTGTCGTTGTTTAGAGATCGAAAACGTCTAGTTTTTTCGGAACCGAGACCCCTTTCAGAGTGACATAGTCCGGCAAACCATTGTCATTGTAGGGGGGGTAAGCCTCACCCTTGATCAGGGGGTAGAGGTACTCCTTGCACTGGTCGGTGATGCCGTAGCCGTCCTCGGTGATGAAGTCCAGCGGCATCATCTTTTCCACATTGGCCACTTCACTGAGCGGAGCCTCGCCGATACTCCATTTGTAGGGGTTGGAGGATTCGCGGACCACGGTCGGCATGATGGAGTTCTTGCCTTCCAGAGCCTTTTCCACCGCGGCCTTACCCAGGGCATAGGCCTGCTCCACGTCGGACTCGGAGGCCAGGTGGCGCGCCGCGCGCTGCAGGTAGTCCGCCACCGCCCAGTGGAACTTGTAGCCCAGGGCATCCTTGATCATGTTCGCCACCACGGGGGCGGCGCCGCCCAGCTGGGCATGACCGAAGGAGTCACGGGTGCCCTGCTCGGCCAGGAACTTACCGTCCGGCCAGTGGCAGCCCTCGGAGACCACGATGGTGCAGTAACCAAACTCTTTAACCTTGGCGTCGACCGTGGCGAGGAACTTCTCCTGGTTGAACTCGATTTCCGGAAACAGGGTCACCACCGGGATGCCCATGTCCTCGACCAGCGCGCCCGCGGCGGCAATCCAGCCGGCGTGGCGTCCCATCACCTCGATGACGAAGATCTTGGTGGATGTGGCGGCCATGGAGCGCACGTCATAGGAGGCCTCCAGGGTGGAAACCGCGATGTACTTGGCGACCGAGCCGAAGCCCGGGCAGTTGTCGGTAATCGGCAGATCGTTGTCCACGGTCTTGGGGACATGGATCGCCTGGACGGGAAAACCCATCTTCTCGGAGAGCTGTGAAACCTTGTAACAGGTATCCGCGGAGTCACCACCGCCGTTATAGAAGAAGTAGCCGATATTATGAGCCTTGAAGACCTCGATCAGGCGCTCGTATTCGCGTTTGTTGTCTTCCAGGCTTTTGAGTTTGAAACGGCAGGAGCCGAAACCGCCGGAGGGGGTGTGCTTGAGGGCGGCGATATCCTCGGCGGACTCCTGGCTGGTGTCGATCAGGTCCTCGGTGAGGGCGCCGATGATGCCGTTGCGACCGGCATAGATATTGGCGATCTTGTCCGGGTGCTGGCGGGCGGTTTCAATGACTCCGCACGCGGAGGCGTTGATAACCGCGGTGACGCCACCCGACTGGGCATAGAACGCATTTTTCGCTGTCATTTGGTTGATCCCCTTTATGTTATTGATCGTTTTATGGTTTTATGAGTAGATTGGGTGTTCTCAGAGATCTCCCCGCTCTTTTGCCGAGTGATCGGCCTGCGCCTGCAGGAGCGATACCACGCATTCGGTGAGATCGTCGTATTCGTGAACCCCGGTGCCGTACTGTTGATATCCCCGGTAGAAGAACTGGCAACGGTATTTGCGGCTTCCGGTCTTGAAAATGATGAAATGACACCCATCCAGATCTTCCCAGACGATGACCGGGCAACTGGTGAGTTCGCGGTCAGAGGGCATGAGCCGAATCTCCGCGTCGGCGAGCTGGATCTCAACCTTGCGTCCATAGCGCTCGGTCAGTGTGGTCTCGATGATCCAGTGCTCGGAATCGGTTATGTCGGGAATTTCAGGCATGAGGTTTAAAGCATTCACTCGCTGTGAGAGGCAGAGAAGAATAATCCAATCGACCCGGTAAGTACAAACCAGTCCTGCCAGGCTGGGCGCAGGTCGCCAATTCCCCGGAGGAACCGTTCATCCAGGATTTGACGGGGAGGCCGCAGGATCTGCCTCCCGGTCTGGCGCGTGCAGCGATCATGGGGGTCCTGCCTGCGGTCCTTGCCGGGCTGTGGGCTGGACAAAGTCCCGTTGACTTTGCTGGATTTGTTGGATTAGCTTAAACAAGCGTGCCAGTTTCGGCTAATCCAAAACTTGGATACAGCCATGGAATTTCCTAATTAAGAATTAGAATTCGAGTGATCAGTCCTCACGCCCCACCCCCTGGACGGGTGCGCCGGGCATACCGGTCCATGACGCGTATGCAAAGTGTAGGGTGCTGTATCTGAAGGGGTTTTAGGATTATTTCTGTCAAGGTGAGGATCAATTTCGTATGCGTATTGTGATACTCGGGGCGCCGGGGTCGGGGAAGCGGACCCAGACAGCGCGATTGGCCGAGCGCCTGAAACTCGCCCCTGTGGCAACCGGTGAACTGCTTAAAAATGCGATCGCCGATCAGCACCCGATCGGTCTGGAGGCTCAAGCGCAGCAGGATGTGGGGCGGGCCGTAACAGAGGATCTCATCCTGGGTCTGTTGCGCGATCACCTGCTGACCACGGAGGCGAACCAGGGTTTCATTCTGGAAGGTTTTCCCCGTAACCTGTTGCAGGCACTGACCCTCGATGAGCTTCTGGTCGAAATCGATCAACCCCTGGATATGGTGTTGCTCATCGACATCGAAATTGACAACCTGATGGAACGCCTGGTGGGGCGACTGACCTGCCGTTCCTGCGGAGTGCTCTACAACGCCTATCAGAATCCTCCCATCGTAGAAGGTGTCTGCGATGTCTGCGGAGGCCGGTTGCACCAGCGCTTGGACGACAATGAAGAGACCGTAAGCAATCGGATTCATGTCTTCGATCACCTGATCGCGCCCCTGATCACCCATTACCAGAAAACCGATCGCCTGGTGCGTGTGGATGGCAATGGGGATGAGGACAGGGTTTTTGAACATATCCTGGCCGCGATTGATGCCCATAAGAAGCGCCCCCGGGTGGTTGAGACTGCCCCGGCAGACGAACCTCCGGCAACCCCCGTCAGCGCGTCGTCGGACAAAGTCCCTGAGATCGTTGTGCCGGCAACGGGAGGTGCGAAAGCCGGGGTCGAGTCGCCGTCTGAGAAAAAGGCTAGGGCCGGGAAGGCCGCTCACGGGAGATCGTCGGAGCGGGAGGCGCCGGTAAAGAAGGCTCCGGCTAAGAAGGCGCCTGCCGGAAAGAAATTACCGGTGGAACCGGCACCCGCCAAGTCGGCATCGGAGAAGAAGGCTTCATCCGAAGCGGCAGTCGCGAAGAAAGCACCGGCCAAGAAAGCTCCGACCAAGAAGGCTCCAGCCAAGAAAGCTCCAGTCAAGAAAGCTCCAGTCAAGAAGGCTCCGGCCAAGAAGGCTCCAGCCAAGAAGGCTCCAGCCAAGAAAGCTCCAGTCAAGAAGGCCCCAGCCAAGAAGGCCCCAGCCAAGAAAGCTCCAGTCAAGAAGGCCCCAGCCAAGAAGGCCCCAGTCAAGAAGGCCACGGCCAAGAAGGCCACGGCCAAGAAGGCCCCAGCCAAGAAAGCTCCAGTCAAGAAGGCCCCAGCCAAGAAAGCTCCAGTCAAGAAGGCCCCGGCCAAGAAAGCTCCAGTCAAGAAGGCCCCAGCCAAGAAGGCTTCTGTGAAAAACAGACGAAGCTAGCGGATGAAGGAGGCTAGTACTTCAGGGTTCATTGAGATCTGAGACCCCCTGGTTCCCACGCTCTGCGTGGGAACCCATACCTTGGCCATGTGATATCCCCCCAGACTGATGTAATCACATCAGCCCAGGTCTGCATTCTCACGCGGAGCGTGGGAACGAGGCGTCGGGTAAATAGCAATGGCACTTGCATAAGCTGTGAGACGGAATTGTGTCTAACGGTCTGAGTGAGCGAATCGTTCGATGACCCTTCGTGCTCATCGTGTCCTTCGTGGTAATTAAACTTGCTGATAGGAAAACTGAAGTTTCTGGGTTCATTGAGACCTGAGACCCCTGGTTCCCACGCTCTGCGTGGGAACCCATACCTTGGCCATGTGATATCCCCCCAGACTGATGTAATCACATCAGTCCAGGTCTGCATTCCCACGCGAAGCGTGGGAACGAGGCGTCGGGTTGATGCCAACCCGCGCTGACGGATGTCACGCGCGGGCCAACCAATCACTCAGCTGGATCGTCCCATCATCCCTTTGATGGCAGTGGGTAGGTCCGCAGGGAAGATGATGCTCTTTCCGTTGCTCGATTTCGCGATATTTTCCAATGACTTGACATATTTTTCACCGAGCAGGTAAACCACCGGCATTTCCTGATTGCCGATTGCCTCGGTAACCAGTTCGATGGCCTTCTTGCTGGCGTTGGCCAGCACCACTTGGGCTTCCGCGTCCCGCTTGGAGGCTTCCAGTCGGCCCTCCGCTTCCAGGATCGCAGCCTGTTTGTCACCGTCGGCCCGGGTCACCGTGGCGCGCCGGGCACGCTCCGCCGCGGCTTGTTCCTCCATCGCCTTCTGCATGGTGCCGGAGGGATTAATGTCCTGGATCTCCACGGTCTTCAGGGTGATGCCCCAGTCCGAGATGTCATCCGAGATGGAGTTCTTCAGGTGCGCCTTGATCTTGTCCCGGGAGGAGAGAGCATCATCCAGGTCCATTTCGCCGATGATCGAACGCAGAGTGGTCTGCACCAGGGTCTGGATCGCGATTTCGTAATCCTCCACCCCGTAGACCGCCTTTTCCGGTGAGATGATGTTGATGTAGGCCACCGCGTTGGCGAGGATCACCGCGTTGTCCCGGGTGATGACCTCCTGGGTGGGGATGTCGAGCACGATATCCTTGGTGGTGACCCGATAGGCCACGGAGTCGATGTAGGGAATGATGATGTTCAGTCCGGGTCCCAGGGTGCTGTGGTATTTACCCAGTCGCTGCACCACCCATTTATAACCCTGTGGCACCAGCCGCACGCCCTTGGCCAGGGTGACCAGGACCAGGACGAAAAGCGCGATTACGACATACAATCCGGCGTTCATATCCCTCTCTCCCTACGTGTTGTGTTGTGTGTGGTTTGGCAATCGTTCAGGGCGATCGATCGAAACCGGTGTCAGACCTTCTGCACGATCAGGGCGTTGCCGGAAACATCCGTCACTCGGACCCGGTCACCTTCGCTCAGCGGATCGGTGGAGATGATCAGCCATTCGTCCGCGCCCAGGATCGGTGCGGGAAATCGCAACCGGCCCCGTTTCTCCGCGTTGGGAGCGCTGATGACCTGGCCCACCTCGCCGATGATCGCCTCCCGGGACAGTCCCGCCTTGGTGCGGTCGATCGACAGGGGTTTGAGGTACTTGAACCAGACCACGGCGAGCACCGAAGAGAGGACCGTCCATATGAAGATCTGCCAACTCAGACCGAGTCCGGGGGCGACAAACAGGACTCCGCCGAGAATGATCGCGGCGACCCCGAACCAGATGATGAAGAAGGAGGTGAGGGCGATCTCGCTGAGGATCAGGATGACGCCGAACACCACCCAGTGCCAATACTCGATACCTGCGTTCATGGGATCAGTCGGCGCGGCGGTGGAATTCGGTGCTCTGGCAGCCCGGGCAGGGTGGAATGTGCCCGGTCTTCTTGAAGTGCATCTCCTTGCCGCAGCGGCTGCACACCAGGGTGCCGGGTCCGGTAATCTCACCGGTGTGGTAGAGGGAAGCCTGGCTGGCCCGTTCCGCCAGCTTGGCCAGTTCGAGTTTGGTCTGGTCGGCGACACTGGTGAACATCTCAAACATCCGCTTCTCCACCTGCTGAACATCGAAGCGCCACCAGGCGGAGAGCTCTTCGCCGGTATCCAGCAGATATTTCGCGGCGTCCTTCATGTCCCGCTCGACATAGCCGGCAACCTTGTCCGCCTC
Organism: Candidatus Thiodiazotropha sp.; assembly: GCA_050305635.1. GTDB lineage: Bacteria > Pseudomonadota > Gammaproteobacteria > Chromatiales > Chromatiaceae > Thiodiazotropha. The sequence goes on along the minus strand of JBNLFS010000143.1, from coordinate 6,660 downwards.
CTCGCGACTCAACTCGCCGAGTTCGATCATCTTCTCACGGGCGTCATCCAGGTACTGCTTCAATCCGGGAATCGCGTGTTCTCGGGCGGAATCAAAGGCCTCGTGAACCTCATTGAGCATGTGGTCATAGGCAGCCGCAAGGCGGTCGAAGGGATCTTGGGTGGGTTTATCGCTCATACTTCTCTCCCTGGGGAGGACGGACTGTCGGTTGTGCGGGGCAGTGAACGGGTTGACTGCAAGGACCCCGTAAGGGGGCGGGTCGTCCCGCTGCATGCTTCTCAATTCAATGATGGATCAATTCGCTGCCCTAGCCAAGTGTTACGGCTCCGGGATGGCTCAGGCGGCATTGAACCAGCTCTTCAGCAGTAACAGACCGCCTCCGGCGCCCAGGCTGATACCCAGCCCGCTGGCCACCGCGACGGGCAGCAGTCCCCCTGCGCCGAACACCAGCAACAGGGAACCGCTGATCAGCAGGGCACTCCCGGAGAGTGCGGAGAGGGTGTTCCGGTGGTTGCGCTTCATCTGTCGGCGCAGTTGCTCCAGCTCCTTGGATTGCCACTGGATCAGCAGCTGGCCGCTGGAGGCATCTTCGATGATCTTATTCAGCCGAATCGGCAGATCGGGAATGTTCTCCGCGATCAGCGGCAGGTTCTTCTTCAGTTTGCTGAGAAAAGCCCGGCGCCCGATCTGCTCGCTCATCCAGCGCTCGAGAAAAGGCTTGGCGGTGGTCCACAGGTCGAGTTCGGGATAGAGCTGACGACCGAGGCCCTCGATATTGAGCAGGGTCTTCTGCAGCAGCACCAGCTGGGGCTGAACCTCCATGTCGAAACGCCGTGCGGTCTGGAACAGGCGCAGCAGGAAATGGCCGAAAGAGATCTCGCTCAGTGGCTTTTCGAAGATCGGCTCGCTGACCGTGCGGATGGCGGATTCGAACTCCTCGATGCGGGTGCCCTTGGGGACCCAGCCGGAAGCCACATGCAGCTGGGCGACCCGTTTGTAATCCCGGTTGAAGAAGGCCAGCAGGTTCTCCGCCAAGTAGCGCTTGTCGGCCTCGGTCAGGGTGCCCATGATGCCGAAATCCACCGCCACGTATCGGCCGTCGGGTTCGACGAAGATGTTCCCTGGGTGCATGTCGGCGTGAAAAAAATTGTATTTGAAGACCTGGGTGAAGAAGATCTCCACGCCGCGCTCGCCCAACAGCTTCATGCTGATCCCCTGGGCCTTTAGGGCGTCGATATCCCCCACCGGGGTGCCGCCGATGCGTTCCATGACGAACACGTTCTGGCGGGTCAGATCCCAGTGGACCTCGGGGACGTACAGGGCGTCGCTGTTGAGGAAGTTGCGCCGCAGCTGGGAGGCGTTGGCCGCCTCGCGCATCAGATCGAGTTCGTCGAAGATGGTCTTCTCGTACTCCTGGATTACCTCCACGGGACGCAGCCGCCGCCCCTCTTTCCAATAACGTTCCGCCAGATGAGCGATGGTGTAGAGGAGATCCACATCCCGGCGGATGGTCTTCTCGATGTTCGGCCGCAGCACTTTGACCACCACCCGGCGGCCGTCCTTGAGACGGGCCGTGTGTACCTGGGCGATGGAGGCGGAGGCCAGCGGGTTTTCGTCGAACGCCTCGAGGACCTCGTCGATGGGGCGCTTGTAGGCCTTCTCGATGATCGCCCGGGCCTGACTGCCGGGAAAGGGGGGGACCCGGTCCTGCAGTTTGGCGAGTTCCTTGGCCAGATCGTCGGGCAGCAGATCACGGCGGGTCGAGAGGATCTGGCCGAACTTGACGAAGATCGGACCCAGGTCCTCGAGACTGCGGCGGATGCGCACCGGATAACTGGCGCGCTCCTTGCGGAACCAGTACCAGGGGGAGAGGTAGATCAGGAAACGGATCGGTCGGAACAGGTGGGTGGCGAGAATAACCTCGTCCAGCCCGTGACGCAGCAAAACCAGATTGATGTGGATGAGTCTGAGGGCCTGGGACGGGTGAATCACGAACGGGAGTCCCCCTTCTTACGGGCGGACTCGAGGCGCTGTATGCGCGCTTCCAGACGCTCCACGTCGTCGCGCAGGCGGTCCACCTCTACAAGAAAGGGCTGCACTTCATAGGCGCTGGGGAGCATCCGCAACTCTTCCTGCAGGTACTCCTTGAGGTTTTGCTCGGCGGTGGCGCGGGCCTGGGTGCCCCAACCCAGGATACCCCGGAACAGGCCGCCGATCTCGTGGGCGGCGACATCTCCGGTGAGTCGCGACAGCTGCTCCTCCCAGTCGATATCCAGGGCGGCGATGAAATCGCCGAAACGCTGCGCCAGGGCGGTATCCCCCTCGATGCTCACCGCGCCGCTGAACACCTGCTCGGTGCTGCGCCGGTCATTGCTCAGGTTGGCCAGGCCCCAGGGGGTACCGCGCAACACGCAGTCGGGTTCGCCCTCGATCTGGCCGAGGCACTGGATACCTTGGGGATCGGGTATCAGAAACAGGGAAAACCCAAGCCCGGTCACCTGGATCTGGATCACCTTGCCGTGCAGGGGAGCCAGCCTGGCGGCGCTCTCGGGATCGAGTTTCAGGGTCGCATTGAGCAGTTGCTCGAAGGTGGCGAGGGCCGCGGCGCTGATGGTCATGTGAGACTCCCTGACGATACGGTCGGATCAGAACTTGTAACCGCGATGGATGGCCACGATGCCGCCGCTGAGGTTGAAGTAGTCACAGCGCTCGAAACCGGCATGTTCCAGCATGCCTTTGAGGGTGTCCTGATCCGGGTGCATGCGAATCGATTCCGCCAGGTAGCGGTAACTCGCCTCGTCCTGGGTGACCCACTTGCCGATTTTCGGCAGCAGGCTGAAGGAGTAGAGGTCGTAGAGCTTTTGCAGGGGTTTATGCACCGGTTTGGAAAACTCCAGCACCAGCAGTCGTCCCCCGGGTTTCACGACTCGGTAGATGGCGTCCAGGGCCTTCTGCTTGTCGGTGACGTTGCGCAGCCCGAAGCCGATGGTGACGCAGTCGAAATAGCCGTCCACGAAGGGCAGCGTCTGCGCGTCGGCCTGCACGTAGCGGATGTTTGCCACCCGCCCCTGGTCGACCATGCGCTCCCGGCCCCGGTTGAGCATCGCGGCGTTGATGTCGGAAAACACCACCAGTCCTTCCCGGCCCACCAGGCCGCTGAAGCGGGCGGAGAGATCGCCGGTACCGGCGGCCAGGTCGAGCACCCGTTGACCCAGGCGCACCCCGGACAGCTCGATGGTCATGCGCTTCCACAGCCGGTGGATGCCCAGCGACATCAAATCGTTCATCAGGTCGTACTTGCCCGCGACCGAATCGAAGACCTCACGCACCCGGCCCGCCTTTTCGTTGACGGGTACATCCTCAAAACCGAAATGTGTGGTGTTTTCGTCCTTCATGGGGGCTACCTGGGGTTATTCCTGTAAATGTAACGGCTCGAACGGCACACCTCAGGCGGAGGGCTGTTTGCGCTGATATCCGGCTTCGCCGAGGCGTCTGAGATACTCCTGCCAGTTGCGATCATAGTGGACGCCGAGCTGATACAGGGTGTCCCAGGAGTAGATGCCGGTATTGTGCTCATCGTCGAAATGCAGGCAGATGGCGTAGTTGCCCACTGGCTCGATATGCGCGATGTTCACGTCTTCCTTGCCCACCTGCAGCACTTCCTGGCCGGGACCGTGGCCCTGGACCTCCGCCGAGGGGGAGAACACCCGCAGATATTCCGCCGGATAGCTGTACTTGCTGCCGTCGTCGAAGCTGATTTCAAGGACCCGGGACTGCTTATGCAGATGAATCTCTGTGGGATGGTGTGACATGATCGTTTCTCGTTGGGTGGTCAGAGGATATATTGACTCAGGTCTTCATCCGCCGCCAGTTGCGACAGCTGATTGTCCACATAGGTCTCGTCGATGACGATGGACTGGCCGCTGAGTTCGGAGGCCTCGAAGGAGACGTTCTCCAGCAGCCGCTCCATGACCGTGTGCAGGCGGCGTGCGCCAATGTTTTCGGTGGTTTCGTTGACCTGCCAGGCGGTCTCGGCAATCCGCCGGATACCGCCCTCGGTGAATTCCAGGCGTACCTGTTCGGTGGCCAGAAGGGCCTGATACTGTTCGGTCAGGGAGGCATCGGGTTCGGTGAGGATGCGGGTGAAATCCTCGGTGCTCAGGGCGGACAGCTCGACCCGGATCGGCAGTCGGCCCTGCAGCTCGGGAATCAGGTCGGACGGCTTGGCGAGATGAAAGGCGCCGGAGGCGATGAACAGGATGTGATCGGTTTTCACCATGCCGTGCTTGGTGGAGACGGTGCAGCCTTCCACCAGGGGCAGCAGGTCCCGCTGCACCCCTTCCCGGGAGACATCCGCGCCACTGGTTTCCGCTCGGCTGGTTACCTTATCCAGCTCGTCGATGAATACGATCCCGTGCTGCTCGACCATCTCCAGGGCGCGCAGCTTGAGATCCTCTTCGTTGATCCGCTTTGCCGCTTCTTCGTCGTTCAGCACTTTGAAGGCATCCTTGATACGCAGTTTGCGTCGCCGGGTGCGTCCGCTGCCCAGGTTCTGGAACATGCCCTGCAGCTGGCTGGTCATCTCCTCCATGCCCGGAGGGGCCATGATCTCCACGCCCACCGGCGCGGCACTGACCTCGATATCGATCTCCTTGTCGTCCAGCTCGCCGTTGCGGAGTTTCTGGCGGAATTTGTCCCGGGTGGCGCTGGACACACCGCTGGAGGTTTCGGTGTCCTCCCAGCCGGTGGGTTTGGGAGCGGGGAGCAGGGCGTCGAGGATGCGCTCCTCGGTGGCCAGCGCGGCGGCCTCGCCGACCTTGCCCATCTCCTCCTCGCGGACCATTTTTACCGCGGAATCCGCCAGTTCGCGGATGATCGAGTCCACCTCGCGGCCGACATATCCGACCTCGGTGAATTTGGTCGCCTCGACCTTGAGAAAGGGGGCGTTGGCGAGCTTCGCCAGGCGCCGGGCGATCTCGGTCTTGCCGACCCCGGTGGGGCCGATCATGAGGATGTTCTTGGGGGTGATCTCGTTGCGCAGGGTCTCGTCGACCCGGGCGCGTCGCCAGCGGTTGCGCAGCGCGATCGCCACGGCCCGTTTGGCATCGTGCTGACCGATGATGTGCTTGTCGAGTTCGGCGACAATCTGTTGTGGGGTGATGTGCGACATGGTGTTAGTGCCTGTGAAACAATGTCCTGCGAACCCTCAGGCTTCGCAGTCCAGCTCTTCGAGAACGAGGTTGTGATTGGTGTAGATGCAGATGTCGGCGGCGATGCCGAGACCCTTTTCGACGATCTCCCGTGCCCCGAGTTCCGTGTTCTCCAGTAGAGCCCGCGCCGCGGCCTGGGCGAAACTGCCCCCGGATCCGATGGCCATCAGGTTGTTTTCCGGTTCGATGACGTCGCCGGTTCCGGAGATGATCAGCGAGGCGCTGGCGTCCGCCACGCAGAGCAGGGCCTCGAGACGCCTCAGGGCGCGGTCGGTGCGCCAGTCCTTGGCCATCTCCACCGCGGCGCGGGTGAGATTGCCCTGGTGTTTCTCCAGTTTGCCCTCGAAGCGCTCGAACAGGGTGAAGGCGTCGGCGGTGGCGCCGGCGAATCCGGCGATCACCCGGCCCTTGTAGAGCTGGCGGACCTTGCGCGCGTTGCCCTTCATGACGGTGTTGCCCAGGGTGACCTGTCCGTCCCCGCCGATCACGACCTTACCGCCGCGGCGAACGGAAAGGATGGTGGTGCCTCTGAAATTTTCCACGTGTGTCCTGCTGGTTGTTGTGGGTCGAACCACATAGGTGGGGTTGCAGTCATGCGGATTCAAGCAACCGGGTCTATGGGGCCGGTGAAGTCGTTGAAAGTCTGCAATGACTTCACGCCATTGCCATGACCGACCCGGTCCGGCGCATCATACCTGCCCGGAGTGACCGGATGACCCGGAATTGTCCAGGGATTGCGATTAGGCCGATGCGCCCCGAACCGGCGATTGTACCTGAGCCCGGGGCTGGTGAGAAATCTCGCCGGGAGGACGCGGAAACTTTCCGCATGTCCCGGCATCCATCTAACCATGTCGTGCGTTGCACGATGACAGGACCACCGGGCGGACGCCTGTGTGGCATCGTCTTGGCGGAGATTAAGGAGCCTTACATGTATCAGACGAAACACGGGTTGGTGGCGATAATGCTAATTTTGCTGTTGGTCTCGGGGCTGGCCGGTGCGCAGGATCGGCCGGTCAGCGGTGAGGCGCTGAAGCAACAGACCTACGAACTGCTTGGGAGCCTCAAGGACTACACCCTGAAACAGAAAGACGAGTTGGTGGAAGCACTGGAGCAGGGTATGGACGACCTGGACGAGCGTATCGATGCGCTGCAGGAGCGGATCGACGCTCACTGGGACAGTATGTCCGAGGCGGCCCGTGATCAGGCGGACGCCACCCTGTCGGCCCTGCGCAAACAGCGGATCAAGTTGCAGGAGGCCTATGAGCGTTTACTGGAGGGTTCCGGCCCCGCCTGGGAGCAGTTGAAGGCGGGCTTCGGTCAGGCTTACGAAGATGTGAACCGCTCCTGGGAAAAGGCAATGCAGGAGTATGCTGACTGATCCTTATCGGATGTCTCCTGGTCCTGGGTGTCGTAGGTCGGGTTAGCGCAGCGTAACCCGACATCGGCGGTG
>JBNLFS010000142.1:0-30835 GCA_050305635.1 Candidatus Thiodiazotropha sp. | reverse complement strand
CCCACGCTCTGCGTGGGAATGCAGACCCGAGCTTATGCGAACACATCGGACCGGGGCAATACTACACGGCTTAATATGCATTCCCACGCAGAGCGTGGGAACGAGGCGCCGGATAAATAGTTATTGTCACAATTATTCAACAAGTTATGCCTGATCTGATGCTAATTCTGAACCCCGAAACTTGAGTTATTAACTCGGCCGCCAAATATGTCGTCTTCAGGCCATGCTCTGGTAGTAGAGATTCTGAGGGTGTTTCGCCTCGGTGAAAAAGTGGTATCGCTCCATGACCAGCCCCAGATACTGGATCAGAAACGCGACCATCGGCAGACGGCTCGATTCGAGACCATAGGCCAGCAGAATCAGGGTTACGGGCAGGATGAACACCATCAGGACGAAAGCGTAACGCACGATTTTCAGAAAGGCCTCCGACTTACCGTGGAAAAACTCCCGGGTATTGAACGAACCGCCCATGAAACCCTGGGCCTTCTGGTGCAGCTGAGAGTGATGCACACCGATGGCGGACTGCAGGTCCACCTTACAACGGGAACGGGTATTGCGGTACAGGGAGAATCCCCGCGTCAGGGCGCCCAGCAAGGTGGCGATCACTGCCCAGAACCCATAGAAGGCAACCAAACTGCTGCCCTGGTAAGCGGAAACCGCGGCCGCCAGCATGAACCCTGAAGCGATACCGAGAAACAGAAAGTTAGCCACGGTCAGGGGCGAGTGCCAGGCCTTGATAAAGCGCAGACTGGCATAAATCATGGCGGTGCAAAGAAACAGTATAAAGGTCGCCAAGGTCCCCAGTGCACCGATGATCAGGGTCATGTCCACAGGCAGTGTCTGGGACACCACGAACAGGGGATCGGTCCAGCCAAAGTAGTGAAACAGGCCGTAGAAGAAGATCAACCCCATGGTCGCCGGCAGAGCAATGACCTCCCGGGACAACCAGGAGGTGCGCCACTGGGTCGCCGCACGCCAGGCACGCTCGGGACGTCCCAGGTGAAACACCGAGGCCACTAGCCCGCCCACCAGCAGGATCAATGCAATCAGGCTGCCTATGGCGTAGAAATTCTGCGTTTGCACCGGCAACAGATTCGCCAAGGCATACAACTGGCCGGTGTACAAAGCCAGAAACAGTCCCTGACCGGCACCGATCAGGGTGGTCAGGAAGATTACTGAGAATGCAGGATGCATTATTTTTTCTCCGAAAAAATAAGTTTTGAGTTATTAGTTATGAGTTTTGAGTGGCTGTCTGTCGCTTTGGGCCGAAGATCTTGGAAGCATCTTGTTTGTAGCCACAACACCATTTTAAGACTCACACTATTCAAACAATCAAGCGCAGCGCGCGCACATCAACTCAAAACTAAAAACTCAACACTCAAAACTCATTCCAACTACCATGCGACGTCATCCAACGTCTCACCCGCCTCAGGCAGCGGCAGCTGCTCTTTCTTCAGCGGGTTGTCGGCGCGCACCAGTTCATCTTCATGGATCTGGATGCGGGTCTTGCGTCTTGGCAGATAATGATTGGCGGGCTTGGTGCCCCACTCCGGCTGCAGGGGATAACCGCCCTCTTCGCGGATCGCCACCGAGACTTGCGAGTTCGGATCGTGTACATCGCCGAAAAGCCGGGCATTGGTCGGACAGGCGAGCACGCAGGCGGGTTTGCGTCGGGACTCCGGCAGACTCATGTCGGTGATGCGGTCGATGCACAGGGTGCACTTCTTCATCACCTTCTGTTTCTCGTCGATCTCCCGAGCCCCGTACGGGCAGGCCCAGGAGCAGTATTTGCAGCCGATGCACTTGTCATAGTCCACCAGCACCACCCCGTTGTCGGCGCGCTTGTAGGAGGCTCCAGTGGGACATACCGGCACACAGGGCGGATCCTCGCAATGCAGGCACGATTTAGGAAAATGGTAGGTTTCGGTATGCGGAAACACACCCGCCTCATACGTCTGCACCCGGTTGAAGAACGTCCCGGTGGGATCCTCGTCATAGGGTCGCTGATCGGTCATGGGACCGGCCCAGCCGGAGGTGTTCCACTCCTTGCAACTGGTTACGCAGGCGTGGCAGCCGACGCAAACATTCAAATCAATAACAAGTGCTAATTGGGTCATACCTCGTCCTTACGAAAGCATGATGAGTTTTGAGTTAATAGTTTTGAGTTTTGAGTGAAGGTGTTCGCTTCGCTCAAACTCTTTAAACCAGGCGTGCGCAAAGCGCACTCCACAACTAAAAACTTAAAACTCATAACTCAAAACTATATTCAAAGGTTGTTCTTGCGCCGAAACGACCCGGCAAAAAACTGCAGCCATTTCCCCCGCTTCACATCCTGCCCCGGCAGCCGCTTCATCGGTTTGAACTGGGGCGAAGTGACCCGCGGCTCTTCCGCACCTGCCGGATAGAGGCGCACGCGCACGTCGAACCAGGCGGCCTGGCCGGTAACCGGGTCGGAGTTGGACATGTGGTCCCCCGCCTCACAAGGAGGCAGCTCCTCGGAGATCAGATGGTTGAGCAGAAAGCCCTTCTGCGACTCGTTGGCCTTGGGCGACAGCCCCCAGGCGCCGGACGCCTTACCGATGGCGTTCCAGGTCCACACCGTGCCCGGCTCCACGGCTTCTGAGAAGCGGGCCATACAGCGCACCTTGTTGGTGGGCGACTCGACCCAGATCCAATCCCCGTCGCCAAAGCCGCAGGCCTCGCCCAACTTGGGATTGACGAACAGGTAGTTGTGGGTATGAATCTGCCGCAACCAGGCATTCTGGGAATCCCAGGAGTGGTACATGGCCATGGGACGCTGGGTCAGGGCATTGATCGGATAGCGATGGGTGTCGACCAGCTTGTGCTCCAGAGGCGCGGTGTAGAACGGCAGCGGATCGAAGTGCTCCGCCACCCGTTTGCGCAGACGCTCCGGTGGCTGCTTGCCCGGCAGTTTACCCTGGGCCGCCAGGCGAAAGCGCTGCAATACCTCGGAGTAGAGATGCAGGGTGATCGGTTCCACGTAGCGGGTCATGCCGTGGTGGCGGGCCCACTCCAGGTAACCCTGGTTCCAGTTACGCATGTACTGATAGGACCTGGGCAGTTCATAGTGGTAGACGCAGCCGTTGTTCTGGTACATCTCCCACTGGCGCGGATTCGGCTCGCCCTTGAGAAACTTCTCACCACCCTTGCCCCGCCAACCGGCGAGAAAGCCGATGCCGGAACCCGGTGAGGTTTCGTAGTTGGTGATGAAATCCGGGTAGTCGCGGAATTTCCGGCTGCCATCCGGCTTGACGAAGGCCGGCAGACCGAGACGGGTGCCCATCTCGATCAGCACCTCCTGAAACGGTTTGCACTCGCCCCGCGGCTCCACCACCGGGATACGCACCGAGTCGACCGGACCGTCGAACTCGGAGATCGGCCGGTCGAGCATGGACATCGCATCGTGGCGCTCCAGGTAGGTGGTATCCGGCAGCACCAGATCGGCAAAGGCCACGGTCTCGGACTGGAAGGCGTCCGCAACGATGATAAACGGGATCTTGTACTCCCCGTTCTCATCCTTGTCGCGCAGCATGTCGCGCACGTTCTCCGTGTTCATGGAGGAGTTCCAGGCCATGTTGGCCATGAACAGCAACAGGGTGTCGATCCTGTAGGGGTCGCCCCGCCAGGCATTGGTGATGACATTGTGCATCAGGCCATGCACCGACAGGGGATACTCCCAGGAGAAGGCCTTGTCGATGCGTACCGCTTCGCCCTGCTCATCGACGAACAGATCGTCCGGCTTGGCCGGCCAGCCCAGGGGCATGCCGTCCAGCGGGGTGTTGGGTTGCACGCCTTCAGGGCCTTTGGGCGGCTTGGGACAGGGCGGAATCGGCCGCGGGAATGGCGCCTTGTGGCGGAACCCGCCGGGACGATCGATGGTGCCCAGCAGGGTCATCAGGATGCCCAGGGCACGGATGGTCTGAAAACCGTTGGAATGGGCCGCCAGTCCGCGCATGGCATGGAAGGAGACCGGGTTGCCGGTAACGCTGTCATGCTCATTGCCCCAGGTGTCGGTCCACTGAATCGGCAACTCGATCTTCTGGTCCCGGGCCACCACACCCATCTCGTGGGCCAGGCGGCGAATGGTCTCAGCGGGAATACCGGTGATGTCCTCCGCCCACTCGGCGGTGTACTCCTCGACCCGATCCTTGAGCAACTGCATCGCGGGTTTGACCGGGGTGCCGTCCTGCAGCTTGAACTGGCCCAGCAGGCGGGGATCGGTGCCGGGGGTGTGGGTGGAGATCTCGCGCTCGAGTTCCCGGTCCCACCAGAGCTTGTTCTCGGGATCGAAACAACCCTCCTCGACATGCATCTCGAAACGCCGGAACAGACCGTGATCGTCCCGGCGGGGATCGTCCACCACCAGCTCGGCGGCATTGGTGTACTTGATCAGAAACTCGCGGTCGTAAAGACCGGTGTGGATCAGCTCGCGGATGATCGCCAGCAACAGCGCACCGTCGGTGCCCGGCTTGATCGGCACCCACTCGTCCGCAATCGCCGAATAACCGGTACGGATCGGATTAATGGAGATGAACCGCCCGCCCCGGCGCTTGAAATCGGACAGGGCGATCTTCATCGGGTTGGAGTGATGATCCTCGGCGGTGCCGATCATGATGAACAGTTTGGAGCGCTCCAGGTCGGGTCCACCGAACTCCCAGAAGGAACCGCCGATGGTATAGATCAGCCCCGCGGCCATGTTCACCGAGCAGAAACCGCCATGCGCTGCGTAGTTGGGGGTTCCGAACTGCTTGGCGAACATGCCGGTCAACGCCTGCATCTGATCGCGACCGGTGAAGATGGCGAACTGCTTGGGGTCCTCAGCCCGGATGCGGCCCAGGCGCTCCTGCATGATGTCGAAGGCCTGCTCCCAGGAGATCTCCTGGAAATCGGACTCACCCCGCTCCGCGCCGGGCTTGCGCAGCAAGGGTTTGGTCAGGCGCGCCGGAGAATACTGTTTCATGATCCCCGAGGAGCCCTTCGCGCAGATCACGCCTTTGTTCAACGGGTGATCCGGGTTGCCCTCGATGTAGCGCACCTCGCCATCGCGCAGAGTCACACGGATGCCGCAACGGCAGGCGCACATGTAACAGGTGGTCTCTTTGACTTCGACCCGCCCGAGGTCGCTGTCAGAGTGGGTTGTAGGATCCTGCATGAAAATAACCTTTTAAAAAACTGTGCCTTACATTGAGCACAAAGGAATTTCTTATATTAGACTTTTCTGATAAATGGTTCCAGACCCAATGCCATCACAATCCTTTGGGGGTGGCATACCAGGGTTAATGATGGATCAGCACTGCCATTGAGCGGATTTTTTACCTAACTTCAGGCAGTTGCTTTATTCCAAAACACGTCTGACCAGGAGCAGACTGGATTCCAGGAGCAGAAGCAGGTTCACTTCCCACCATCAGAACATTCGGATCGGTGCCCGGATATTGCGTTTCATCACCGACGCCACGATTCGACTGCGCTAGTCTGCCTGGATAATGCTTTTTACTGGTGAGCCCCCGAACCTACTCCCACTGACACATAAACCAGGCCCCAAAACCCACGAACCGGACGAATCATGAACTACGCGCGCTGCTGGCTGACTACTGAAGAACTCAATGCTCTGCTACGAGAGGATGCCCCCTATGGGGATCTGACGACGGCATCACTCGGTATCGGCCAACAGATGGGCCGCATCACCTTCGAGGCCCGTGACCCGATGGTCGTCTGTGGTGTTGAAGAAGCCGCAGAATTATTAAGACTCGCCGGAGTGGACCCGATTGAGACTTTTGTCTGCAGCGGTGAAGCCGTGGATCCCGGTCGTCGCCTGCTCCAGGCAACGGGACCGGCTCACGCCCTGTTCCTGGCCTGGAAAGTAGCCCAGAGCCTGATGGAATCACTGGCAGGGGTCAGCACCAGCGCCCGCCAGATCGTCGACCAGGCCGGAGACGCGATTGTTGCCTGTACCCGCAAACACCTACCCGGCACCAAAACCCTGATGGTCAAGGCGGTGCAGGCCGGTGGCGCCACCATGCACCGATTGGGTCTGTCCGAAAGCATTATGGTGACCGAGGAACATCGCACCTTCCTTACAGACCCCGCTTCCCATGCCTATCTGGCAGAGATCCAGAAGCACCAGCCGGAAAAGAAATGTGTTGTTGAAGTGGACCAGGTGGAAGTGGCTCTCGCACTGATAGAACAGGACTGCGCCGTGATTCAACTGGAAAAATGTTCGATTGAGGATGTGGCTAGAGTTGTGAACGCGGCCAAGACGCGTAACCCGGGAGCACCGCGGACAGTCATTGCTGCGGCAGGAGGAATCAATCCGGGAAATGCCGCGGAATATGCCGCAACCGGGGTGGATCTTCTGGTGACTTCTGCACCCTACTTCGCCAAACCCAGGGATGTTCAGGTGCGGTTTGAAACTGCTGGATCATGCAGACCCGTCGTGCTAACTGAATGATATGAACGTACTGTTTTCACAGTTTTTGCCCTAGTAGGCCGTTGAAATTCGACTTAGACAGTACGTTCCTGGCTTCAGAAGCCGTCTGTCAATGGCCTGCCGATGTAGAGCCGTTTCACCCCATCCAAGACCCGTTGTTGCGTATTGTTATGCCGGGACCGGCTCTCTTGCAATGGGTGTCCACGTAGATGATACTCCGGTGAAGGTCAAGGTCATGGACGGTTGTTCAGTACTCACAACAGAGGCATGAGGCAATGACACATATCGACGTAGAGATGCCGGAAAAGATCTTTTCGGTACTTCACTGCTCTCCCAGGGAACTGGGCAAGGAGATGCAACTGGCTGCGGCGGTGCATTGGTATCAGCAAGGCCGCATTTCTCAAGAGTGGGCGGCCAATATCGCAGGCATGGACCGCACTAATTTCCTATTGGCCCTGGCTCGCTTGGGCAAAGACTCGTTTCAGGTAGACTTCGATGACCTGGATCGCGAGCTAGCTCGTGACTGACAAGGTCATCATCAACGCTTCACCGTTGATCTTCCTTTCTCGCAGTCATTATCGATGACCTGGCGGGTAGAAAATGCGCCGACAGCCTGGATATTACGGTGCGTGGCACATTGGGCTTGGTGTTAGTCGCCAAAAAGCGGGGCGTGATACCAGCAGCCCGGCCTGTCATTGAAGACATGATGCGCACCGGGCTGTATCTTTCTAAACGGATTCTGGATCAGGCATTAGAAAAGGTTGGGGAGTAACTACGACGAAAGCCCCGCTGACCGATGGGCTAGCACTCTTCTTTGCTCGAGATATTATGTATGTCTGTTTAGTGCGAAATTTAGTACGCCTCAGCACCCAACTTCTCCAAACCCTGGGATTTGCAGGTCCGGTTCGAAGCCGATTGAAGTATCCGCGCCACATCGATTCACGCCCGCACTATTCCCGGAATCCGTTTCAAAAATAAAGGCCGGGTAAAAACCCGGCCTCTCATCTGTTGGCAATTCTGCCTTGTTAGTAGCCAAGAAACACAACGCGATTTCCGATTTGTACTTATAGTCTCACCATTGAAAGTCTTAATGATGGTTCTTCTAGTCTATCAAATCGGAAATCGCGTTCCAGCTACAACTGGATGTACTGCATAGTCCATTGCTTGCCAAGTCTATCAAGTCGGAGGTCAAGCCCTACCCACATCGATCAACCGGAACCAGTATAAAAACCCTTTAATAACGGCTTTTTTCCATGACCTCGTAACCAAACTCCGGCTTCCATCCCCAGGAGTAGTTGCGCAGGTCGTAGATCGCCGCCTGCTCGGCCTCCCCTGCCGAGCGGGGGCTGTAGCCGCAACCGTAACTGGTACGCTCGCGGCCGATCAGGGTGGTGTAGCGGGTCTTGATGATCACCAGATAGGCGTGGGGCAGATCGGTGTTGGCCTGGGCATGCACATCCTGACCTTTGATCCGGTAACCCTGGGCCACCAATCGCTCAGTCGCCTGGTCAACGGCTTGTACCGCACTCACCTGTGGCGAGGCGACCCACTCGATTGCGAGGGAATCGCCCTGGCGTTTGGCCACCACGCAGGCCGCCCCGGAATGCGCCTGATCCATCAGCATCATCAGGAGCGCTGCGAGCATGACGGTGGAAACACGATTGATGAATTTCATGACTTCATACTCTGCGACCTGCCCGTTCAGCTCTTAAGTGCTTCGAGGGATTCCCAGCGCTCATAGGCCTGTTCCAGTTCCGCCTCCACCCGACTCGATTCCTGCTGCAGGCTGGTGACCTGGTCCGCCTGGCTGCGATACAGCTCCGGATCTCCGAGACGCTGTTGAAGTGACTCGAGCTGCTGTTCCAGCGCCTCGATGCGCTGTGGCAGGGCATCCAGTTCCCGCTGATCCTTGTAGCTGAGCTTGGCGGGTTTGCTCTTTGGTTTCTCTGCAACCGCCGCTTTGCTTTTGCTGGTGGCTTGCGGTTGATTGAGTGCCTGCTGACGCTTGCGACTGACCTCCCAGTCACTGTAGCCCCCCACATATTCCGCCACCCGGCCGTCCCCTTCGAACACCAGGCAACTGGTCACTGCGTTGTCGAGGAATTCCCGATCATGGCTCACCAGCAAGAGTGTACCGTTGTAATCCACAAGAAGATCTTCCAGCAGCTCCAGGGTCTCCACATCGAGATCGTTGGTGGGCTCGTCGAGCACCAGCACATTGGCCGGTTTGGTAAACAGCTTGGCCAGCAGCAGGCGGTTGCGCTCCCCCCCCGAGAGGGCCTTTACCGGGGCGCGGGCCCGTTCCGGGGTGAACAGAAAATCCTGCAGATAGCCGATGATGTGTTTGCTGCGACCACCGACTTCCACCTTGTCGCTTCCGCCTCCCACATTGTCCTGCACCGAGCGCTCTTCATCCAGTTGGCCGCGTAATTGATCGAAGTAGGCAACCTGCAGATTGGTACCGAGTTTGACCTCTCCACTGTCGGGTTGCAGACGCCCCAGCAGCAGATTCAGCAAGGTGGTCTTGCCGGAACCATTGGGGCCGATGATGCCGACTCGGTCACCTCGCATGATGGTTGTGGACAAACCCCGAATGATAGGCGTCCCATCCCAGGCATAGTGAATGTTCTCGACTTCCACGACCAGCTTGCCGGAGCGCTCCCCGCTGGTCAGCTGCATCTGCGCCTTGCCGGTCTGCTCGCGTCGTTGCAGACGCTCCTCGCGCATCGCCTTGAGCGCCCGGACCCGACCTTCATTGCGGGTGCGTCGCGCCTTGATGCCCTGACGAATCCAGGTCTCCTCCTCGGCCAGCTTTTTGTCGAAGCGCTCGTTGGCCAGCATCTCGGCGTTGAGCCGCTCTTCCTTGCGGCGCAGAAAGTTTGCGTAGTCCCCCGGCCAATCGGTCAGGAACCCCCGGTCCAGTTCCAGAATCCGTGTCGCGAGACGACGCAGAAAAGCCCGATCATGGGTGACGAACAAGATCGCTCCGGGGTAACCGAGCAGAAACTCCTCCATCCAATCGATCGAGGAGATATCGAGATGGTTGGTGGGTTCATCGAGCAGCAGTAGATCGGGTTCCATGACCAGGGCCTGGGCCAGCAGCACGCGGCGTTTCAGCCCCCCGGACAAGGCCCCGAACTCGGCATCCGCATCCAGACTCAGGCGGGACAGGACCGTTTCAACCCGCTGCTCCAGTTGCCAGCCATCCGCAGCCTCCAGCTCATGCTGGGCTTTGGCCAGACGTTCCAGCAGCGATTCATCCCCACCTTCGGCCAGCTGATGACTGATTTCGTGATAGGCCTTGAGTTTGTCCGCCAGGTGCCCGATACCATCGGCCACCACGCCGAACACACTGCCACTCATTCCCACCGGTACTTCTTGAATCAGACGCGCCAGACGTACCCCCCCGGTGACTACCCGCTCACCGTCATCCGCGGTCTGCTCACCCAGGATCACCTTCATCAGCGTCGACTTGCCGGCGCCGTTCCGCCCCAGCAGACAGATCCGTTCACCCCGGTCGATACTGAGGTTGACCCCATCCAAAAGCGGCGCCTCACCAAAACTCAGGTGGATATTGCGCAGGCTGATCAGGGGCATGGGGATTCCTCAACAGGACGAGTGAAGACTATGGATCCCTCATTCTCTCACAGAATCAGCGCAGGGCTCATCAGTGGAAACCGAGAAACCGGTCAAAAGCGGCGGAAATCAGGCCTGATCGGCTTCCCAGGCCAGGAACAGCCGATTGAGATGATGCGGTGCGTGCTGATGGCGCACACCGTTATCGGCATATTGCAGGTGATCGATGAGTTGCTGAATCCCTGCGACCAGAGACAGCAGGCTCGCCTGATCATGGAATTGGTCATGTCGTTGCTGCAGCACTGAAAGTCGCCGATTGACCACTTCCACCAGTAATTTCAGCACCTCTTTGAGGCGCAAATGACGCATCGTGTCGTGCACCGGCATATTACGGATGAGTACACAAAGAGAGCCCGCGTTGATCAGGGTGCGGTGCCCGAGATCGATAAACCATTCCCGGCCCTTGTGATGATTCATCATCTCCTGGTCGAGACTCCCCACTTCTCCCGCATGGGAGAAGAAATGTCCACCGGGCAACATGCGTACGATCACTCTCAGACCCAAACGCTCAAACGTGTCGAGCATACACTCAGCCAAAGTACGGACGTTGTCACAATCGTGCATCTCATTGAAAAACCTGGCCATCTCCCCCAGTTCGGCGGAAACGGCCAGGGACTCCTCCACCTCTGCCCTGAGCATGGCCTGACACTGTCTGGCGTCTTCCAGATCGTGTCGGTTGTCCAATGCGATGCGGATTTTGAGCAGTAGATCCTCGGGATTGTAGGGCCGCTCCACATAGTCGTCCGCCCCGGCTTGATAGCCCTCCAAGCGGTCATCCGGTTCCGCGCCGGAAGAGATAAAGATCACCGGAATCATCAGAGTTCTGGGGTCGGCTTTGAGCGCCCGGCAGAACAGCCGACCGTCATCACCGGGCGGATCAACGTCCAACAGGATCAGATTCGGAGATTCCCGGAGGATCTGTTCATAGCCGGCATCCTCACGACACAACCAGGAGACCCGATACTGACCCTGCAGCACGTACTGCAGCTGCTCATGACCGACCGACGGGTCGTCAATGATCAGAATGTGTTCCGGTTCGATGCTTGATTCCCACTGACTCAAGGACACCCCCTGTTTGATACGCCTGTTGCTGTTATTTGTTTCCTGGCGTAGTTGAGGTCAATTGATCAGTATGGACTTAGCGGGCTGTTGAGCGGCCCATGGGTCATACTGATGGTCGACTCTCGGGGTATTGTAAGATTATTCGACACTCAGCAATACCCCCCAGTTTGAATATGTGTCATATGACGTCGTCTTATCGGATTATTGAAAAATTCGCTTCAACTTATCGATCTATCTGGTATTGTTGGTGAATAGCAACATGGGGTTAACCTTTGACCCCGCGGTCAGATCCGACAGGCAAGGAAACCAAACACCGTTATCAGGTCGTGTCGAACAAAGGTGATCCATGCAGGGTCTCTCCTTATCAGCGACTCCTGCCGCTGTATCGTATGTTCCACACCGTACCCGCGATGATCAGGATTATTATCGAGACCGCGAACAGAGTGTGACACAGGGGCCGCCGGTCCAGCCGGATCCGGTTACCCCGTGACCTCCGTAATCGAGAGTGGATTAACAACTGCTATGGTGAAGAACGTTTCTTTCAAGGAAGCCAGAGATGGCGTGGCGGACTGCCTGAAGTGCTCCTTGCGGGAATCCGTGCTGTTTTCCAAGCTCAAGGATGAGGATTTCGAGCGCCTGCACGATCCCATCGACCAGTACACCCTGCCGGTAGGATCGACCCTTTACCATGCCGGTGACCGGGGTGACCGAATGTATACGGTGCGCTCCGGCACCCTCAAGCTGGTACAGTACCTGCCCGATGGCAGTCAGCGCATCGTCCGCTTGATCCGCACCAGTGACATTACCGGCCTGGAATGCCTGGTCGGTGACTCCTATCAGCATGACGCCGTGGTACTTCAGGAGACCGAGGTCTGTGCCCTACCGGTCCGCACGGTGGAAAATCTGAGTCAGGAAAACCCCAACCTCTACCGGGAACTGCTCAATCGCTGGCACCGGGCGCTCAACGAGGCCGATGCCTGGCTCACGGAGCTTTCCACCGGATCGGCCAAGCAACGCGTGGCTCGCCTGCTACTCCGACTGGTCAAAAACACCCAGGAAAGTCAGTGCAGCCTGTTCGCCCGTGAGGACATGGGCGCCATGCTCGGAATTACCACGGAAACCGCCAGCCGGACCATCGCGGAATTCAAGCGCCAGAGCCTTTTGATCGAAACCACGCCCAATCAGTTTTTACTGGATATCCCGAACCTGCAACGCCTCGCCGAGGATTGATCTTTTTCAATGCTTTGAGCGGCCGGCGCGCTTAATCTCTCCCAAGAATCATTTATTTGCCCATCAAAACAATGATTATTTGGAGATGCACTTGCAACAGGTCGTCCAGGAAATAAAGCTCCCCGTCTATTCCCTCAAGATCGACATAGCAACCTGTCGATTCAAGACGGTCGAGGAGATTGTCGCCTACTTCGAACACGAGATTTCCCATCACAAGGCGGCGCACTACATTGCCACCTTCGATCACATGAAACACACCTGCGAGTTGCCGGAAGGTCAGATTGCGGAGGGCATAACCGCTGCCTACAATCTGGTTTTCTGCTTCGGCTTCACCCTGCAGGCCCCGGAACAGCTCGCCATGCGCCCACGTTCCATCGGTGTCTGCCAGATGGGTGAGCAGATCGTGATCTCGTTTATCGAAGCCCCAATGCCCGTTGCCAACGCCTTGATGGAGCAATGGACCCAGTCACTCATTACAGAACCGGCCAACGCCTGACCCAAGGTGTGGACAGTCCCCATAAACACGACAGATCAAAACCATGAAAATAGCCGTCACCAGCCAGAATTTCCGAACCATTACCGCCCATGCGGGCAAGTCACGTCGTTTTCTCACCTACGAGACAAACGCCCAGGGAGAATTGGTCGAACTCGCCCGTATTGACCTGCCGAAAGAGCTTTCGATTCATGAGTACAAAGGTGAGAATCATCCCCTGTTTGAGTTCGACGTTCTGGTAAGCGCCAGCGCCGGTCAGGGTTTTATCAACCGATTGTCACAACAGGGTGTACAGGTGATCTGCACCAGTGAAACCGATCCACAGGCCGCGGCTCAGGCGATCGTCCAGGGCAGGCCCCTACCCGCCCCCGAAGCGCACACCCATCATCACCATCACCACAGCGCTCCGGTCATGCCCACACTCTGAGCCCGGCGGCCGCTCACCTCATCAGGCCCCAGAGACAGGACGGGCCACCTACGACCCGTCCTGTTGATGTCATACCAGTTTCAAGAGCGGGGGCTTGCCATTCACATACCCATTTCCAGATCGTCGATCACCTGATCGATGCCGGCCTGGGCACAGCCCTCATCGGTCTCGCCCGCGGGCGCGCCACTCACCCCGACTCCGCCCAACAGTTGACCACCCGCCTGGATGGGCAGTCCGCCCGCGGACATCACCAAGCCGTCGAGTCTTCCGATCGGGGTGTTGGCCCGATCGCTGAGCGCCGAAGTCGGCGCATTGAAATTAACCGCGGTGTAGGCCTTCTGACGACTGATCGGAACGGTAATCGGGGCAGCAATGGTGTCACGCAGGGCCACCTGGGTCGTGCCATCACGATCGACCACGGTCACGCCGATCTGGATCCCCTGTTTACGACAGGCCTGAATGGCCCCCTGGGCGATCTTCTCCGCGGTCTCCAGGGACAGGCGCTTCAAGGATACGAACGCCGGGGCATCTTCAGCCTGGAGGTTTGCCGATGCGGTCATCGCCGCCAAGGTGAGGGTCACGATGGTGAGTTTTGTTTTCATTATCATCCTCCTGAATCATCAGGTTTATTGGGTTGGTATGGAATAATCCGGCCGTACTGAGCGGGGTTCACATCAACCTGTATCCGTGAAATCCGATCAGGATCACCGGTAATGCGCCTCAACATATCGTTCCACCAATTCAATGAACTGGGCGGCGATATCATCCCCTTTGAGGGTTTGTCGCTTCTCCCCGTCCACATACACGGGAGCCGAGGGGGATTCGCCGGTACCGGGGAGACTGATGCCGATGTTCGCGTGCTTGCTCTCTCCGGGTCCGTTCACGACACAGCCCATGACCGCCACGGAGAGCGACTCCACTCCAGAATAACGACCGCGCCAGACCGGCATCCGTTCCCGGAGATGAGACTGGACCTGTTGCGCCAGTTCCTGGAACAGGGTGCTGGTCGTGCGGCCGCAGCCGGGACAGGCCACGACCATCGGCGCAAATGCACGAATCCCCATGGACTGCAGCAGTTCCTGGGCCACCACCACTTCCTGGGTCCTGGCCCCGCCGGGTTCGGGCGTCAGAGAGATGCGGATGGTATCCCCGATCCCCTCCTGCAACAGAATCGCTAACGCCGCACTGGACGCCACGATGCCCTTGGAGCCCATCCCGGCTTCCGTCAGCCCCAGGTGTAGCGCGTAATCGCAGCGCTCGGCCAGGGATCGGTAGACCGCCACCAGATCCTGAACGCCGCTGAGTTTGCAGGAGAGTATGATCCGCTCCCGGGGCATACCCAGTTCGACGGCCCGTTGCGCGCTTTCCAAGGCGGAGCGCACCATCACCTCCCGGGTGATGCCATCGGCGTCCAGCGGGGTTGCCGCGCGGGCATTCTCATCCATGAAGCGGGCCACAAGCCCCTTGTCGAGGCTGCCCCAGTTGACCCCGATGCGCACCGGTTTCTCATAGCGACAGGCGGTTTCGATCATCTGCGCAAACTGGCTGTCGCGCTTTTCTCCACTACCCACATTGCCGGGGTTGATCCGGTATTTGGCCAATGCCTCCGCGCATTCCGGAAAGTTCTGCAACAGACGGTGACCATTAAAATGAAAATCGCCGATCAGCGGCACATTCACGCCCATCTGCTGGAGTCGGTCGCGAATCCTCGGTACCGCACCGGCCGCCGCTTCATTGTTCACCGTGATGCGCACCAGTTCAGAACCCGCTCGGGAGAGTTCCGCCACCTGCTGAGTGGTAGCCTCCACATCCGCGGTATCCGTGTTGGTCATGGACTGGACGACGACCGGCGCATCACCACCAACGGTGACGCCACCGACCTGAACCGGCCGGGTCGGGTGTCTGTTGATTAGCACGATGTTCTCTGCCTCATTATTTGCGTTTCAGCGCGGAGCATATCAGAAAGCCTTGCAGCGCATCCTCAAGCAGGCTGTTGAAATTCGACTCAGACATTACGATCCTGCGTTGTAATCTGTCTCATAATGCCCATTGATCCCAGTAAACTGCGATTTTTCGACGAATTCCGCCTTGTCTTGCACGCTTCTGAGTTGTGAATTTCGACTGCCTGCCCGATAAAACCCTAAAAAGCACGGGTCATTAACGAAAAAAGCCCCCCTGAAAAACCAGGGGGGCTTGCAGTGTCGAACCTGCCGCAATCTTTCAGATCATTTCAGTTTTCCGATACCGAGCATCTTAAGGATGTATTTCTCGTAGATCGGCTCGGAAGTGCCCTTTTTCATCTTGCGGATAAAGTACTTCTCGAACGCGATCTTCGCCATGTGCACCCACTTGCCCTTCTTGAACCAGGCCACGTTGCGCGGGGGTATCTGGGGCAGCGCCACGAACGCCGCACCGGTATCGCCCATGTCGGCGAGACAGATGGCGTTCCAGGTGGCCAGGGTCGTGCCTTCCCGGCCCGCCAGGTCGTCGGCGATGTTGTGCACGATGGCGGTGACCATCGATTCGATCATATAGCCGGTTTTCGGCGCGCCGGTGGGCACTGCGGTCGCCTCCACCGGGGGAATCGCGATACATACGCCGGCGGCGTAGATGTTCGGATACTTGGGGTTGCGCTGATGGTCATCGACGAAGACAAAACCCCGGGGATTACACAGACCTTCAACGTTGGCCACCGCGGGGACGCCTTTGAAGGCCGGCAGCATCATGGAGTATTTGAACGCCAGTTCCTGCTCCTTGAGCTTGTGACCCGAGTCATCGTACTGCTCGATGAACATCTTACCGGCTTCCACCTTTGTGACCTTGGCGTTGGTGATCCAGTTGATGTGGTGATTGCGGAAATCGCTCTCCAGGAAACCCTTGGAATCACCGACACCGCCCAGGCCGAGGTGGCCAATGTAGGGCTCCGAGGTGACGAAAGTCATCGGCACCTTGTCACGAATCTTACGCTTGCGCAGGTCCGAATCCATGATGAACGAGAATTCGTAAGCCGGACCGAAACAGCTGGCAAACGGCATTGCGCCGATGATCACATGTCCAGGATCATCCAGCAGTTTGAGATAGGACTGATAGGCCTTTTCGGCATGATCCACGGTACAGATCGATTCGGTGTGTCCTTCGGGACCGGAACCCTCGACCTCTTCGAACGCCAGGCGCGGACCCGTTGCGATCACCAGGTAGTCGTAGTCGATGGTATCACCGCCATCGAGTGTGAGCTGGTTGGCTTCAGGATCGATCTTGTCGACACGCTTGGCGATGAAATTGATACCCTTGCGCTCGAGGTGAGGCCGGATATCGAAGGTGATGTGGGAACGATCACGCCAGCCAACGGCCAACCAGGGATTGGAAGGGACGAACTGGAAATACTCCCGTTCGTTAATCATGGTCACTTCATGCTCGCGACCCAGCTCCATGCGAAGCTCGTAAGCGCAGGGCATACCACCGGTACCAGCCCCCATAACTACTATATGCGCCATATTGGTAAAACCTCCATCCTCTCCAGAAATTATTGAAACACGCAATCACCCGGAGAGCAGGTGACATCGGTGTGGAAAACCGTCACAGTCTAGCCCCAAGCTACTGAAAATGAAAATAGTTTAAGTAAAGACGGATGCACTAATATTCTGATATATCAGGCTTCGTCTACAGCTCAAACCAGCCTGAGACACTACCCTGCTGCGCCAAATGACTGCGCTCGGCCAACGCCGGCTGGTGCTGTAACAGCAATGCCTCGACCCGCTTCGGCGAATTGTTCTTTTCGCTGATGTGGGAAACCACCAAATGGCGGAGGCGGGAAACCGACAACTGATCCAGCAGTTGCAGCGCCTGATCATTGTTGAGATGCCCGTGACGCCCCCCAACCCGGGTCTGCAGGGATTTTGGATAGGGCCCATCGATCAGCATCTGGCGATCGTGATTGAACTCCAGCACCAGTCCGTCGCAGGCCTGGAGCATCTCCACAATATGCGGAGTGACATGCCCCGTATCGGTCAATACCCCGAGACAGGCGCGATCCCGACGCAGGATGAATTGACAGGGTTCCCGGGCGTCGTGAGGTACCGGATAGGGTGTCACCTGGAGATCCGCAACTGACCAGCTGCCCGCATGACAGTCGATCATGCCCAGCTCCGGCAGGACGCCATAAACATCGGCTCTGGCCGTGCCCGGGGTCATCCACACCGGCACCCGGTACCTGCGGGCCATCGCCCCCACACCACGGATGTGGTCAGTGTGTTCATGGGTGACCAGGATGGCCGAGAGGGTTTGGGGATCGACCTGCAGCTGCTTCAACCGGGACTCTGTCTCGCTGGCGGTAAACCCGCAATCCAGCAGAATTCTCGCCTCAGCGGTTTCAACCAGCAGCGCGTTACCCCGGCTGCCACTGCCCAGGAAGGCGAACCTCAGGGCCACCGATCAGAGAATCTGCTGATGAATCAGGCTCAAAATCTGTTCGGCCACCTTGGCCAGAGCGGGTTCACCCTTGTCATCTCTGACTTCGACCCGGGTCTCTTCGTCGCTGACTGAATGCAGTTTGACCTGATACTGGGCATCCGTGGGGATCTCGTCGTCCTCATCCTGCCAGAAGGCAAGACGCGAAAGAAAACCCTCTTCCTTCTTCTGGTCGCTGGAGAGCAGTTTGCTGTACTTCACATAGTAGATCCCCGAGGAGCGGTCCCGGTCCTCGACCGCAAAGCCGACCCGGTCCAGGGCCACACCGGTGAGTCGCCAGGCCCGGGCAAAGGCCTCGTTGATCCACAGTTCCGAATCCGCACCCTTGAGTTCCAGACGGGAGCGCTCCTGATGCTGATCCGCCACCGCGAGGGAGGCCTCCGCCCGCTCCTGGGCGACCCCCAGATCCACCATCAGGCTGCGCAGCATGGCCGCCTCGATTCCCGGATCGTTGGGACGAGGGGTCCAATAGGTGGTATCCGCCTCACCGCTGACATCCTCCTTGAGCCGCTCTTCCAGGCCGCGATGGGTCAGGTAAAGTTCCGTGGTATTCGGCTCCTGACCCCGCTCGAGTCGTACCCGGAACTGGTCCCGGGTCGCCGATGAATAGATGCCGCTCAGCGCCTTGCGGAAAAATTCGGTGATCGGACCCTGCTTGATATCCGCACGACTCTCGAGCCAATCGGTTTTCATCACCCCGATGGCCGGATTTTGTTCAACCAGCAGCAGGCCGTTCTTGCGCCAGAAATCGACCACCTTCGGCCAAACCTTCTCCGGTGGAGCCTGGATTACCAGCCAACGCTGGTCCCCATCGCGCTCAACCTGAATATTCTCAAACTCGGGAAGCACCTCTTCCGCGACGATGCTGCCACCGGTGCGCTTCTCCCGCTGGCTGGCGTACTCCTCGTAGGAGGCGCTGCCGGCACCGGGTATCGCCATCGCATCCTGAATGGTTGAACGGGTCAGGTCCGGCGGGACCTCCAGATCGTCGACGGTTTCCTTCTGGGTGCGGTATTCCCGCTCGGAATCGGAAAAATAACCGCCATCCGAGCCGCACCCGGAGAGCGGCAGGAGCAGAAACAGGATCGGCAGAACAGAGAGAGTCAGACGCATGGGTAGAATCAGCCAGTAATGAATATTGCCTATGACAAGCGATCGCCTGTCGAGTTTAACGGGAGTCTGAAATGAAGAAGACCGCACACACCAAACGCGGCCATCGCCAGGCGGCCGACTCCGCTACGCAAAGGGGTAAGTACCCGGTCAGAGGACGCCGGCCTGGTGCATGGCATCCCGAACAGCACCCTCCGAGTCAGCCGTCATCCAGGTCAGCGGGAGCCGGATGCCCTTTTGGCTGAGGCCGAGTTCCCACATGGCCCATTTAACCGGAATCGGACTGGACTCGACGAACAGCGCCTTGTGCAGCCCCAGCAGCCGGACGTCCAGCGCCTGGGCCTGCTCCCGCTGACCGGCCAGCGCCGCCGTGACCATCTCGTGCATCAGGCGTGGCGCCACATTGGCGGTGACCGAGATCACGCCATGCCCTCCCTGCAGCAGGAATTCGCAACCGGTGGCATCGTCACCGCTGTAAAAATCGAAATCAGACGGACATTCGGCACGCATCGCCTGCAGCCGCTCGAGTTTTCCGGTGGCATCCTTGATGCCGACGATATTCGGCAGCCGGGCCAGCCGAACCACGGTTTCAGGCAACAGGTCACAGGCGGTCCGCCCGGGTACGTTGTAGAGAATCTGGGGAATATCAACCGCCTCAGCCACCGCCTTATGGTGGAGATACAGACCTTCCTGGGTCGGCTTGTTGTAATACGGCGTAACCAGCAGACAGGCATCCGCCCCACCCGCCTTGGCGCATTCGGTCAGACTGATTGCTTCACGGGTGGAATTCGCGCCGGTGCCGGCGATGACCGGGATACGGCCATCGACATAATCCACCACCTGTTTGATCACATCGCAGTGTTCCGCTTCATCCAGGGTGGCGGACTCACCGGTGGTGCCCACCGCCACGATGGCATCGGTGCCTTCCTGAATATGGAAGTCCACCAGCTTTCGCAAGGCCGCATCGTCAACATCGCCCTGTTCATTCATCGGTGTGATCAAAGCCACCATACTGCCGCGAAACATCGGTCTTGTCCCCTGATTCCAGTTGATCCGCAATGTTAGCCCGCAGCCCGATTACCTGACAAGCCGCGGAGCTGAATTGATGTCCGGACATCGCTGCCGCACACCCGGTTTAAAGCTGATCCGGCACCTTGACATCGGCCTGTCGAAAAGTCCCCGGAATGTGTTTGATTACCTGTCGCCTGCCCTGCTCGGCTGGTGGTACACTCTGACGCAGGTACTTTTCTGTTGGGTGCAAATCCGTCATATGTCTACTCCGAAAAACTATCTGGTCATATCCGCCCTGGGCGAAGATCATCCGGGCATCGTCAAGGCCCTGTCGAAAAAAATCCTCGATGAAGGCTGCAACATCACCGACAGCCGTATGACCGTGCTGGGAGGCGAATTCGCGATCCTGCTGCTGATCGAAGGACCCTGGAACACCCTGGCGAAGCTCGAATCCGCGATCCCGGATCTGCAGGACGATCTGGGATTGACCATCATTTGCAAACGCACCGAAGGACGCATCCCATCGAGCAATCAGCTGCCCTACCTGGTTGAGGTCGTCTCCATGGACCATCCCGGGATCGTCAATCAGCTGGCGGAATTCTTCTCCAACCGCAACATCAATATCGAAGACATGACCACCAGCAGCTATTCAGCCGCCCATACGGGCACACCCATGTTCTCGGTCCACATGAGTGTCGGGATTCCCGCCCATACGCAGATCGCGCTGCTCAGAGAGGAGTTCATGGATTATTGCGACTCCCTGAACCTGGATGCGATCATTGAGCCGATCAAAGGCTGACACAGCATCTCATGCCGATACGCCCATGGCCGCATGCGGTAAAGGCCGGTGAACGAACCGGCCACCGCATGATGAGCGGCTGTACAAACCGTTCCACTGCCTGCCAGTCCGCATTCTCGCGGCCTGAACGGCGGGCTGACTCACGAGGAGGAATCCCGACATCATGACCCCAGTCGCCCCTGGCAAACCGGTCCCGGACATCGAACTACCGGCCACCGGTGACAAGACGATCAAATTCAGTGACTTCAAGGGCAAACCCATCGTCCTTTACTTCTACCCCAAGGCCAGCACCCCGGGCTGCACCCAGGAAGGGTTGGACTTCACCGCGGCCATCGCAAAATTCCGACGCCAGTCGGCGGTCATCCTGGGGGCTTCCCGGGACAGCCTCAAGGCCCAGGAGAACTTCAAGACGAAACAGGGGTTTCCCTTCGATCTGTTGTCGGACAAGGACGAGATCCTGTGCCAGGCCTTCGACGTCATCCAGATGAAGTCCCTATACGGGAAACAGGTGCGCGGCATCGAACGCAGCACCTTTCTGATCGACGAGAACGGGGTGTTGCGTCACGAGTGGCGCAAGGTCAAGGTCAAGGGACATGCCGAAGAGGTGCTGGAAGCCCTCAAGGCGATGCGCGCTGGAACCGCCTCCTGATCATCCCGGCCCTGTACCATTCTGCTCGCATGTTCCGGGAAGTTTCCCGGGCACAGGCGATATGTCTGTCTGAAACCTGAGACTGCCCATGTCCGAAAATCAATCCACCAAACCCCGACTTTACGTGCTCGACACCAATGTTCTGATGCACGATCCCACTGCCCTGTTCCGCTTCAAGGAGCATGACATCTACCTGCCCATGGTCGTGCTCGAGGAGCTGGACAAGGGTAAGAAGGGCATGTCTGAAGTGGCCCGCAATGTCCGCCAGACCAGTCGTTTCCTCGACGAACTGATGGGCCATATCGCACAAAACGAAATCAGCCATGGCCTGCCGCTCAACACGCTGCAGATCAACGGGGGCACCGAATCGATCAGCGGACGGCTGTTTTTCCAGACCAAAACGGTCACCCAGGAACTACCCCAGGCCCTGCCGGGCAGCACCCCGGACAACAACATTCTGGCCACGGCCCTGTGCCTGCAGTCGGAGCACCCGGAAAAACGCATCATCATCGTATCCAAGGATATCAATCTACGGATCAAGGCCAGCGTACTGGGCATCCGGGCCGAGGACTACTCCAACGACCAGGTGCTGGAAGACGTCAATCTGCTCTACACCGGGATGAACGAGCTGGAAGCGGATTTCTGGGAACAGCACACCAAGGAACTCGAATCCTGGCAGGAAGAGGGGCACACCTTCTACCGCATCAGCGGGCCGGACACCCGTGACTGGTACCCCAGTCAATGCCTGTTTCTTAACGGCGATGAAGGTTTTCAGGCCATCGTGCGTGAGAAACAGGACAACGGCGCCATCATGGAGCTGGCCGAGGACTACACCAACCCCAAGCATGCGGTGTGGGGAATCACCGCCCGCAATCCGGAACAGAACTTCGCCCTCAATCTACTGCTCGACCCCGATCTGGACTTTGTCTCTCTGCTGGGGACCGCGGGTACGGGTAAAACTCTCCTGACCCTGGCCGCTGGGCTGGTGCAGACCCTCGATCAGAATCTCTATCGGGAGATCATCATGACCCGTGTCACCGTCCCGGTCGGTGAGGATATCGGTTTCCTCCCCGGTACCGAGGAGGAGAAGATGACCCCCTGGATGGGCGCGCTGATGGATAACCTGGAGGTGCTGACCCAGACCGAGGGCGGCGAGTGGGGACGGGCCGCTACCGAAGACCTGTTGCGCAGCCGCATCCGCATCCATTCACTGAATTTCATGCGCGGGCGCACCTTCCTGAACAAATACATCATCTTGGATGAAGCGCAGAATCTGACGCCCAAGCAGATGAAAACCCTCATCACCCGGGCCGGCCCGGGCACCAAGATCGTCTGTCTGGGGAACGTGGCGCAGATCGATACCCCCTATCTGACCGAGACCACCTCGGGGCTGACCTACGCGGTGGATCGATTCAAGAACTGGCCCCACAGCGGGCACATCACCCTGCAGCGGGGTGAGCGCTCGAGACTGGCGGATTACGCCTCGGCAAATCTCTAGTGTAGTGTCCTCTACTACGTTAGGAAATCAGCGTGCCGAGAAGCCGTCCTATGCAAGGCGTCCTGCGCAGGGAATGGCGCGCCCTTTTCAAGCAGAACAACGCCCCAGATGGCCACTTCTGGCTCGCCCACGGGGAGCCACCCGGATGACCGACAAGGCCGCCCGGGTTACGGCACGCGGATCAGCGACTAACGAAAATGACCCTTTTCCACGATCGTCTTGAGTTCACTCACTGAACGACGATAGGCCTCTGCGGTCCGGTTGTAGCTGTCCACCAGGCCATTGGCATCGTTCTGGCGACCTTTGAATTCGAGTTCCCGGGCCAGAATGGAGAGTTCCATGGCGCCGACATTGGCGCTGCTGGATTTGAGCGGATGAGCGGATTTCACCAGCCCATCCATGTCACCGGATTTCACTGCGTCTCGAATGCCATGCATCAGCCCCGGAGCGCTCTTTAAATAACTCTCCAGAACCGAGACGAAGTCCTCCTCCATAATCTCGTACAACTCCTCCAGAACATTGCGGTCGATGATACCGCTCACGGTCATGCTGGAATCTCCGACATTGAGAAAGGTCTCGCTAGTGAGTCCAAAGTCCGTCGCCCCTGTCGCCTCAAACCCGGTTTCTGAAAGACTAACAGGGGAAGGCTCCTGAATCATCCCCTCCATGGGTAACCATTGGCGAAGCATATTCTCCAATTGAGCCGGCTTGACCGGTTTGGAAAGATAGTCGTCCATGCCACAGGCCAGACAACGTTCCCGATCCCCGGTCATGGCATTGGCGGTCATGGCAATGATCGGAGTGCGCTGCAATGCCTGTTTCTTCTCCCGCTCCCGTATCGCTTCGGTCGCCTCATAACCGTCCATGCGAGGCATCTGACAATCCATGAGGACCACATCGAACTGCTCCCCGCGCAACGCCTCGATCGCCTCCACGCCATCATTGGCGGTCACTGGAGATAATCCACTCTTCTCCAACATCTTTTTCACCACCGCCTGGTTGACCGGGTTGTCCTCGACCACCAGGACCCGCCCCACAAGCCGGGTTTTGTGCGTTGGGTTTTCCGCGGCCGATTGCTGCGAATTCGATTCCTGAGCCGGCGCATCACCGTGTTTGTCCTGCCAGTTCAGATGGTCATCGGGCAGACGGGGTACCGGGATCTCATCCGGACTGGTATTGGCCACGGACATCTGTTCCACATCGAAGATTCGATGCAGGCGCATCTTGATCTCCTTGACGGGCGCCGTGGCGCTGAGACAATCAATACCGAAACGCTCCAGCCCTTCGATGCTGTCATAGGGTGTATTCAAGGCCAGCACCGGCACATCCCGCATGTGCATGATCTCCCGCGCCGACTCGACGACCTGAATCAGGTTGACGGATGCCATCGAGGCATCCACCAGGATCAGCTCGTAGCGCCAGCTGGCGCCCAGATTGGCTGAGGATTTGAGTTTACTGAGGGCATCATACTGCTCACTGGACTGCTCCACGAGCATGCCCTGTTGCTTGAGGAGCCGTACCGTCTCCTGGTAGCCAGGAGTCTGGGCATCCGCCAGTAACAGGGTGCGGATATCCTGCAGATTGCGTCGCCCGGAGGGCATCTCCGACAGGGACTTGCGCATCGGCAGCAAAAACCAGAAGTAGGAACCCTCTCCCGGCTGTGACCTGACCCCGATTTTGCCACCCATCAGTTCGGTGAGACGTTTGCAGATCACCAATCCCAGACCCGTGCCCCCATGCTTACGGGTAGTCGAGGCGTCCGCCTGAGAGAAGGGCTCGAACAACCGCGCAACCTGTTCCTGGGTCATACCGATGCCCGTATCCCGCACGCCGAACAACAGCTCCACCTCGGTACGGGTGCTCTGGCGGCGGGACAACTCCACAATCACTTCACCGTGCTCGGTAAACTTGACCGCATTGCTGACCAGGTTGGTGAGAATCTGTCGCAGACGGATGGGATCGCCACGCACCGTATGCGGCACATTGTGGTCGATGCGGAAATGCAATTTGAGATGGCGACGATCCGCGGCATTCTTCATCAACGAAGTCACCTGCTCGATAATGCTCTTCAGATTGACATCGATGAACTCCAGATCCAGCTTGCCGGCCTCGATCTTCGAGAAATCCAGAATGTCATTGATGATACTGAGCAGCACCTGTGACGAATTGAGCGCGGTAGTGACGAACTGCTTCTGCTCCTTGTCGAGCCGGGTATCCAGGAGCATTTCGAGAATCGGCAGGATGCCGTTCAGTGGAGTGCGAATCTCATGGCTCATGGTGGCGAGGAATTCCGACTTGGCCAGATTAGCGCTCTCCGCAGCCTCCTTGGCCAGAAACAGTTGCTGTTCCACGGATTGCCGCTGATCGTTCTCCTGCACCAGGCGGCTGCGCAACTCGCTCAATTCCGTTTCAGAGGTGACCATACGCTCATGCAGCAATACCCGGTTCGCCGCAATCAGCAGATAGCCCTGCTGATACACTGTCATCCAGGCGGAGATGATGAGCAGCGCCAGGGCGTAGGCGATCAACCCCACCAGGAACTCCTCGCTCACCCCCTTCCCCCCCGACAGAGAGATCACGATCAGCACCGCCGCCACAAGCACGAACAAAATGCTGAAAAAGGTATCCACGGTCAATAACAGCGCGGACAGCAGGAAGACGGTGCCGATCAGAACCAGATCGATCACCAGGAAATTGGTGAGCATGGGATTTTTCAGCAGATGCACCAATGCCAACGCCCAGAGTATGCCAAGGCTCATCACACCGGGAAGCATGGCGTAGCGCCACATTTGCAGACGCAGCAGATCACTCTGTTTCATGAACAGGGTGAGAATGATCTGGGCTATCAGCACCAGGGTGAACAGCCCACCCCAAACCAGACCCTGGGGGGATTCCCAGATCTGATTGAGATAGAAGAAAATCAACCCGGCGATGAAATTCGCGATGATCAGTGTGGTGCCATTGGCATAGAGCAGGCGCACCCGCTCTTTTTTGATTTTCACCGCTTCTTCGTTGGGATCTGACATGCCAAATTCGAACTGACCAGGAGGAAGAACGTCTGTTGTATCGACCCTACCATTCAAGTAGCGTGTCAATACTGATGTAAATTAGCACATTAGAGACATAACTGCCTCATTTACATAGCCCCTGGGTTGAGTGGACCCAACCCACCGGCTTGCTTATCATTGATGATCATCCGGCACATCTGAACAGGGTGCCACGAACGCATCGGGATCCGATTACCCCGATAGGTCATCCGTATAAACCAGGAGCTGTTTTGATCACCGATTCCTCCGCAACGGCCCGCATCGTCAGTCAATTCGACTTCCTGCAACAGGCGGACAGCGGTTTCCAGAGGCGCTTCTTTCAGTCGGTGTCACTCATCAAGTTGCCCGCGGCACAGCCGATTTGTCAGCAAGGCAGCCAATGCAGCCATCTGGCGCTGGTCCTCTCCGGCCAGGCACGAGTCTACAAGATCGGTGACAACGGCCGTGAGATCACTCTCTACCGCATCGGTCCTGGGGAGAGTTGCATCCTCACCGCATCCTGCATCGTGAACGGACAACCCTTTCCCGCTTTTGCGGTGAGCGAGGAACCTATCGAGGCGGTGCTGATCAATCCTGCTGACGTGGTGCGCTGGTCCGAAGAGATCTCCGCCTGGCGCAAGTATCTTTTCAGTCTCGTCAGCAACCGCCTGAGTGAGGTGATCGGGATCGTCGAAGAGATCGCCTTCCGACGGGTCGACACGCGTCTGGCCAGCTACCTGGTGCAAAATGCGGAACCTAACTCTGAAAGGATCGAGCAGACCCATCAGGCGATCGCCTCGGACCTGGGAACTTCCCGGGAAGTCGTCAGCCGGGTGCTTAAGGATATGGAACAGCGTCGCCTGATCCTGGTACAGCGTGGAGCGATTCAAATCCTGGATCGTCCGAATCTGACGGCGCTGTCCAACTCGTAAATCAGTGTAGCGCCCTCCACAAAAATACCCGGGATCGCGGCCTGTGTGACTTAATCACAGACAAATGACGGATGCGCATCTACTCTAGCTATGAGTTCAGGACCGCACCTTGTAGGCCGGTCCGTGTCAAACAGTCTGTCAATTCTCACAATCACAGGAGCATACCCATGACTCAGAACGTAGGTGGTATCGAACGCATCATCCGCATCATTGCCGGCCTGGCCATCCTCGCCTGGGGCTTTCTGCTGAGCAGCCCGATCAACTGGCTCGGCGCCATCGGCCTGGTGCCTCTGCTGACCGGTCTGATCTCCTACTGCCCGCTGTGGACGGTCTTCGGCATCAACACCAAGAAGTCCTGAGCGCGCGATTTTTTCCCGCGTGTTAAGGGTCCGACCTCAGGTCTCCGCTACTGAGGGCGGACCCGCCCCATCACTCCTTGGCCAGGCCGTCAGCACCGCCTGCACCAGGGTCGCCAGGGGTATCGCAAAGAACACCCCCCAAAATCCCCAGAAACCGCCGAATACCAGGATCGCCACGATGATCGCCACGGGGTGCAGGTTGACGACCTCGGAAAACAACAGCGGTACCAGCACATTGCCATCCAGGGCCTGAATGATGAAATAGGCCGTCGTCAACCAGGCGAAATCGGATGACCAACCCCACTGAAACCAGGCGATGAACAGCACCGGAATGGTCACCACCGCCGCCCCGATGTAGGGAATGATGACCGACAGACCCACCATCACCGCCAGCAGCAAGGCATAATTCAGTCCCAGCAGAGTGAAGGTCACCAGACTCACCGACCAGACGATGATGATCTCCCAGAACTTGCCCCTCACATAGTTGGCAATCTGCTTGTCCACGTCCTTCCAGACATTGACCGAAAACCGTCGATGTTTGGGTAGGTAGGCGACGAACCAGCCGATGATCAGGTTTTTGTCCTTGAGAAAGAAGAACACGAGCAGGGGCATCAGGATCAGATAGACCACCAGGGTGATCACCCCCACCACCGACGCCAGGGACCAGGTCACAGCCCGCTGGGCAAAGGAGCCGATCTCCACACGCAGTTGCTGGATCAACTGATCCACCTGATCCTGGGGAATCAGATCCGGATAGCGCTCAGGAAGAGTCATGATCGCCTTCTGGCCCATGGCGATCATGCTCGGCAGTTGCTGCAGGAAATCGGTGATCTGGCGGGACAACAGAGGTAGCAGTCCCAATAGCACCAGGGCCACGAACAGTAGAAACAGGATGAACACCAGGATCACCGACAGCAGACGGGGCCAGGAGCGACGTTCCAGGAGGGTCACCACGCCTTCGAGCAGGTAGGCCACCACCACACTGGCCAGTACCGGCGCAAGCATGTCCCCCATGGTGATGACGATGCCGAAGAAAAAGATCAGAAACAGCGTCAGAAAGACGATCTGGGGATCGGAAAAATAACGCTTGAACCAGTTGGTGATGACCTGCATACGATGACCTATCGGGACACAATTCGCATCTTCCGGATATTACCTTTTACGGGTCATCCGGTCGCCGAAGAAAAATACTCACAACTCATGCGCGGACTCGCAGTCACGGGGCGGCACGCAACACGCCTCAGGACTGGTTCAGGTAGTCCTGGTAGCGCCGCTCGAACAGCGCCTCGAGGTCATCGATCACCTCCGGCGCGGCACGTCCCTGCATGATATGGGACATCATCAGGGATGAAGTCTCATCGAGCAGTTTTTCCCGCTGCAGCATGTAGTAGCGTTGTGTGAGCCGCTTGATCGCCTTGACCACCGATTCATCCCGGGGCCGCTCGATCGATTTCGGTAACAGGGGACCCGTCTCAGCCGGCGCATCAACCTCCGCCGACTCCCGGGCAGCCAGAAAATCGGCAAAGGCCTGCAAGGTATCCCGCTCCTGGGGCGCCAGCCTGTCGAAGCTGGCCAGCAGACGCTTCTGCGCATCGCTGAGCCGCTTCTGAGTGGGCATGTACTGCATCTCAGGCGCTTCCCGGTTCGCGTACCGGTCGTCCGCGGGCGAGATCGGCAGCAGAGCGAGATGACTCAGAGCTGTACATCCCCGTGCTCCTCGCAGTAGCCACGGGCAAAATCGAGCAACTCCTCCATGGCCCGGAGGCGGAATTTCTGTTTTTGATGAACGAATGAAAAGGGTCGCTCAAGGGGCGGTACCAGATTGATGGCGCGCAGGGTATCTAACTTCAACTCCTTCTGAATCGTAGCCCGGGAGACCACCGAGACCCCCATACCCGCTTCCACCGCACCCTTGACGGCTTCCGGACTGCC
Organism: Candidatus Thiodiazotropha sp.; assembly: GCA_050305635.1. Classification (GTDB taxonomy): domain Bacteria; phylum Pseudomonadota; class Gammaproteobacteria; order Chromatiales; family Chromatiaceae; genus Thiodiazotropha. The sequence goes on along the minus strand of JBNLFS010000142.1, from coordinate 1,756 downwards.
CAGTTCCATGTAGATATTCAGACTGGAATCCGCGCAGTTGATATCCAGGTATTCATTGATCACCTCGCGGGTACCCGATCCTTCCTCGCGGCAGATGAACGGGTACTCCAAAAGCTTGTCGATGCTGACCGATTCAAGATTCGACAGATCATGATTGGGGGGGACAATGGCCACCAGCTGATCCTCGCGGCAGACCTCGACCACCAGGTTCTTGTTTCCCACCGGCGCCTCGACCACCCCGAGATCGATGGCATTGTTCTCCACCATGGAGACGATGCCTTCGGAATTCGACACTCTCAGATGGATGGTGACCTCCGGAAACCGGGTGCCGAAATCTCCCAGCAGCGCGGGCAGCATGTATTCCGCGATGGTGGTGCTGGCGCCGATGGTCAGGGCGCCGCGAATCTCGCCGGTCATTTCGCGTACCGAATTCTCCATCTCCGTATAGAGATCGAAAATGCGATCGGCGTAGCCGAAAACCCGCTCTCCGGCTTCCGTCAGGCTGATTCGGTTATGCGTCCGGTCGAACAGGCGGGTATTGAAATACTCTTCCAGCTGTCGCACCTGAAAGGTGACGGCGGGCTGTGTCATGTGGAGGGTTTCCGCTGCTTTCGTGAAACTCAACAGCCGCGCAACTGTGTGAAAAACCTGTAATCTGCGATCCGCCATAGAGAGAGCTTTCCAATCAGTTGTATTTTTTGGGGATAAGCGCTTTTTATATCACAATCCATTGATACTGGGAATCGAGTCCGATACCCGGTTCGCTTGCCACAGACTCGGGTTCATCGGGTGAAGAGTGCTGTTGGGTACTTTTTTCCACGGGTCCGGATATGGTAATTTCCATAATTCCGCAGGACTCATCTCAAACCGGTTGAAATGGTTGATGGCTGTCAGGTGATCAATGCAGGGTGAATCGCCCTGATGATCATCACCTCCCACAACTCAGAACAATGGAAGTGAGTCTGAACAAAAACAACAGTACAAGGGAGGATCTGCATGCATCCTAAAAGTCTTTCTCACGCCATTTACCTTGCCATCGCCTGTGGTTCAACATTTCTCGTAAGCAATACCGCCCAGGCATCCGGTTTCGCGGTTCCTGAAATGAATGCCACCGGCCTGGCCACCTCCAATGCGATGGTGGCGAATCCCGATTCACTGGGCGCCATCAGTTACAACCCAGCGGCCATGTCCTTTCACGAGGGCAGCCATGTCACCCTCGGCACAACCCTGATCCAGCCCGATATGGCGGTGGACACCGGCTCCGGCTCCACGGACAGCGACGCCAATGACCTGGTGGCCGCACCGGGGATCTCCGCGCACAACCAGGTCAACGCGGATTGGGCCTTGGGCATCGCCATCAACGCCCCCTTCGGCCTGGAAACGAAGTGGGCCACAGAAATCTACAGCGACCAATACCCGGCCGGTACCTTCATGCCGACCAACACCAAACTGGAAATCGTCGCCTTCAGTCCGAGTGCCGCCTACAAGCTCAACGAGCAGGCTTCCCTGGCGTTCGGTGTCGACTACTACTGGATGAAGAGAGTCGAGTTCAACAGTGCGCTCAATGATGGTAATGCCTACCCCGGCTTCAACCTGAAAGGCGACGGTAAGAGCGTGGGTTTCAACCTCGGCGGCATGCTGGTACTGGATAAATGGAGTTTCGGAGCCAGCTACCATTCATCATCCAAAAACAAAGCCAAGGGCACCCTGGACGATGACGTGGGCGTAGTGCCGAGCAACCTGTCCAAGGACGTCA
>JBNLFS010000141.1:0-25449 GCA_050305635.1 Candidatus Thiodiazotropha sp. | reverse complement strand
CACCATCATGTATCGCCTGGCCAAGAAACTGGGCTTCGCTGACGAGTTGTTCAAGAACATCGAGGTCAAGGGTGACGAGCCGCTGATCGAGGACATCACTCGGGAGTTCAACAAGGGCATGTGGACCATCGGCTACACCGGGCAGAGCCCCGAACGCATGAAGAAGCAGCAGCAGAACTGGGGTACCTTCGACTACACCTCGCTGAAGGCCGAGGGCGGTCCCTGCGACGGTGAGTACTACGGTCTGCCCTGGCCCTGCTGGGGCACCCCGGAGATGGGCCATCCGGGCACCCCGAACCTCTATGACACCAGCATGCCGGTGGCCCAGGGCGGGCTCAACTTCCGTGCCCGTTTCGGTGTCGAGCACGATGGGGTGAATCTGTTGGCGGAAGGCTCCTATCCGGTGGGCAACGAGATCAAGAACGGCCATCCCGAGTTCACCGCCGACCTGCTGAAGAAACTCGGTTGGTGGAACGATCTGACCGATGAGGAGAAAAAACTGGCCGAGGGCAAGAACTGGAAGACCGACCGCTCCGGGGGTATCCAGCGGGTGGCCATCAAACACGGCTGCGCGCCGTTCGGCAACGCCAAGGCCCGGGTCATGGTGTGGACCTTCCCCGATCCGGTGCCGATCCATCGCGAACCCCTGTACACCAGCCGCCGGGATCTGGTGGAGAAGTATCCCACCTACGAAGACCGCAAGTCGTTCTACCGCCTGCCGACGCGCTACGCCTCGATCCAGGACAAGGACTACTCCCAGGAGTATCCGATCATCCTCACCTCCGGACGACTGGTGGAGTACGAAGGCGGCGGTGACGAAACCCGTTCCAACCCCTGGCTGGCCGAACTGCAACAGGAGATGTTTGTCGAGATACATCCCCGGGATGCCAATAATGCCGGCGTACAGGATGGGGACGATGTGTGGGTAGAGGGGGCCGAAGGCGCCAAAGTCAAGGTCAAGGCGCAGGTCACACGACGCGTGGCGGCGGGGGTGGCCTTCATGCCGTTCCATTTCGGTGGCCACTTCGAGGGTAAAGACCTGCGTGGTAAATATCCACAAGGCTCCGACCCCTATGTCCTGGGCGAAGCCTGCAACACCGCAATGACCTACGGCTACGACTCGGTGACTCAGATGCAGGAAACCAAATGCAGTCTGTGTCGGATCAGCAAGGTGTAAAGAGAGGATTAATCATGGCTCGAATGAAATTCTATTGTGATCCGGAACGCTGCATCGAATGCAACGGTTGTGTCACCGCCTGCAAGAACGAGAACGAGGTGCCCTGGGGCGTCAACCGCCGACGGGTAGTGACCATCAAGGATGGTGAACCGGGTGAGCGTTCCCTCTCGGTGGCCTGCATGCACTGTTCCGACGCCCCTTGCGCCACGGTCTGCCCGGTGGACTGCTTCTACACCACCGCCGATGGGGTGGTGCTCCATGACAAGGATCTCTGCATCGGTTGCGGTTACTGCTTCTACGCCTGTCCCTTCGGTGCGCCCCAGTTCCCGAAAGACGGCGCCTTCGCCACCCGGGGCAAGATGGACAAATGTACCTTCTGCGCGGGTGGGCCCGAGGCGGATAATAGTTCTGAAGAGTATCGCAAATATGGCTCGAACCGGTTGGCGGAAGGCAAGTTGCCTCTGTGCGCCGAGATGTGTTCCACCAAGGCGTTGCTGGCCGGTGATGCGGATGTCATTTCCGCGGTCTATCGCAAACGCATCGTCAACCGGGGCGCTGCGGTGCTCGCCCGGGGGGTCTCCTACCAGGATGCTTCGTTACGCTCCCCCCGGGATGCCGGCGGCAAGGGCAGCGCCACTGAATGATCAGGTTGGTTGGCAAGTCAGATAGCGGCCATAGAGCCGAACAGCGACACCCGGTCATCCCATGGATGACCGGGCATTACCAGGAACAGCTATGAAACAGTCAGCAAGTAGAACAGGGTTCGCGGCTGTGATTACCCGGCTGATCGGGGCGGTGTTGATCGGCTTGCTGATCAATCCGTCCACCGTCAACGCACAGGAACCGCCTGCCCCAAGCGGGATATCCGACGTGCGGGTGTTGAACCCCGGTGGGGAACTCTGGCGGGATGTACGCCAACGCACTGCGCCCATTTCCGGTAAAACTCAGATCAAAGGCGTCGATACCGGTGTGTTGATCAACAGCAACGGAGATCGCTGGCGGCATTTCAGGATCAACCAGCTGATACCCATTGGTGGCTATGTCTTGGGTGGCGTGCTGCTGGCCCTGCTGCTGTTCTACATGATACGCGGCAAGGTGCCGGTGGAAGGCGGGCTTTCAGACCGCAAGTTGCTGCGCTACTCCAATTACGAACGCACCATCCACTGGTTCATTGCGGGTGTGTTCATCTTTCTCGGTCTGAGCGGACTGATCCTGCTGTTCGGCAGACCTGTGCTGATCCCCCTGATCGGCAAAGAGGCATTCTCTGTGCTGGCTTCCGCCTCGAAGGAGGGACACAACCTGATGGGGCCGGTTTTTCTTCTCGCTCTGATCCTGATCTTCCTGCGTTTCGTTCGGCGCAACATCTACCAGAAGGGGGATCTCACCTGGTTGCTGCGCGGCGGGGGTGTGATCGGCAAGAAACATGTGCCGTCGAACTTCTTCAACATGGGTGAGAAGACCCTGTTCTGGATGCTGGTGTTTGTCGGCGGCACCATCATAGTCTCTGGGTTCGTGCTGGTATCGCCCTCCCTGGGCCATACCCGGGAGTGGATGGAGTTGGCCCATGTGGGGCATGCGATCGGCGCCTTGCTGATGATCGCGGTGATCTTCGGCCATATCTATATCGGCACCGTCGGCATGGAAGGGGCCATCGAAGGCATGAAGACCGGTTACTGCGATCTTAACTGGGCCAAGGAGCATCATGACTTCTGGGCCAGCGAGGCGGAGAAGAACGGCGAAGCCTTGACCAACGAAGAGGTGGCGTGTCTGCGGGGCGACTTCGACCGTCTTCCCAGAGACATCAGCGTAAAGGAGGCGGGCAAGTGATCGGCGAATTCATCGACGGACCGCTTTGGACCTTCTCATTGAGTGTGTTCGTCATCGGCGTGATCTGGCGCATCATCGCCATCCTAAAAATTGGGGTGAAGCGGGATCTCTCCCAACCCCGGGGCAGCTCCGGCATGGGGGCGTTGCGCGGCCTGTTCAGCCGTTTCATCCCGGAACGCACGGTCACTAGCCGCGGCCGCCTGCAACTGGTGGCGGGTTACCTGTTTCATCTGGGTCTGTTCGCGCTGCTGATCTTCGCCAAGCCCCATGTGGATTTCATCGCCGAACGGATCACCGGTTTCGACTGGCCGGCCATGCCCCACTGGGCCTTCATCGTCGCGGCGGAGTTCGCCTTCGCCGGAATCATCCTGTTGTGGTTGCATCGATTGCTCAACCCGGTCACCCGACTGCTCTCGGACCTGGACGATCACATCGGCACCCTCCTGGTGTTTCTGGTCATGCTGAGCGGTTGTCTGGCACTGGCCCAGTCCTTCGAACCCTTGCGGTTGTTGCATCTGTTGCTCGCCGAACTGCTGTTGATCTACTTCCCCTTCAGCAAACTGATGCATGCCTTCACCTTTGTCCTGAGCCGTGGCTACACCGGAGCCACCATGGGACGCAAAGGCGTCAATGCCTGAGGAGTCACGATGAGCGAAGCCTTCGAACAGGGTGTGGCGGCACTCTCAGCACAGATCGACGCCAAAGTCGCATCCTACTTCTCAAGCTGCATCCACTGCGGACTCTGCGCGGAGGCCTGCCTGTTCTATACGGAGACCCATGACCCACGCTATACCCCAATACACAAGCTGGAACCGATGAAGAAGCTCTGGCGTCAGGAGCACACCTTCTGGGGCAAGCTGGGCAAAGCGATGGGGTTGAGCAAGCCCCTCAGCGAAGCGGATTTCGCGGATTGGGAGAGACTGGTCTATGACAGCTGCACCCTGTGCGGCCGCTGTTCCATGGTCTGTCCGGTGGGTAACGACATCACCTACATGATCCGCAAAACCCGGGAAGGTTTTTCCGTGGCTGGGTACGCCCCGGACGGCATGAAAGAGGCGACCCAGCGCGCGCTCACCATCGGCAGTCCCATGGGTGTCACCTACAAAACCCTGTCGGCGGCCATCGCCAACGTGGAGAAAGAGACCGGCCTGCACATCCCCGTTGATCAGCCCGGCGTGGACTACATGACCATCTTCTCCTCCATGGAGATCGTCAACTTTCCCGAGTTCATCGAAGCCCTGGCGCGTATCTTCAAACAGGCCGGTGTCACTTGGACGATCAGCAGCAAGGCCTATGAGGCGACCAACAGCGGCATCCAGATCGGCAACAAGGAGGCGGCCGCGGAGCTGGTGGGGCGGGTGGTCAACGCGGCGGAGGAACTGGGGGTGAAGTATGTCATCAGTCCGGAATGCGGCCATGCCTATACCGCCATCCGTTGGGAAGGACCTAACCTGATTGGGCGTCCCTACAAGTTCGAAGTGGTGCACATCCTCGAGTTGCTCGACCAACTCAAGGCGCAGGGCCGCATCCAGGTCAAGGATTTCGACCACACCCCCATGACCCTACACGATCCCTGCCAGATCGTCCGCCGCGGCGGGGTCATCCAACCGCCCCGCAACCTGCTCAACAGCGTGGCCGACCATTTCGTCGAGATGAAGGATCACGGGGTGATGAACTGGTGCTGTGGTGGTGGTGGAGGCGTGAGCGCCAACGAACGGGCCGAAGAACTGCGCCTGGAAGTGTTCAAACGCAAGAAATCCCAACTTGACGAGTTGGGCGTCAATACCCTGGTCACCGCCTGCGCCAACTGTCGCATCATTCTGGAAGAGGGCCTGGAGCACTACGAGATGGATACCGAGGTGATCAGCCTCACCGAACTGCTGGCTGAACACCTGGTGGCCGACAAACCTTCATGACTATCTTTGTGTGACGAATCCCTGAGCTACACAGAGCAAATCTCAGGAAAAGACAAGGGACTCTGTTTCGAGTGGAGTGCTGTACTTGAAGTATCCGACAGCGACTGCAACTGATCATGGGCGACAAAGACCACATTCCCTTCACACCCCCGCTGATGTCCGAACCCGTCAACATCACAGTAGAGTAACTACCCAGTAAAAAGGTAACCCGACCTACTCGATGAAAGGTAACATTTCCTCGTTCCCACGCTCTGCGTGGGAACACATACGGAGGCCGGAACCCACACCAACTTGGACAATTTCTCCAGCAGTGGGTCTGCATTCCCACGCAGAGCGTGGGAACGAGGGATGCCCCCCTTATGGGAACTGGCCGAAAACCGTATGGATCAGGTAGGCCGTATAGCCCAGGTAGCAAGCCAGCAACACCGCGCCCTCGATGCGGTTGATACGACCCGGTCCCCGAAAACCGTAACCGATGAGGAACAGAGACAGGGTCAGCGCGGCCATCACAAATACGTCGCGGTTGAAAACCTCAGGCCCAACCGCCATGGGATGAATCGCGCCAGCGATACCCACTACCGCCAGCGTATTGAACAGGTTGGAACCCAACACGTTGCCCAGGGCGATGTCATGTTCTCCTTTGCGGGTAGCAATCACCGAAGAGGCGAGTTCGGGCAGCGAAGTGCCCACTGCAATGATGGTCAAACCGATGATCAGGTCGCTGATCCCGAATCCATGGGCGATCTCAACCGCGCCCCAGACCAGAATGCGGGAGCTCAGGATTAGAAGCACAAGCCCCACAACCAGCCAGAACACGGCAGGACCCAGGGACATGCTGCGAACGTCCAGTTCCTGAGCCATCTCGCTCCCCAATGTATCCTTCTTCTTGCGCAATCCCAGCCAGATGGTCCAAATCATCAGACCCATGAATACAGCGAGCAGTACGACGGCATCGATCCGGCTGATCGCCCCATCCCAGAGTTGCCAGGCCGCCAGTGCGGTTACGCCCGTAAGGATGGGCAGTTCCTTGCGCAACACTTGGGAATGTACCGCAATGGGGTTGATCAGCGCTGTCACCCCCAGGATCAGGGCGATGTTGGTGATGTTCGAGCCGTAGGCATTGCCCAGGGCAATTCCCGGATTGCCTTGTGACGCGGCCAGCGCGGATACCACCATCTCCGGCGCCGAGGTTCCGAAGCCAACGACTACCATGCCGATCAATAGGGGTGGCATACCGAAATGGCGCGCCGTAGAAGCCGACCCTTCGACAAAACGGTCGGCGCTCCAAACCAGTAGTGCCAGACCGCAGATAATGGCAACAAATGCGAGGATCATGAGTTCAGATCGTCCTGTTCATCGAGATGGGCCTTGTAAGCAAAAAAGCGGGATTCGCAGTGCCGTGGGTATCCTCTGCGATAGTCTCCCCCATTTCAATGGCTGATCTGGTGAAATCACCCAATCATCTGGTTCAGAACAACCAATCATCAAGATTACAGCTCGGCTTACTTCCCCATTTTGTTGTTAACCATCGGGTGTCCGGAGCTGGCACAGTTCGTGTTTGATAACCATCTAACCACAGTAATCCGTTAACCACAGTAATCCGTTAACCACAGGTGGTCTATGTCATACCCAATGATTGACAAGGTCACGCGATGCACCTTTCCTCGGGCTTGGCTGCTGAGCTGGGTGTTAATGCCCATTGCCAACACCGTCCAGGCCGGCGACTGGCTGGACCTGCAGCATCAGGGGCCGATCTCCGCCCGGGAAGACCAGCTGTTGATGCTGACCTTGGGGCTGATGTTGATCGTAGTGGTACCGGTGCTGGCGATGACCTTTGGTTTTGCCTGGCGATACCGCGCCAACAATCCCCGCGCGACCTACGAGCCGGAGTGGAACTCAAACCGTGTGGACCTGCTGGTGTGGGCTGTGCCCAGCTTGATCGTGGCCCTATTGGCGGTACTGACTTGGACCTATACTCATCGTCTCAATCCCTACAGCCCAATCGAATCGCCGCTGAAACCCCTCAAGGTCCAGGTTGTCGCACTCGACTGGAAGTGGCTGTTCATCTATCCCGAACTGGGGATTGCCAGCGTGAACGAGCTGGCGTTGCCGACCCATCGACCGGTCCGTTTCGATCTCACCTCCGATACCGTGATGAACTCGTTTTTCATCCCGCAGCTCGGAGGCCAGATCTACGCCATGGCGGGTATGCGCACTGAACTGCATCTGATCGCCGACAAGCCCGGTACCTATTTCGGCGAAAATACCCAATACAGCGGACGGGGTTTTCCCTTTCAGCACTTCAGGGTCGAGGCGCTTCCCGAGCCGTCGTTCGACACCTGGGTTGAACAGGTCAAGCAGCACGGCGCTGAGTTGAACTGGACAGCCTATCAAAGGCTCCACAAACCCAGTGTGCGTGTACCCCCCAGCTTTTATACGCTCGCCGAACGCTCATTGTTCAAGCGTATCCTGTCCCAGTACACCGCCATGCAACCCGCCCCAGGATCCACGGCAAGGAGCCAACCCGATGTTCGGTAAGCTTTCACTGCAGGCTATTCCCTATAACAATCCGATCGTGATGGGGGCGGTCGCCTTGATGGTGATCTGTGCCCTGACCATCTTTTGGATCATCACCCGACAACACAAATGGGGCTATTTGTGGCGCCACTGGCTGACCAGTGTCGATCATAAAAAGATCGGCATCATGTACATCATATTGGCGCTGGTGATGCTGCTGCGGGGTTTCTCCGACGCCATCATGATGCGCATTCAGCAAGCCGTGGCCGTGGGTGCCGATCCGGGCTATCTGCCTCCCGACCATTTCGATCAGATCTTCAGCGCCCACGGCACCATCATGATCTTTTTCATGGCCATGCCGTTTCTCACCGGACTGATCAATGTCGTCGTTCCGCTCCAGATCGGCACCCGGGATGTGGCCTTTCCCTTCCTCAACTCGGTCAGTCTGTGGTTGACCGTATCCGGCGCCATGCTGGTGATGCTGTCGTTGGCCATTGGTCAGTTCTCCACTGCCGGCTGGACTGCCTACCCACCCTATGCCGAACTCAGCTACAACCCATCGGTGGGAGTGGACTACTGGATCTGGGCGGTGCAGATCAGCGGTATCGGCAGCACCCTGACCGGGATCAACTTTCTTGTCACTATCATCAAGAACCGCGCCCCGGGCATGACCTTGATGCGCATGCCTCTGTTCACCTGGACTGCCCTGTGCGTGAGTATTCTTATGATACTCGCCTTTCCCGGTCTCACCGTGGCCAGCGGCCTGTTGGCGTTGGATCGCTATCTGGATATGCACTTCTTTACCAACGGGGAGGGCGGCAACATGATGAACTACGCCAACCTGTTCTGGATCTGGGGCCATCCAGAGGTCTACATTCTGATCCTGCCCGCCTTCGGTATCTTCTCCGAGGTGGTCGCAACCTTTTCCAGCAAGCGGTTGTTCGGCTACCACTCGCTGGTGTGGGCCACCATGGCGATTGCACTGCTCTCGTTCACGGTCTGGCTGCATCACTTCTTCACCATGGGTGCCGGCGCCAATGTGAACGCGGCCTTCGGAATCGCCACCATGTTGATTGCCATACCCACCGGGGTCAAACTCTTCGACTGGCTGCTGACCCTGTTTCGCGGCCGCATCCGTTTCACCACTCCGATGTTATTCACCCTCGGCTTCATTCCTTCGTTCGCCATTGGTGGCGCCGCCGGTGTGCTGTTGGCGGTGCCACCGGTCGACTTCATGATGCACAACAGCGAATTTCTGGTGGCCCATTTTCACAACATGCTGATCCCTGGCGCTCTGTTCGGTTTCCTCGCCGGGTATATGTACTGGTTTCCCAAGACCTTCGGTTTTCGTCTCGACGAACGCTGGGGGAGACGTGCCTTTTGGAGCTGGCTGATCGGTTTTCAGTTGGCTTTCCTCCCACTCTATGCGCTGGGCCTGATGGGTATGCCGAGACGTATGGAACACTATGGCAATCCGGACTGGCAGCCCTGGCTCATTGTGGCTGCGATCGGCGCGGCCGTTATCCTGTTCGGCATTGTCTGTCTGATCGTCCAGCTGATCGTCAGTATCCGCCAGCGTGAAGCGTTGGCCGATACCAGCGGTGATCCCTGGGAAGGCCGCACCCTGGAGTGGGCCACCCGCTCACCCCCGGCGGCCTATAACTTCGCCGTCATACCTGAGGTGACGTCGATCGATGCTTTCTGGGCGATGAAGCGAGAGGGGCATGCGATGCCACCTGAACCGGTACACTACAGCGATATCTGGATGCCGAAGAACACCGGGGCAGGTTTCTACCTGGGTGGCCTTTCGTTCATTCTCGGTTTTGCCCTGATCTGGCACATCTTCTGGATGGCGGTGCTCGCCCTGCTGGGAATGATCGGTATCGTCATCGCGCGCAGTTTTGACGACGACACCGAATACAAGATCCCCGCCGCCGAAGTGGCGCGCATCGAGCGCAGGCGGCTGAGTCCCCAGTCGCCGGGAACCCGTCCCCTCGCCAACGACAGCACACAACCGGTAACCGAGGTGTGACATGCAAGCTGCCCTGTCGATGACCCTGACCAATTCACACGAACAGACCGAAACCCAGGCGGACGAGGCACGCCAGCTTGGCTTTTGGTTCTATCTGATGAGCGACGGCGTGATCTTTGCCCTACTGTTCGCCACCTACGCCGCCATGAGCCACAGCTTCGCTGGGGGACCCAGCGGCAAGGAGCTGTTCGACATCCGTTACACACTGGCGGAGACTGCACTGCTGCTCACCAGTAGCCTGACCTGCGGGCTGGCGACCCTGGCCGCCCTGCAACAACGGCGCAATCAGGCAGTCGTCTGGCTGTTGATGACACTGGTATTGGGGCTGAGTTTCGTCGCCCTGGAACTGAGTGAGTTTAGCGACATGATCGGACAGGGTGCCGGGCCTGAGCGAAGCGGTTATCTCTCCGCTTTCTTTACCCTGGTGGGAACCCATGGCCTGCATGTCAGCCTGGGTATGGTCTGGCTACTGGTGATGGTGGCTCAACTGCTACGCAAGGGCACCCGCTTTCAGGTGCTCTCGCGTCTGCGGCGCTGGGCACTGTTCTGGCACTTCCTCGATATCGTTTGGGTGGGCATCTTCTCGGTGGTCTACCTGCCAGGGGTATTACCATGAGTGAAATTACGCAACATCAGTCGTCGACCGCCAGATCCTATCTTGTCGGTTTTGGCCTGGCCCTGTTGCTCACCGCAATTCCCTTCGTAGTGGTGCTGTTCACGTCACTGACAAAGCCGCTTACCCTGTCCGTGATTGCGGTTGCGGCGGTCATACAGATCCTGGTGCATCTGCGATATTTCCTGCACCTGAATTTTTCACCCAGCAATCGCTGGTTTCTTGTCACCATTGCCTTCACAGCCTTGATCCTGGTTATCATGGTCGGTGGTTCAATTTGGATCATCATCGATCTCAACCGGCATATGATGCCGATGCCCTGAAATGAGTATTTTGAGGCGGATCTCAACGTAGGATCGTGCTGCCTGAGTAGAGAATTAGACCACCAGAAATCCGACCTACTAACTGGCAAAGTTCAGGTCAACCCTGTCCCGCCAGAGACCAGTCGTGTCCAGTAATCCCATAGTGAAACCTTTGGTTCTCATGAAATGCTGTCATCTTGTCAGGTGGAGCATCTTATGGATTTCGACACCGATACGGACTATGAACTGCTCAAGGGCTTTGAGCACGATGAATTCTGGAGCTGGAGATGAGAAAGACCCCCTGCCAATACGCCATTGTGCGTTTCACGCCGTTCGTCGAGACCGGCGAGTTCGCTAATGTGGGTATCGTTATGATGGCACCCAAGGCGCGTTTTTTCGGCTTAAAACTTTTGATGAAACGCCGCAAGCGCATCACCGACTTCTTCAAGGAACTGGATGCCCAGGTTTTTCGCAGCGCCATGAAGGATCTGAATGAGGAGCTTGGGCGGGTTCGGAATTTGCTGAAGGCCCACGGCTTCGACCGTCGGTTTAAGGTCAACGATGAAGATTTCGCCAAGGGTATCTTTGCCGAGATGATCCGCCCGCGGGAGACCATTGTGCGTTTCGGTGAGCCTCGCGTGGTGCTTACTGAGGAACCCAAGAAGACCCTTAACGAGCTGTTCGCCTTCTACGTGGAGCGCGATTTCGTCACCAAGCAGTATCGGGAGACCGTGCTGGAAAAAGGCATTCGGGACTTGCTGCTTCAGGCTCGTGTTGAAGAGCGCTTCCTCAAGGAACGCCTGGGTGACGAGGAGTTCAGCGTCCTATTCCCCTTTGTTCAAATGCAGGACAAAGTACCCACAAAGATCATCAAGCCGCTGACGCTGGCGCAAGAGGACTCGACCCGTATTCTTGAGCACGGGGGCAAATGGGAGTTCCGTGTACGTGAGTTGAAAAAACGGAATCAATTTCCAGAGCGGGCACTATTTGCAGTGGAAGGGCCCGCTGACAACGGCCGGCGCCAGCACGCCTATCAGGAGGCGCTGGAGATGCTTGAGGATACGGGTGTCACCATTGTTCCATATTTCAAGCAAGTTGAAATTCTAGAGTTCGCAGTGGAAGCGTAAGTCGCCTACGAAAAAAAATGCTCATGCATCCCGCTTTATGGGGATGATTTCCGCGCCTGCTTTCAGCTTGTCGAGATAATCCGCCCATTCCTGCATCATCTTGTGTCGTTCCGGCAAGTGTGCTGTGCGGTTATAGGCGTGGCCGTTGGGGTCACGCACCGCATGGTGCAAGCTGGTGTTAAATGTAATCGGGGCGGAATCCCAGCACCTTATTTTAAGTTCGTGCCGTTTCCTAAATTAGGTTGGCTTGTTCGAAAAGCAGAGAGCCATTGCGCAGAAGGCAGTTGTTGCGGAATGCATCCGCCTCCTCGTAAATCCTGGAAGTGTCATGTTCGGAATAACGCGCCATAGAGTCTTCTGTTGTTGAAGATCAATCCATCATCCTGTCGCAAGTTATCCATCGCCATGCTGCGCCAGCCACTGACGCCCCTTTTCGGTCAGGCGGTATTTCTGCAAGCGGCTGTTGGGCTTCTCGGGAATGGTCATCTCGATCAGGCCGTCGACCAATACCGGCTTAAGGTAACGCTCGCGGAATGATTTGCGGTCCGAAAGCCCTAGGGCGGATTGCAGCGCCTCGCGGCCCATGTCGCCTTCGATTGCCGCCAGAAGCTCGCCGACTTGGGGGGTGACTTGGGGGGGGTGGAGCTGGTCACGGTATCCAGGATCATCCTCAGCATGAAGGCGATGAAGGGGGCGGAGTCGGTCTGCCTAGTGCTCTCCTGTATCGAAGAATAGTACTCGGCCTGGTTTCGAAGATCAGACTTTCCATCGGGATGTCGGCGAACAGGGGATTCCAGCAGGTCTTTTTCCGCCTCGCGCTTCCATGTGTGAAATCGGTCGTAGCTGGAATGCGGCGTCACGGCCTGTGCCAGTTCAGTAGGGCACGCCGCCTGTTCATCGTTCAACCTCCAAAGGCAAATTCATCTTCTGGACTTATGCGCACCGGAAACCGCCGGGCGCACGAGAGCCATTCAGATCGATTCGACAATATAACATCTACTATGCGGTGTGCATCTACAATTCGAGGGAGTTCCGACAGAACGGTGTCGATGGGCTATTTCAGGTGGCGCGCTGGGTCTTGGCGGCCATGCAGCACCCGGATGATCTCGACGGTGCTGGTCGTGACACGGTAAAACAGGATATGGCTTGAAACCGGCAAACTTCGAGTTCCCGCTAATAGTTCAGGGCGTTCTGTGCCCAAGAGTGGTTGCTCGGTCAGCGACCAAAACTTGCTTTTGAGGTCATCCAGGTAGGTATCAGATTGGACCTGCCTCCATTGGCGCAGGCCATATTGGAAAATGTCTTTGAGGTCGGCTTTTGCGGCCGGAGCAATGGCAAGCTGGTGAGTCGGCACAGCGATCAGGTCTTGATGTCGTCAAACAGGGTATCGAGTGCGGCCTTGGATTCAATCACGATGCCTTCTCCACGATCCAATTGGTCAGTACCAACTTTCAGCTGCTCCCGCAGGCGCGCCAATTTGACTTCGTGAATCCAGTCTTCGTGAGTATCCATAAAACGCAGCGCTTCACGAATCACCTCGCTGGCATTGTTGTACAGACCGCTGTCCACCTTGGCTTTAATGCGGGATTCGAGTTCTGGTGTCAGTGATACATGCATTGTGACCTCCAAAGGCAGACTTTGTCTTTAAAATGCTAGGTGGAGATACAAAGATTGTCAAAGATTGTATTTTTGTGTCTGAGCAATCGCCCATTAAGCGCTGTTTCAGCTATTCACGGTCATCTCCCCGCGAATTAAAAAGCACCTGTTGTGCGATGCAGAGAGTTACTCGTGAAGTTCGCAAGTATGAGGGGGAAAGTCCGCAACCCCTTGAGGAGTGGGGCACAGGTAATAAAAAAGGTGAACTGAGGTCAGTTCACCTTTTTTAATTTGGTGGAGGCGGGCGGATTCGAACCGCCGTCCGCGAGTCCTCTGCCCAGAGATCTACATGCTTAGTCCGGTCTATTGTATTTAACCGGTTGCCACCCGACGGACAGGGCGTGCAACAGGCGATTCCGTAAAGGTTTTAACATCGCTGCCCCGGACGTGCTTTGATGCGATTCTGTGAGATATGACGCCTGAAAAGCTGGACGCACAGACACGGCTCCAGTCAGACGGCACCCTACCGGGTATTAAGCGGCGAGTGCGTAGTTGTCGTCGTTGGCAACTATAAGTTTGCAGTTGGATTAACGAGGTTCTCTGCCCCTCGGCATGCACACTAGGTTTTGCAACCCCCGTCGAAGCCTACGTCGCCCCCATGACGGTTGTGTTAAGTTGGACATTATACGGTAGGGTTGGTTTCCTGGATAGGTGTACTTCATCACCATTTAGGGGCGGGTCACGATGACTTGCCTATCACTGCTGCTGGTGTCTTTGTTTCCTACATCAATTTCACCCCTGTTTGAATAACCGGGCTTTCTCCCGTTGCCAGTCTCGATCCTTGTCACTGGCGCGCTTGTCGTGCTGTTTTTTGCCCTTGGCCAGGCCGATTTCCAGTTTGGCCATGCCTTTTTTCCAGTACATGGCCGTGGGCACCAGGGTGTAGCCCTTGCGCTCCACCAGACCGATGAGCTTGTTCAGTTCGCTGCGATGCAGCAGCAGTTTGCGGGTGCGTATCGGGTCGGGGTGGATGTGGGTTGAGGCGGTGCTCAGGGGCACGATGTGGGCACCGAACAGAAAGGCCTCGCCGTCCTTGATGGTGACGTAGCTCTCTTTGATCTGTACCCGGCCTTCACGCAGGCTTTTGACTTCCCAGCCCTGCAGGGAGAGGCCCGCTTCGTAGCGGTCCTCTATAAAATAGTCGTGACCGGACTTTTTGTTCAGGGCGATGGTCGAGCCACCGGAGTTTTTCTTCTTGGATTTCTTCGACATCGGGCTATTCTAATCCCGGTTTGCCGCGCTCACCAGTAGCGGCTTGTTAATTCGGGGTAAATTACGGAGAATGGTGAGCTACCCATTTCAGTGTTCGATAGGGATCGGTCAGGGTCATTTTAAGGTAGGGGTACATGACGGAAAGGCAATCCATCCACGGCCAATGGTCATCGAGGCTGGTGTTTATACTCGCAGCCACGGGATCAGCCGTGGGACTGGGTAACATCTGGAAGTTTCCCTACATCACCGGTGAGAATGGCGGCGGGGCCTTCGTTGTGGTCTACCTGCTGTGCATTGCGGTGGTGGGCATCCCGGTCATGATGGCCGAGGTCATGTTGGGTCGGCGGGGGCGTCAGAGCCCGATCAATACCATGACCACCCTCAGTCGGGAGGAGCAGGCGAGCAAGGCCTGGTCCCTGGTCGGGTGGAGCGGCGTGGTGGCGGGGTTTTTAATCCTTTCCTACTACAGCGTGATCGCCGGCTGGGCGCTGGGCTATGTGGCGCGGGCGGCTGGTGGGGCGTTCAACGGTCTGGACGCGGGTGGCATCGAAAATCTGTTCAATGGTCTGGTCGGTGATCCCGAACGACAGCTCACCTGGCACACCCTGTTCATGTTGATGACCATGTTCGTGGTCGCCAAGGGCGTCAAGGCCGGCCTGGAGAAGGCGGTCACCTACCTCATGCCAGCGCTGTTCGTGCTGCTCATCGTGATGGTGGGTTATGCCGTTAATACGGGCCATTTCAAAGAGGGGTTGGATTTTCTTTTTACTCCGGATTTCAACAAGTTGCTCTATTCCTGTCGTGTCGTAGAGGGCTTGGAGCAGTGTGAGCTCAGCGGCAGCCCGATCCTCACCGCCCTGGGGCATGCCTTCTTCACCCTGAGCCTGGGGATGGGGGCGATCATGGTCTACGGCTCCTACATGCCGAAGAAGGCCTCGATTACCGGGGCTGTCCTGCTCATCACATTTCTGGATACCCTGGTGGCCCTGTTGGCCGGTATGGCCATCTTTCCGATCGTATTCGCCAACGGTCTGGAACCCGCTGCCGGTCCGGGGTTGATATTTCAGACCCTGCCGATCGCCTTTGGGGCAATGCCCGGCGGACAGTTTTTCGGTACCCTGTTTTTCCTGCTGTTGGTGTTCGCGGCCTGGAGTTCCGCCATTTCACTGATCGAACCGGCGGTGGCCTGGCTGGTTGAGAATCGGGGTATGACCCGGGTACGCGCCTCGGTATGGTTCGGCGGGATCACCTGGTTACTGGGATTGGGAACCATTTTTTCATTCAATCTCGGCTCCCATATCAAGATCTGGAACAAGACCTTCTTTGATCTGCTCGATTACCTGACGGCCAATATTCTTCTACCCCTGGGTGGGTTATTGATCGCGGTATTCGCGGGATGGGTGATGAAACAGGCATCGAGCCGGGATGAATTTGCAACGAGTCCGTGGATATACCGTCTGTGGTGGATCCTGATCCGTTTTATATCACCCATTGCCGTGGTGGTGGTTTTTCTGCACGCGATTGGAATTGTCTGAAGTGCCGGTCGTCCAGAAGAGCGCTTTGGTCTATCACTCGGCTCAGCAGATGTATGAGTTGGTTTGTGATTTTGAGTCCTACCCGGAGTTTCTGCCCTGGTGCAGCAACAGTCGCCTGATCTCCCGCACTGAAGAGGAAATCTGTGGCGAATTGGAAGTCTCACGCATCGGTATACGCCAACGCTTCTCCACCTGTAATAAGCTGGTGAGGAACGAACGCATGGATATCCTGCTTCGTGATGGACCGTTTCGCAAACTGGAGGGTGGCTGGCGTTTCACGGAACTCCAGCAGGACGCCTGCAAGGTTGAACTGGCGCTGGAGTTCGAGTTTGCGGGGCGCCTCATCGATGCCGCCTTTGGCCGGGTGTTCAGCCAAATCGCCAACACATTGGTGGATGCCTTTTGTAAACGTGCCGATGAAATCTACGGACAGACGGGAAAATGAAATTTGAAGTCGCCTACGGCAAAATGAATGAACAGGTCCTGTTGGTGGTTGAATCCGCTGATCCCCTCACTGCGGGGGAGGCGATTGAACGGTCAGGGATTCTGGAGCGCTTTCCGGAAATCGATCTGAAGGTGAATAAGATCGGGGTGTTCGGAAAAGCCGCGAAACTCGATGCCCCATTGACGGACGGTGATCGGGTGGAGATCTATCGGCCCCTGATTGCCGACCCCAAAGCTGCCAGAAAAAAACGGGCGGAGGAGGGCAAACCCATGCGTAAAGGGGCGGGGGAAAAATCGGCGGAATCCTGATCGTTTGCCGAACGGGGGCCGGCCGGGCCGGTATCCAATCTCATTCCCGGACCACTTCTCCGGCATAGGCCGAAATGACGGTGGTTTTAGCTTATCTAAGCGCCATCCGGGTAGAAGGAGGGGTTAATCGACCTCGAAGCCGAGGGACTTCCAGAATCGCTCCAGAATCCCCAAATCACCGTCATAATCCGGTACGCTGACGATCAATTCCCGTTTTTCCTGCTGTGTCGCCACATTCTCGGCAGGCTGTATATCACCAACATAGCGGGTCATGTAGTCGCCGTCGAAATAGACGCTGAAGCGTTTGATCTCAACCGGCTCGTTACGGCTCTTGACGGAAAACAGATAGTCCCAGCGTTCGTCATGAAAGACATCGATCAGCATCGGTGTGCCCAGGGCGAAGCGTACCTGTCGCTGCGACATGCCCGGCTGCAGTAGCGCGACCATCTCGGGTGTGACGATATTACCTTGTTCGATGTCGGGGGAGTGCACCAGGGAGAGCTCCTCCCAGGAGGTACAGGCATTGAGCAGGGGGAGGAGAACCAAAATGAAGATGAGAATCTTTTTCATTATAAGTACAATCTGCGTAACTGAGGCGATAGTAACTCATTCCGTTCCCCAGAGACATAGGTTGGAGACGTGTAGGGATGGATAATCAAGATATTCGAAAGGCCGGACTGAAGGTCACTCTGCCAAGGGTGAAAATCTTGGAGTTGTTGGAGGGCAGTGCCCAGCGTCATGTCAGCGCTGAGGATGTCTACAAGATGCTGCTCGATAATGGCGAGGAGATCGGTCTGGCGACCGTTTATCGGGTGTTGACCCAGTTCGAAGCAGCGGGGCTGGTCACCCGACACAATTTTGAGGGTGGACACGCGGTGTTCGAACTCGACCGGGGGGGGCATCACGACCATCTGGTGTGCGTGGTCTGCGGTAAGGTCGAAGAGTTTGTGGACAGCACCATCGAAAAGCGGCAGCGGGAGATCGCCAAGGAGCATGGCTTCGAAATGGTGGACCACTCCCTGATCATCTATGGGCACTGCGGCAATCCTAAATGTAAGGTGGACTGATTTCTGGTTAGTATTCGCGGTTCGCGTAGGTTTGGGCGGAACCCGTCTACGTTAGGTACCGGGTCCATAACATAGTTCCTTTTTACCCCAAAGGCGGACAAGCGTTTCAGATAATCTATTTTTCCGCGGCCCTCAGGCCCCGGAGGCCAGGCTGATCATCTCCTGGGCGTGTGCCAGGGTCTGCTCGGTGATCTTCACCCCCCCCAGCATGCGGGCGATTTCCTGGATCCTGTCCGCATCCCCCAGGCGCGCGATCTCGGTCCGGGTGGATTGCTTTCGAGTGCTTTTCTGCACCTGGTAGTGATGGTTCGCCTGGGCGGCGACCTGGGGCAGGTGGGTGACGCAGAGGATCTGTCGGTCGGCCGAGAGCTTGCGGAGCATCTGCCCGACAATTTCCGCGACTCCTCCGCCTATGCCCACATCCACTTCATCGAACACCAGGGTGGGGGTTCGCCCGTACCGGATGGTGGCTACCTGGATGGCCAGACTGATACGGGATAATTCACCGCCGGAGGCTACCTGTCGTAGCGACTGAAGGGGCATTCCGGGGTTGGCGGAGACGAGGAAGTCGACCTGCTCCAGACCGGCGGGTCCGGCCTGGGCCTCAGGCAGTGCGGTGAGAGTCACCGCGAACACTCCGCCGGACATACCCAAGCCCTGCATCGCCTGACTGATCTCCTTGCCCAGCCGTTGCGCTGCTTTCTGCCGCAACGCACTCAGCTCATCGGCCAGTCGTCGGTACTCGATACGTTGAGTCTCGACCTGATTCGCCAGATCCGAGAGGGTTTCGCCGGCCTGCTCCAGGGTGTGGATCTCGGTTTCGATCTGGTCGAGCTTTTCCGGCAATTGTGGCGGGGTCAACCGGTATTTCCGGGCCATGTCATGGATGCTGGAAAGCCGTTCCTCCAGGCGTTGCAGCTCTCCAGGATCCAGCTCTACGTCCGCGAGATATCCTCGAAGAAACGCCAGGCTCTCGTCGAGTGTGATCAGGGTGCTGTCGAGCATCTCCCGGGGATTGGCGAGATCGGCATCGAGTCCCTCGATTTCCGCCAGTTTGTCCACCGAACGGGAAAGCTGGCTGCGCAGGGATTGGGCATCGCCATCGAGTTGCTCGAGTATCCCGCTGCAGATTTCCCGCAGTCGCGCGGCGTGACTGAGGCGGCGGTGCCCCTGATCGATGTTTTCCAGCTCCTCCAGGCTGACGCCGAGTGTCTGGAGTTCCTGGGATTGAAAACGCAGCAGGTCCAGGCGTTCGGCCCGTTCCTCGACCGCCCCGGTCAGCGCCTGAAGCCGCTTGAGCTCCTGCTGGTAGATTTTATACTGCTGTGCGACCCGCTCACTGAGCGCGACATGGCCACCGTAGGCGTCCAGAAGCCGGCGCTGGTGAGTGGTTTTGAGTAATGACTGGTGGGCGTGTTGACCGTGAATCTCCACTAGCAGGCTGCCGATTTCCTGAAGTTGCTGAAGGGGTACACTGCGGCCGTTGATGAAACAGCGGGAGCGTCCCTCCCGGTTGAGGCTGCGACGCAGAATACAGGTGGACTCCTCATCCAGGTCGTTTGCCTTGAGCCACTCCAGGGCATCCGGTAGGGTCGATAGATCGAACTCCGCGGTTACCTCGGCGCGCTCGCTGCCGGTACGGATCATGTTATTGTCGGCCCGATCTCCCAGGGCCAGCCCCAGGGCGTCGATGAGGATCGATTTGCCAGCGCCGGTCTCACCGGTCAGTGCGCTCAGGCCAGTCACCAGATCCAGTTCCATCGTAGATACGATAGCCAGATTACTGATCTGCAGATGGGTCAGCATCGTTTCTTGTTCGGATTTTCTGCCCAGCCCAATTTGGCCCGCAGGATGCTGAAGTAGTCGTAACCTTTGGGATGAATCAGGCGCACTGGGTGTTCCGCCTTGCGGATCCGGATAGTCTCTCCCGGCATGGCCGGTATCGTGGCCTGACCATCACAGGTGATCTGCACATCCTCCGCATGAGCGGCGTTCAGACGGATTTCGATCTCACTGTCACCATCGACCACGATAGGACGGTTACTCAGGGTATGAGGACAGATCGGAACCAGTGTGATGGCGTTCAGGGACGGGTGGAGCAGGGGGCCGCCACCGGACAGGGCATACGCTGTGGATCCCGTCGGGGTTGAGACGATCAGGCCGTCGGAGCGCTGGTCGTTGACCAACTGGCCGTCCACATGGGTCTCGAGTTCAATCATGCGGGCGATGTTCCATTTGTGCAGCACCACGTCATTGAAGGCGAGCATAGGATACTGTAGTGTCGATTCGTCGCCCATCCGTACCTCAAGCAGGAAACGGTGCTCCTGCTCGAAGTCGCCCCGCAGGATCTCGCTCAGACGCAGCACCATCTCGTCGGGGGAGATATCCACCAGAAAGCCCAGACGTCCCACGTTGATGCCCAGCATGGGGATGTTCTGCTGTGACAACACCCGGGCCGCATGCAGCAAGGTGCCGTCGCCACCGACGATGATGGCCAGATCAGGCTGTCCCGGCAGAGAAATCTCGGCCCGTCCGGTCACGGATTTTCCATCTAACATGCGGCGGGTGTGGGTCTCGTACACCACTTCACAGTCCTGCTCGGACAGGAAGTCGCCGAGTTTGAGCAGCGTTTCACGGACCGACGGATCGCCATGTTTGCCGAGTAGGCCGATCTTTTGAAACCGATTGTACATGTGCCGGGGATAACTTCTGGGTGGTCAGTCGGATGTTGTGTTCATGGTGCGCCAATCGGCCAACGTTAGCATGCCGGTAGAGGCAATCCAAGAGTCAGGAGTGGCAGCGGCCAGGAAGTTTCTAAAACGATAATATCCGGAACCGAAGCTGCGTGTCGGTGCGGTATAGGACACTACACTGGTATGTCCCGGGAATGCTCAATACAAGGTGTCATTTGCTCATGCAGATCGGTCTGAGCTTGACTCCGAATGAGCGAATTGCTAATTTTCAGCGGATTGGCACTCGTTCTAAGTGAGTGCTAACAGTAACGCGGAGAAGGCTTTGACAGAGAGTAGGTCAGGAAATGAAGCTGTGGTCAGCGAACGTGCCCAGCACTTTCTCAAGGCATTGATCGAACGCTATATCCGTGAAGGACAGCCGGTGGGTTCCCGCACCCTCGCCAAAGACACCGGTCTGGATCTGAGCCCTGCGACGATCCGCAATGTCATGGCGGATCTGGAGGAGTTGGGACTGGTCTCATCGCCGCATACCTCGGCGGGACGCATTCCCACCATCACCGGTTACCGCATGTTCCTGGACTCTCTGTTGACGGTGCAAAATCTGCAGCAGAGCGAAGTGGATCAGATTCGCAACGAACTCATGATGGGGGGCGAAGAGAAAAAGGTCCTACTGGCCTCCGCCTCACGCCTGCTTTCCGGGGTGACCCGAATGGCTGGGGTGGTGACCCTGCCACGGCGGGAGAAGACCACCTTCCGCCAGATTGAATTCCTGCCCCTGTCCGAGCGCCGTGTACTGGCGATCCTGGTCACCGATTCCGGCGAAGTGCACAACCGTATCCTCAATACCCATCGTGAGTTCAAGCGGGTGGAACTGGAACAGGCGTCGAACTTCCTGACCCAGTTTTTTGCCGGGGAGGAGATGGATCGGGTGCGCAAGCGCCTGCTTCAGGAACTCAACGATGCCCGGGAACGTCTGGATCAAATCATGGCTCAGGCGCTGAGCATGGCGGAAGAGGTGGTCAATGCCACCGAGTCGAAGGAGGACTGCGTTATCGCAGGCCAGACTAATCTAATGGAATTCAAGGAGTTGTCCGGGCTCGAGCAACTTCGTAAGCTGTTCGATGCATTTACCGAAAAACGTGAGATTCTGCATCTTCTGGATCAGTTCCAGACCGCGGACGGGGTGCAGATTTTTATCGGTGAGGAGTCGGGCTACCAGATGCTTAACGGCTGTTCCCTGGTGACCGCGCCCTACCAGGTCGATGAAAATATCGTGGGTGTTCTGGGGGTCATCGGACCGACCCGGATGCATTACGAACGGGTCATCCCGGTGGTGGACGTCACCGCAAAAATTCTCAGTGCCGCCTTGAAAAAGCACTGATCATCCCCATCTCTTGGCTACTGCCATGTCCGGTATCAGATCAATCCGGAAATCTGCATGTGCGGCGCCCGGCGCTGCCTCGCAGGAGGGGCGTTAATTTCAGATATATGAGTTGAGGTCAAATTAAAGTGAACGATAAGGAACAACCACAGGATTCCGCCGAGATGGTTGAGGAGGTCCAAACTCCGGATGCCGGTGAGATGGGGGATCCGTCTTCTACAGAGGCGTCATCGAATCCCGAACCGAGTCATGAGGAGTTGACCCAACTTCTGGAAGACGCGCGGTCGAAGGCGGATGACCACTGGGATCAGTTGATGCGCACCCGCGCGGAGATCGACAACCTGCGCAAACGGGGTCAGCGGGATCTGGAAAATGCGCACAAGTTCGCGGTGGAGAAGATCTCCCAGGATATGCTGCAGGTCTGGGACAGTCTGGAGTTGGGCTTGCAAGCGGCCATGGATGAGAATGCCGTGGTGGAGAAGATCCGCGAAGGCACCGAACTGACGCTCAAGTTACTGGTGGATGTGATGGGTCGCCATGGAATCGAACAGGTCGATCCCCAAGGCGAGGTCTTCAATCCCGAATTTCATCAGGCCATGTCCATGCAGGAACGGGACGATGTCGAGCCGAACACCGTGGTGGCCGTTTTCCAGAAGGGGTATCTGTTGAACGGCCGCCTGTTGCGACCCGCCATGGTGGTGGTTTCCAAGGCGGCATCCAGCAGCCCGATCGACGAGCAGGCTTGAAACGACAAACGATGACCCCACATTAGGGGTAATCGAACAGAATTATCATTTTTTTACGAATTTCGGAGAGTTAGCATCATGGGCAAGATCATCGGTATCGACCTGGGAACCACCAATTCCTGTGTGGCGGTCATGGAAGGCAGCACCACCAAAGTCATCGAAAACAGCGAGGGTGACCGCACCACGCCGTCGGTCATCGCCTTTACCAGCGATGATGAAATCCTGGTGGGCCAGTCCGCCAAGCGTCAGGCGGTCACCAATCCGCAAAACACCCTGTTCGCGATCAAGCGCCTGATCGGCCGCATGTTCAAGGACGAGGTGGTGCAACGGGATGTGGACATGGTGCCCTACAAGATCGTCAAGGCCGACAACGGTGACGCTTGGGTCGAGGTTCACGGCAAGAAGATGGCCCCCCCGGAGATCTCCGCGAAGATCCTGCAGAAGATGAAGAAGACCGCCGAGGACTACCTGGGCGAGACCGTCACCGAGGCGGTGATCACCGTGCCGGCCTACTTCAACGACTCCCAGCGTCAGGCGACCAAGGACGCCGGGCGCATCGCGGGCCTCGAAGTCAAGCGCATCATCAACGAGCCGACCGCCGCGGCCCTGGCCTACGGCATGGACAAGAAGCGCGGTGACCAGACCCTGGCGGTCTACGACCTGGGTGGCGGTACCTTCGATATCTCGATCATCGAGATCGCCGAGATCGATGGGGAGCACCAGTTTGAAGTGTTGTCCACCAACGGTGATACCTTCCTGGGTGGCGAGGACTTCGATATGCGTGTGATCGATTTTCTGGTCGCGGAGT
The DNA here is from genome assembly GCA_050305635.1 of Candidatus Thiodiazotropha sp. Taxonomy (GTDB): domain Bacteria; phylum Pseudomonadota; class Gammaproteobacteria; order Chromatiales; family Chromatiaceae; genus Thiodiazotropha. The sequence continues at coordinate 2,087 of JBNLFS010000141.1, read as the reverse complement.
TCAAGAAAGACCAGGGGGTTGACCTGCGCAACGATCCGCTGGCCCTGCAACGTCTGAAAGAGGCCGCCGAAAAGGCCAAGATCGAGCTCTCTTCCAGCCAGCAGACCGATATCAACCTGCCCTACATCACGGCGGATGCCAGCGGTCCCAAGCATATGAACATCAAGCTGACCCGTTCCAAACTGGAGTCCCTGGTGGAGGATCTGGTCAAGCGCACCATCGAACCCTGCAAACTGGCCCTTAAGGACGCCGGTGTGGACGCCTCCAAGATCGACGAGGTCATCCTGGTGGGCGGGCAGACCCGCATGCCCAAGGTTCAGGAGGCGGTGAAGGGATTCTTTGGCAAAGAGCCACGTAAAGATGTCAACCCGGACGAAGCGGTGGCCATCGGCGCCGCGATCCAGGGCGGCGTGCTGGGTGGTGAGGTCAAGGACGTGCTGCTGCTCGACGTCACCCCCCTGTCTCTGGGTATCGAAACCCTGGGTGGGGTGATGACCAAACTGATCGAAAAGAACACCACCATCCCGACCAGCGCCTCACAGACATTCTCCACGGCGGATGACAATCAGACCGCAGTAACCGTACATGTGCTGCAGGGTGAACGAGAACAGGCAGCGGGCAACAAGTCCCTGGGCCGTTTCGACCTCAGCGACATTCCCCCCGCGCCCCGCGGTGTGCCGCAGATCGAGGTCAGCTTCGATATCGACGCTAACGGCATCCTCAACGTCTCGGCAAAGGACAAGGCCACCGGCAAGCAGCAGTCCATCGTGATCAAGGCCTCTTCGGGTCTGAGTGACGACGAGATCGATCGCATGGTCAAGGACGCCGAGGCGCATGCCGACGAGGACCGCAAGTTCCACGAACTGGTCGGGGTGCGCAACCAGGCCGATTCGATGATTCACGCCACCCGCAAGTCCATGCAGGAGTTGGGTGACGACAAACTCGAAGCGGGGGAGAAAGAGGCGATCGAGAGTGCCATCAAGGATCTCGAAGAGGTGATGAAGGGTGACGACAAGGAAGCCATCGAGGCGAAAACCAAGGCGCTGGCCGATGCTTCCGGTAAAATGGCCGAAAGACTCTATGCCCAGCAAGGCGAAAATGCCGCTGGGGCAGGTGCCTCCAGCGGTGAAAGCGCCGGCCAAGAAAGTACCTCGGGCTCGGGTAATGATGATGTTGTCGACGCGGAATTCGAAGAGGTCAAAGACAACAAGAGCTAGTCCGCGATCCGGAATCGTCAAACCGCACACCGGTCCGTACAGTGTGCGGTTTTTGGCGTTTTATCCCGGCGACGATTTCTCAGGCGTTCGATGGCCCGAGGGTTATTCGAGTCATCCATTCATAAACAAAGGCAATAAACGCAGCGACCATGGCGAAACGAGATTATTACGAAGTATTGGGCGTCAACAAAAACGCCAGTGAGGCCGATATCAAGAAGGCCTATCGTCGCCTGGCCATGAAATACCATCCGGACCGGAATACCGGGGAATCGGCTGTTGAAGCGGAAAAACAGTTCAAGGAGGCCAAGGAGGCCTACGAGGTTCTGTCGGACGGTCAGAAACGGGCGGCCTACGACCAATTCGGTCACGCTGGTGTCGATCAGTCCATGGGTGGCGGTTTTGGAGGCTTTGGCAGGGGCGGCGAGGCGAACTTTTCCGATATTTTCGGTGATGTGTTCGGCGATATCTTCGGCGCCTCCCGGGGTGGAGGCGGAGGATCCCGGGTGCATCGGGGCGCCGATCTGCGCTACAACCTGCAGCTTTCTCTGGAGGATGCCGTAGCAGGTACCACGGTTAAGATCCGTGTTCCCACTCTGGTTGTCTGTCAGACCTGTGGCGGCAGCGGGGCGAAAAAGGGCACCACACCGAAGACCTGCGACACCTGCGGCGGTCACGGCCAGGTGCGCATGCAGCAGGGCTTCTTTTCCGTGCAACAGACCTGTCCCCGTTGCCATGGCAAGGGCACGATCATCGAGAATCCCTGTGGCACCTGTCATGGTCAGGGCCGGGTTCAGGAGCACAAGACCCTGTCGGTCAAAGTGCCGCCGGGTGTGGACTCCGGTGACCGGATCCGGCTGGCCGGAGAAGGCG
>JBNLFS010000140.1:0-30174 GCA_050305635.1 Candidatus Thiodiazotropha sp. | reverse complement strand
CCGGCTCTTGAAAGCGCAATCCGTGACTACCTGGAGCTTCACAATGAAGAACCGAAACCCTTTCGATGGACGAAGTCAGCTGACGAGATCATTGAATCCGTAAGCAGCGTACTTAAACGAATTAATCGGACAGGACACTAGCATGGCTGTTATGTACGCCACTCTGGCACGCTCTAGCGAGTCAGGAAAGCATAAGGACAAATCATGGAAACCAATCCCTACTCACCCCCGGAATCAAATCTTGAGTCAGATAACGCGATTACCATACGGGCAAGCTTTTCCACATTAAATATCTGGCGTAAGCTCTATATCGTATTCACATGGACGTTTCATATTTTTGTAGCCGCCCTATTAGCAATAACCGTAACTCAATCCAACAAGAGCAATGCCCCAATCATGATAGGGCTCTCAGCCTACTTGCTTGGAGTCGCATACTGGAACCATTGGGCCATAGTCACCCGAAACGTCAGTCACATAACCACACTGGCCGTTCTCAACCTGATACCCAGCGGAAATATCCTAGGCTGTCTGATTATGTTTTCAATCAGGCGCGTTACTGTGAATGAGCGTAAACGTTTCAACATAGTAAACGCATAGTGGAGACGATAGCTAACAGGCTAGTGCGGTGTCTTACGCCCGTTACAACGGGTGCCCGATGAGATGCTGCTTGACACCCCGTTCCCACGCTGTACGTGGGAACGCAGAGTTCGGTTAAGGCAATCGAACACTGCAAGCCGATTGCTATGAAGAAAATCCATACTCCCGCTCCACCCGACAGACCCGGACGTGAAACAGGGTGTACCAATCCCGGGCTCTCGCCTGAGCCTTGCGATGTGTCACCTGTTCTTTCCAGGCGGCAATATCTTCTGGACTGGACCAATAGGATACGGAAATGCCCTGCCCTGTAGCATCCCGGGCGGATTCGAATCCCAGGAAGCCCGGCTGCTGGCGGGCCAATTCCAAAATCTCCTGGGCGACTTCCGAGTATCCCAAATCCTCCGGGGTTCTCAGGGAACTGAAAATTACCGCATAGTAGGGCGGCTCGGGGTTCACTGGGGTCATGCTTATGGCCTATAGATCATTAATCCATCAATGCCTGGGATCACGTTGCCCAAGGCATTCCTTGATTCTCCGAACGCCCGGGAATGGTTCGCGGGGTTCGTCACACCGCTACGTTTCAGAGGCAACGCATCCGGCTATGTCACGACATTGCGAACGGGCGACTCAGCGAAAACGATACCCCTTGGGCACCACAACGATGCCGTTACTGGAGAGGGTGAAACGCTGGGCGTCCTGTTCCCGATCGAAGCCGATCTGTTCCCCGGGAGGGATGTCCACATCCTTGTCCACGATGCAATTTTCCAGATGCGCGCCGTCGCCCACCCGAACACCCTCGAACAGGATGCTATTGTGGATCACCGCTTCCTCGCCAATGCGCACGTTGGGAAACAGGATGGAGTGCTGCACGCTGCCTCCCACGATCACCACCCCGTTGGCGACGATGGAGTTGATGAAGATCCCCTCGCTGCCGGAGACCCCGGGCACCGTGCGGGCGGGCGGAGTTTGCCGATGATGGGTGCGAATCGGCCACTCGGGTTGATAGAGGTCCAGGGAGGGAATGGGATCGAGGAGCCCCATATTCGCTTCGTAATAGCTATCCAGGGTACCCACGTCGCGCCAGTAGCGATCCCGGCTGACCCGCCCGGCGCTGCCGCCGAAGGTATAGGCGTAAACCCCGTTCATCTCGATCAGTTTAGGCAGAACATCCAGGCCGAAGTCATGGTTGGAATCCTCTCTTTGGAAATCCTGTTCCAGGATCTCGATCAGCGCGTCCATGGAAAAAACATAGATCCCCATGGAGACCAGAGCGGTTTTACCCTCAGGTTGAAGGGGTAGAGGCGCATCGGGTTTTTCCTCGAACGACGTTACCCGGCTCTGGGAGTCGATTTGCATGACACCAAACTGCCCGGCTTCGCCAAGGGGCATCTCCATGCTCGCCAGGGTCACACTGGAGCTGTGTTCTTCGTGGAAGGCCAGCAGAGGTGCGTAATCCATCCGGTAGATATGGTCGCCGGAGAGGATCAGCACCCGTTCCGCGCCACTGCGTTTGAGCATGTAGAGGTTCTGATAGACCGCATCGGCGGTGCCACCGTACCAACTCCCCCCGGTGCGCATCTGGGGTGGTACCGCGGTGATGTATTCACCCAACTCAGGATTGAACAGTGACCAGCCGTCACGCAGGTGTTTTTGCAGAGAATGGGATTTGTACTGAGTCAGAACCAGGATGCGCCGCAACCCGGAATGCAGACAGTTGGCCAGGGTGAAATCGATGATCCGGTATTGACCGCCAAACGGAACCGCCGGTTTGGTGCGTTCCTGGGTCAGGGGTTTCAGGCGCGATCCGTGTCCGCCCGCGAGGATCACCGTCAGGGTCTTGTCTAACATCGTCTACTCCGGCTCTTGGGTCTGATGTTGAGATGATACTCACCCTGACCCGGGTCCGGCTATCTTTGTGTACGAATAAAACGGTGAAAAACCGCCAGGGTTGCGAACCCGGGTTTTCATGTGCCCGGGACTGCTATCAGCAATCCTGCTGGGGACGTATCGATTTGGTCATCATAGCGGCCCGAGGGTTGGCTTGAGACGGTGCAGCGGCAGGTCGGATCAGCGAAGCGTAACCCGACTTTCGGACTCTGTTTTGTACTGTTTTGTCGGGTTACGCTGCGCTAACCCGACCTACGGTGTCATGGACCTGACTTAGGGGGGCGTATAGATGATAAGAGGCATTCCCCCGATCGGGAGAAACCTGCGGCTGAATTATCATGACCCGCCTCCGGATTCCCGCGCGGGAATGCCAGGGATGTGATCAGTCCCCGTTTCCTTACGGGGCATCAATCGCTGCGATCAGTGCTGCCGGTAAGCGGCATCGACCCAGCATTTCGGAAGCGGCTCACCCGATGGGAACTTCATCTGATCCTTGGTGAAGGTTTCAGCATCCTGCAGCTCTTCCCCGGCGTGGAAACGCCCTACGATCTCTTGGTGATTCGGGTTGAATAGGTCATTCAGACTCATCACTTCAACCAACTTTTCGCTGTCTTTCTGCATCAGGAACATCGTCAACCTCCTCTTGATACCCTGCCGAGCGCGGAAACAGCGCTCCGGGAACCTCTGACTCATGCTGGATCGCGTATGAGAGTGGGATGAAATACAACGGCCGGCGGATAGTCAATGGAACAATCGGTTCATGGATACGACACCACGCGGAAGGCGGCCATTCACCGCCTCGCGCCGGAGCATGAAATGATCAGTGATCCCTATAGTTTAAGTATGGTTTAGGCCGGTCGATTTGCAATCCCACCCAGGGCCGTTTGGCCCTGCACCGATCAGGGTTTACAGCTCCCGGGTTGCGAGGAACGATACATCCGGCCAGCGCTCCATGGCCAGATCGAGATTCACCCGGGTGGGGGCCAGGTAGACCAGCTGATCGTCCCCGTCCATGGCCAGGTTTTCGAAGTTCTTGTCCCTGAAACGCTCCAGCATCTTGTCATCCTTGCAGTAGATCCAGCGGGTGGTGGCCACGCTGATCGCCTCGACGATGGCCTCAACCTTGTACTCGTGCTTGAGACGCTGCACCGCCACATCGAACTGCAGCATACCCACCGCGCCGAGGATCAGGTCGTTGTTCTTCAGCGGGCGGAACACCTGAGTGGCGCCCTCCTCGCACAACTGCAGCACCCCCTTGAGCAACGCCTTCTGCTTTAGCGGGTCGCGCAGCACCACCCGACGGAACAGTTCCGGTGCGAAATAGGGAATGCCTTCATACTTAAGGGTCTCGCCCTCGGTGAAGGTGTCGCCGATCTGGATGGTGCCGTGATTGTGCAGACCGATGATGTCCCCGGGCCAGGCCTCCTCCACATGCCGGCGCTCATCCGCCTGGAAGGTGATCGCGTTACTGACCTGGACACTCTTGCCGGTGCGCACCTGGAGCATCTTCATGCCCTTGCGGTACTGACCGGAGCAGACCCGCAGGAAGGCCACCCGGTCCCGATGCTGGGGATCCATGTTCGCCTGGATCTTGAACACGAAGCCGGTGAATTTGTTTTCATCCGGCGCCACCAGGCGCTGTTGGGTATTGCGCGACAGGGGACCGGGCGCGTACTCGACAAAGGCATCGAGCAGTTCCCGCACGCCGAAGTTATTGATGGCCGAACCGAAGAACACCGGGGTCTGCTCACCCCGGGCATAGGCCTCCAGGTCGAGTTCGTGGCTGGCGCCGCGCACCAGTTCGATCTCATCCCGCAGTTCCTGAGCCTGGCCGCCGATCAGTTCGTCCAGTTTGGGATTGTCGATGCCCTGGATGACCTCGCCCACCTGAATCTTGCCGCCGTGGGTGGCGCTGAACAGGTGGGTGGCATCGGTACGCAGGTCATACACGCCTTTGAGCCGCTTGCCCATGCCGATGGGCCAGGAGACCGGCGCGCACTTGATTTTCAGCACCTGTTCGATCTCGTCGAGGATCTCCAGGGGGTCGCGGCCTTCGCGGTCGAGTTTGTTGACGAAGGTGAGGATCGGGGTGTCGCGCAAGCGGCACACCTCCATCAGCTTGATGGTGCGTTCCTCCACGCCCTTGGCCACGTCGATCACCATCAGCGCCGAGTCGACGGCGGTGAGGGTGCGGTAGGTGTCCTCGGAGAAGTCCTCATGGCCGGGGGTATCGAGCAGGTTGACGATCTCGTCCCGGTAGGGAAACTGCATCACCGAGGAGGTGACCGAAATGCCGCGCTCCTTCTCCATCTCCATCCAGTCCGAGGTGGCATGTCGGGCCGCCTTGCGGCCCTTGACGGTGCCCGCCATCTGGATCGCACCGCCGAACAGCAGCAGTTTTTCGGTCAAAGTGGTCTTACCGGCGTCCGGGTGCGAGATAATGGCAAAGGTACGCCTTTTGCTGATCTCGGTAATTAGATTGCCATCACTCATAATCGGGAACCCTAAACTGGCCTGGCAGGCAGTTGAAATTCTACTCAGACGGTACGATCCTGCATTGAGAACCGTCCGCTAACGATCGAAAAATGCCCCTTGGGGCGTGAAAAAGCGCTGCATTATATCGGAAGAACCCGTTTCTATGAATTCAGAGTCCCACGAATTCCAACAGGGGCTGGTAATCGCCGGTATCGGCCGCCCTGAGGGCCGCAATGTACCGTTTGCGCTGGACGGACATGGACTGCAGCTCATGCCCACCGGCCCAATCGATCGGCGGTTGACCCAGAACGAACATTAAAAGCGCATCCGCCATGATCCGTGCATGTCGACCGTTGCCATTGGGAAACGGATGAATCGATACGAGTCGGTGGTGAAACCTGATCGCCAATTCACGTTTGGAATAGGTTTCATGCTCGATCCAATATCGTGTGTCACCCAGGAGTTTGTGCAACTCGACGGGGATGTAGCGTGGATCACAACCGATATGCTTACCGGTGGTGCGGAAACTGCCCGCCCACTTCCACACCTGGCCAAACAGCCTCTGGTGGAGATCGCGGATAAACCGTTCACTCAGTATGTCTGCGTTACGCTGGCGTTCGAGCCACTGCAGGCCCGCCTGAATGTTAACCTGTTCCAACTCGTCCAACTGACCGCGTGTCTGGACATGGACAAATCGCAGCCCTTCACTCTCATCCGGATCCACCGGTGTGGCGCCATCCGTAGCGCTGTCGATCTCGCTCATTGCTCATTCCATAGTTGTGAGCCACGTTTTTCCAATATCTCACGCGCGAGGCGCTGCACCTGTTCGTCGAGTTTGTCCTGACTCAAGGTTTGCGCTTCAAGGGCCATCTGGACACCGGCAGCCATCACCTGCTCCCGCGCCTTTTTGTAGGCTCGCGCCTGCAGGATCGCCTCGATCTCCTGCTCGGGTATGATGGCATAGACGAGCCGACAATCCATCGCCTGCGCCATATTCTGCAGTGTCTTGAGGGTCACGCCACCGTCCTGCTCGGCCCGCTCCGTATTCGACACCATTGCCCGGGTGACACCCAGACGCCGGGCTAACTGTGCACCGGACATACCCAGAGCCTTTCGAGCCGTCCGTAGCCAACCCTCCGATGGCATCGTCAGGTCCTTCAGTTGATGACGCACCCGGTTGATATGCTCCCGGTACTGCTTCTGCACGACCTCTTTCATGCTCATAATGTCAATTAATATATATACATACTACATGTTTAAGTATATTTAAATATATACATAATTGTTTGTCTTGTATATTAATTAATTTACATATTTTCTATTATCCCAATAAATACTTTCGCAGTTCATTGATTATTCTAGTTATTGGAGAACTCTTGAATATTGATCAATGGATACAAAAACACCGCAAAACGATAGAACGGTCTATTCCAAGATTTCGGCAAGGCGTCAGGAACCACCCGGACGCCCCAGCTTGGGCACTTCACGAAATTTGTCGAGCAGATGATAGAGACTCAGCAGAGGGTGGCGCAGCAGCATCCTCGGGCCGGAGTAGCGCATGACCGCCTGGACCTGGTCCCGTTTGCTGCGGGCGTAGCAGTGCACCGTGCAGTGGTTGCAGGCCGGTTTGTTTTCCTGGAAGGGGCAGGTATCGAGACGTTTATGGGCATAGTCGAGCAGTTGTGCGCAGGACTCGCACAAAGCTTGGGATTCCCCATGATGATCCCGGCAATAGAGGGCCATCATCGCTGAGATGGTCTGTTTTTCACGTTCGATCCGCCGCTGACTCACGTCGATCCCCAAATCTGCAGGAGATCCCAAGATACCACAGGGCCCGGTTTGCAGAATCGGGCAGAAAATGAATATATACGTTTGACGTAATATTACGTTGGCGTTATATATAGACCCATGACACCCACCGCCGAAACCTTCTACACCGCCCTGAGCGGCGACATTCGCCTGCGCTGCCTGCTGCTGCTCTCCCGTTCGGAGGAACTGTGCGTCTGCCAGCTGACCCATGCCCTGGACCAGTCCCAACCCAAGATCTCCCGCCACCTGGCCCATCTACGGGAGTGGGGACTGGTGCTCGATCGGCGTGATGGGCTATGGATTCACTACCGACTCCACCCGGAGCTTCCGCAGTGGATGAGCGAAGTACTGCAAACCACCGTCAAGGCGACGGCGGCTCAGACTCCCTACCTTCAGGATCAGCAACGCCTGGCCGGTGCCCCGGTGCGCCCCCAGGCCCGCTGCTGCGCCTGAGCATTACCACCCTTCAACAGGAGTAATAACGATGCAGACCCATATCCTGGAATGGCGCCACCTGGAGGTCGAGGGAGCGACCTGCTGCCGCTGCGAGTCCAGTGGCAAGTCGGTGATTGAAGCTATCGAGCGACTCAACCATGAATGTGCACCGCAGGGGGTACGGTTCCTGCTGCAGGAGACCCGACTCTCATCCGCTGCGCTGGATCAATCCAACAGCCTGCTGATCGACGGGGTTCCCCTGGAGCAACTGCTGGAGGATTCCCGCCCGGGTGAGAGCAGTTGCCCAAGCTGCGCGGATCTCATCGGCGCACCGACGGTGAACTGCCGTACCCTGAGTTTCGACGGCGAAACCCGTGAGGATCTACCCGTCGACTGGATTCGCCGCGCGGTATGCAAGACCGTGGACTGCTGCCGCTGAGACCCTGAGCGATGTTCGAAAATCTGTCCCATTTGCTCGTCTACGACCTGCTCGGTCTGACCCCCGGCACCCCTGTGGCGGAGGCTCTCGCCTTCTTCGTCATGGACACCGCCCTGATCTTTTTCCTGCTGGTGTCGGTCATCTACCTGATGGGCCTGCTACGCGCCCTGCTCTCCCCGGAACAGGTGCGGAATTACGTGCGTAACAAACCCCGCTGGCTGGCGCGGGTCCTGGCGATCCTGCTGGGCGCCATGACACCGTTCTGCTCCTGCTCCTCGGTACCTCTGTTCATCGGCTTCGTGGAGGCGGGCATCCCCCTCGGGGTGACCTTCTCTTTCCTCATCGCGAGTCCGATGATCAACGAGGTGGCGGCGGTGGTCCTGGTGGGGCTACTGGGCTGGGAACTGGCGGCGCTCTACATCGGCGCCGGGCTGGTAGTGGCCTACGCGGGAGGCGTGATCATGGAGCGGTTCCGTCCGGAACGCTGGGTGGAGCCCTATGTGTGGGAGATCCGGGTCGGCCAGAACCAGGGCGCAGCCCCTGACCAGAGCCTGCGCGGCCGTCACCGATTCGCCCTTTCCGAGGTCAAGTCGATCGTCGGACGGATCTGGAAGTGGGTCATCGCGGCCATCGCTATCGGGGCCCTGTTCCATGGTTTCGTGCCCCAGGAGTGGGTGGCGGAACATCTGGGCGGGCGTGACAACATCTGGGCCGTGCCCGGTGCGGTGCTGCTCGGCATTCCCCTGTACGCCAATGCCACCGGGGTGATTCCTGTGGCGGAAGCGATGCTTGGCAAAGGGGTCGCACTGGGTACCGCTCTGGCATTCATGATGAGCATTGCCGCCCTGTCCCTGCCGGAGATGCTGATCTTGCGCAAGGTGATCAAGTGGCCGGCGTTGGCCCTGTTCTGTGGGATACTTGCGATTGCGATCATGCTGGTGGGATGGGGCTTCAACTTGATGGATTATTCTGTAGACCTTTCCGCTGTGGCGGGGGTGGGGAAGGAATTTTGAGTTTTGAATTTTTAGTTTTGAGTTGAGGTGTTCGCTGCGCTCACGGGTTTTTGTGACCCCCTCTCCCCCTGCGGGAGAAGGCCAGGAAGAGGGAGATGGAAAACAGGTTGTGAACTCATGAATTCATAATTCAAAACTCAAAATTCAAAATTCAAAACTAATGATAGTGGGCAGGTCGGGTTAGCACAGCGTAACCCGACATGAAGTGGATAACGCTGTTCGTCGGGTTACGCTACGCTAACCCGACCTACGGTTAATTGATCCATGCGTCTCCTTTGCCCTTATGAGGTGAAATGAGATGCAGTGATCGAGTATTTGGAAATCTGCCATTTGGGTAGTAACAACAAGCGATCCGTTGACTGCCCATATTCATCCATGAGTTCCCTCTCCCCTTGCGGGAGAGGGCCAGGGAGAGGGGGAATGAATAAAGCGTGAATGCAGTGAACTCAAGAACCATTAACCATCGCCCTTGAGCGGGGTGATACCAATCATCAAATGAAATACAGGAGCCCATCATGAAAACAATCAAAGTACTCGGCAGCGGTTGCCGCAGTTGTGTCGCCACCTACGATCTGATCGCCGCGGTGATCCGCGACAAGGGCGTAGAGGCCGACTTGAGCAAGGTCGAGGACATGGGCCAGATCATGGGCTATGGAGTGATGTCCACCCCCGGGGTGGTGATCGACGAGCAGGTGGTGCACAGCGGCGGTATTCCGGACCGTAAACTCATCGAAAGCTGGTTCTGACAGGAACGGCGTTCTCTGGAGCGCCATTTCGCGGTATTTACCCGGTTTTGACCTTGAAATCTCGGATATAATTGATCTCAGGCAGACTATCGGTATTCCCTATGGACCTGTCTTTGGGTGCATTGTCAGACTATCAGCAGGCGACCTCCCCGACCGCCAGGAGAACCTTTGGCCCGGAATCCGGCACGGTCGCCAACCGCGCGGAGTCGGACACCACCCGGGAATCCACCACCGAACGACCGGTCAATGAGAGCGGTCAGGCCCAGCGGTTGACCCGGGAGGAACAGGCTCAGGTCCGCAAACTTCAGGCCCGGGACCGGGAGGTCAAAGCTCATGAGGCGGCCCATCGGGCAGCCTCCGGAGGCATGGCCAGTGGCGGCAGTTACACCTACCAGACCGGGCCGGATGGCCGCAGCTACGCCATCGGCGGCGAGGTCTCCATCAGCGCCTCCTACTCCGGAAGCCCGGAGGAGATCATCCGCCAGGCGGAGACCATCCAGCGTGCCGCGCTGGCACCGGCCGACCCCTCTCCCCAGGACCGGCGCGTCGCGTCCCAGGCCGCTGCCATAGCCGCGCAGGCCCGCAGTGAACTGCATGCCCTGAGGCGTGAGGAACAGAGCCAGACCGCCCGGGGCAGCGGGGATGAAGATTCAGAGGACACGGCAAATACCGGCATCTCCCGTCAGGGTCAGAGAGCCATCGACGCCTTTACCTCGATCGGATCCGTGGGCACTATGCATTCGGAAGCCTCTCCCATCGATGAGATGATTTGAAACGCTTCTGAACAAACCCAGAGTTATCCAAGAGAGCACTGATCAACAGCACTACCCGGTCTCCGGGAGGATTCAAGCGGGACTTTACCCCGTAAACGACGCCTGAAATCGACGGGGAAACTGTCGTACCATGCCAGTCATGCCACCGACCGCCCGCTCCCGATCCATGACCTTGCAAGCCAAATTGCCGATCCCCGCAATGCGTATCACCTTCGCCCTGTTGCTCGCAGGCCTGCTGTCCGCCTGCTCCCTGTTCACCACCTATGAACCCACCGGGGAACGGAACCTGCCGATCCCCCTTGAGCGGCTGCAGCGACTCGAGAGGGAGCAGGTTACGGTGCATATCGCGATCCCCACGGACGAAGCCGCTTCCGAGTATTTCGATGTGCCAATGGCGGAACACGACATCCAGCCGATCTGGATGCATGTGAAGAACGCGAGTGACATGGACTACTGGTTGATGCCCTTCTCCCTCGACCCCGATTACTATTCCGCCGATGAAGCAGCGTTCATAACCGGGACGCACCTGAGTGCCGATGAACAGCCGCGCAACAGAAGCCTTTTCCGCAACAACGCCCTGCCCTTCTTTGTCCCCGCGGGCAGCACCCAGGAGGGCTTCATCTATGCGTCCTACAAGCGCGGGGGACGTTTCATCGACGTGCATTTATCCAGCAGCGGGCACGCCCTACGCATGCGCTTTGCGGTACTGCTGCCCACCGAGAGTTTCGATTACGAGCAATCCTCACTGCGCGATCTGTATAACCGGGTCGATGAATTGCCCGACCTGAGTGTGGATGAGTTACAGGTTCAGTTGGCCCGGATGGCCTGCTGCACCAGCAATGCGGCAGGGGACAGAACGGGCGATCCATTGAATCTGGTGATCGTTGGAACCGGCAAAGAACTGATTTCAGCCCTGTCGTCCAGTGGCTGGGATTTCACCGAGGCGATCACCGTGGACAGCATCCGTCGCATGATCGGTGCGGCGATCGCGGAAAAGGCGTTCCTTACAGCCCCGGTCAGCGCCCTCTACGCCTTCAGCCGTCCACAGGACATCGCCCTGCAACGTGGCCGTTCAACCATCAACCAGCGCAACCACATGCGCCTCTGGCTGGCCCCATTCCGTTGTGAGGGCATTCCGGTGTGGATGGGTCAGGTCAGTCGGGACATTGGCGTCAAGTTGACCACCCGCTCCCCCACCCTGACCACCCATGTGATCGATCCGGTGGTTGACGAGGCCCGGGAATACCTGTTTCACAGCCTGCTGCACCATGATGCGGTGAGCAAATTCGCCTTCGTTGAGGGTGTGGGGGCGACCACCGAGGAGAATCCCGGCCTCAACCTGACTGCTGATCCGTTCATCACCGATGGAATGCGTCTGGTGGTCTGGTTGACTCGTGAACCCGTTCCCGCGCACATGGCCCAGGACCTGGGGTGGAATGAATCCGCCGACCCGGTGCGCGAGGGCAAGCGCGAGGAGTTTATGATTCCGGCGCTGATTGCGCCTTAGATCTGAGCGGAAGGATCGATGAGGCCCATCCGCAACAGCCGCTGCGGATGGGCCTGCGGCCTCAATCCTCTGAGCGCCCACCCAGCAATGCGGGCAGTTCCCGTTTCTTTCGTCCACCGGCATGGTGGCGTTGCGCGGGCTGGTTGCGGGCGGCGGCCGGTTTGCGGTGTACATGCTGGCGGGGTGCTGTATCACCCGTGGCAGCGGTTCGATCCGCTTCCGAGCTTCTCCGTGAGCGGTCGTTATTACCCTGAGCCGGTTTCGCCGAAGCACGGCCATCCCGTCGAGGATTGTTCCGCGAACGAGACTCCCTGGAAGGGGCGGCGGAACGGTCGCGGCGGTTGTCCTGATGACGGACCGGTTTCTCCTCGATTGCGGACTGGGTACCCGGTTCATAGCCCGGCAAAACCACCTTCGGCAGCTCCTGCTTGAGCAGGCGCTCGATGTCGCGCAGAAACTTCTGCTCTTCGCCACACACCAGGGAGATGGCGACACCCGCGTTGCCGGCCCGGCCGGTGCGGCCGATACGGTGCACGTAATCTTCCGGCACGTTCGGCAGTTCGTAGTTCACCACGTGAGGCAGCTCATCGATGTCCAGTCCTCGGGCGGCGATATCGGTGGCCACCAGGACCCGCACCTCACCGCTCTTGAACCCGGACAGGGCCCGGGTACGGGCACCCTGGCTCTTGTTACCGTGAATCGCGGCGGCGACCAGACCGTCTTTCTGCAACTGTTCCGCCAACCGGTTGGCACCGTGTTTGGTGCGCGTGAACACCAGCACCTGGCGCCAGTCGTTCATACCGATCATGTGGCTCAGCAGTTCCCGTTTGCGGCCCTTGTCCACCGGATGCACCCGCTGCTCGATCGCCTCGGCGGTACTGTTGCGCCGGGCCACCTCGATCAGTTCGGGACGGTTGAGCAGGCGTTCGGCCAATTGCTTGATCTCCTGGGAGAAGGTGGCGGAGAACAGCAGGTTCTGGCGCTTTCCGTTTTCCGGCAGCAATGCCAACACCTTGCGGATATCGTGTATGAAGCCCATGTCCAGCATCCGGTCGGCTTCATCCAGGACGAAGATTTCAATCTGTGAGAGATCGAGGGTCTTCTGCGACACATGGTCGAGGAGACGTCCGGGTGTCGCCACCAGGATGTCGACACCCTGGCGCAACTGTTGGATCTGGGGGTTGATCTTGACCCCGCCGAAAATGACCGCGGAACGGAACGGCAGGTGACGACCATAGGCCGCCACGCTTTCGCCCACCTGGGCGGCCAGTTCGCGGGTCGGGGTCAGCACCAGCGCGCGCACCGGACGTTTACCGCCCGGGACAGGTTTTTCGCTCAGTCGCTGCAGCAGCGGCAGGGTGAAACCGGCGGTTTTGCCGGTGCCGGTCTGGGCGCCGGCGAGGACGTCGCGACCGCTGAGGATCATCGGAATCGCCTGACGTTGAATCGGAGTAGGTTGGGTGTAGCCCTGCTCGCCAATCGCGCGCAGGAGTTCGGCCGACAGGCCGAGGGAATCAAATGACATGAGTAAATAATGCTCCAGTCTTGCCACCCCGTAACGGTTTTCGACGTTCGGGATCCGGTCCTGGCTGGATAAAAAGAGGGAATTCTCTGAATGTACAATCAGGCTGCCGAACCTCGACTCGGTTTGAGCGAGTTCGAACCGCCTGTTAAGCGGGATATCCCATAGGGATTCGGCTAAAATCCTTTCCTGCGATTGCTCGCGTTGGGTGATGACCGGACAACACCCGGAAAGCGTGCACTGTAACAGAAACATGGAAAAAAGAACATGGGTCAATGACTTCCGGGTCAGTGTCCTATGTTTACTCCACTCACCAACCCAGTGCCGACCCGTCACCCGTAGACGGTTCGTCGCTACTGCCCGGGATATACATGAGTATTCAGCACATCTGGGTCGATGCGGACGCCTGCCCGAAGGTAATCAAGGAGATCCTGTTCCGCGCCGCGGATCGGGTCGGCGTGGCCCTGACCCTGGTTGCCAACCAGGCATTGCCGGTACCTCGTTCACAGTACATTCGCACGGTGCAGGTCGGGGCCGGCTTTGACGTGGCAGACAACCATATCGCCCAGCAGGTAAACCCGGACGATCTGGTGATCACCGCCGACATTCCCCTGGCCGCCGAGGTCATCGAGCGGGGTGCGCTGGCGCTCAACCCGAGGGGGGAACTCTACACCGAGGCCAATATCCGCCAGCGTCTGACCATGCGGGATTTCATGGATACCCTGCGCGGCAGCGGTATCGACACCGGGGGTCCCCCGGCATTTTCCCAGGCCGACCGGCAGGCCTTTGCCAATCAGCTGGATCGGTTGCTTGCCCAGCGGCGGGGATGAACAACGTGGTAGCCCGGGTGGAGCAGCGCGTAACCCGGGAGTTTCGGAGCTCCGAGGGCGATTCCCGGGTTCCGGTCAATGTGGTGATGTGTGTAGCCCGGGTGAAGCATCGCGAAACCCGGGAGTTTCGGAGCTCCGGGGGCGATTCCCGGGTTCCGGTTAATGTGGTGATGTGCGTGTGGCCCGGGTGGAGCAAAGCGAAACCTGGGAGATTCGGCACTTCGAGGACGGCTCCCGGGTTTCGCTTTGCTGCACCCGGGCTACGGGTGCGACGGATGATCCGGCATCAATCGGTTTCCGCGCCAAAGTACGCTGTGACGCCCCGCCCGCAATCACTCTCCCCGTCAAACAGATCCAACACCTCGCCCTGGGGTGCAATACAGCTGATGGATATCAGGCGATCTTCATCAATGCCGACTACCCGCAACACCCGCATCGGGTTGGCGGTATAACTGAGTTCAACCACCGCCAGCCGATGCTTGGCATAGTGCTCGAAACGGCCCTCGGCCCGGGCATGGCTGATGCGTTGATCGGGGGGGATGTTGTTACGCGTATAGGCCTCCTGAACCCGCGCCTCGGCACCCTCGCGGGTCTCGTCCACGAGTTGTTGCAGGTAACCCTGATCGAAGGAAGTGTCGGCCAATCCCTGTGCCGGTTGTTCGCTGACCTTGACCCGGTCCGAGCCGGGCCGGGTGTCGCATCCCCACAAAAGCAAAGACAGGATGAGCAGGTAAAAAAGACGCTGCATTTGGATACTTCCCATGGTTTACGGAACAGAAGGCCGCATCGAGGATACCAGTTCCAGGGACAACAGCAGGGCGTCCTCCCGGGCGTCATTCTCCGCCGGGTAGTAGTTGCGCCGCTGACCGACCTCGACAAAACCGGTTTTTCGGTAGAGAGACTGGGCCGCTTCGTTACCCACCCGGACTTCCAGAAACACGGTCTCGGCACCGTGCTGACGCGCCACCTTGAGGAGACGCATGAGCAGCTTGCGGCCCAGGCCCTGGCGTTGCCAGTCCGGGTCGACGCAGATGTTGAGGATATGCGATTCGTCGATGACCACGGACATGACGCCGTAACCGACGATCCGCTCATCCACGGTCAGCACCCAGCAGCAGTACCCCACCCGCAGGCAGTCCTGAAAAATACCCAGGGTCCAGGGAAAGGGGTAGATCCGGTTTTCCAGCGCCATGACTTCTTCAAGGTCCTCCTCCCGCATCGGTCGGACACTCAGCAGGGGATCCATCAGACGGGCATTCATGGGGCCTCCCGCAGCACCGAGAGCGCCATCTGCAGATCCTGCCAGGCGCGGCCCTTGTGTTCCGGGGAGCGCAACAGGTAGGCGGGATGATAGGTCACCACCAAGGGGATGTGCGTCTCGCCCAGGGCATGCATGCGGCCCCGCAGCTTACCCACGGCGAGCTCCGATTTGAGCAGGTTCTGGGCGGCGATCCGGCCCACCGCGAGTATCGCCCTGGGTTGAATCAGTTCGATCTGGCGCAACAGGTAGGGTTCGCAGTTCAGGGCCTCTTCAGGACGGGGATCCCGGTTGTTCGGTGGGCGGCACTTGACGATGTTGGCGATGAACACCTCCTCGCGCCGGAAGCCCATGGCCAGCAGCATGGCGTTGAGCAACTGGCCGGCGCGCCCGACGAAGGGTTCACCCTGACGGTCCTCGTCCGCCCCCGGCGCCTCGCCGATGACCAGCAACCTGGCCTGGGTGTCACCGACGCCGAACACGGTCTGGGTGCAGCCCTCGCGTAACCCGCAGCGGCGACAGTTCCTGACCTGCTCCCGCAGGGTCTGCCAGTCCGGTTTTTCCGGCGCGCGGGATGGGGGTGTGGCGATCGGTTGGCGGCACGGTTCTGCCTGTGTCTGGGGCTGATACTCAGGTTGGGGCACCGGCTCTGCCCGCGTCTGGGGTTGATACGAAGGTTGCGGCTCGGCGTCTGACAGGACCTCCGCGAGCTGCGGCGGCGCCTCCACGATCCGGGGTGGCGCGCGCAATTGCCAGCGGGTCACCCCCATCGCATCGAGGTAGTATTGGCGCCGCTGTTCATCCATGAGGTCGCATCCCGATCATCCGCTGCAGAAGACTGCGATCAGACATCACCGGACTGGGGATGCGCCTTGGCCACCGGGGCAAGGATCTTGTTGGCCGCGTTGATGTAGGCCTTGGCGGAGGCGATCACGATGTCGGTATCGGCCCCCTGACCGTTGACGATCCGCCCGTCCATCGACAGCCTCACGGTCACCTCGCCCTGGGCGTCGGTGCCGCTGGTGATGTTGTTCACCGAGTAGAGCAGCAGTTCGGTACCGCTGTTGACGATCGACTCGATGGCCTTGAAGGTGGCATCCACGGGACCGCCGCCGATGGCCGCGCCCGGCTCCTCCACCCCGTCGATGCTCAACACCAGTGCCGCGCGGGGCGTCTCGCCGGTTTCGGAGCAGACCTTCAGGGAGACCAGCTTGATGCGCTCGTTGAAGGCCTCGGTCTTGGTATCGGTGACCAGGGCCTGCAGGTCCTCGTCGAAGATTTCGTGTTTCTTGTCCGCCAGATCCTTGAAGCGGGAGAAGGCGGCGTTGAGCTCCTCTTCGGACTCGAAGATCATGCCCAGGCTCTCCAGCCGGGTGCGGAAGGCGTTACGCCCGGAGTGCTTGCCCAGCACCATCCGGTTCTGGCTCCAACCCACATCCTCGGCGCGCATGATCTCGTAGGTCTCGCGGGATTTGAGCACCCCGTCCTGATGGATACCGGACTCATGGGCGAAGGCGTTGGCGCCGACGATGGCCTTGTTCGGCTGGACCGGAAAACCGGTGATGTTGGAGACCAGCTTCGAACAGGTAACGATCTGGGTGGTGTCCACCCCGGACTGACAGGAGAAGACATCCTGACGGGTACGCACCGCCATCACGATCTCCTCCAGGGAGGCGTTACCGGCCCGCTCGCCGAGGCCGTTGATGGTGCACTCCACCTGGCGCGCGCCATTGCTCACCGCGGACAGGGAGTTGGCCACCGCCAGGCCCAGGTCGTTGTGACAATGCACAGAGAATATCGCCTTGTCGGAGTTCGGAATGCGCTCACGCAGCTGGCGGATCAGATCGCCGAACTGGTGCGGCATGGCGTAACCCACCGTGTCCGGCACGTTCAGGGTGGTGGCGCCTGCTTCGATCACCGCCTCGAAGATGCGACACAGAAAATCGATCTCGGAGCGCCCCGCGTCCTCGGCGGAGAACTCCACGTCATCGGTGTACTGACGTGCCCGCTTGACCGCATGGATGGCCTGGGCGACCACCTCGTCGGGCTGCATGCGCAGCTTGAACTGCATATGGATCGGAGAGGTGGCGATGAAGGTGTGAATGCGCGAGGCGTTGGCCTCCCGGAGTGCTTCACCCGCACGGTCGATGTCCTTGTCCAGGGCGCGGGCCAGACCGCAGACCCGGGCGTCCTTGACCACCCCGGCCACCGCCGCCACCGCCTCGAAATCGCCGGGACTGGCGATTGGGAAACCCGCCTCGATCACGTCCACCTGCAGCTTTTCCAGAGCCTTGCCGATGCGCACCTTTTCATCCTTGGTCATGGAGGCGCCCGGGCTCTGCTCCCCGTCGCGCAGGGTGGTATCGAAAATGATCAGTTGATCGGCTTGACTCATGCTTTTCTCCGACAGGCAGATACGGGATCCGATGGGGGACCCTTTTCCTCGATGGGTAACGGATCAATATAACGCAGCCATATGGGAATGCCAATTGGACCCGGCAACGATCAGATACCCGCCAGCAAGGACTGTATAGTTTTTTCGTCCACGAGCAGTTCCCGGCTTTTCGTCCCTTGCAATAGACCTGATCGGCCAGTCCCTGCTTTCGCGCCTGGAGGGCAAGTATCCGCTCTTCGACAGTGCCTTCGGTCACCATTTTGTAGACGAGCACCGGCTTTTTCTGGCCGATCCGATGGCTCAGATCAGTGGCCTTAAGACACTTTACTTTCCCTGTGTGGCAGTCACTACGGTCGGTTGACCTCTAGGAAGCGTTGCGTGACACCAGCAGCTCGCCGTCCATCCAGCCTTGGCCATTCCGGCGCTTTAGAAAGCAGCCCAGATCTCGTCTCCCGGGTTGTTCGACTTGAGCGCATACTTTCTGCTGGTGAACTGGCCTTGCCAAGGCCACGCGCCACATGACGGCCAATTTTCAATCGTGAAGATCTTCGCTATAACGGCTGCTGTCCCTATTCGAGCAACTCCGGTTTGTTACTCTCTATCCATTGCACAACCTTGCCATACAGAGCTTCGGCATAGGCCGCATCTGCTGTTATCCTTTCAAGACTAATTCCTATAAGCTTATCCAAGCTCATCCTTTCCTCCCACCACGTCCATGCGTGGTTTGGTCATCACATCCCTGACGAAGGCATCCTGTTCCTTCTCCAGCCTGATCCATTCATCCTTGCGGAAGATCTTTGGATTGACCTCCCGTCCCAGCGCTTCCTGTACCGGGTAGAGGACGTTGGCCGCCTCTGAAAAGCCAAGGTCGCCGATGATCATGAGATCGACGTCACTCCCTGCCGACTCCTTGCCGCTGGCTAGGGAGCCGAATACGAAGGCCCAGTCTATCTTTTCTGATAGGGGTGACAATGCCTGGCGGAGGGGCTCGGTCAGGCCAACCGTCTTTTTGATGATGCTGACGAGCTCTGCATAGATTGGGCATTCAGGGTTAGCCTGATAGTGGTGCTGGTTGCCGATTTTGGTCATCTGTAAAATCCCGGCGGCCAGCATGCGATCCAGCTCTCTTTTAATTGTCGCCACCCCCATACCTGTCAGACGCAGGATCTCTTTTGTATAAAAGCTCCTGTTGGGTTGTCCGTACAACAGTCCCAACACCTTATACTGAGTTTCGGTAAATAGGGCATTGCTAAGCTGACTCATCAGGATCGCCACGAAATAGTTCACTATTGATGAACGATAGTTCATTTAATGTGAACTAACAATCTCGTTGTGCTTTTATATGCGAGGATTCGGGGTGTTCACTTCTTTAGAGTGCTCACCTTTTTCTGAACATGCTTAACCATGAACAACCGCTAAAATAAAACACAGTATTCGGCATATCGTTTCGAGGTAGATATCATGAGTTCAAAGGCGGCCGCCGTTACCATGATTGTTGGTAAAACGTCCGCTTGTCCGGGCTTTCGATCACCTGCTCCGACCAGGAAACGCGACCCTGCGTTAAATACCCCTCCCCTCTTTCATAATCCTTGCTGGAATAGTTTCAACGCAGGCTTTATTCGAAGATCCGTCTTCGTCAAGCATCATCCGACGTTGACTCGATGCGTCGCTCCTCCCGATGTTTCCGCAGCTGCACCAGGGTCAGCACGGGGCCCGAAATGGCGTAGGTGAGGAACATCAGGAAGAACACCGTGGGCGGATGGGTCTGGATGATCGCCAGCACCACGACCACCACCACCAGGGCGATGAACGGCACCTTGCCCTGGAAGTCGATCTCCTTGAAGCTGTGATAGCGGAAATTGCTCACCATAAGCAGACCCACCAGGGTGGTCAGCAGGGCCGCGAACCAGCCCAGATCATCGCCGGGGATGCCGTAATCGACCCCCAACCAGACCCCGCCCGCCATGATCGCCGCCGCCGATGGGCTGGGCAGACCCTGAAAGTATTTCTTGTCCGCGATACCCAGCTGGGTGTTGAAGCGGGCCAGGCGCAGCGCGCCGCAGGCGGTGTAGATGAAGGCGGCCAGCCACCCCAGTTTGCCCAGACCGCTGAGCGCCCAGATGTAGACCACCAGGGCCGGCGCCAGACCGAAGGAGACCATGTCGGAGAGACTGTCGTATTCCGCGCCGAAGGCGGACTGGGTTTTGGTCAGGCGCGCCACCCGGCCATCCAGGCCGTCCATCAGCATCGCCACGAAGATGGCCACCGATGCCACCTCGAATTTGCCGTTGACCGCGGCCAGTATGGCGTAGAACCCGGAGAACAGGGCGGCCGTGGTGAACAGGTTCGGCAGCAGGTAGATGCCTCGGCTGCGTTTCTTCAGTTTGTTCTCTTCCGTTTCCATCGGCGGCGGGACCCTATTGTGATCGGTTGCGCTGGATTATAGCAGGGGTGCGGGTGGGGTTGTCTTGTTCCTGCAGCGAGGGGCGTTCAGGCACCCGTCAGGATGTCAGATGTAGCCTGGGTGGAGCATCGCGGAACCCGGGAGGGTCGGTGCTTCGGGGGTCGTTCAGGTCCCCGGGAGGGTCGGTGCTTCGACGGTCGTTCCCGGGTTCCGCTTCGCTGCACCCGGGCTACGGGTGCTGGAGATTGTAGGTATGGAGTTACTCTTTGGATTTTTCGTTATCCGATGATTCCTTTTTGGCGGAATCATCCGCCTCGGACTTAGCCGATTCCTTGTTCTTTTCGTGGGCGCCGGGCTTACCCTTGGCATCCTTGAAGGAATCACTGACGCCTTCGATCACGCCATTGACAAAACCGCCGACATCGAAGGCCTGAGACGGTGCGGAGAACAGAAGTAACAGGGAAAAAACGGCGACGGTAACTTGGCTGAGTTTCATAATCATCGGTCACTGGTTTTGGGTGATGCGCCCCGTTCGGCATAGCGCAAACGGCATCCGGCGCCCTTGGTTCGGGTTCCAATCCCTGAAACCGGATCGTCGCAATCCTTCGCGTGCGCCAAATTCTGGTGAACTCATCAGGCCATGTCAAATAACCCCGAACGGCGTACTGCCCCGCCGTGACAGGACCGGACCCTGGAGGTCCGGTCCTGCAAAGCCTCAATAGGCCAGGGCACCCGCCTCGTAGTCCATGCCCTTGAGCCGACCCTGGGCCTGGATGGCCTCGTAGAGTTTGTGGTCCAGGGATGCGGGGGCTCCGCCTTCGGCCTCGACCCGGTCGCGCAGGTATTCGGCCCGCTCATCAGCCAGTTGGCGGATCTCCCGGTTGAGCCGATCCCGGCGTTGTGCCGTATCCTGGATCAGGGTCTGCCGCGCATCCGCACCGATACCCTGCAGGGGGGCCGGCAGGGATTCGGGAGGCAGCGCTTCGAGCTTGACCCGGCCCTGGCTGACATCGTCCACCAGTTCTCCCTCCCCCAGCAGGTTGGCCCCGCCACTGGCGGTGGCGTTGAACGTGGCGCGGCGCGCCCGGGAGGCGACTGACGCCGCTTCGTGCAACTGCTTCGCGGTGGCCAGCTTCTGCTCACGCCGGGAACGCTCCTCGGCATTGCCGTAGTAGAGTCGGGTGGCATCGAGTTCCGCCGACAGCTCCGCGAGACGATCATCGTAGGGGGTGGCGATAGCCACCGCGTCCCCACTCTGCCCGACCTGGGCATATTGGCCGCCGCCGGTCTGGGCAATCGCCTGCCACACCTGGCGGGTCTCCTGGCTGTCCCCCGCCAGAATCGCGTTGACCACGATGCCCCGGGACCGGGCCTGCTCAAGGCTGTGCGGGTAGGCCACATCGTTCGGATAATCCATGTGCGGGGGGGCATCGCCCACCAGGAAAATCACCTGGTAGGCATCCGGGTCCTGGCTCCAGGAGACGCCCCCGACCGCGTCGGCCAGGGCCTGGTTGACGCTCTCCGGTCCGTCACCGCCGCCTTCGGCACGCAACGCCATCAGCCGGGCATAGACCGCATCCAGATCGGAAGTAAGGTCCACCACCTGGGTCACATAGGCATCGCCCCGGTCCCGGTAGGCCACCAGGCCCATGCGGATCTCGGGCGCCGGCTGGGCCTGGGCCAGGGTGGTGGCGATGGACCAGATCTTCTCCCGGGCCGCGCGGATCAAGCCACCCATGCTGCCGGTGGTGTCCAGTGCGAACACCACCTCCACCCGGGGCTTGTGCAACATTCCGGGGAGCAGCTCCGGCCGGGTCTCGATCGGTGACGGGGTGGGCGCTTCCACCCGGGCCGCCCAGTTCTTCATGGAGGGGTAGAGGGTGATGCCCCCTGCGGTCAGAACCAGCAAGGACAGGGCAAACCATTTCGATTTCATTTTGGGTCTCCTTCAAGGATTGGGATAACGGGTCAGGCGCTGCAAGGCATCCTCCGCCGCCCGGTGGGCTCGATCAAAACGTTCGGAGTCACCGAGCGGGGACGTGGCGATCCCTTCAGAGTCCGCTGCGTCATGGGGGATGAACACGAACAGGGCCTGCACCAGGAAAAAGCTCCACAGCCCCACCACCAGGGTGCCGGTTTCCGAGCTGCCCCAGAGCGCGGCGCCGAGACCCAGCACCACCAATCCCAAGTCCATCAGGGCGGTGTAGAGACGGCTGTGAAACAACCCGGCGCGGACCAGCCAGAGCAGGGCCAGGTGGATCAGCAGATCCCCCCAGAGGCCGATACCCAGCAGCGCGGTGAGCGGTGAGATCAGCAGCCAGAGGGTCAGCGCCAATACCCGTCCCGGCTTACGCTCACTGCGACGCAACAGGTAGAGCAGGTAGAACAACCCCAGTAGGGTGATCAAGCCACGCAGGGCGAACCCTCCGGCAAACCAAAGGGTCAATGCGGGAAACAGGGCACCGCCGAACAGGGACACCAGCAACGACACCCCCACACCTTCACTGAAGTTGGGCCGTTTCATGACGGCACCCGCTGGCGGCATTCCCGCAGCCAGGCCCGTTCCAAGGCCTCGTCGGTGACCGTGAACCCTGTGGTGGTGTCCGGTAGACCGTCATCCGCATCCCCCGGATACGGCCTGGACTGGGTCGCCATCAGATTCAGTTTCTGCTGCATATCCCGGAGCCGGACGCTCTGCTCGTCCATGCGCTGCTGCAGCGCCTCGGCCACCGACTGCAGGCTGGCCTGCCGCTGTTCCAGGTAGTGGACGATGCGCTCCTTTTCGAGCCGTTGGCGCAATACGGTTCGCGCCAGGGTCTCGTTGTTGTGTTCGAAGCAGAGGTCCAGCTCCTCGTTCAGGGCGGTCATCTCGTCCTGCTCTGCCTGCTTACGGGTGTTGAGCTGCTTCAACTCTTCCGCGATCAGCCGCCCCTGTCGGGTCTCGCGCTCAAGGGCGCCCTGCATCTCGCGGATCGCCTGTTTGAGCAGCAGTTCGGGTTCTTCGAGGGCGTCGAGCACGGCATGCATGTCGGCGCGAAACAGTCGTGTGACTCGGGTGATGAGGGTCATTGGGATCTCCTGTCTTACGGTTGCGATCGGTACGCTTCCAGTCTATGAACCGCCCCAGGAGCAAAACAGACAGGGGTTGGTAAAACTGCATCCCCCCGGTTTACAAAAGATTTACGTTTCCGCGCGAGGCAGACTTGTTAAGCTGTGCGCATAGAAAGGAGCCTCGAATCCGAACCATGAACAGCAAACAGCGCATTCTGATCATCGAAGACGAGACGGCGATCCGCACCGGGTTGATCGACGTGTTCGTCTATCACGGCTACGAGGTGGAGAGTGCCGCGGAGGGACCCGGGGGTCTGCACAAGGCGCTCTCCGGCCGCTATGACATGATCCTGCTGGACGTGATGCTGCCGGGAATGGACGGGTTCGAGATCTGTCAGCGGATCCGCGAGCAGGACCCGGCCCAGCCGGTCATCATGCTGACCGCCAAGACCCGGGACGAGGACATCATCCAGGGCCTGTCACTCGGCGCCGACGACTATGTGGCCAAACCCTTCTCCGTGGCGCAGCTGGTGCTGCGGGTTCAGGCCGTGCTGCGCAGGTCGGGGGGCAACCCGCCTCAGGAGACCCACATCCGGCTCGGCGAGAGCATGGTCATCGACACCCTGAACCTGGCGGGTGAAACGGATCAGGATATCTGCCGATTCACCCGGCGTGAAATGGAGATTTTGCAATACCTGCACCAGCATCGGGAGCGCCCGGTGCCCCGGGAGGAGCTGTTGCACAAGGTCTGGGGCTATGCGAAGCATCTCGATCTGGAGACCCGCACCGTGGATATCCACATCGCCAAGTTGCGGCGCAAGATCGAACCGGACAGCAATCAGCCCCGCTACCTGGTCACGGTACGCGGCGCCGGCTACCGACTGTTGAGTGGCTGATCCGGTGAAGCGTCTCACAACCGGTCTCACCCCGGGTCGGCTGCGCCGGGCTCTGGCGTTGTTTTTCATCGCCCTGTCCCTGCCCTCTGCGATCCTGGTCCAGCAGGCCTACAGTCGACTCAAGTGGGAAGCCTTTCATCAGCATCAGCAGATGGCGGAGGAACTCACCGACCGGGTACGCGAAGCCACCTCGGCCTTGATCGCGCGGGAAGAGGCCCGCGGGTTCTCCGACTACGCCTTCCTGGTCATCGAGGGGGACCCGGGCAAGCCCTTCATCCAACGCTCCCCCCTGGCGGCCTATCCCGTGTCCGGAGAGATCCCCGGGCTGGTGGGCTACTTCCAGGTGGATGCCTCGGGGGCCTTTTCCACTCCGCTGTTGCCCGCGCCAGGCACCGACGCGGCCGAGTATGGCGTCTCCAGCCAGGAACTGACGCAACGCCGGCAGCAGGCGGATACGCTTCGCGGAATCCTCAGCGAAAACCGCCTGGTCCACCCCGAGGCCCGGACCGCAGCCGTCCTGGAGTCCGCCCCCCAGGCGGATAAAGAGACCCCTGTCATGGCACCAGGCCCCCCCGCTTCCCTGGGGACCGGAACATTGGCCGAAGACTACAGCCTCTCCCCAGCGGGGCAATCCGTGTTCGACCAGCTCAGCCGTTCCGAATCGGCACCGGCGCAACTCAAGAGCCGCGCTGCAACCGCGCTGCCGAAGAGACTCGAGTCGCTGGACCTGCAGGCCGAATTCAGCCAGCAGGCCAGCCCTGCACCGGAGGCTGCAAGCCCGCGCCGAAAAACGGCACCGGCGCCGCGGCAGATGCGCAAGGAACTCAGCACCCTGGCCGAACCGGTCGAAAGCGACCGGGCCGAGGCGGACCCGGCCCGGGAGGCCCTTCGCATCCGGACTTTTGAAAGCGAAATCGATCCGTTCGAGTTCAGTCTGCTGGAAAGCGGCCACTTCGTGCTCTACCGCAAGGTCTGGCGTGAAGGACAGCGCATCATCCAGGGACTGCTGATCGAGCAGCAGCCCTTCCTCAGCGAAGAGATCGGCAAACCCTTTCAGACCACCGCGCTGTCGCGAATGAGCGACCTGGCCCTGGTCTACCGGGGCGAACTTCTGAATACCTTTCGCAGCCTGAACAGCCGTTCCTACCTGTCCTCATCCGAAGCCCTGCAGGGTTCCCTGCTCTACCGGGCTGCGCTTAACGCCCCCCTGGGCGCTCTGGATATGATTTTCAGCGTCCGGCAACTCCCGGTCGGCCCGGGCGGGTTGATCATCACCTGGGTGGCGCTGGCGTTGGGGCTGGTGTTGCTCATCGGAACGCTGCTGCTCTACCGCCTCGGTCTGGGCCAGATCCGGCTGTCGCGGCAGCAGCAGGACTTTGTCTCAGCGGTCAGCCATGAACTCAAGACACCCCTCACCTCGATCCGCATGTACAGCGAGATGCTCAAGGAGGGCTGGGCGAGCGAAGAGAAGAAACACGAATATTACGACTACATCCACGATGAGAGCGAACGCCTGACACGACTGATCAACAACGTTCTGCAACTGGCCCGCATGACCCGCAACGAACAAAGCCTGGAGATGACCCCGTTCACGGTCAATGAACTGCTCGATATGCTGCGATCGAAAATCGTCTCGCAAACCGAACGGGCGGGCTTTCAGCTGAAGATGCATGACCCCGATGAGTTGGCGTCCGTCCGCCTTGCGGTGGACCCGGATCATTTCCTGCAGATCTTCATCAATCTGGTGGACAACGCGATCAAGTTCTCGAAGGGTGCCCAGCCACCCATGATCGAGATCGCCTGCGCTTTAGCCGACGCGAGCAAGGTGCAGTTTCAAGTGCGGGATTGGGGTCCGGGCATCTCCCGGGAGCATGTGAAACGGATTTTCGATCTGTTCTACCGCTCAGAGAATGAACTGACCCGCAAAACCACCGGTACGGGAATCGGACTGGCGCTGGTCTACCAGCTGGTGCATGCCATGAGGGGAGATATTCGGGTTTCCAATGCAAAACCCGGGGCTTTGTTTTCCATCACATTTCCCATTGTGCACGAATAGGCTGGATGCCTCGGGACTGCCAACGGAAGCAATCCGGTTGGCGTTCATGTTTCATGAACTCACGTATTGTCCGTCAAGCGCTTGAGTTGCCGGTCATGCAGCCGGCCCAGCAGCACCAGCGAGACAATCGCTCCCAGCATGGCGAAAAACATGTCCGATTGGGTATCCCAGATATACCCTTGTGTACCCAGAAACGCCTCGGCGGATTCACCGGAAAGCAGCGCGACCCACCACTCGATGAACTCGTAAAACGCGCTGACCGCCAAACAAAAACAGACGATAAAGAAATTCCGCCAGGCGGCTGACGGAATGATCCCGTTACGAATCAACAGCTCCCGCGCCACCAGGGCCGGCACGAAGCCTTGCGCGAAGTGCCCCAGTTTGTCGTAGTTGTTGCGCGTGGACTGGGTGAGTTCCCTGATGTAATCGAACAGGGGCACTTCGGCATAGGTGTAATGCCCGCCGACCATCAGGATGATGCTGTGGATGAGAATGAAAACGTAGCTGAGCCGGGTCAGCGGATAGGATTTTTCGGTCGCCGCCAGGATCACCAAAGCCACCAGGGCCGGAGCCACTTCCAGCAGCCAGGTGGGATAGTCTTTCGGCCTGATGGCCGACCAGATCAACACACCGAAAAACACAATCAACCATGCCGCTTTGTTCAGCCTGTTCATGCTATGACGGGTTCCCTGGTTGGTAGAAATCGCGGGCACTCATTACGCTGCCTTTCTCCAATGGAGCCTACAGCCCCGATCTCCTGCAGACGATGATGAAAGTTATGGCACCGATTCATGCTGTACATATATCAATTCATCGACATTGAAACCGAGTTCCCCGGAGGTGCGTCTGAAGCGTTCCAGCAGATCCTCACTCACCTGGGGTGTCCGGGACAGCAGCCACAGGTAGTCGGTATCCGGCCCGGAAACGAAGGCATATCGGTATTCATCACGGTCCAGGTCGAACACCACGTATGCGCCGTAAAAGGGACCGAAGAATGAGACTTTGAGATACCCCTTGTCCGGATCTTCGACGAAGTAGGCCTTGCCCTCGGCAACCCGCCATTCCCCGTCTTCAAGGGCATATCCCTGATTCACCACCGACACCCCGCCATCGTCGCGCAAGGCGTACTCAGCGGTGACATTCTCCAGACCCCGCTCAAACGAGTGGTCGAGCCTTGCGATTTCGTACCACTTGCCCAGGTAGCGTTGCAGATCGAAATTGTCCACCGGCTTGACGCGATCGGGCATCCCGACGCAACCCGAGAGAAACAATGTAAAAAGGGCGACCCGTGTGGTGTGCAACATGGGCGATTGTCATCTGTTGTCAGACTGGGGTTTCATCTTAGTGTAGCGTCCTGAACTGCACCAGTGTAGTGTCCTGAATGAGTCCCATATTTTAAGAGCGATCCTGGAATGATGTTCCAATTCTTAGCTGAATGGAGCCCAGGTCCTACGGACAACCTGAAGTGCCCCCGATGGCGCTGAAATTTTCACCACGAAGGTCACGAAGAACACGAAGGGTAGCATTTGATGAATGTTCGAGTTGTTACTTCGAGCGCTTCGTGTCCTTCGTGGTGAGATAGATCGATTAGGATTTATTTAGGATAGCATCTGCACTCCGCCCACCGAGCAGAGATAACATTCCGACCGTTGATGGCAACGCCTACAGACCGCACTCGTAGATCGCGACCGAGCCGCTTTCATACTCCCGCACCCTGATCCAGCTGCGTTCGATAACGGATTCGTGCATCACCGGGTTCGTATAAAAGATCCATACCGGCCGATTACGTCGAAGCAGTGATTCCTCGATATTGTCGATGACACGCAGAAAAGGCGCGCCAACGAAGGGATTGAAAAGATAGACAACCGTGACGTCATCCGGGATCGGGTAGCTCGCGGCATCACCGCATACGAGTTGCACGTCCTGGCAAGCGAGCCACTTCACTGCCCGAGCGAGGTTGCTTTGTGCAATCTCATGGAGCACGGACGACAGCTCCACACCGATGACTCGTCTGACGGGATAGGTCGCGGCCAGGAGCACCACACGTCCCTTGCCGGAACCGATGTCCAGGAATACATCGTCGCTTTGCAAAGGACGAGTGGCATTCAGATAACTGAGCGATGCCCAGCCGGATGGAATGTAGTTGCTACGCTCTTTTTCGTCTTCACATACATCGGACAGCCTGACGACCGTGGTCGTATCCAGTCCCGTCAGATTCTCGAAGAAGAGCCTGCAATACATCCCCTTTGCTTTGGAAATCAGTTCCGCTATTGAGCGGCCCATGCCAATCCCCCTTCATCGTGACGGACCTCAGGCAGACCCTGCACACAACAGCGCCGATGGCAGGGAACAACCCGTCTGTTTCGCACATCCGGTCGCAAGCAAAGCATCTTGCCCACTTCCCCATGGCGGGTTGCATAACGATAACAATATTGGACATCCTTTCAAGGTAATATTTCCGGAGAAGCGGCAAGGCATTGTCTGTAACAGGGTGTCGTCGGAATTCTGATGTGAATTCTGTGATAGCGCCAGAAATCCCGTATCATGCCCCAATCTAAGCCATTAACGGGACTTCTATTGCTGTGGGCGGTCGCTCCTGAATCAACTCCCGCACTTCACAACCGCCCAGCCGTCTTGACATCCAGATAGGCATTCACCAGGTTGACCGGCAACTGCTGAGGTCGACTGTCGATCACCCGCGCGCCACGGTATTGAATACGCTCATGCCCTGCTTTGCGGGTTTCAAGATAGTCGAGCACGGATTGGAAGCGTAGCGCATCCTTGCGGTTGGTCACCGGCAGACTGAGCATTTTGTCGAGACTCGCCTCATGCAGGTCCGCCACCACTACCAGGTGGCGTCGGGCCAGCAGATTCACTGCAGCCTGCAGGTTGTGCTGCTCCTCGGTGCGGCTGTTGGTGATAATAACGATCAGGGCGCGGCGGCGTTGCAGGGGCATGAGCTTCTGAGCCGCGCCGAGATAGTCAGCGGCTTCGAGGGTGGTTTCAATATCGTAACAGCGGTCGAGCATCCGCCGCACCAGATTGCCGCCCTTGATCGGCGGTTGCCAGCGATCCACCCCGCCGAAACTGAGAAAGCCCACGGCATCACCCTGGCGGGCGGCCACGTAACTGAGCAACAGCATGGCGTTGAGGGCGTGGTCCAGATGCGCCCCATCCGCGTCCGCATGACGCATGTGTCGGCCGCAGTCCAGGAGAAACACCAGTTGCTGATCCCGTTCGTCCTGGTACTCCTTTGAAATCAGCTTGCGGTAACGGGAACTGGCCTTCCAGTCGATCTGCCGCAGACTGTCCCCGGTGCGGTATTCACGCAACTGGTGAAAGTCGCTGCCCTCGCCCCGGCGCTGGCGCTTGCGCACCCCGATCTGGCTGAGGTGGTTGTCGGTGGCCAACAGCGCGTAGTGGGCGATTTCACGGAAGTTGGGGAACACCCGCACCCGGGTCAAGAGGTCGATGCGGCGTTTCTGCCGCCACAACCCCAGTGGCGAACCGATCACCAGATCCACCGCGGGAAAACGGCGTTCGCCCCGCTCCCTCGGCTGCAGACGATAGCCGAGGCTGAAGCGCCGCTGGGCGGGAATCCGCACGTTCTGGGGCAGACCCTCGACCCGGCAGTCCGGAGGATGGTGGTCATGCACACTCAGGTCCAGGGGCGCATCACCCCGATGGTCAAGAACCAGCCGCACCTCGCTCCAGACCCCCACCGGAATGGTGGTATGGATCTCCCGGACCACCTTCGGGGCCGGCAGACGCCGCAGCCGCAGGAGGTCGATCAGTGCGAGCATCACCAGCACCGCCAGGCCCGCTTTCCACACGTCCCCGAGCGCAGGCGCCCAGGACGCTGCCAGGGCCGGCAGACCGAGCAGCGCGAGGCCGTGTACCAGGCGTGCAGAGGGTCTCACTGACGGGGCGCCGGGATATTGCTGAGCAGGTCCCTGAGCACATCGTCCGGGGTATAACCCTCGATCTCAAGATCCGTGGTGAGTCGCACCCGATGTCGCAGCACCGGCAGGGCCGCCGCCTTGATATCGTCGGGGATGACGTAATCCCGCTGCTGCAGGAA
>JBNLFS010000139.1:0-10187 GCA_050305635.1 Candidatus Thiodiazotropha sp. | reverse complement strand
TTTGTAGAAAGCCCATGTAGGATACCTGTCGTTGGATGCGTGTGTCGTCGCGAACTGTTTTTATCGTCGAACTGCGTAAGTTACCGGAATTTTACGGAACCGGAAAGCGCGGGGTGGCTTCCCACACTCGAGAGTCATGCACAACGGTGGGTCACTTTCACCGTTCCGAAATGCAGTTTAGACTTGCAAACTTCACAGGGTGTTTCCCATTCAGGTCGTGTTCCTGCGCGATGCCTTCGACAGGAATCGGGAAAGACGCCCAGACCCCGGGCTGCCGGAATCCAGGAGTAGAATCATGCAGCATCGTCTAAGCAGTCGGGATATTCTCTATTTCGGCGGACTGATTTTGATACTCGTGACCATCGTTCTGGCCATGTATATGGTGGATCGTCAATGGCAGAAAATGGCCCAGCTCGAACAGTTGATGCGGGAGCAGTCCCAGGATATTCGTGAGATTCGCGGACAGTTGCGCGAAATGAACGTACGGATTGACCAGGGGGTGACCCTCTCCGATGGGACTGCACCCCCCGTAGATACCGGTGTGCCTGCCGCCTTTCAGCGGGCCTCTGCGGTCACCGCACGGGATGATTACGCCCCGGGGGATTGGTTGGTCCAGGCATTTGGCACCAACTTGAAATCCCTGACCCCGTTTATTTCTGAAGATGCCTACTCGTCGGACGTTCAGGAATACGTGCTCGAAAGCCTGTTGATCCGCAATCCCGACACCCTGGAGTGGGAGGGTCTGCTGGCCCGTGACTGGGAGGTCAGTGAGGATGGCCTGACCTTCGTCTTCAAACTCCGCGACGGCTTGCAGTTCTCCGATGGACAGCCACTGACGGCCGAGGATGTGGCGTTCACCTTCCGCTTCATCATGACCCCGGAAATCCAGGCGCCCAGGGAACGCGCCTACTATTCGAAAATCGAGTCGGTTGAGGTACTCGATCCGCTCACGGTCCGCTTCCAATTTGCCGAACCCTATTTCAATGCCCTGTCCCTGGCCGGTGGTATGTCGGTGATGCCACGGCACTTCTATGAGCCTTACCTCAAGGAACCCAACACTTACAACCAATCGAAAGGCCTGTTGCTCGGTTCGGGACCCTATCGGCTGGAGGATCCCAAGAACTGGTCACCGGACCAGGGTGGGGTGGAACTGCATCGTAATCCCCGTTATTGGGGCCCGGTACAACCGGCCTATGAACGTCTGATCTGGCGGATCATCGAAAACGACAGTGCGCGCCTGACTACCTTCCGTAACGGCGATATCGATACTTACGGCTCTCGACCCCGTGAGTATCAACAGCTGGCGGAGGATCCTGATCTTGCGACAAAAGCCCAGCACTGGGAGTACATGAGTCCGGTGGCGGGATACAGCTACATCGGTTGGAATCAGCGTAAGGTTGACGCCCCGACCCGGTTCGCCGATGTGCGGGTGCGCCAGGCCATGACGTTATTGATCGACCGGGCGCGCATCGTCGACGAGATCTTTCTGGGTTATGCGCAGGTCGCCGTGAGCCCCTTCAACTTCACCAGCAAGCAACACAATCCCGGTCTCGATCCGCGGCCCTATGAACCGGATCGGGCAATGGCCCTACTCGAAGAGGCGGGTTATGCGGACCGCAATGGAGACGGCATTCTCGAGGATCAGGAGGGCCGGTCTTTCGAATTCGAACTGGTCTATTTTCAGGGCAATGAGGACACCAGTCGCATGGTGCTGTTCATCAAGGATCTGCTGGCTCGGGCGGGAATCCTGCTACAGCCCAAGCCCACCGAGTGGTCGGTGATGCTCGACCTGATCAAGAAACGGGATTTCGATGCCATGACCCTGGGTTGGACCAGCGGTCTGGAGACCGATCTCTACCAGATGTTCCACAGTAGCCAGATCGCGGATGGGGGGAATAATTTCACCGACTACCGCAATCCTGAGCTAGACCGCCTGATCGATGAAGCTCGGGCCACGGTGGATGAGGAGAAGCGCATGCCCCTGTGGCAGGCGGCGGAACGGCAGCTCTATGAGGATCAGCCCTACACCTTCCTGATGCGCCGTAAGAGCCTGGTGTTTATCGACCGGCGTATCCGCAACCTGGTGTCGACCAAGCTGGGCCTGAATCTGGGTACCCTGCCGATCGAGACCTACGTGCCCAAAGCGGAACAGCGCTACACCCCGTAATCCATGCTGACCTACCTGATCCGACGCCTGCTGCTGATGCTGCCCACCCTGCTGGGCATCACCCTGGTGGTGTTCGTGGTGATGGCCTCGTCACCGGGGGGTATCAGTGCCCAGAGTCTGGTGGAGGGGCAGAATCTTGATCCGGAGGCGAAGAAGGAGATCGAGGCCTATTACAACCGGCTCTACGGCCTGGATGATCCCGCCTATCTGCAGTATCTGCGCTGGCTCAACAATGTTTCCCCCATTGGTTTCACCTTTGACGAAGAGAACCGTCTGAGCGGTTTTTCCTTCAGCAAGGGGTCCGACTTCGGGCGCAGTTTCCGCTACGGTCGTCCGGTGACCGACCTGCTGGCGGAACGGGTGCCGATCACCGTGCTGTTGAATGTGTTGAGTATCCCGGTGGTCTATATGCTGGCCTTGCTGATCGGGGTGCGCGCCGCGGTGGAGCGGGGCCGCTCCTTCGATCTCAGCAGCGGTATCGTAATGCTCGCGCTCTGGTCCGTGCCGACCATGCTGGCGGGGGTGCTGATGATCGGCTTTTTCGCCAATCAGCAGTACTGGCACTGGTTTCCCACCGCTGGCCTGAGTGACCGGCAGATGCTCGATGAGGTGTTCCTGCCCCACTGGTCGAGTCTCTGGGATCTGGTGTTGCTGTTCCTCTGTGTGGTCTTGTCACTGAGCTTGTTCAGCGCAATCGGCCGATTCGGTCGAACCTGGGTGCGGGTCGGCTTTCTCGCTTTGTGCTGGGGGGCGCTGGGGCTGGCGATGGTCCAGGCGCTGCCGGAATCCGGCCGCTCGTTCCCGCTTTGGGTATTGATGCCGCTGACCTTCGCGTTGCTGGCAGGCTGGTTGGCGAGCACGGATTATCGGCTGCTGCGGCAACTGGGATTCGGATTCACGGCAATCCTGGTCGGGGTGCTGTTTGCCTTGCCGTTGATGTCCGGAGAATGGTTGCGGGGTTTTCTGGTCGACCGGCTCTGGCACCTGGTGCTGCCGGTGCTGTGCCTCTCCTACGGCGGCTTTGCGGGACTGGCCAAGCTGACCCGCACCTCGGTCCTGGAGAACCTCCTCTCCGATTATGCGCGTACTGCACGGGCCAAGGGTTTGACCGAATCCGCGGTGCTCTGGCGTCATGTGTTCCGCAACAGCCTGCTGCCGCTGATCAACGTGGCGGCGAGCCTGTTGCCCAGCCTGTTGGCGGGCTCGGTGATCGTGGAGAGCATCTTCAGTATCGAAGGCATGGGCAAGCTGGCGGTGGAGGCGGTGCAGACCCGGGATCGGGAACTGGTGCTCTCCATTACCCTGATCGGCGGCCTGCTGACCCTGCTGGGCTACCTGCTGGCCGATCTGCTGTATGCCCTGGCGGATCCGAGGATCAGCTATGAGTGAGCGGGTGAATCCGGGGCAGAGCTACTGGCGGCGCATCCTGGGGCAGACCTTTCTGCGTTGGGGTGCGCGGCTGGGCCTTGCCTGGGTGGCGGTGCTGGCGTTGGTGGGCGTGTTCGCGCCCTTCCTTGCAAGCAGTTTTCCCCTGCTGTTGAGTCAGAACGGTGAATGGTCCAGCCCGGTGCTGCAATACCTGCAGCCCGTGGATGCTCTGTTCCTGATCGGCTTCTTCACCCTCTTGCTGTTGCTGCCCTGGCGCTTCGGCCTGTTCCGCAAGCTGTTGCTGTTTCTGCTGGCCCTGGGGATCGGTGCGCTGGTGGTTTACAACACCCTGTCGCCGCCGAAGTTGGTGATCTACGAACAGTATCGGGTGGCGCAGTCGCAGGGGGCCTATGACTGGGTGATCCATGCGCCGGTGCCCTACTCACCGAAAGACTATCAGCGGGACCGGGGGGACACCGGTCTGGAGGCCCCCCTGTCGCAGGCGCAGCGGACCCACTGGTTCGGCACAGAGCAGAACGGTGCTGATGTGCTCAGTCGCATGATTCATGCCTCGCGGATCGCCCTGGGGATCGGATTCGTCGCCACGGGTATCTCCATGGTGATCGGGGTGATTATCGGCGGCCTGATGGGCTATTTCTCCGGGGTGGTGGACATTCTGGGCATGCGCCTGGTGGAGATCTTCGAGGCGGTTCCGACCCTGTTTCTGCTGCTCACCTTCGTGGCGTTCTTCGGTCGCAGCCTGTACATCATGATGGTGATCATCGGGATTACCAGCTGGCCGGGCTTCGCCCGCTATGTGCGGGCGGAGTTCCTGCGTTTGCGCAAACAGGATTTCGTCCAGGCCGCCGAAGCGGCGGGATTGCCCCTGAGTTCCATCCTGTTTCGGCATATGCTGCCCAACGGCATGGGCCCGGTGCTGGTGGCGGCCAGTTTCGGTGTCGCCTCGGCGATTCTCGCCGAAGCGACCCTCAGCTTTCTCGGCCTGGGCCTGGTGGATGACCCCTCCTGGGGCGAGATGCTCAACCAGGCGGTGCAGTCTTCCCGCTTCAATTGGTGGATGGCCGCGTTTCCCGGCGGGGCGATCTTTTTCACGGTGTTTGCCTACAACCTGATCGGTGAGTCCCTGCGCGATGCCATCGATCCGTACCTGAGTAAATCGAACTGATGTTACTGGCGGTAAAACAGCTGCAGACCTGGTTCCGCCATCGCGATCAACCGATCCGCGCGGTGGATGGAGTCAGTTTCGAGATTCAACGGGGTGAGACCTTCTGCCTGGTGGGGGAATCGGGCAGCGGCAAGTCGATCACCGCCCTGTCGATCATGCGCCTGCTGCCCGCCTATTCGGTGGAACGCCTCTCGGGGGCGATCCGTTTTCAGACAGCCGATGAGACACCCCGGGACCTGCTCACCCTAAAGGAATCGGAGATGCGTCAGGTGCGGGGCGGACGTATCGCAATGATCTTTCAGGAACCGATGAGTTCCCTCAATCCCGTGTTCACCATCGGTGAGCAGATCCTCGAGGCGGTACGCCTGCATTTCCCGGATCTCTCCGAAGCGGATGCCTGGGAACGGGTCATGCAGGCCCTGCGGGACGTACAGCTGCCCGACCCCGAGACCCGGGTTCACAGCTATCCGCACCAGCTCTCCGGGGGGCAACGGCAACGGGTGATGATCGCCATGGCCATGGCCTGTGAGCCCGACCTGCTGATCGCCGACGAGCCGACCACCGCACTGGATGTGACGGTACAGCGAGAGATCCTGCGCCTGATGCTGGCGCTGCAGCAACGCACCGGCATGGCGATCCTGTTCATCACCCACGATTTTGGCGTGGTCTCGGAAATCGCCGATCGGGTGGGTGTCATGCAGCGTGGCAAACTGGTTGAGAGTGGTCCGACAGAGCAGATCATTCAACGACCCGAACACCCCTATACCCGGCAGTTGATTGCGGCCCTGCCGGAAAACCTTGCCCGGCGTGAACCCCGAGAGGCCCATTCAGAGCCGCCACAGCCTCTGATCCGGCTGTCACAATTGAAGATTCACTTCCCGGTGCGCAAGGGCCTGTTTCGCCGGGTGGTGGATCAGGTGCGAGCGGTGGATGGCGTCGATCTGGAGATTTCCCGGGGGGAGATCCTGGCTCTGGTCGGGGAGTCCGGTAGTGGCAAGACCACCCTGGGCCGGGGCATCCTCAGGTTGACTGAGCCCACCGCCGGGGAGGTGGCATTCGACGACACCGATATCACCCGCCTGAAACGCAGGGAACTGAGACGTTTCCGACGCAACATGCAGATCATCTTTCAGGATCCCATCTCGTCCCTGAATCCGCGCTTGAGTATCGCGGCGATTCTTACGGAACCCATGAAGGTCCACGGTATCGGCGCGGACCGGGAGGAACGTCTGGAGATCGCCCGGGATCTTCTGCGGCAGGTACAGATGGAGGAGGAGAACCTGTGGCGCTATCCTCATGAGTTTTCCGGAGGACAACGACAGCGTATCGGGATCGCCCGGGCGCTCACCCTGGATCCGTCCTTCATAGTCTGCGATGAGATTACCAGCGCATTGGATGTCTCTGTTCAGGCCGAGATTCTTAAGATGCTGCTGGCGTTGCGCCGTCAGCGGGGTCTGACCCTGCTGTTCATCACCCACAACATCGGAGTGGTGGAATATGTCAGCGATCGCACCGCGGTCATGTATCAGGGGCAGATCGTGGAGCAGGGGCTCACCGAGGATATCGTCAACCGCCCGCAACACGCCTACACCCAGAAACTCATCGCCGCGGTACCTCGGGTGAATTTTCAATCTCCGAGCTCATAACACATCCTGATTGAAATGCTTCAACCTGTCAGGTTCGTTTGGTCATCCTGGACTTTTTTGGGTATCCTGCGGCGATCATGAGACTGACCATCCAGAGCAAAATCTTCCTCAGCCATTTTGCGGCTATTATCCTGGTCTCCGGAAGTGTCGGCAGCTACTTCTACCACAGTGCTGTGGAGAGCCTGATGGAGGCTCTGCGTTCGCGCCTGAAGAACAGCGCAGCCCTGATCAGTCAGGGATTTTCGGCCGATGATCTGGATTCCATTCGTACCGCGGCCGATATGAATAGACCGGGTTACCGTAAGAGTGTGGCCCTGCTGCGAGAATACGTAAAGTCGAATCCGGACGTCGCCTTCATCTACGTGATGCGCAAGGTGGGGGATCGGGCGGAGTTCGTGCTCGACTCCGATATCCAGGCGCCGGCCTTGCCCGGTGAAGCTTATACACCGAGTCTGCCCAAGCTGATGGAGGGCTTTCTGCGTCCTTCCGTCGATCGCAACATCACAAATGATCGCTGGGGATATTTTCTCTCCGGCTATTCCCCTTTGCTGCAGGGTAAGGAGGATTACCTGATCGGTATCGATATGCGCGCCGACGAGGTACAGAAGAAATTCGAGCAGATCCGCCTGGCCGGAATGCTGTCACTCGCCCTGTCGGTGATACTGGCGATGATCTTCAGTCGCCTGCTTTCCCAGAACATGACCCGCCGGATCACCGAACTGGCCACCCGTTTTGCCCTGCTGGCCCCGCCCAGGAGTCTGGACAGCGAGGCTGCAAGGGGTGATGAACTGGACCAGCTGGCGACGGCATTTTCCCAGATGTCACAGCGTCTGGAGATCGAGAAGCAGCAGGTCGATCTCAGTCAGAGCGCCCTGCGCAAGGCCCATGACGAGTTGGAGCAGCGGGTCGAGGCACGCACCATGGAACTGGTGCAGGCCAACGAAAAACTGTTGCAGGAGATCGTCGAACGCAAGCATGTGGAGCGGATGCTCGAGGAGACCTCGCGTGTCGATTACCTGACCGGGGCGCTGAACCGCCGCGCCATGAGCAAGCGCCTGGAACAGATGATCTCCCAGACTGAGCGTTGGGGTCATGGTTTCTGCATGATTCTCACCGACATCGACCACTTCAAGCAGGTGAACGACCACTACGGCCATGATGTGGGTGACAAGGTACTGAAACACACCGTGGATCAACTGCGC
The DNA here is from genome assembly GCA_050305635.1 of Candidatus Thiodiazotropha sp. GTDB lineage: Bacteria > Pseudomonadota > Gammaproteobacteria > Chromatiales > Chromatiaceae > Thiodiazotropha. The sequence continues at coordinate 2,618 of JBNLFS010000139.1, read as the reverse complement.
AGACATATCCGTGAAGCGGATGAACTGGCGCGTTGGGGAGGCGAGGAGTTCCTGATCCTCTCTCCTGAGACCCAGTTGGGAGAAGCGGCCGCGCTCTCTGAACGCCTGTGCCGGGATCTGGCTGAGACCGAATTCGTGGTTGACGGACAACATCTGCACGTTACGGCCAGTTTCGGCGTCACTCTGTATCGTCCCGGCGAGCCCCTGGACACCTGTCTGAAACGCGCTGACGACGCCTTGTATGCCGCGAAAGATCAGGGTCGCAATCGGGTGGTGGTGGCGGATTCCTAGGGCCTGTGTAGACACACTTGGTCTGTCAACCGGCCCTCACGATCCGCAGTTCTAAAACTCGCTTGTCAGTGGATGTGCTTCGCCCGAATGCAGCGCCCATTTCAGGAAGCGAACCCTATCCTTCAGTTCTGGAGAGCTGGCCGGTTGATGACAGCCCATGCCGAGCAGGGGATAAACGTCAGCCCGGGTTGCACTGCAATCTGAAGACGCTATAGTCTGCAGCTGATGTAACGGATTGGGATAACCACCTTGAGTATTGATTGGAAATCCTTCCATGCCGCGGTATGGCGGCCCCGCAAGGGATACCTGCGCGGAATCACCCATGTGGATCCGATTACCCTGGATCAGTTGGTCGGGATCGATGAGCAGAAGCAACAACTGGTGCGCAATACCGAACGCTTTCTCAGCGGGTCCGGCGCCAACAACGCCCTGTTGTGGGGGTCCCGGGGTACAGGCAAATCGTCCCTGATCAAGGGCATTCTCAATGCCTACAAACAGCGGGGACTGAGGCTGATCCAGATCGACCGCAATGATCTGGTGGAATTACCGGAGATCGTCGATGAGATCCGCACCCTCGAGCAATCGTTCATCGTGTTCTGCGACGATATGACCTTTGAGCAGGGCGATGCCTCATACCGTGCCCTGAAAAGTGTGCTGGATGGTTCCATCGAAGCGCCCGCATCCAATGTCCTGATCTACGCCACCTCGAACCGGCGTCATCTGCTGCCAGAGTCCATGGCGGATAATCAGGAAGCGGTTCTGGTCGGCCGGGACCTGCACCTGGGGGACACCATCGAGGAGAAACTGGCCCTGTCCGATCGATTCGGACTCTGGCTCTCCTTCTATCCGGTCAACTGGGAGGCTTATCTCAGGTTGATCGATCACTATTTTGCCGAATACAACGGTGACCGGGAAACCCTGCATACATTGGCGAAGCAGTTTGCCATGGCCCGGGGTGGGACCAAGAGCGGTCGCGCCGCCCTGCAATTTTACAAGACCTACGCGGAACAGACTGCGAAGCCCTGACGGATGCCTGGGTAAACCCGGACGAGACGAACTCCGGGTCAGGTTCTGAACGCGGCCGATCGGGTTCCGCCAGCCGGGTCTGGCGAAAGCCGACATTATCAACCACTTAAACAGAAAGGAGTATTGAGTATGCGTTGCCATGAAGTGGACTACGAGATTCTGGGTGCAGAAATGCAGCTGGTTGAGGTGGAACTCGATCCGGGCGAGACCGTAATCGCGGAAGCCGGCGCCATGACCTACATGGAGGAGGGGATCGAATTCGAGACCAAGATGGGGGATGGCTCCGATCCGGATCAGGGGATGATGGGCAAGCTGTTCTCCGCGGGCAAACGCATGTTCACCGGTGAGTCGATCTTCACCACCCATTTCACCAACCGGGGAACCGGTAAGCAGCGGGTCTCGTTTTCCGCCCCCTATCCCGGCAATATCGTACCCCTCAACATGGCCTTGCTGGGCAACAAGATCACCTGTCAGAAGGATGCCTTTCTGTGTGCCGCACTCGGCACCAAGGTGGATATTGCGTTCAATCGTCGACTCGGCTCGGGCCTGTTCGGCGGGGAGGGGTTTATTCTGCAGACCCTGGAGGGAGATGGCATGGCGTTCATCCAGGCAGGGGGTACGATCGTGGAGAAAAAACTCATGGGTCAGACCTTGAGAGTCGATACCGGCTGCCTGGTGGGTTTTACCGATGGCATCGATTACGACATTCAGCGGGCGGGTAACCTGAAATCCATGGTTTTTGGTGGAGAGGGCCTGTTTCTCGCCACTCTGAAAGGCCATGGCACCGTCTGGCTGCAAAGCCTGCCGTTCAGTCGCATGGCGGACCGGATTATCGCCAACGCCCCGTCTTCCGGTGGGAGTGACAAAGGCGAAGGCTCCGTACTGGGTGGTCTGGGTCGCATGTTTGATGGGGATTAGCAGGCCGTAAGTGGATCGTCCCTATTTCCCTCGGGAGAGACCACTGCAGTGTTGCGCGGTTGACCTATCCCAGGAACCGCTTGAGTGGTTGTCTTGTAAGGGGTTTCTGGGCAGGGCTGGAGATTGGGGTGAAAAATTCAGCGCCTCAACAACCGGCACAGGTTAGTGTGTCCGATGCCGAAGGCGGGTAGTTGATTTATTAACTCAAGTTTCGGGGTTCATTTTGCTGCATTCATTCGAGTTGGCAAATGAACGCCAATAGTAAATATCGCCTCGTTCCCACGCTCTGCGTGGGAATGCAGACCCGGGCTTATGCGAACACATCGGACCGGGGCAATACCACATAGCATAAGTATGCGTTCCCACGCAGAGCGTGGGAACGA
>JBNLFS010000138.1:0-10678 GCA_050305635.1 Candidatus Thiodiazotropha sp. | reverse complement strand
GTCCCGTGATGGTTCGCCAGGATCCAGGGGCCAGTGCTCGGTGGACCCGGCGCCTGCCGCGATGCGCTGAAACACCAATACTTCGAACTGGTACCAGGGTGCGTCCCCGGCATCGTCCCCAGCCCAGGCCAGACCTGGCAGGATGAGAATTAACCACAAGAGGAGTTGAGTTCGTATCATTGCGCTACCTGATTCTCACGGCCGAGTTCAACGGGACTTTCAATGGCTCCGGACGAGATCCGGATTCTGACGTCATCACATGCACGGGCAAGCTCAGTGCAATCCTGTCCCTGCCCGACGTTGAACGGCCGGTTATGTCCGATGGGTGGCCATGTCGCCAAACTGGAAACGGGCCTGTGCTGCATAAAATTCTGCTCAGTTTACCAGGATGTCGAGCAGTTCATGAATCTTTTTCACCCGGATATCAGGGGCCTCCATGGCGACCAGATAGCGGAGTTTGTCGCTGCCTTCGAGGCGATAGCTTTGCGGTTGCTGCTGAATCAGCATGATCAGCCGGCTCGGGTCCAGCTTCGGTGTTTCATCGAACAGCAGGCGGGCGCCCTTCGGTCCCGCTTCGATTTTTCGTATCCCCAGGGGGTGTGCGCGGAGTTTCAGTTCGGTAATCTCAAACAGGTTCTTTGCAGGTTCCGGGAGCAGGCCGAAGCGGTCGATCATCTCCACCTGCAACTCGCGCAGCTCTTCGCTGTCCCGGGCACTGGCGATGCGCTTATAGAGCACCAGACGGCTGTGCACATCCGGCAGATAATCCTCGGGCAGCAGGGCGGGGATGTTGAGCTCGATCTCCGTACCATGGTCCAGAGGGCGGTCCAGTTCCGGCTGACGGCCCGACTTCAAGGCGCTGACCGCCCGCTCCAGAAGTTCGGTGTAGAGCGAGAAGCCGATCTCGTGGATCTGGCCGCTCTGCTCCTCACCCAGCAGCTCCCCGGCGCCGCGGATCTCCAGGTCATGGGTGGCCAGGGTGAAGCCGGCGCCCAGGTCCTCCAGGGATTCGATGGCCTCGAGGCGTTTCTTGGCATCCGAGGTCATGCTTCCGGGCGGGGGGGCGAGTAGATAGGCATAGGCCCGGTGATGGGAACGGCCCACCCGGCCGCGGATCTGGTGCAGCTGAGCCAGTCCCAGCTTATCGGCCCGGTTGATGATGATGGTGTTGGCGGTCGGCACGTCGATACCGCTCTCCACGATCGTGGTGCACACCAGCAGGCTGAAACGCTGATGATAGAAATCCCGCATGATGCCCTCGAGCTGCCGTTCCCGCATCTGGCCGTGCGCGATCTGCAGGCGCATGCCGGGCATCAGGGTTTCCAGACGTTCCGCCATGTTTTCGATCGTATTGACTTCGTTGTGCAGGAAATAGATCTGTCCGCCGCGCTTGAGTTCGCGCTGGATCGCTTCGCGGATCAGGTTGTCGTTCCACTGGCTGACGAAGGTCTTGACCGGGTGGCGCAGGGCAGGGGGGGTGGCAATGATCGAAAGATCGCGCATCCCCGACATGGCCATGTTGAGAGTGCGGGGGATCGGGGTCGCGGTCAGGGTCAGCAGATCGACCTCACTGCGCAGCGCCTTTAACCGCTCCTTGTGCCGCACTCCGAAGCGATGTTCCTCATCGATGATAACCAGACCGAGATTATGGAACTTCACCCCCTCCGAGAGCAGCTTGTGGGTGCCGACCACGATGTCGATCTTGCCCGCGGCCAGGCCATCGAGCACCTGTTGCTGCTGTTTGCCGGTGCGAAACCTGGACAGGCTCTCCACCCGGATCGGCCAGTCGGCAAACCGGTCCGCAAAATTCTGGTAGTGCTGCTGAGCCAGCAGGGTGGTGGGCACCAGCACCACCACTTGACGATTCCCCTGGGTGGCGAGGAACGCGGCGCGCATCGCCACCTCGGTCTTGCCGAATCCCACATCGCCGCAGACCACCCGGTCCATCGGCTGGGGTGAGGTCATGTCCTGCAGTACGGCTTCGATGGTCTGTTGCTGATCCGGAGTTTCCTCGAATTCGAAACTGGCGGCGAACGCCTGGTATTCCGCGTCCGGCGATGGAAAGGCGATGCCCTGCCGCGCCGCGCGGCGGGCATAGATCTCCAGCAGTTCGGCCGCCACATCACGGATCTGTTTGGCCGCCTTGCGCTTGATCTTGTCCCATTGATCCCCCCCCAGGCGGTGCAGGGGTGCCTGCTCCGGCGATGCGCCGGCATACCGGCTGATCAGATGCAGGGAGGAGACCGGCACATAGAGCTTGTCGCCTTTGGCATACTCCAGGGTAAGGAATTCCGTGGTCTGTCCCCCCACCTCCAGGGTCTGCAAACCCAGGTAGCGACCGACGCCATGATCTTCATGCACCACCGGTGCACCGATATGCAGTTCGGTGAGGTTGCGGACGATCTGATCCGGGTCCTGGCTGACCTTGCGGCGCCGGCGCTCCTGACGCACCCGCTCACCGTAGAGCTGGGTTTCGGTGATCAGGGCAATGCCCGGATCCTCGAGCCACAGGCCCTGTTCCAGGGGGGCGACACACAGGGCAAGACGCTGCTTGCCATGCAGAAAATCCTGCCAGCTGTCGGCGGCCTTCACCAGGATGCCCAGATCCCTCAGGGCGCTTTGCAGCAACTCACGACGTCCCGCGCCTTCCGCGATGAACAGTATCCGCTTATCATCCGGCGGACCTTCGATAAAGTGCTTCAGCGCATGGGCGGGCGTTTTGCTGCGCGCCTGAAAGGCGACCGGAGGCGGCAGCCGGGTCGCGTAATTGACCGGTTCGGCATAGCCCTTGGTACGGCTGGGGACCTCTGAGCTACTGATCGTGATCAGATTGCGCTGTTTGATCCGGACGACCAGCTCTTCCTCACTCAGGTAGAGACTCTGGGGTGGAAGAATCGGCCGCTCGATGTCGTAACGACGCTCCTCGTAGCGCTGTTTCACGTCCTCGAGAAAACGTACGGCCTGCTCCCGGGTCTCCTCGAACTGAATCAGCATATGCTGGTCCGGCAGGTAATCGAACAGGGTCATGGTCTGCTCGAAGAACAGGGGCAGGTAGTACTCCAGACCGCTGGGTACCCGAGCGTCGGAGACGTCCTGGTAGATCAAACTTTTCTGCAGGTCCCCCTCGAACTGGATGCGGTAGTTGCGCCGGAACTGGCTGATGCCGGCTTCATCCAGGGGAAATTCCCGGGCCGGCAGGAGTTCAATACGATCGATTTTTTCATTCGAACGCTGGGACTCCGGATCGAATGTGCGAATGGTATCGACCTCATCATCGAACAGGTCGATACGGAAGGGTTGCTGACTGCCCATGGGGAAGATGTCCAGCAGTGAACCACGCACTGCGAATTCACCATGGGAGAACACTTGTGATACGCACTGATAACCGCCCTGTTCGAGGCGCAGGCGGATCTCTTCGATATTCAATCGCTGCCCGGTTTCAACGATCAGACAGTGGGCATCCAAAAACTGTCTGGGCGCCAGTCGCTGCATCAGGGTGGATACCGGCGCGACCAGCAGGCCGCGGGTCATCCGGGGTAGCCGGTTCAGGGTCAGCAGACGCTGGGAGATCAACTCGGGAAGCGGGGAGAAGAGATCGTAAGGCAGAGTCTCCCAATCCGGAAAGTTGACCACTGGGACTTTCGCGTCATTGAGAAAAAATGCCAGTTCCCGCTCCAGACGGGATGCGGACTGCATGTCCGGTGTGACGATCAGAATCAGGCCCTGATAGTCACGCGCGGCATTGGCAATGGCCAGCGATGCGCTGCATCCGCGCAGGCCGCCCCATTGCAGGCGTTCTCCGGGTGTCTGGGGCAGTGTGGGTGACAGGGGAGACTGGATGGCTTCAGCTGAACGATTCATGAATATTATCGGGTACATCGAAATCGCGTAATTCTCTCACATCTGCTTCACCGGGTCAGGTGCCAGGATTGGGTCAATGCAGCTCCCGGATTTAGCTCGCTATAATCGCTATAAATACCAAATGGATGTCGGCAAAATCGGCTCAACTGATGTAGGATGTCCTGATACTGTTTGGTTAAACTTTACTATTCAGAACCCACAGAATGAAAGAGAAGCGAGTGCGAATCGGCTGGCGCGAATGGGTCAGCCTGCCGGAACTGGGCATTCACCACATCAAAGCCAAGATCGATACCGGCGCGCGCACCTCGGCCCTGCATGCCTTCGCCCTGGAGACCTATACGGAGGGGGATAAAACCCGGGTGCGCTTCGGTATACATCCATTGCAGAGGAATTCTGAGTTCGAGCTTTGGTGCACCGCCGAGGTCATTGATGAACGGGTGGTTTCCGATTCCGGCGGCCATCAGGAAAAGCGGTATGTCATCAAAACCTTCGCTCAATTGGGCAACACACGCTGGCCCATCGAGATGACTTTGACCAATCGGGATTCCATGAAATTTCGCATGTTGCTTGGGCGCACCGCCATGGCGGGTCGGTTCCTGGTCGATCCGGCCTCGTCGTATCTGTGTGGCAAACCCGGAAAATCCCATCGGAAATAGAACAATATTCAGGATCCGTCATGAAAATCGCCATTCTCTCCCGAAATACCAAGCTCTACTCCACCCAGCGCCTGGTGGAAGCGTGCAAGCAGCGGGGCCACGAGCCCCGAGTGATCGATACCCTGCGCTGTTACATGAATACCAATGCCATGAAACCGGAAGTGCACTACCGGGGTGAACAGCTGCCCGATTACGATGCGGTGATACCGCGTATCGGCGCTTCGATCACCTTCTACGGTACCGCTGTGCTGCGGCAGTTCGAAATGATGGGTGTGTTTCCTGCAAACGAATCCGTAGCCATCACTCGGGCGCGGGACAAATTGCGCTCACTGCAACTGCTGTCCCGGGACGGAATCGGCATGCCGATTACCGGTTATGCCCATTCCCCCGACGATATACAGGATTTGATCAAGATGGTGGGAGGGGCGCCTCTGGTGATCAAGTTGCTCGAAGGTACTCAAGGAATCGGTGTGGTGCTTGCGGAGACCAAGAAGGCGGCTGAATCCGTTATCGAGGCCTTCATGGGCCTGAAAGCCAATATTCTGATTCAGGAATACATCAAGGAAGCCGGCGGTGCGGATATTCGCTGCTTTGTGATCGATGGGAAGGTGGTTGCCGCGATGAAGCGGCAGGCGCCGGAAGGCGAATTCCGCTCCAACCTGCATCGTGGCGGCAAGGCGGAGCTGGTAAAAATCACACCCAAAGAACGCGCCACAGCGGTACGTGCCGCCAAGGTGGTGGGACTCAACGTGGCGGGTGTTGACATTCTCAGGTCGGATCGCGGTCCCCTGGTCATGGAGGTCAATTCGACCCCGGGACTCGAAGGCATCGAGTCCGCCACGCAAAAGGATGTGGCGGGTATGATTGTCGAATTCATCGAACGAAAAGCACAGCCCCATCGCACCCGAACCAAGGGCAAGGGTTGAGTATGACGACGATGAAGATCGGCGGCGTCGAGATACCTCCAGGGGGACGCGTTAACCTTGATCTGCCGATTGCCAAGTCGCCCACACATACCCAGCTGAGTATGCCGATCCAGGTTTTACGTGGAAAAAAACCGGGCCCCAGATTGTTCGTCAGTGCCGCCATCCATGGGGATGAACTCAATGGTGTTGAAATCATCCGGCGTATTCTCAAGCAGAAATCCCTCTCCCGGTTGCATGGCACTTTGATCACCATTCCCATCGTGAATGTCTATGGGGTGATCCAACACTCCCGCTATCTGCCCGACCGGCGCGATCTGAACCGAAACTTTCCAGGTCATGAAGGCGGATCCGTGGCGAGTCGCCTGGCAAATCTGTTCATGCGGGAAATCGTAGCCAACTCAACGCATGGCATCGACCTGCATACCGGTGCTCTGCATCGCTCCAACCTGCCACATGTACGCGCCAATATGGATCATGAGGAGACCTGCCGGCTGGCACATGCCTTTGGTGTACCGCTGCTGCTGAATTCCCAATTGCGCGACGGCTCACTCAGGGAGGCTGCCGCTGAATGCGGTATTCCCATGCTGCTTTATGAAGCGGGTGAGGCACTGCGATTCGATGAGGTGGCGATTCGGGCCGGTGTCAAAGGCATCCTCAATATCATGAGAACATTGGGTATGCTGCCGGCTCAGCGTCAGAAAACAAAGACGCAGCTCGAGTCCATGGTGGCGAGCAGCACTTCCTGGATTCGAGCGCCGGAGAGTGGGATCTTTCGCTCCCTGGTGCCCTTGGGCAATCGGGTCAAACGGGGACAACTGCTGGGTGTTGTGGCTTCACCGTTCGGTGATCAGGAGGTTATGGTGAATTCACCCTTTGCCGGTATCGTCATAGGCCGCTCCAATCTGCCGTTGACGAATGAGGGCGATGCATTATTTCATATTGCCCGCTTTCAGGGTGTGCGGGCGGCAGAGGAGCGTGTTGAAACCTTCACGGAAGAGCTGTTGCCCGACGGCTCATTGGAAATACCGGACGCTGAGCCGCCGATCATCTGAGCAGTCCTCCTCCGTCACCGTGGCCGCTTTCTGAACATCGATGATATAAAAAAGGGTGGCTGTTCGGAATTCAAGATTATCCTCGACGCCGCATGCAATGAAACAGTGCAAAATTATGCCGTCCGGAATTGTTCGGAATCGCCCGACACACATTTAGGATGTCATGTGCATAAGAACGATATTTGAAGAAATATCGAGAGAGGCTGGCGTTGAGTTGCCAGTGATGTATCATTAGCACGAGCCCAGTCGTCATCACGAGATTCAGGAACACGATAACTATCGATTCATGCTTCAAGGAGGCCTCGCATGCTCGTGCTCACACGTCATCTCAATCAGTCACTACAGGTCGGAGAATCGGTAACGTTGAAGATACTGAGTATCGTCAATGGTCATGTCCGATTCGGTATTGAAGCTCCGTCAGACGTTTTAATCCTGCGGCAGGAACTGGCCCATCGCACGGATACTACGCCAATACGCTCTCCCGCTCGCAATCTGGAAAAAAAGCAACATGAACCGCTGGTGACCTACAAGCGTCGGCGTAAAAATATTGTCATGGAATAGTAATATTCTTCACTTGGAACAAAAGGTGTGATTGAGCATCGGGCTCGCGCTTGCGTATCGGGTATCCGGTCGAATGAATACACACAATCCATTCGGTTTCTCATTAGCACTCAATGAGCAGGGCAGTATGTTACCCTCATCTGACCCACGTCCAGTCTGTGGGCATGTGTCAGCCGGTCGGGTACTCGATCCAGTGCTGACCCGTCCAGGCCTGAAACGGTCTGAAGCGGGATTTGTAATTCATTTTCTGGCAGGACTCGATCCAGAAACCCGGGTAGACCCATTTCAATCCCAACTCCCGCGTGAATGCGATCTGCCACATCAGAGCGAACACACCGAGCCCCTCCTGGCGCATGTCCGGATCGAAAAAGGTATACACCGATGAGCTGCCGTTGGGTAGCAGATCGCTGACCGCCACCGCCACCAGTCGAGAGGATCTGCGGAATTCGACAAAACGCGTTTCCGCCCAGTCACAGGTGAGAAACTGCGAATATTGACCGGGACTGTTACAGACCATGGCGCCATCGGGATGACGGTGTTCCAGGTAGCGTTTATAAAGCTGGAAATGTTCCTCCCGGTATTGTGCGGAGGTCGGTATCACCTGGGTGGACGCACTGTTTTGTTTCCAATTGCGACGTTGACTTCTGGATGGCCGATAGTCGTTGACCGGTATGCGCAGGGAAACACAGCTGTTGCAGTTGGGACAGGCCGGTTGGTACAGGTAGCAGCCGCTGCGGCGAAACCCCTGATCGATGAGTTGTTGATAGAGTTGTGGCGTGACCTTGGCCATCGGGTCGAGAAACAGATTGCGCGCCTCCTGACCCGGCAGGTAGGAGCAGTCATGCAATTGGCTCATGTAGCAGGCATAAGCGGTTTCCTGATCGAAATCAGAATGATTCATCATGATTCGAACTCGGGACTGATTTCAGCCCAACTGCCGATATGCCCGGGTACACGGGTCCAGTGCTGCAGTTCCTGGCAAAATCGTTTGCGGGGAATCTGCTCAGCCCCCAGACTCGCCAGGTGCCGGGTGTAAACCTGACAGTCGATCAGTCTGAACCCCCAGTGCTGCAATTGCCGGCTCAGTGTAACCAGTGCGACCTTCGAACTGTCACTGACTCGGCTGAACATGGACTCGCCAAAGAAGACCTTGCCGATGGCCATGCCGTACAGACCGCCGACCAACGCCTGGTCTTTCCATACCTCGACAGAGTGGGCCAGCCCGAGGCGAAACTGCATACGGTAGGCCTCGATCATTTCAGGGACCAACCAGGTGCCCGGATTGTCTCCCCGTGGTGCGGCGCAGGCGTGAATGACGGCGTCGAAATCCCGGTCGAAGGTGACTTGGAAAACCCCTTTGCGCAGTGTCTTGCGCAAGCTGCGACTGATGTTGACCCGTTCGGGAAACAGCACGGTGCGAGGATCCGGCGACCACCAGAGTATCGGTTCGCCTTCGGAATACCACGGAAAGATGCCCAGTTGATAAGCCTGGATCAGTCTCTGAGGGGTGAGGTCTCCGCCGACCGCGAGCAGACCATCCGGATCACGCTCCGCTTCGGAGACATCCGGAAAGGGCATGTTCGGATTTTCGTCGAGGAGATAGATCATGGCGAGTATTGTTTCCCACTACCATATAATCATAACAAGCACTTGTGCAAACACTAAAAAATTCGCATTATTCACCGGTTGTTAGTGTGTGAACTTGGAGTGATGTCTTGACTGATTCTGTCAAATACTTGCAAATAGGCGATGTACTGCAATTGCAGTTTGCCCCGCCGAGTGAGAATCAGGATCGGTATTCCGCAACACTCATTGGTTTTTTGCCCAATCAGAGTCTGGTGATCACGACGCCACGCAAGTCCGGTAATCCGATCATCGTGCGTGAGGGCCAGAGTTTCACAGTTCGCATGCTCCAGGGGAGTAATATCTTCGGTTTTGTCTCCCGGGTCCTGCAGGTATCCTCCAAGCCTTACCCCCATCTGCATCTGGCCTATCCCGGGGAGGTCGAGAGTGCCGTGGTGCGCAACGCGCCTCGGGTGTCGACCGAACTGCAGGCTACGCTGATCCGTCCCGGCGGGGCGAATCAGGAAGAGCACTATCCGGTCATCATCAGCGACATCAGCAGCACCGGCGCCCGTGTTATCGATCGGAAAAAACTCGGAGAAGTCGGCTCGGTGATTCAGATCAGTCAGACCCTCGCCGTGTGTGGCGGGGAGGACGTTCTCAAAGTTCTGGCGGTGATACGGAATATCCGGGAAGTGCCGGATGCATCCGGTAAGATACGGTATCTACACGGAGTGGAATTCCGGGGTCTGAACCGCTTTCAACAGCTGATTCTCTGTTCCTACGTGCTGGGAAGTATTGCCCGGGAGCGGGGTTAAGAGTGATCGCTTGAACCCGCCGCACGGCACCTGTCGGTGCCATGCGGTGTTGTTCAGTGCGGCGAACGTGGTTCTGCGCAGTGACGAATTGATGCGTAACGTTCAGCCCTTTTTGGCATTCAGTGCATCGAGGTAACGTTCTGCGTCCAGGGCCGCCTGACACCCGGTTCCGGCGGAAGTGATGGCTTGGCGATAAACGTGATCCATCACATCTCCGGCAGCGAACACTCCGGGTAGGGAGGTCTCCGTGGCATTGCCTTCAAGCCCGCCCTGGACCTTCAGATAGCCGTTGTGCATCTCCAGCTGACCTTCGAACAGGGCAGTATTGGGACTGTGACCGATGGCGATGAACACGCCCTGCAGGTCGATATCCCGGGTGGAGCCGTCCTTGACGTTCTTGATGCGCATCCCGGTTACTCCGGAGGAGTCACCGAGCACCTCGTCAAGGACGTGATCCCATTCGATGGTCACATTGCCGTCTTCGGCCTTCTGTTTCAGCTGATCGGCGAGAATCTTTTCCGAACGGAACTGATCGCGGCGATGCACCACCACGACCTCAGAGGCAATATTGGCGAGATAGAGCGCTTCCTCGACCGCGGTGTTGCCACCGCCGATTACCGCAACTTTCTGGTTTCTGTAGAAAAAGCCATCGCAGGTGGCGCAGGCGGAAACCCCTTTGCCGCGAAACGCCTGTTCGGATTCCAGTCCCAGGTATTTTGCGGAGGCGCCGGTGCAGATGATCAGGGCATCGCAGGTGTAGACTGCCTGGTCACCGGTCAGACGGAACGGACGCTGGTCGAGCTCCGCCTTGTTGATGTGGTCGAAAATGATCTGGGTGTTGAAACGCTCCGCATGCAGACGCATCCGTTCCATCAGTTCTGGACCCTGAACACCTTCGTTGTCCCCGGGCCAGTTGTCCACCTCGGTGGTGGTCATCAGCTGGCCACCCTGTTCCATGCCGGTAACCAGTACCGGCTCCAGGTTGGCCCGTGCTGCGTACACCGCAGCCGTGTAACCCGCGGGACCCGATCCGAGGATCAAGAGACGGCAATGCTTGGTTTCGCTCATGTATACTTACTCCTCTCGGGTGCTGCCCTGCTTGACAGGCTGTTGAAATGCTACTCAGACGGTACGATCCTGCGTTGAAAACCGCCTCAAAATGCTCATTTACTTCAGTAAACTGCGCTTTTTCGGCGGTTTTCGCCTGGTCTCGCACTCGTCTGAGCGAATTTCAACAGCCT
>JBNLFS010000137.1:0-14987 GCA_050305635.1 Candidatus Thiodiazotropha sp. | reverse complement strand
ACCCCCTCGCGCATGATGTAGAGCCGGCTGTCGCCGATGTGTGCCCAGTAGGCCTGATCCTCTTGCACCAGGCAGAGTACGCCGGTGGTGCGGGGCTCGATGGGCGGGGTCTGGCGATCCCCATAGGCGCGGATCTGCTGGTGGGTCATCTCCATCAGTCCCGAGAGGAAGAATCTCGGATTGCTGATCGGCTTGCGGCTGGTGAGAAACGCCTTGCGGGCATTGTCCATGAGGATCTGCGCCGCCATTTCGCCTTTGGGATGGCCCCCCATGCCGTCGGCCAGGGCTAGAAGAATGGCATCCGGGGCCTCCATCACCAGGCAGCGGTCCTGATTCATCGAACGGTTGCCCACCAGGGTGCATTGTGCGGTTTCGTACTTCACGATATCGCCCGCTTCTCGTCGAACAGATCCGAGATCGCGCTTTCGGTGTCGATCTCGCTCTGGTTGTTACTCAGGGCCTGCAGCATCTCACTGGCGTTCTGCGGACGCTTCTGATAATCGATCTCCATGGCCCAGTCGATCGCCTCGAGCAGGTAGGCGGGATAGCGGCGCCGGTAGATGCGCGCTGCGGGTTTGAGCTTCTCCTTGGCGTGCCGTTCGATGGCGGACGGGGGTGCCTTGCCATCCAGACAGGCGCGCATGCTCGCGCCGATGGCGTACACATCGCTCCAGGGACCCACGTTGCCCGACTGGTAATACTGTTCCACGGGGGAGAACCCGGTGGTGACCACCCGGCCGGTGCGGGTGCCCTCGTTGCGCACTTCATGCACCGCGCCGAAGTCGAGCAGCAGGGGATTGCCGCCGGTGCGCAGGTGAATGTTGCTGGGCTTGATGTCCAGGTGCAGCAGATGACGGGAATGGATCAGGCTCAGAGCATCCAGGATCGGCGGAAACACGGTCATGATGAAGCGGGTGCTGAGGCTGCCGCTGCGTTTCTTGATGTAGCTGGCGAGGTTCTTGCCCCGCTCGTGATCCATCACCAGGTAGCCGGTGTTGTTGGCCAGGAAAAAGCCCCGCACCTGAACGATATTCGGGTGGCGCAGGGAAGCCAGCACCTTGGCCTCCTGATAGAACAGGCGCAGGCTGCGATTGAAATTGTCGGTCTGCTTGGCGTCCCGGGGTACGACCTTGCCGTTGTTGTCCCGCATGGCGAGTTTTTTCGGCAGGAACTCTTTGATCACCACCTCGTCCTGGGTGTCTTCGTCCTCGGCCAGGTAGATCAGGCTGAATCCACCGCTCGCGACCACCTTCATGATCACGTAACAGTCGATCTCCGTGCCTTCCGCCAGGCTGTCCCTGAGCTTATCCATGCCGGTCCCGGTGTCCGGAGTTGATGTTCAAATGGTCTTTAATCATGCCGTTGATTATAAATTCTTTCGCTGAAATTGCCTTTCCCGCGGTTGATGATTTGCCCATGCGGGGTCGGAAAAAGGTGATATGCATCAAAAAAACACCGGTCAGTTCACCGTTTCGAGACGCGAATACAGCTCCGGAAGGGCTTCCACAGGTCCTTTAACGGCTTGCCAGGCAAAATCTGAAGTCGCGCAGGACCGGGTTGTGACAGTACACTTGTTTTCACAACAACCACACCGAGGGGACCTCATGATCAGCAGTATGACCGCTTTCGCCCGGGAGGAGTATCGCGGAGACCTGGGCAATATGAGTTGGGAGATCCGTTCGGTGAACCACCGTTACCAGGAGGTCTACCTGCGTATGCCGGAGGAGCTTCGGGCCCTGGAGCCCGCTGTCCGGGAACTGCTCAACAGCCGCCTGAGCCGGGGAAAACTGGATGTCAGCCTGAAATTCAAGCCGGGAACGCAGGCCGAGACTCCGCTGCGCATCAATGAACGCCTGGTGGAACAGGTGCTGGAAGCGGAGCAGGATCTGGCCGACCGCTATGAACTGGGCAGCGCCCTGGGTACCCGGGATCTGCTGCGCTGGCCGGGGGTGCTGGAAGAGCAGGAACAGGATTACACCCCGGTCAAGCAGCAGGCGATGCAGCTGCTGGAAACCGCCATCGACAGCCTCATCGACAACCGCCTGCGGGAAGGGGAGCGGCTGGGTGAGATCATCCTGCAACGCTGCCGTTCACTGCACACCGAAGTCAACCGGGTGCGCGAGCTGATGCCGGATGTGCTCGAAGGGGTGCGTAACCGGATTCGCGAGCGCCTCTCCGAGGTCCTGGATGAACTCGACCAGAACCGGGTGGAGCAGGAGATGGTCCTGCTGGTGCAGCGCCTGGATGTGGATGAAGAGATGGACCGGCTCGAGACCCACCTGGACGAGGTCGCCCGGGTGCTCGAGGCGGACGAGCCGATCGGTCGCAGGCTGGACTTCCTGATGCAGGAACTTAACCGGGAGGCCAACACCCTAACCTCCAAATCCAATAGTGTGGAGATCACCCGCTCCGCGGTGGAGATGAAGGTGCTCATCGAGCAGATGCGGGAGCAGATCCAGAACATCGAATGATACGGCCTAAATCCATGAATCCTTTACGCTTGTACCGACTCGTGGTTGTTCTGTTGCTGCTCGGGCTGAGCGCCTGTGCCACCAGTCCCACCGGGCGCAAGCAGCTGATGCTGGTCAGCGAGGAGCAGGCGATCAACGCCTCCAAGGGCGCCTACGTGGAGATGCTCGAACCCTACGAGCAGGATGGCAAGCTGGACAATGACCCGCTGCTCAAACAGCGGGTCGACCGGATCACCGGACGACTCATCGCCCAGGCGGTGGCGATGCGCCCCGAGACCCGGGATTGGGCCTGGAGCATGAAGATTCTGGATGACCCGGAAACCGTCAATGCCTGGGCCATGGCCGGTGGCAAGATGGCTCTCTACACCGGGCTGGTGGAGCAGGTGAAACCCACGGATGACGAACTGGCCCAAGTACTGGCCCACGAGATTTCCCACGCCCTGGCCAAGCACAGCGCGGAGAAAATGTCGGTGGCCCTGGCCAGCCAGATCGGCATCATTGCGGTAGCCGCCTCCACCGACAACCAGACGGCCCTGGCCGGTTCCCTGCTGGCGGCGAAGCTGGCCATCGATCTGCCCAACAGCCGTACAGCCGAGGCCGAGGCGGACCGGATCGGCATCGAACTGGCGGCAAAGGCCGGCTACGATCCCCGTGCCGCGGTCACCCTGTGGCAGAAGATGGGGGCTGTCTCGGGGCAGCGTGTGCCCCAGTTCCTGAGTACCCATCCCAGTCCGGAAAACCGGGCCGAGACACTGGGCAAGCTGGCGGATAAGATGATGCCCTTCTATCTCGCCCCCGGGGAGCGTCCGGTGTATTCCTTCTGATCCAGGGCGTAGGACGCAACACCAGATTCGATGTACGGCGAGAAGACGCTTGCCGATTCCATACCCATCCGCCGCGGGCACGGGATGCGGGTTCATCCAATTGCAAAACAGGTTCGGCTATGAGTTCAGGTACCTTGTATATCCTTTCGGCCCCTTCCGGCGCCGGCAAGACCAGTCTGTTGAAAGCCCTCCGGGAGCGGGACGGCGCGCTCCAGGTTTCGGTCTCCCACACCACCCGGGCCATGCGTCCCGGTGAGCAGGACGGTGTGCACTACCATTTCGTCGACCCGGCGCGGTTCCTCGAAATGGTCGAAGCCGGGGCCTTTCTGGAGCATGCGGAGGTCTTCGGCAACTACTACGGGACCTCCGAGGAGGCGGTGCGTCACCACCTGGATCAGGGTCGGGATACGGTCCTGGAGATCGATTGGCAGGGTGCCCGGCAGGTGCGTCAGCGTTTTCCCGAGGCGGTTTCGATCTTCATCCTGCCGCCGGATCCGGTGGCGCTGCATGAGCGTCTCAGTGCCCGGGGCCAGGACAGCGAGGCGATCATCGCCGGGCGCATGCAGCAGGCGGTGAATGAAATGTCCCATTACGTGGAATTCGACTACCTGGTGATCAACGAGGACTTTCAGGTCGCGCTGGGTGAACTGGCGGCTATCGTCACCACGCAGCGTCTGCGCATCGAGCGGCAGGCCGACCGGCAGGCCGAGCGGATCTCCGCGCTGCTGGGTTGGCAGGGCCGTTGAAGCGGTACAGGGCGTACAACCCCGGCAAAGATCGGGATTGGAACCGAACCCCTGAGGCTATACTATAGCGACCCCTGCGAGAAACTGCGGATCCGAGATGTCCGGTAAACTCTACATCAAGACCTTTGGCTGCCAGATGAACGAATACGACTCCGCGCGTATGGCGGACGGTCTGCGCGTGGCCGCTGGACTGGAGTTGACCGATGAGCCGGAACAGGCCGATGTGCTGCTGCTCAACACCTGCTCGATCCGGGAAAAGGCCCAGGAGAAGGTGTTCTCCCAACTGGGTCGCTGGCGTCCCTGGAAACAGCGCAACCCGGACCTGATCATCGGCGTCGGCGGTTGCGTGGCGAGCCAGGAGGGCGACGCGATCCGCGAGCGGGCTCCCTACGTGGACCTGGTGTTCGGTCCCCAGACCCTGCATCGTCTCCCGGAGATGATCGCCCAGGTGCGCCGGGAACGTACGCCGGTGGTGGATGTGAGTTTTCCGGAGATCGAAAAATTCGACTGTCTCCCCGAACCCCGGGCGGAGGGCCCCACCGCCTTCGTCTCTGTGATGGAGGGCTGTTCGAAATACTGCACCTACTGCGTGGTGCCGTTTACCCGGGGCGAAGAGATCAGCCGGCCGTTCGACGACGTCATCGCCGAGGTGGCCGGGCTGGCCAGCCAGGGGGTCGCGGAGATCAACCTGCTGGGACAGAACGTGAATGCCTACCAGGGCGAGATGCACGACGGCGAAATCGCCGATCTGGCCCTGTTGATCGAATACGTGGCCGCGGTGGAGGGGATCGAGCGGATTCGCTTCACCACCTCCCACCCGGTCAACTTCTCGGATCGTCTGATCGATGTCTACGGCGCGGTGCCGCAACTGGTCAGCTTCCTGCACCTGCCGGTACAGTCCGGCTCGGACCGGGTGCTGGCCATGATGAAACGGGGCCATATGGCGGTGGAGTACAAAGCGAAGATCGCCCGCCTGCGCCAGGTGCGCCCGGACATCACCATCTCCTCCGATTTTATCGTCGGCTTCCCCGGCGAGACCGAGGCGGATTTCGAGCAGACCCTGAAACTGATCGAAGAGATCGACTTCGATCACTCGTTCAGCTTCATCTACAGCCGGCGCCCCGGCACTCCCGCGGCTGACCTGCCGGACGACGTGCCACTGGCGGTGAAACAGCAGCGTCTGGAACGGCTGCAACAGCTGATCAACACCCAGGCGCAGCGGATCAGCCGCCAGATGGTGGGCACCATCCAGCGCATCCTGGTGGAACGCCCGGCGAAAAAGGATCCGGCCCAGCTGGCCGGCCGCACCGAGAACAACCGGGTGGTCAACTTCGACGGTCCCTCCGATCTGATCGGACAGTTCGTCGAGGTTCGGATCACCGAGGCCCTGCCCAACTCCCTACGGGGCGAGTGGCTCGGCGCAACAGAAGGGCAGGCCGTCAACGCCTGATGCCGGGCCGCCCCCTGCAGCATGAAAGGGAACACGCACTTGTCTGAACACCCCCTCTCCCTGGACCTGGAACTCGAACCGGCGGACAACGCGCGTCTGGCCAATCTGTGCGGTCAGCTCGACGAACATCTGCGGCTGATCGAGCGGCGCCTGGGCATCGAGATCAACAACCGAGGCAACCGGTTTCGCCTGATCGGCGAAAGCGGGGCGATCCAGGGAGCGGAGCAGGTGCTGCAGGATCTCTACCGGGCCACCCAAAACGAAGTGCTGGAGCCCCAGCGGGTGCACCTGTTTCTCCAGGAGTCCGGCGTGGACGAGTTGCTCGAACAGGACAAGGGGACGGACCTGCCGGACGTGGTGATCAAAACCCGCCGCGGCCTGGTGCGGCCCCGGGGCGCCAACCAGAAGGAGTATCTGCACAAGGTGTTCAGCCACGACATCAATTTCGGTGTCGGACCGGCGGGCACCGGTAAGACCTACCTTGCGGTGGCCAGCGCGGTGGAAGCCCTGGAGCGGGACCAGGTGCGGAGAATTCTGTTGGTGCGACCCGCGGTGGAAGCGGGGGAGCGGCTCGGCTTCCTGCCCGGCGATCTGGCGCAGAAGATCGACCCGTACCTGCGGCCGTTGTACGATGCCCTGTATGAGATGCTGGGATTCGAAAAGGTGGCCAAGCTGGTGGAGCGCAACGTGATCGAGGTGGCGCCCCTGGCCTATATGCGGGGCCGCACCCTCAACGAGTCCTTCGTCATCCTCGACGAGGCGCAGAACACCACGCCGGAGCAGATGAAGATGTTTCTCACCCGCATCGGCTTCGGCTCCACCGCGGTGATTACCGGTGACGTGACCCAGATCGATCTGCCCAGGGGACAGCTGTCCGGGCTGCGCCAGGCCACCGAGGTGCTGGCAGGCGTGGACGGTATCAGTTTCACCTTTTTCAATGCCCGGGACGTGGTGCGGCATCCGGTCGTGCAACGGGTGGTAAGAGCTTACGATGAGTACGATCGAAGATCCTGAACCGCCCAGTAGATACCCCCGCGATCGCATGGGGGTGATCCTATGACCAGCCCACTGATCCTCGAGGTTCAACGGGTGGCCGAACCCGCCCCCGGTGTGCCCGGGGACGAACTGCTGCAGCACTGGGCGGAAGCGGCGCTGGAACCCGGGCGCGACGAGGTTGAACTGGTGATCCGCCTGGTGGATGAGGATGAAAGCCAGCAGTTGAACCGCGATTACCGAGGCAAGGACAAGCCCACCAACGTACTCTCTTTTCCCTTCGAGGCGCCGGACGTGGTGCCCGTTTCCCTGATCGGCGACCTGGTGATCTGCGTGCCCGTGGTGGCGCGGGAAGCCGAGCAACAACACAAGTCCCTGTCCGCCCACTGGGCCCATATGGTGGTCCATGGGGTATTGCATCTGCAGGGGTTCGATCATCAGACCGAGCAGGAGGCCGAGCGGATGGAATCCCGGGAGCGGGAGATCCTGCACGGCCTGAATTTTCCCGATCCCTATCTTGAAGAGCACACATGAGCAGCGAAGATCGATTAAGTAACGGTTCCTCCCGACATTGGTTGGAACGACTCAGCCGGATGTTTGGTAGCGAACCGCAAGACAAGGAAGAGATCTACGATCTTCTGAAGGAGGCAAGCGAAAGGGAACTGTTGGATGACGATGCCCTGAGCATGATGCAGGGGGCCATGCTGGTCTCCGAACGGCGGGCCCGTGACGTGATGGTGCCCCGCTCCAAAATGGAGGTGGTGCGCGCCGATGCCGATCTGGATGAGGTGCTGCGCCTGGTGATTGAATCCGCCCACTCCCGGCTGCCGGTGGTCGGCGAGGATGTGGACGAGATACTCGGGCTGTTGCTGACCAAGGATCTGTTTCCCTTCTTTCAGCCGGATCAGCAGGAGCGTTTCGTGGTGCGCAAGGTCATGCGCGAGGCCCTGTTCGTGCCCGAGGCGATGCGCCTCAACCAGCTGATGAAGAACCTGCGCAAGAACCGCAACCACATGGCGATCATCGTGGACGAATACGGCTCCACCGCAGGCATCGTCACCCTGGAGGATCTGCTCGAACAGATCGTCGGCGAGATCGAGGATGAACACGATGTGCCCGAGGAGAACGGCGCATCCGGTAACGATCCTTCCACGGAGTAGTCGTCGTGCCAATGGCTGGGATTGATCGTCTGGCGCAACGCGCGCCCGTACTTCTGGCGATACTGAGCGGTGCACTGACCACCCTGGCCTACGCCCCCTTCAGTCTCTGGCCGTTTGCGCTGCTGGGCCCCTTGGGACTGTTCCTGATCTGGCAGCGCCAGGGAGGGGCCGATTTCAGAACCGGTTTCGGTTACGGTTTCGGTCTGCTTGGCAGCGGGGTCTCCTGGCTGTATGTGAGCATCGCCCAGTTCGGTGACCTGGGCTGGTTGTTTCCGTTGTTCCTGACCCTCTCGTTCATCCTCCTCATGGCCCTCTATTACGGTGCCCTGGGCTGGTGGGCGGGACGCTTCTCCCGGCTCCCGGAGAGCCTCCGCTTCCTGCTGGTCTATCCCACCCTTTGGGTGGCTGTGGAGTGGCTGCGGGGCTGGTTTCTCACCGGGTTCCCCTGGTTGCAGCTGGGCTACTCCCAGATCGACACCCCCCTCTCCGGCTATGCCCCGGTGTTGGGTGTGCTGGGGGCAAGCTGGGCGGTGATGCTCAGTGTTGGATTGCTGTGGGCGGTTATCCGCCTGCCCCGTAGAAGGCTAGTGTATGCCCTGTTGCTATCGGCCCTGTGGCTGGGGGGTGGGTTATTGGGACTGATCTCTTGGAGCCAGCCGATCGGTGAACCGCTTCGGGTGGCCTTGATTCAGGGCAACATCCCACAGGCGGAAAAATGGCTGCCCGAGCAACTGGCGCCCAGCCTGGTGCGCTATGCCAAGATGACCCGAGACGAACTCGACGGGGATCTGGTGGTGTGGCCGGAGACCGCGGTCTCCGCCTTTCAGCATCAGGTTGAGGAGGCGTTTATCACACCCCTGGAAACCACGGTCAGAAACCGGGGTTCGCACCTGGTGTTCGGGGTGGTGCAGATGGATGAGAAACGGGAGCGTTACTACAACGCCCTGGTGGCCCTGGGTAATGAACAGCGGGATAACTACTACAAGGGTCACCTGGTGCCGTTCACCGAATACCTGCCCTGGGCTCCCCTGTTTCGTCCCCTGGTGGATCTGTTCACGCTGCCCATGTCGGATTTCAGTGCTCGGCAGGATGAGAAACCCCTGATGCAGGTGGGACCCTATTCGGTGGGGATGTCGATCTGCTACGAGGATGCCTTCGGCAACGAGATGATCCAGGCCCTGCCCGAGGCCACCTATCTGATCAATGTGAGCAACGATGCCTGGTTCGGCGACTCCCTGGCACCACGCCAGCATCTGCAGATCGCACGCATGCGCGCACGGGAGACCGCCCGCTACCTGCTGCGCGCCACCAACACCGGCATCTCCGCCATCGTCGCTCCGGACGGGGGACTGCAGGAGACCGCTCCTCTGCTTGAGCAGGCGGTGGTCAAAGGTTCGATTCAGCCGATGCAGGGCATGACCCCCTATGCCCGCTTCGGCAATCTGCCCCTGCTGCTGATGCTGGCAGCGGTTGTGGGAATCTCATTGTTGCGTAGTGCCCGTCACCCGTAGCCCGGGTGAAGCGAAGCGCAACCCGGGATGAACGGCACTCCGAACTCCCCGGGTTCCGCGATGCTCCACCCGGGCTACAAAGCGGCTACCCCAGCGAGTGGGAGGCTGGAACCCGTAGCCCGGGTGAAGCGAAGCGTAACCCGGGATGGACAACACTCCGACCCCCCCCGGGTTCCGCGATGCTCCACCCGGGCTACTTACTGACACAGGGGCCTAAAATGTTAGTCGCAAACCGCATCAATCCGCACATGACGGGCGCCGTCTTTGGTTCGGCTGGCCAATCCGTTATCATGAGGTTCACCTCTCTTCAGGGTCTTGGCAGTTAATGTTCCTGGCGGAAGAATCATGAAAAAGTGTGTACTGATAACCGGCGCCTCCTCCGGATTTGGCGAGGCCTGTGCCCGGCGCTTTGCCGCGGAGGGGCACGATCTGGTGCTTTGCGCGCGACGCACCGAACGCCTCGAATCCCTCGCGGCGTCCCTGCAGAGCGGGGGCTCGGTGGTGTTCCGCGCTCTGGATGTCACACAATCCGAGCAGGTGGACCGGTTCCTCGACAACTTGCCGGAGTCGCATCGGAATATCGATGTCCTGGTCAACAATGCCGGTCTGGCCCTGGGTCTGGAACCGGCCTTTGAGGCGGACCTTGAGGATTGGGAGACCATGGTGGACACCAACATCAAAGGCCTGATCCGCATGACCCGACGGATCCTCCCCGGGATGGTGGAACGCCGTCGGGGACACATCGTCAATATCGGTTCGGTGGCTGGAAACTGGCCCTATCCCGGCGGCAATGCCTACGGGGCCACCAAGGCCTTCGTGCAACAGTTTTCCCGCAACCTGCGCTGCGATCTGCTGGGCACCCCGATCCGGGTCAGCAACATCGAACCCGGTATGGCGGAGACTGAATTCTCCCTGGTGCGCCTCAATGGCGATGCCGGCAAAGCGAGTTCGGTGTATGAGAATACCCAGCCCCTGAGTGCTGAGGATATCGCCGAAATCATCTTCTGGGTCACCGCTCTGCCGGCCCATGTGAACATCAACACCCTTGAGGTCATGCCGGTGTGCCAGGCCTGGGCCCCCTTCGCCGTGGACCGCACCCTGGGTAAACTTTCTTGAAGGCGTTGCTCAACGCCGCGGTGGAACTCTGTCTACTGCGCCGCAAGCCGCAGGATCTTCCCGCCTCCACCCATCTGCTGGCGTTCACGCTCGCCCTGAATCTGCTGGTCAGTGTGCTGATCTACCTGGGATTGCAGAAGGAATTCGGCATCGCCCTGGCCGCCAGCCTGTTTGAGACCGGCCTGATGATGGCGGCCGTGTACGGTGTTTTGCGCCTGAAGAAGCATCGCAAACGATTCCCCCAGACGATGACGGCACTGATGCTCAGTAACGTCTTGCTTGGGGTGCTCATGCTGCCGTTGCTTGGTTGGACCCGTGATACCCTGTCGGACGAATCCCAACTGCTGTTGCTCCTGCTGTCGCTCTGGGTGTTGGCGGTGTTCGGTCACATTCTGCGCCATGCCCTGGAGGTGCCCCTGGGCATGGGGATTGGTCTGGCCGTGTTTTACACCCTCTTCAGCTGGTCTCTGCTGGAAGTTGTTTTTCCCTCAATGGTGGTCTGATGCATATCCATATCCTCGGCATTTGCGGTACGTTCATGGGCGGCATCGCGCTGCTGGCCCGGGCCATGGGGCATCAGGTCAGTGGCTCGGATGCCAACGTCTATCCGCCCATGAGCACCCAACTGGAGCAGGCGGGTATCCAGTTGATGGAGGGTTTCCATGCGGAGCATCTGCAACCCGCTCCGGACCAGGTGGTGGTGGGCAATGCCCTGTCCCGGGGTAATCCCGCGGTGGAGGCGATGCTCGATCAGGGCTTGTCCTATACCTCCGGACCCCAGTGGCTGGCGGAACACGTCCTGCAGGGACGTTGGGTGCTGGCGGTGGCGGGCACTCATGGCAAGACCAGCACCGCCAGTCTGCTCGCCTGGATTCTGCAGGAGGCGGGTCTCGATCCGGGGTTCCTGATCGGCGGCGTTCCGGAGAATTTTGGCGTCTCGGCGCGGCTTGGGGATACGCCATTTTTCGTCGTCGAGGCGGACGAGTACGATACCGCCTTTTTCGATAAGCGCTCCAAGTTTGTTCACTACAGGCCCCGCACCCTGATCATGAACAACCTGGAGTTCGATCATGCGGACATCTTCGACAGCCTGGAGATGATCCAGCGACAGTTCCATCACCTGGTGCGCACCGTCCCCTCCAAGGGGCTGATTGTCGCTCCTCTGAACGACGCCCCCCTCGGTGAGGTGCTGGCCCGGGGCGTGTGGACACCGGTTGAAACCTTTGATCCGCTGATCGAAACCACATGGCATGCCGCGAATGCCACCCCGGACGCAAGCGCCTTCGATGTGGTGCTCGAGGGTGAGGTGCAGGGACGGGCGGTATGGGATCTGATCGGTCGGCATAACCTGGCCAATGCCCTGGCGGCCATCGCAGCGGCCCGTCACGCGGGTGTGCCGCCCCGGGTGGCGATTCCCGCGTTGAGTGGCTTCCGAAACGTCAAACGCCGCATGGAACTGCGCGGTGAGGTGGCGGGGGTACGGGTTTACGACGACTTTGCCCATCATCCCACGGCCATCGAAACCACCCTGGAAGGATTGCGTAAACAGGTGGGTGAGGCGCGGATCATCGTAATCTTGGAGCCCCGTTCCAATACCATGAAACTGGGCGTTCATGCGGAGCGTCTGGCGCCCTCCCTGCAACAGGCGGATCAGGTGCTGCTGTTCGCCCCTCCGGGCCTGGCCTGGGATGCGCAGCAGACCCTTTCGCCCCTGGCGGAGCGGGTCGAAATCTTCGATCAGACTCAGGTGATAGTGGACCGGGTTACGGCCCTGGCCCAGCCGGGTGATCATATTCTGGTCATGAGCAATGGAGGTTTTGAATCGATACACCAGCGGCTGCTGGATGCCATGCAGGCGCATCCCCCAATCCAACGGATCTCCTAGTGCAGAGCGGGGGTTCGTTCAGACCGGTCGGGATAGGCTTCGATACCCGGTTAGCGGAACACTGCGGATGCCGGGTCGCGGGAGGCTATAATCCCTCAATGGAGCGGGAACCCTCTCTGGGAGTGGCAGGTTGAGCATCGAACAGAATCCGATTGCACTGGCGATCACCGGCGCCTCCGGCAGTGCCTACGCACTGCGGCTGCTGGAGTGCCTGGTACAGGCCGGTGAGTCGGTGTATGTCATGATCAGTCAGGCGGCGCAGGTGGTGCTGCGCATGGAGTCCGGCCTGGAAATTCCCTCCCAGCCGGGGGATGCGGCCCGTCTGCTGACGGAATACTGTTCAGCGGCGCCGCAGCAGATCCAGGTCTTCGGTCGGCAGCAGTGGCTGGCCCCGGTGGCCAGCGGTTCCAATCCGCCCAGGGCCATGGTGGTCTGCCCCTGCACCACCGGTACCCTCTCGGCGATTGCCTGCGGCGCCAGCAATGACCTGATGGAAAGGGCTGCGGACGTGGTCCTGAAAGAGCGCCGCAAGCTGATCCTGGTGGTCAGGGAAACCCCTTTCTCCGATATACATCTGCAGCACATGCTGACCCTGAGCCGCATGGGCGCGGTAATCATGCCGGCCAACCCCGGTTTCTATCATCAGCCCCGTACGGTCGAGGAGATCGTGGATTTCATGGTTGCGCGGATCCTCGATCAACTGGATGTCGCGCACCAACTGATGCCCCGCTGGGGTTCGGATCAGCCGCAAACCTGAGTTACGGCAGGTGGTAATCCGGAGCGGGATGGCGCAAAGACCATTCCGCCCCGAAGTCCCTTATGGGGGGCAGCTGAATGACACCCCGGGTGATCGGATTGGCGTCACTTACTCGTCTGAACTGACGATTTCAGCGCTCGCAATCATTCCCCTTTCAGGTAGTGAGCGATGCTTTGCGCCTCGTCCTGACTGATGTTGGGGAAAGCGGGCATGATGGTGCCGCCGCTACTGATTTTTTCGGCAATCTCTTCCGCGGATTCTTCGGATTCTGAGATTTTCAGCAGGAAGCCGAATTTGCCGTTGCCCGATTCACCGTGACAACTGGCGCAGGCCTGACTGAACATGGCTTTGCCGTCCAATCCACCCTCCGGTTTATAGTCATTGACATCGCTGCAACCCGTAAGGGTCAGGGTCAGCAGGCTGATGCCGATAAGATGCGTCGTTTTGATCATTTTGTAAATCTCCGATTTCGTTATCGTTTTCTCTCGTCCTGCAGGAAGCGCACGAGACTGTCCTCGGCTCCTTGTCCGGTACCGCAAGGATGGTACGGGAGATTCATGAAATTGGATAGCGGTCTGAGTAGTTTTGAGTTCTGAGTTTTGAGTTGAGGTGTTCGCTGCGCTCACGGATTTTATGACCTCAAGTTTCGGAGTTCAGAACGGAGCACAGGGTATAATATGGGCCCGGACGACGACTGCGGTTATTCAGGGCAAGTAGCCGACACTAATTTTCACCACGAAGGGCACGAAGGTCACGAAGTGGCATGTTCATGGTTTTCAATGCCTAAAAAGCTGCGCAATGAGATTAATTGATTGCTCGTCTGATCCTTCGTGCGCTTCGTTTCCTTCGTGGTTAAAGAATTCGCTTTGGCGAAGGGACGTGGGAGGGTGCCCGGTTACTCCATTTCTCATGCCTTGTGCCTGCCACACAACAGATTTTTGTTGTTTGATTTAGAACACAAAGATTTTGCTACGCAAGAGGTATATTCGTACTATTATTCAATATGTTACATGTGTTCGTGCGCCAGATTTGAACTCCGAAACTTGAGTTAATATCGAGTGATCACATCACGGTACAGCGGTTTCGTCCATTCTGCTTGGACTCATACAGCGCACTGTCCACCCGTTTGATGAGGGAGTCGATGTTGTCACTCGGGGTGACCACCGTGGCGCCGAAACTTGCGGTGACCTTGCCGATGCCCTTATGCAGATACTGTTCGATGGCGGAGCGCAGGGCTTCGACCAGATGGGCCAGTTCTTCTTTACCAATCAGGGGTGCGATGATCATGAACTCCTCACCCCCCCAACGGGCCAGGATGTCCGATTTGCGAATCCGGTTGAGCAGCAGTTCCACGGTGTTTTTCAGGACCTGGTCGCCCATGTCATGGCCATAGGAATCATTAATGTTTTTGAAATGATCGATATCCAGCATGATCAGGCCAAAGCGGTTGTGGGTCAGACTGGCCCAGGCGATCATGTTCTTCAGTTCCTCATCGAACTTCAGGCGGTTGTAGATCTGAGTGAGACGGTCGGTTTCTGCGATGTGCTGCAGTTGCCGTTCCATCTCCACCGTCTCGGTGATGTCCCGGTGGGATTCGATGATCTGTACGATCCGCTCTCCGGATTCGTCGAAGATCGGTGTGGCGCGTACATCCACATGCATCACCCGGCCGTTGGCGTCGAAGTGTTTATGGATCACCGAAACCGGAGCCCGGGTCCGATTGATCTCCCGGATCGGGCAGGGATCCAGATTGCCCTTGCAGGGATTGTTGCGCTTGTGTGAGAGCTGAAAACAGGTTGCGCCCGGTTTGATCTGCTGTCCCCCTGAATAGAGTTTCAGGGCGGAATGGTTGAGCAATTGCAGCTGATAGGTGTTGATGTCGATCACCAGGGTGGGGTCCGGAATCGTATCAACGACCTTTTGGATATAGGTATGGGAGCGGGTGAGCAGCTCCTCGGCCTCTTTCAGGGGGGTGATATCCGTCAGGTGGACAAAGAAATGGGTCAACCGACCCCGGTGATCGCGAATCACGTGGGTGGTGTCCTGCACCCATTTGTGTTGCTGGTAGTGGTCG
>JBNLFS010000136.1:0-1950 GCA_050305635.1 Candidatus Thiodiazotropha sp. | reverse complement strand
TGTGCCAGGCAGCCATGGCATAGGTTTCAACGCGGTGACGGCGCACCAGATGATGAATCCTTCCCCTGGGAATGGGACCCGGGGTCAGTTCGTCGCCTGCCTCCTGCGCTCGCAGTCTGACCGGAGCGTAGAGCTGCAGTGCCGCATACCGGAACAGACCCCCATAGCCGAGTCGGGATTGTTTCATCGCCATAGGCGACTCGTCGCCAGCGCCACCCGGTCCTGTTTTCGTCTCCTGGGCGCTTGACGACGACACGATGAGTCGAGGAAGCGCCTTGTCCTGAGTGACGCCCTGCAGATTGAGGAGATAGACGCGATTGCCCTCCTCTTCGCCGACCACGACACGCACCGGCGGAAACGACTCCGAAGCGGACCAGTAGAGTTCGTTCCCGACGATCTGGGTTTTGAGCTTGGGCATGAGACTGTCAGGGATATCCACATAGACCGGATGCTGAAAAGTCACGCGCCGCTCCTTGCCCACACTCAAGGAGACGGTCAGTGGGTCGCCTTTGTACTCGACTCTCTCTGGAACCGTTACCTCAGCCATAAGCAGTGCGGCATGAAGCAAGAGCACGATGAGCAAGCCAAGCCTGAGCTGAATGGAATGTTTCATTTCTCCTCCGTCTCCGCGATGTTTTCCGGATTGCGTTCGAAACCGGCCAATCTGAGCCCGAAGCGATTGTCCTCGGTCGCCGAGGTCTCGATGACCAGCAAGTAGTAGCGCAACGGAACCTGTTTGATGTCCGCCCCCAGGTACCACTCCTTGACGACGTAGTCGGCGATGACGACCCAGGAGCCAGGCCCTAACGGCTGGACCCGTTTGTCGTCGTAGGCCATGCCGTAGGGTTCGATGTGCCGAATACGGTTGTTGAGCTCGCCGTGCTCCTTGCGCCGTTCGTAGTCCCGATCGAGGAAGGCTTTGTACTCCGGCGTGAGAACAGGATTCAGCGCATCGATGTTCTTGCGGTAATCGATCTGCCCGGCGCTTGGCCAATGCTGCAGTTTCTGAAAATGCCAGAGCGCGAAGGTATAGATCGAACTCTTGGTCTTGACGTCGCGTTTCAGCAACGCCCCTTGACTGGGGTCGGGGGGCAGCGACACCTCGATGGTTTTCAGGGCGTAGAATGTGGTCGCGATGCTGGCGGTCAGCGCCAGGATCAGCACGATGACGATACGCCCGAAAATTCGGATGACCGAAGCCTGGTTGTCGGCGGGATCGTTGAACGGGAGCACCCCCCGAGATTCATTCTGACCCATCACTTGTCTCCCTGAAGATTGGTTCTGAACCCGTCGTAGAATTCCGGCTTGTAGATGAACGGTGCGCGTCCGAACCCCATGTTCTGTTTGTAGATCTGCATCTGCTGCTGGTAGTACCCTTCCGGTTTGCCGCGCTTGACCAACGCGAGCAACTTCATCGATCCGAACGAACCGCCGAGAAACACCACTGCGCCCACCGTTACGCCAACGCCCATACCGAACAGCATGCCGATCAGCAAACCCAGCACCAGACCCGCGGCAAACGATGCCCCGAACGCCATCTCCACTTCCTTCGCCGTACAGCTCATCACCACGATGGGGATGCGGTCCATGCGGTGGGGTGAGAGATCGGGGATTTCTCGCATCGTGCTTTTCTCCAGTCTGACAGTCGCCTCGATTGCGACCGTCTTTCCTGGTCAGATACCAGCAGTCGTGAGATCCGACGCGGTCGAGAGTAGCCACATGCCGGCCACGACGATCAACACGCCGACGATGATCACAGCACCGAC
Organism: Candidatus Thiodiazotropha sp.; assembly: GCA_050305635.1. Taxonomy (GTDB): domain Bacteria; phylum Pseudomonadota; class Gammaproteobacteria; order Chromatiales; family Chromatiaceae; genus Thiodiazotropha. The sequence continues at coordinate 184 of JBNLFS010000136.1, read as the reverse complement.
CTCACCCAGTTCCTTCCGGCCTTTCATCCAATCCGCGAATGCACCAATGAGGAAATAGGCCGGGACGACAATCAGGATGATGCCGATGACCCAGATGGCATAGAACATGGCCTGCTGTGTGGTGGTTGAGCTCTGCTCCAGAAGGTCGTCCGTCCCCCCGGAACCGATGTCGGGAAGCGCCGGC
>JBNLFS010000135.1:0-10630 GCA_050305635.1 Candidatus Thiodiazotropha sp. | reverse complement strand
GCGGACTTGTGGGTCAGGCCCGGATGATTCTTCAGCAGGTAGCCGGCAAAATGGAGTTTCAGAATGGCGTCCTGAAGGGCGTTGCGCAATGAAACATTGGGGGAGTCCAGGTGCTGTGCCAGCAGTTTCAGCTGGACCTCCACATGGTGGCCTCGCACGGCCACCGGCAGACTCAGGCGGTCGGCCAGATTCAGAAAGGGATCCAATGGGGCGACATCCGGCGTTTCACTGCGCTGGTGCAGATCGGCATACACCAGGGGTACCCCTTCGGGAATCACCTTCAGCGGGTCCTGAAACTGTTTCAGCAAACCCTCGCTGAGTTGTTTTTCCCCCGAGATCACGGATCTCGCCAGCTGTGTGACGGCCCGGGCGGCGACCTGGTCAGGCGGTCCCGCCAATACCGCGGCCATGAGACGCCGCTGCTCGTCACTGAGCAGGCTGGCCCGATATCCGCTGAGGTTGAATTGCCGCTGGTCCGCAAGATTGCGCAGAAAGGCTTCGGTACAGGCGATATAGCGGGAGGTGTAATGGAACAGCTCCTCGGCACAACCGCCCCAGCCCGGATGAAATTCCGGATAATAGACACCTTCGATGCATTTGGAATGTCCGTTCATGCTCGGGTTGTCCTGTCGGGGTGGGTTGCAGTTCGCTGGCGGGCCGGTTCAACGGCGCTATCCCCAAGGATAGAACGAAATTGGGCATCCGGTGTCCGACCTCGCATCTCAGGGTTCCGCGGGAGGTTCGGCCTGAACCGTTCGGGAATAAATGCCCCGAAAGCCGGAATTGCGGTCACGACGGGTAATATTGACTACTTTGGTGGACCGTTCTCCATTAGAATGCTGCAGTATCCGGTTCAGCGGCCCTCGGGGATTTCTGCTGAAGGATTGTTTTCAGCCTGGGAATCCTCGGCTCCATGCTTCGTGCAGTTTCTGAAATTTGCATTGGAACTGTTTTAAAAACATAATCATACGATATTTACTTGAGGTGTTGTCTGGATAGCGTGGCCAAGGTTGCTAGCCGTGGCCACAGCCTGGAAGCCCGTAAGAAAGGGCGTCCTGGCCAGGGGCAGGCAATGGATCGGGACCGCAACGAAACACACAGATGAACGACATCATTTTTCGCATCAAAAGCTACATCCGGTCTGCCTGGCGTTTTCGCTGGTTGGCGATTTCGTTTTCCTGGGCCTTTGCCGTCCTGGGATGGGCGGTGGTCTTCGCCATGCCCGATCAATACCAGTCCGAGGCGAAGGTCTATGTGGACACCGACAGCGTGCTGCGTCCATTGCTGCAGGGACTTGCGGTGCAAAACGACATGAACCAGCGCCTGCATCTCATGACACGCACCCTGCTCAGCCATGAGAACCTGAAAAAACTGATCATGATGACTGATCTGGATCACAAGACCGCTAATCGAGAGGACGAGGAAAGGCTGATAAACTGGCTGCGCAATGCCATTGTCGTCGAGGTTAACCGCAGACCGATTCCCGGGACGAACGAAACCGAAAATTTCTACGTCATCCGCTTCGTCTATGCGGACCGCTACATGGCGCAGCGTGTCGTCAAGGTTCTGCTCGACATCTTCGTCGAGAGTGCCCTGGGCGATACCCGGATTGAGTCCGATACCGCCCAGCAGTTCCTGCAGCAGCAGATCGTGGAATACGAAACCCGCCTGGTAGAGGCGGAGAACCGCCTTACCGATTTCAAACGCAAAAACGTGGATACCCTGCCCCGGGACACCGGTGGCATCTTTACCCGGCTAGAAGTGGCGCGTAACGAACTCGATACGGTTCAACTGGAACTCAAAGAGGCGACCATTCGCCGGGACGAACTCAAGCGTCAGTACACCACCACCCTGGAGGAGGAGCAACGCCGCCAGCAGAGCCTTGGCCTGTCGAATGTGTCCAACTCCCCCATGGCTCAGCGGATCCTGGCCATGCAGACCAGACTGGATGAACTGCTCCTGAAATACACGGAAAATCATCCGGATGTGCAGGAACTTAAATCCAAAATCGAGGACCTGAAGAAGCAGGCGGAAGATGCACCGCCTTCCTACTCCTCCAGCACTTCGGGCAGCGGGTCCTCCTCGACGGTTTCCACCGCCCTGGAGCAGCTCAAGCTTTCCTATCGTCAGTCCGAGGTCGAGCTGAGAACCATTCGTCTGCGCGCCAAGGAGTACAATGATCGGGTGGACGAGCTGAAAAAGAAGCTTGATACCCTGCCGCAGGTCGAGGCGGAACTGACCCGCCTGAACCGTGACTACAACATCAACAAACAGAACTACCAGGAGCTGGTGCAGCGCCTGGAATCCGCCCGCATGTCGGAGCAGGCGGACGAGGCCGGTGACAATCTGAAGTTCCGGGTGGTCGAGCCGCCAAGCATTCCGCTCCTGCCGGTGGGACCGAAGCGTCTGATGTTCAGTGTGGTGGTATTGGTGCTCGCGCTCGGGTTGGGCGGCGGCCTGGCTTTCCTGCTGTCCCAGATCAAGCCGGTCTATTTCGATTCCAAGACCCTGCGAACAGAACTGGAATTTCCGGTATTGGGGCAGGTAACCCGGGTCATGACCGATGACGTACGCATGAAGCGCAGGATCGAGATCGGTGGATTTATTTCGGTTTTCCTGCTGCTGATGCTGATTTTCATCGCGGTGGCCGCCGTCTACGTGCTGGGTTGGCGTGACGAGATACTCGATCTGGTCAAGGCGACAGGATTGTTAAACAAAGCCTGAGCCGATTTCCCCAACGATTGCGTACCTGGGCAAACCTCTTGGCCGTAAGCGGGGGGGAGCCCAGGCTCCGGGGCCGCCGCTCACCTTCGGCTCATCACATCGAATCGCGCATTTTCCGCTCCCTTGATCATCACCCCGCATGAGTACCCACTGCCGGTATTCAACCGGTTCGCCATCAGGCGGCTTTTGACAGGACGAATCCCGGAATATTTGCTATATTTCGCCCCCTGTTTCACCAGCTGGAGAGGGCGCAATGTTTCACAAGAGTATGCAGATTCAGGGTTATGACGATGAGCTGTGGCAAGCCATCCAGGCGGAGGAGCGCCGTCAGGAGGAGCACATTGAGTTGATTGCGTCCGAAAACTACACAAGCCCCCGCGTGATGCAGGCTCAGGGCGGTGTGATGACCAACAAGTACGCCGAAGGTTATCCGGGTAAGCGTTATTACGGCGGTTGCGAAAATGTCGATGTCGCCGAACAGCTGGCCATCGATCGGGCCAAGACCCTGTTCCAGGCCGATTATGCCAACGTCCAGCCCCATTCCGGCTCCCAGGCGAATGCCGCGGTCTATATGGCCCTGTGCCAGCCCGGTGACACCGTACTGGGTATGAGCCTGGCCCACGGTGGACATCTGACCCACGGGGCGAAACCCAACTTCTCCGGCAAGATCTACAATGCGATCCAATATGGCCTGAATCCGCAAACCGGCGAGATCGACTACGAAGAAGTCGAACGACTGGCCAAGGAACACAAGCCGAAGATGATCGTAGCCGGTTTTTCCGCCTACTCCCGAGTGGTGGATTGGCAACGTTTCCGTGACATCGCCGATGCGGTGGGCGCCTACCTGTTCGTCGATATGGCCCATGTGGCCGGGCTGATTGCCGCGGGACTCTATCCGAGCCCGGTGCAGATTGCCGATGTGACCACCACCACCACCCATAAGACCCTGCGTGGTCCCCGTGGAGGTCTGATCCTCGCCAAGGCGAATCCCGATATCGAAAAGAAGCTTAACTCCCTGGTGTTCCCGGGCACCCAGGGCGGTCCCTTGATGCATGTGATTGCCGCCAAGGCCGTGGCTTTCAAGGAAGCCATGGAGCCTGAGTACAAGGTTTATCAGCAGCAGGTGCTCGATAATGCCCGCGCCATGGCCAAGGTGTTCATGGAGCGCGGTTACGACGTGGTTTCCAAAGGCACCGATGATCACCTGTTCCTGGTGAGCTTCATCGAGGCCGGCCTCACCGGCAAGGACGTGGACGCCTGGCTGGGCGCCGCGAATATCACGGTGAACAAAAATGCGGTTCCCAACGATCCCCAGTCTCCCTTCGTGACCTCGGGCATCCGTGTCGGTACCCCGGCGGTTACCACCCGCGGCTTCACGGTGCCGGAGTGTGTCGAACTGGCCGGATGGATGTGCGACGTGATCGACAGCCGGGGCGATCAGGCGGTCATCGACGCCGTCAAGGCGAAGGTGTTGGACATCTGCGCCAAATATCCAGTCTACGGAAGCTGAAGAGTTTTGAGTTGTGAGTGATGAGTTTTGAGTTACCCAGCATCGATCGGAGTATCACGATGAATGTGTATTCCGGGATCTCGGGCGCAACTCAAAACTCAAAACTCAAAACTCAAAACTGACAACCCCATGCGCTGCCCCTTCTGCGGAGCCCAGGACACCAAGGTCATCGATTCCCGTCTCGCGGGCGAGGGCGACCAGATACGCCGTCGCCGGGAGTGCACGGTGTGTAAAGAGCGTTTCACCACCTATGAAACCGCTGAGTTGAACTTACCCTGGGTAGTCAAGCAGGATGGCAGTCGCACCCATTTCGATGGTCGTAAGCTGCGCGCGGGCATGGCGAGAGCCCTTGAGAAACGCCCGGTGAGCGCGGAGCAGGTGGATGCCGCGATCAATCACATCACGCGAAAACTGATGGCGGGGGGCGAGCGCGAGGTACCCTCCCTGGACATCGGCGAGATGGTGATGGAGGAGCTGAAGCGGCTCGACCAGGTCGCTTATGTGCGATTCGCATCGGTGTACCGGAAATTCGAGGATGTGAACGCCTTTCGGGAAGAGATCGAACGGCTGGAACAGCAACCCAGTCCGGAAGCACGTCGTCGGCAACTGGATCTGCTGGGTGATGAGGAGGAGGGCGCTTGAGCCTAGAACAGGATCACCGTCATATGGCCCGGGCGATTCAGCTCGCGGCCCGGGGTCGTTACACCACCCAACCCAACCCTCGGGTCGGCTGCGTGTTGGTACGTGATGGTCGAGTGGTCGGAGAGGGGTCTCACCGGCGGGCCGGGGAGCCCCACGCGGAGCGTAACGCCCTTGCGGCGGCCGGTGAACTCGCCCGTGGATCCACCGCCTATGTCTCCCTGGAACCCTGCTGTCATCAGGGTCGCACTCCGCCCTGTACCGAGGGTCTGATCGAGGCCGGCGTCAGCCGGGTGGTGGCGGCGATGCGGGATCCCAATCCGAAAGTCGCCGGTCAGGGTTTCGAACGCCTGCGGGCTGCCGGAATCGAGGTGGTCGAGGGGGTTATGCAGGCACAGGCCATGGCGCTCAATCCCGGGTTTATCAAACGCATGTCCCGGGGGCTGCCCTACGTGCGCTGCAAGCTCGCGATGAGTCTGGACGGACGCACCGCCATGGCGAGCGGTGAGAGCCAGTGGATCACCTCAGCCCAGGCGCGCGCCGATGTGCAGCGTCTGCGGGCGCTCAGCGGTGCGGTGCTCACCGGGGTGGGGACCCTGCTTTCGGACGATCCCTCCTTAACGGTGCGGCTCAGCCACGAGGCACTGGAGATCGATCCGGACCTGCCCCTGCCGAGGCCGGTGAGAGTGGTGCTGGATCCCGCCCTGGATACTCCGGTGGAATCGAAAATGCTCTCCCTGCCGGGTCTGACGCTGATCATCTGCCAGGATGAAAATCCCGCCCATGGCGCCGCCCTGGAGGCGGCGGGTGCCCAGGTGGCGATGCTGCCGGGGGATCAGGGGCGCCTCGATCTACTTGAGGTGATGCGTTATCTCGCGGGTCAGGAGATCAACGATGTGCTGGTGGAGAGCGGCGCCACCCTGGCCGGCGCTCTGCTGGAGCAGGGTCTGATCGATGAACTGATCGTCTACCAGGCTCCGCACATCATGGGGGACAGCGCGCGGGGACTGTTTCACCTGCCGGAGGTTCAGCGCATGGATCAACGCATCCCCCTGCGCGTCACCGATGTGCGGCAGATCGGGCCGGATATCCGGTTGACCGCCATTCCTGATACCGGGAGTAGAAACCCATGACCGGTACCACAGGCAACGTGTAGCGCGAACAGGAGCCTTTCATGTTCACCGGCATCATCCAGGCCATCGGCCGATTGCAGCAAAGTGAATCACGCGGGGGAGACTGCCGTCTGAGCGTGGACAGCGGCGCCCTGGATCTCAGCGATGTGGCGCTGGGTGACAGTATCGCCACCAATGGGGTCTGCCTGACCGTGATCAGCCTCAATCCCCGGGGGTTCCAGGCGGATGTGTCCCGGGAGACCCTGCAACACACCACTCTGAAAAATCTCAAGCCCGGGGTCGCCTTGAACCTGGAAAAGGCCCTCACCCTGAATACCCGTCTCGGCGGACATCTGGTCAGTGGCCATGTGGATGGCATCGGTCGCCTGATCGATCGGCGGGCGGATGCGCGTTCTATCCGCTTCGAGATCGAGGCGCCCGCGGAACTGGCCCGTTACATTGCGCACAAGGGGTCGATCTGTGTGGATGGGGTCAGTCTTACCGTCAACGCGGTCAACGGTGCGCGCTTCGAACTGAACCTGGTCCCGCATACCCTGCAGGAGACCATCATCGATGAGTATCAGGCGGGTACCGAGGTCAACCTGGAAGTGGATCTGATCGCCCGTTATCTGGAACGTCTGATGCTCGGTGAGCGGGCGGCGCAATCCGAGTCCTCCGGTGTGACCGAGCAGCTGCTGCGTGAGCGGGGATTTCTCTGAGCAGGTGAACCTCATCACCTGCACCAGTAAGTCTAATCCCTAGATAACCCGGTATCCCTTTATACGAGCAGCGTAGCCCGGGTGCAGCAGAGCGGAACCCGGGAACCCACGTCGGTGAGATCCGGCGCCCAGGCTTCGCATGTCAGCACTGAGTCCGTGTCAGGCCTCCCCGGGTTACGCTGCGCTACACCCGGGCTACAAAGTTGGTGGATGCATACGGATGAGATCTTCCGTGTCCGCGTAGCCCGGGTGCCGCAGAGCGGAACCCGGGAACCCACGTCGGTGTGTTCCGGTGCCCCGGCTCCGCATGTCAGCACTGAGTCCGTGCCAGGCCTCCCCGGGTTACGCTGCGCTACACCCGGGCTACAAAGTTGGTGGATGCATACGGATGAGATCTTCCGTGTCCGCGTAGCCCGGGTGCAGCAGAGCGGAACCCGGGAACCCACGCCGGTATGTTCCGGTAGCCCGACTTCGCATGTCGGCATCGAGTCCGTGCCAGGCCTCTTCGGGTTACGGTTATGGGCTGTGCTTCAGCCGGTCTGCTGGTATTCGCAGTGATGGATGCGATCGAAGTAGCGTGCCCGGTAGATCAGACGGGGCCGCTCCCCATCCTCGAAACCGCTGCGGGTGTGCAGCACATTGTTGCAGATCAGACCCTGTCCCGCCTGAAGTTTGCCATGAAAGTGCCACTCGGACGGGGTATGCAACAGGTTCTTCAGAAACGCCACCGCTTCCGTGAGCAACGGATCGTCCCGCCATGCGATGCTGCGACTGCGATCGGTGTAACGCATGTGCAGATGACCATCCGCGTGGACCGAGAAGACCGGGCCGCTGCGGTCGGGACGCAATTCCTCGCCTTCCGATACATTGGCCGGAATCGTCATGGCCTGCGGATGCATCAGGGCGCGGATATAGTCAGGATTTTCTTCCATGATGCGCAGGAACACGATCTCATGATCCAGCAGATCGTTCGCGCCGCCGTTCTCTGCCGGCTGCACGCAATGCAGCAGCAGTCCGTGGATCTGATGCTGCAGGTCGTTGTAGTAACCGTCCGTATGCCAGGCGATCGGCCGGTCCGAGTAAGGGATGTAGCCCTTGCGCAGAGCATCGGATTGCACCGTCAGGGAGGTAATGGCGTCGTTGTCGGCGCACATGTTGTGATCGAGATTCTGTAATCCGAAGCGGAATCCAAGCTGGCGAATGATCTGCTTGTCCGCATCATGGCCTGACAAACCTGCCCAGATGGCCATATTGGATTTTTGGCACAAAGCCTGGATCCGGTCATGTTCCGCCTGGGTGATGTGCCGGGGATCGCCGATTTCCACCACCAGGTCGTCCAGCGTGGCTGGATAGTCCCGCAGCTTCTCATCGCGCCAGCGGAGATAGGTGTCCTGGCTTTGCGGCAGAAACGGTGATTCGGACAGAATGGACATGATCTACAGCTTTCGCATTTGAAGGGACCGTTGTTATGATAGCGCTACTGAACCGCTCAGTACCACGGTATCAGCAGTCGATTAACCCGGAACAATCCGTTGTTGGGTGTCTGTCTGAACGGTTTTCCCAAATCCGGAGTTTCCGGAACCTGTAGTGACCAAGAGGCGCCCGCCATGCCTGCCATGAATAAACGACCCCTGATGCCCACTCCACTGTCTCTGCCGCTGCGCATGGTGCCCGGTAAGGTGCATGGTGTAATCCTGAGCAAGCTGTTGAACCGGGTCTTCCAGGCCCAGCTCGCAGAGGGCGAACTCGATTTTCTGGAGGGTCGGGTGGTGCATATCCGGGTCCGGGATGCGGGTTTGCAGTATGCTCTGACCCTGGATCAGGGACGGCTCGCTGAGGCCGGAAAACGGCCGGCGGACCTGAGTGTCAGCGGCAGCGTGTATGACTACCTGTTGCTCATCGCTGGCCGGGAAGATCCGGATACCCTGTTCTTCCAACGTTACCTGGTGATGGATGGGGATACCGGTCTGGGCGTTCATCTGAAGAACATGCTCGCTTCTGTGGACCCCGCGGAGCTGCCGATACCCAAGGAGATCTACCAAATGGTGGAACAGGGTCTCAGGCTCTACGAGCGGGTATCCCAGTTCGGTTCCGGCAAGGCCTGAACCCGAGCCGGATGGCCTCTCAGGCGCTCGATCAGCGCCCGGGTCTGTTCCGGCGGAGCGCTGCACCAGAACTCCTCCTTTCCCGGTTGATCACCCCGATTCAGCAGATCCTGCTCTTCAAGCCGCCGAAACAGCTGACGGGCCACCGCGGGTCCGGTGTCGATGATGGTTACCGCGGATCCAGCGGATTTTTCAATACTGGGTTTGAGAAACGGATAGTGAGTGCAGCCCAGTACCAGGGTGTCCACCCCTGATTCGAGCACCGGCAGCAGCTGCCGTTGAACGATTTCCCGGGTTTCATGGTGCTCAGGTCCCTTGAACTCGATGGCTTCGACCCAGCCCTCGCAGGGACAGATGACGACTTGGGACTCCTTCGCATGCTCGCGCAACAGGGACTGGAATTTTCCGCTGCTCAGGGTGCCTTGGGTGGCCAATACACCGATTCGTCCCCGACTGCTGAGTTGAATAGCCGGTTTTATACCGGGCTCCATGCCGATGATCGGCAGGTCATGGAACGCGCGTAAATGCTTGACCGCCGCGGCCGTGGCGGTGTTGCAGGCAATCACAATGGCTTTGACCTGACGCTGCAGGAGAAATCGGGTGATATGCTGAGCGCGCCGAAGTACGAACGCCTCGTCTTTGTTGCCGTAAGGCAGATGCGCCCGGTCCGATACATAAACCAGATGCTCCCTCGGGAGCATCTGGCGGATATGTCCCATAACCGTGAGCCCGCCGATACCGGAGTCGAAGATACCAATCGGTTGATCAGATGGCATTGCCGACCTCGCTTTTGAGCAGGCGTTCGGCTTCCCGCTCCAGGAGGACGTAGCGGTCATTCAATTCCTGCGGATCGGCGCTCAGGCATACGGATTCGAACTCCCGAATGCGGTGATCCAGTGCAGGCACCCCGCAACTGGACGTGGAACCATGAACCTTGTGCACCAGTTCCTTGAGGCGGCTACGATCGGATAGATCGATATAACGTTTGATCTGAATCAGCTGCTGGGGAAGCTCCTTGCACAACTGCTGAAACATCTCTTCGGCGAGTTTTTCATCACCGCCGGTAATGGCGAGCAGTTTGTTCAAGTCCCTCACGGGTAAATCGCTGCTGACCAGTCTGGGTTTGGCATTGGCCTCGAACGCGGGTGGAAACAGCTCGTCGCCAGATTTTGCGCGGAAGACCAGATTGATCACCGACCACATTTGCGGTTCATCGATAGGCTTCAGCAGGTACCCGTCCATGCCGGCCTCGCGAATCTGGTTACGGGTGCTGGGCACCACGTCCGCGGTCAATGCAATGATCGGTGTATGGCGCTGGCCATTCTCGTTGCGGCGGATGATTTCCGCGGCTTCGGTGCCCTTCATCTTGGGCATGTGGATGTCCATCAGGATGAGATCGTAGGGGTGGTTCTGTGCCATGGATATGGCACTCAGCCCATCACTGGATTCACTGACGATGGCCCCTTTGCTGCGCATCAGAGTACTGATCAGTTTCAGATTGATGTCATTGTCGTCCACCACGAGGATATTGTAATTCTCGAGCCGGGGATGGGCCTCCACACGTTCCGGCGAATTCAGGTAATCGGGTTGCTTGGTTTGAATGGCAAACAGCGTGCATAACACCTCATCGAGCTTGGCGGTGCTGATCGGCTTCGAGAGGTAGATGTCGTGGCTGAGGGATTGGAATTTTTCAATGACGGTTCGCTCAGAGGCGCTGATCAGGGTGAGCAGTGGGATCTGGGTTTGTCCCTTGAGACGCAGCACTTCAAACTCCGCGGTCCCCGCGTCGATCTCCTGATGAGTGAAACCGAGCACGATCAG
>JBNLFS010000134.1:0-19701 GCA_050305635.1 Candidatus Thiodiazotropha sp. | reverse complement strand
TTTGTCTCTTCAAAAAGCAATATAGCACTCTTATCTAACTATAGGAAAGCATGAGCATTTATTTCCCGAGTCTGAAGTCTGGCGGGAACTCGTCAAAGGCGGATGCAGCCCGCAAAAATGCTATTTCGGGGGTGCATCGGGCAGACCCCAGGGCGCTGTTTTCTGTTAGTCTATGCGGTTGACGTACCACACTAGGGTTTAATGTCTTCCCATGTTCAAACCACTTGAACTGTTCGTGGGCCTGCGCTACACACGGGCCAAACGCAGGAACCACTTCATCTCCTTCATTTCCATGATCTCTATGCTTGGCATCATGCTGGGCGTGGTGGCGTTGATCGTCGTTTTGTCAGTTATGAACGGGTTTCACAAGGAAGTCCGTGAACGGATTCTCGGTATGGCTTCTCATGCCACCATTTCGGGGGTCAGTGGGGAATTAACCGATTGGGAGTCGGTCATGGCCGAAGCTTCCAAGTTCTCCCATGTGATTGGCGAGGCGCCCTATGTCGAAGGCCAGGGCATGCTGATCAGCGGACAGAAGGTCAGCGGGGTTTTGCTGCGGGGCATTCTTCCCGAACGGGAGGGGGATGTCTCGGATGTGGTCCGTGATATCAAGCAGGGTTCCATTGAAAGTCTTCAATCCGGAGCCTTCAACATCGTATTAGGCCGAGAATTGGCCACTGTGCTGGGCGTCGCTGTGGGGGACAAGGTCACCCTGGTGACGCCCCAGGTGAATGTTACCCCCGCCGGTATCCTGCCGCGTCTCAAGCGCCTCACGGTGGGAGGCATCTTCCAGGTCGGGATGGGGGAATACGATCGCGGTGTTGCGATCCTGCACATCGACGATGCCGCGAAACTGATGCGCCTGGAAAACGGCGTCACCGGTGTGCGCCTGAAGCTGGATGATCTCTATCTAGCGCCCCAGGTCTCCCGGGAACTGGCCCTGAAGATGGGGGGGTACTACCGGATCAGTGACTGGACCATGCAGCACCGGAATTTTTTCGCGGCGCTGCGGACGGAAAAGCGCATGATGACGATCATTCTCTCCCTGATCGTCGCGGTGGCGGCCTTCAATATCGTCTCCACCATGGTCATGGTCGTGACCGATAAGCAGTCCGATATCGCCATTCTCAGAACCCTGGGCGCCTCGCCGAAATCGATCATGGGCATTTTCATGGTTCAGGGTGCGACCATCGGTGTGGTAGGCAATCTGCTGGGGATGATCGGCGGGGTGTTGCTGGCCTATCGAGTGGAGGAGATCGTCAGTTGGATCGAAACCACCTTCAAGGTCGACTTTCTCGACCCGAGTATTTATTACATTACGAAGCTGCCATCGGATCCGCAGATCAACGATGTGCTGTCCATCGGCGGCATGGCCTTGCTGATCACCCTGCTGGCAACCCTCTATCCCGCCTGGAAGGCATCGCGTACCCATCCGGCCGAGGCGTTGCGTTATGAGTGATCAGAGTCTGGTGCTCGAGGCACACGGGTTGGTGCGTACCTTCTCCCAGGGTGATCTGCGGGTGGAGGTGCTGCAGGGTGTGGATCTGCAGGTTTCCGCTGGGGAGCGGATTGCCATCGTGGGGTCTTCCGGCTCCGGCAAAAGCACCCTGTTGCACTGCCTGGGCGGGTTGGACAGACCGGATTCCGGTCAGGTCGTTCTGAACGGCCAAGATCTGTTGACCCTCAATGAGCGGGACAAGGGGCGGTTGCGAAACCGTAATCTGGGGTTCGTTTACCAGTTTCATCACCTGTTGCCGGAGTTCACCGCTCTGGAAAATGTGGCGATGCCTCTGTTGATCGGGGGTCTCCCGGTTGTCGAAGCGAAGACCCGGGCCACCGAGATGCTGTCACGGGTCGGTCTGGAACAACGCGTAGGTCACAAGCCCAATGAACTTTCAGGAGGGGAACGCCAACGAGCCGCCCTGGCTCGGGCCATGGTGCATCATCCCACCTGTGTACTGGCGGATGAGCCGACCGGCAATCTGGATCGCAAGACCGCGGAACAGGTCTACGAACTCATGCTCGAGTTGAATACCGAACGGCGAATCAGCTTCATCATCGTAACCCACGATGTGGAACTGGCCAGACGAATGGACAGGACCCTGACTCTGGTGGACGGCAAACTGGAAAATCTCGAGTAAATGCGATCGTATCAGGCCGGGGCAATGTCCTGGAGTTTAGCTATGGGTTCCCACGCAGAGCGTGGGAACCAGGAAAACGCCGGATCAGTTTCATCATCGTCACTCATGATGTGGAGTTAGGCCGGCGGATGGATCGGACGCTCACCCTGGTGGATGGTAGATTGGGAGATTTCGCGCTTTGATACTGGGCGGGATGGGATCGCCTGATCAGCGACGGTAGCACTCAGACGTTACTGTGCGGTAGGTGTGGAGGGGGGCTTAACGGCCTTCTTGCGCTGCCTGCGGTTTTTCCATTTCTCGATCGCCCGCCAGCGCCAGAGCCAAAGAATCAGGCTGTAACCGAGCACGGCGGATACCACGGCACAGATGCCGCAGCCAACCAGCAGCGGCAGCCAGATGCCTTCCAGGCCTCCGTTGTGCAGCCATTCCATGCTGAACTCAACCGGCGGGCTGTTCGCGGGATGTCCCACGATCCAGGCGCCTATAACGTAGGCAAACAGCAGAATGGGTGGGATGGTGATCGGATTGGTGAGCCACACCAGGCAGACCGAGATGGGCAGGTTGACCCGGAAGATGATCGCCGCGCCGGCTGCCAACACCATCTGAAACGGTAGCGGTACGAAGGCCATGAACAGCCCCACCGCGAAGGCGCCGGATGCGGAATGCCGGTTCAGGTGCCAGAGATTGGGATCATGCAACAGGTTGCCGAAGACTTGCAGATACTTATGATTCCTCACCACATCATGATGAGGCAACCAGCGTTTGATCAGTCTTTTCGGCATGAGTGGTTCGTCGACCGGTCCAAAGGGCTTGATTAAGGCGTAAAGCGCGACGGCATGTTACACCAGAAACGATGAATTATCCCGATGTTATTTAGGGGTTTAACTCGAAAGACCGCTTGCCAGAGGGAGATGTCGGCAGCCAATCGTCTCAGGTTGGGATTAAGTATAATCGATGATCAGGGATTGAGAGTGACAGGGAGATGTCATGAATGGAATTCTGCTCGGATTCGTATCCGGCGCGGCGGGCTTTCACCTTCTCAAGGCGGTGCCGGACCTGGCCTGGTCTGGCGTACTGCTGCCCGGAATCCTGCTGTGGCGTTACGCAAGGCTGCGACCGCTGGTTGCGCTGATCTTCGGAGCCTGCTGGAGCCTGGTTTATGTGCACCACCAGATGGCCCGGTGGTTGCCCCTGGATCTGGAGGGCCAGGATCTGATTCTGCAGGGCAGGGTGGAGGCGCTTCCAATGATCGAGGGGGCGTTGCAACGCTTTCAAATGGGCGTGGGCTCACTGCAGGATCAGCAGGGCCATCCGGTCGATGTCTCGCGGGTCCAGCTCAGCTGGTTTGGCGGCGGAACGCCGGTACAGGCAGGGGAAAGCTGGCGTCTCAAGGTGCGTCTCAAACAACCTCGGGGATTGCACAATTCTGTGGGGTACGATCGCGAGAAAGGGATGTTGTCCCAGGCGGTGGGTGCCCGGGGTTATGTGCGTGCCGGATCGGAGAACCGACGCCTGGATCCCGCGGGGATACACGGCGCCGTCACCCGGTTGCGGCAGGCCATCGCGGAGGGCCTCGACCGGTATACCGGTGATGTGCGTGCCGCGGCGTTGTTCAAGGCCCTGGCGGTGGGTGACCGGCGCGGCCTGTCCAGCTCGGACTGGCAGGTCTTCACCCGCACCGGCACCAATCACCTGATTGCGATCTCCGGCCTGCATGTGGGCATCGTCGCCGGTTGGACCCTGTGGCTGGGCAGCCGTTTGTGGCGGCGCAGTGAGGCGCTCTGTCAACGCTTGCCCAGCATCAAGGCCGGTGCCTGGCTGTCACTGGTCAGCGCGCTGAGCTATGCCGGCCTGGCCGGTTTCTCCCTGCCTACCCAACGGGCGCTGCTGATGCTGGGAGTGGTTCTGGGATCGCTGATTCTGGGGTTGCGCATCTCTCTGGGCAGGGCGTTGCTTTGGGCCCTGTTTCTGGTGGTGCTGTGGGATCCTCTGGCGCCCTTGCAAGCAGGATTCTGGCTGTCGTTTCTGGCGGTGGCCGCGATCTGGTGGTCCGGGTCGGGACGTCTTACTGCCGGTTCGGGATGGCGACAGGCCTTGCACATGCAATGGGCGGTAAGCCTCGGCCTGCTGCCGGTCCTGTTCCTGTTATTCGCTCAGGCCTCGCTGATCTCGCCCCTGGTCAACCTGATCATGGTGCCCTGGTTCAGTCTGGTTCTGGTGCCCCTTCTGCTGCTCGGGCTGCCCCTGATGCTGATCCCGCAGGTGGCCGCGATCTGGTATGCCGGGCTGGGTTATCTTGCGGATCCGACCTTTCAGCTGTTGGACGTTTGTGGCGGACTTTCCTGGGCTTCGCTGGTGTTGCCGCATACGGGTTTCCGGGTCTGGGTGCTGGCTTTGCCCGGCGTGCTGTTGTGGCTGTTGCCAAGGGGTTTGCCGGGTCGTTGGATGGGGATCTGGTTTTGCCTGCCGTTGTTGGGGATATCCTCCCCGCGTCCCGAAGCCGGTGAGTTCTGGCTGACCCTGCTGGATGTGGGGCAGGGGCTGGCGTGTGTGGTGGAAACCCGGGATCATGTGCTGTTGTACGACACCGGTCCGGGATCAGCGGGGGGCTACAGTGCGGCGGAGGCCGTCGTGGCACCTTATCTGCGCTCCCGCGGCGTGAAGCGGGTCGACCGGATGATCCTGAGCAATGGGGATCAGGACCATGCCGGAGGTGTGCAGGTACTGCAGGCCGCCTTTCCCCAAACCCCCATGCTCAGTGGTGAGTTCGAGCGGGTGCCCGGTTCGGAAACCTGCCTGGCTGGCACCCAGTGGACCTGGGATGGGGTGGTGTTCCGAATTCTGCATCCGCATGAGGAGGATCACTTCAGCGAATCGAACAACCGCTCCTGTGTGCTGCAGATCGAGAGCGGTGAGCATCGGGTGCTACTGCCGGGCGACATCGAATCTTCCGCGGAACGACTGTTGGTTCAGCGCCATGCCGATACTCTGCCATCACAGATCCTTGTGGCGCCGCATCACGGATCGGCAGGTTCCTCGAGTATCGAACTGGTCAATGCGGTGAAGCCGGATTGGGTTCTGTTTTCGACCGGGTATCGAAACCCTTACAATTTCCCCAAGCCCGCTGCGGTGGAGCGATGGCGTCGCCAGGGCGCATCGCTATTAAACACCGCGGATTCCGGCGCCATTCGCTTCCGCATCAAGCCCAATACACCACTGGGCACGCCTGAGCGCTATTGCGCGGTAGCCGAACACTACTGGCAGAACTGTACAGCGACAGGATCCCGGGAGGTCCGTGGGCTCGAAACGGAGTCGCCAAAGCGTGCTCCCGGACGTGGGCAATAGGTGGGTGAATCGAGTATCATCCCGGGGTGGTCGAACGAACAAGGAATCCGATACGTGTTTGAGTTAGTGAAATCGGGCGGCTGGTTGATGCTGCCCATCATCGCCTGTTCCATAGCGGCGCTGGGCATTGTGATCGAGCGGTTCTGGTCACTGCAGCGCAAGAAGGTCATGCCCGATTATCTGATGAAGCAGATCCTGCAGTTGCACAAGGACAAGAAGCTCAATCTGGCGGACATCAAGAAGCTTAAATCCAGTTCACCCCTGGGCCGCATCCTCGCCGCCGGGCTGATCAATCGCAATCACGACAAGGATGTGATGAAAGAGGCGATCGAGGAGGTGGGTCGTCAGGTGGTGCATGAACTGGAACGCTACCTCAATACTCTGGGCACCATCGCCTCGATATCACCGTTGCTGGGGTTGCTCGGTACGGTGATCGGCATGATCAAGGTGTTCAGTGTGATCGTCACCGCGGGTGTCGGTGATCCCGGGGTGCTTGCCGGGGGTATCTCCGAGGCCCTGATCACCACCGCCGCCGGTCTCTCCGTGGCGATTCCCAGTCTCATGTTCCATCGCTATTTCAGTGGACTGATCGATCAGCTGGTCATCGGCATGGAAGAGCAGGCACTCAAACTTGTCGAGTTGATTCACGGGCAGCGGGAAGATTGAGATGAATCTCAGGAGCAAGCCACGCAAATCCCCCGAAGTGGATATCACGCCGCTCATCGATGTGGTATTCCTGCTGCTGATCTTTTTCATGGTGTCGACCACCTTCGATCGAGAGAGTCAGATTCTCATCGAACTGCCGGAGGCAACCGGAGAAGAGGCGGCCCATACACCCAAGGAACTGGATATCACCATCAATGCCACGGGCACCTTCTTCGTCAACCAGCGTGAGGTGGTCAATACCGAGATTGAAACCCTGAAGATGGCGATCAGCAAGGCGATCGGGGAGCAGCGGGATCTGCCGGTGATCATCAATGCGGATGCCAGAACGCCCCATCAATCCGTAATGACGGCCATGGATGCGGCGAGTCAGTTGGGGTTGAACAAAATGACCTTCGCCGCCCACCGGCCTGCGGAATGAGGTCCAATCACTCTTGAATGTCCTCGAAGCCGCCTGGGAGGGTCGTCCCGGTCTGCTCCCCATTGTCCTGTTACCGCTGAGCGGCCTGTTCTGTTTCGTCAGCGCCCTACGACGGCGTTTCTACCGTTGGGGGCTGCTGAAGCAGGAGCGCGTCGAAGTGCCGGTCATCATTGTCGGCAACCTCACCGTGGGAGGAACCGGTAAGACGCCGCTGGTGATCTGGCTGGTACGAACCCTGCGGGGTATGGGATTTACTCCGGGGATCATCACCCGGGGATACGGCGGTCAGTCGGAATCCTGGCCTGTGGAGGTTACCGGGGGGAGCCGGGCCGAAGTGGCGGGGGATGAGGCCATCGTGCTCAAACGGCATTCCGGTTGTCCGGTGTATGCCGCTCCGCGACGCATCCAGGCGGCCCGTCAACTGCTTGCGGAACAGGCCTGCGATGTGATCGTCTGCGACGACGGGTTGCAGCACTATGCCTTGCATCGCGATCTGGAGATCGTGGTCATCGACGGCCACCGGCGGTTCGGCAACGGTTTCTGTCTCCCCGCGGGTCCGCTGCGCGAACTACCCTCGAGACTGAAGAGCGCGGATCTGGTGATTGTCAACGGTGAAGCGGCGGAGGACGAGTTTGCGATGTGGGTCGGTGGCGATACGGCACATTCTCTCGATGGCCGGCAAGGGCCCAGATCGCTCACGGATTTTGCGAACGAGCCGGTTCATGCCGTCGCCGGGATTGGCCGGCCGGAGCGTTTTTTCGCCATGCTCGAGGCGGTCGGCCTGAAACTTCAGCGTCACCCGTTTCCTGATCACCATGCGTTCCGCGAAGCGGATCTGCAGCCTTTTGCGGGTGAGACGGTTCTCATGACGGAGAAAGATGCGGTAAAGTGCGAAGCATTCGCCGATCAGCACCACTGGTATGTACCGGCTGAGGCACAGGTGGATCCCGGATTTGAAAAGAAATTGAAGCTATTGATGAAAAGGCTGAGAGATGGACAGAAAACTGCTTGATATCCTGGTATGCCCGGTGTGTAAGGGGAAACTCTTCTTCGATAAGAAGGCTCAGGAGCTGATTTGTCGCGTGGATCGCCTGGCCTATCCGGTGCGGGATGACATTCCGATCATGCTGGAGGAGGAGGCGAGACGGCTCGCCGAGGATGAAGAGGTGCCGGAACGTTGAGTGGCCCTTCCTTCAAAGTGGTGATCCCGGCCCGCTATGCCTCGGTCCGGTTGCCGGGTAAGCCTCTGCTGGATATTGCGGGTAAGCCGATGATTCAGCATGTCTTCGAACGGGCCATGGAGAGTGGCGCCGCGGAAGTGGTGGTTGCCACGGATGATCAGCGCATCCACGACATATGCCGCGGTTTCGGAGCCGATGTCTGTCTCACCGCATCGACCCATCGCAGTGGTTCGGACCGGATTGCCGAAGTGGTCGCCCTGAAGGGCTGGTCCGAAGATGAAATTGTGGTGAATCTGCAGGGCGACGAACCCTGCATGCCGGCCACGCTGTTAAGCCAGGTGGCTCAGGATATGGATCAGCATGAACGGGCGGTTGTGACCACTCTGTCCACCTCGATCAGCAGTCGCCAGACCCTGTTTGACCCCCATGTCGTCAAAGTGGTCACCGATCAACAGGGTTACGCCCTCTACTTCAGTCGCGCCCCCATTCCCTGGCATCGGGACGAATTCATGCAGGCGGACAACCCCCTGCCGGGTGACGTGGGTTTCTCCCGCCACATCGGTCTGTATGCCTATCGGGCGGGTTATCTGGGCCGTTTCGTGAAGCTGGAACACGCCCCGATCGAACGGGCTGAGTCCCTCGAGCAACTGAGGGTCCTGTGGCATGGCGACAAAATTCATGTCAGCACCGCGGTGACGGATCCTGGGCATGGGGTGGATACCCGCGACGATCTGCAAAAAGTCATCGAACAGCTCAGTTGAGCAATCTGTAAAATTATTCGACGTTTCCCTATCTGGGAGTGGTCAAATCACTCACTGAAAAGCTGGAGACTGGTTGACAAGTGTCGAATAATTTTACTGTTGGTTTTCAAATTATTAATATATCGGGTTACAAATCTCCTGTAACGCATTGTTTATAAATGATCATAAATAATATGGCATAAACTCTGCTTATATAAACGCCATTCAATCACAAAAAAAATTGTGACTTGTTTCCCAAAAGCTGTAACGGAACAAGACTCAGCAGGCAGATTAGGGGACATCGAATGGCATCGGTAAAAGAGCAAGGTGGGGCCACTCTGGATCTCATCACCAGTCTGACGCTTTCGTCTACCAGCAAACTCCTTCAATGCAGCGATGATGCTACCGCCCAGTCCCACAATACCGATGCCCAATTAACCCAACTGCTGCACACCCGGAGTCAGGAAGACTACCGCTTCATGAGTCGACCCTCTCACGTCCCGATCAACTCTGATGAAGAGGAGCGTAAACGTATCTCTCGGGAACTGCATGATGGCCTGGGTCAACTGCTGACCAGCATCAATCTGCATGTGCAGAGCTGCATCAATCGCTGCGATCAGCAGGATCTGTTCACTAATTTATCAGGGCAGCATCGTGAATCCCTTGAATCGGTCTCCGAGATGGTCAAGCAGGCGATCGCGGAAGTGCGCTCGATCTGCCGAGCCATCCGTCCCGCCATCCTGGATGATCTCGGGGTGGTTGCAGCGATCGCCTGGCAATGCCGTCAGATCTCCGAGGGCAGTGACAGTCTCGATGTCATTACCGATTTCGACGTCAATGAAAGCACAATCTCCGAAGAGTACAAGAACGTCATCTACCGCATTATTCAGGAATCCCTGAACAATGCGGTGAAGTATGCGAAAGCCAGGACGATCAGCGTATCATTGCTGCAGTCCCATGATGCCATCCATCTGGTGGTCGTGGATGATGGTGTGGGATTCGATCCATCGCACATTCAGGGCAAGCGGGGTTTGGGTCTGGTTGGGATGCGCGAACGGGCAGAGTCGGTGCAGGGCAGATTTCGTATCGACACCGGACTCAATCAAGGGGTTCAGATACGCGCCTCTTTCCCGCTGGCGATGGCGCCTCTCAACGGCTGATCACTCCTTTCTCCAAGGCGTAGGTGGTCAGCGCCGAAACACTGTGCAGGTCGAGTTTCTTCATCAGATTGGCACGGTGCTTTTCCACGGTCTTCACACTGATACACAGGTAATCCGCCATGCTTTTGTTGGTGTGGCCTTCCGCGATCAATTTTAGAATCTGACGCTCCCTCTGGGTCACGGTATCCCAGCGGGTCAGAGGTTCCTGGTGGATGCTGTTGGTGTGCAGGTAGCTGTTGACCACCTTTTCCGTGATTTCGGCACTCAGGTAGGTTTTTCCCTCCAATACACGTTCCGCCGCGACCATCAGTTCGTTTTGTGTGGCGTCCTTGAGCACATAGCCATTGGCACCCGCCTTGAGGCTCGCCAACACATACTCCTCTTCATTGTGTACAGTCAGTACCAGGGCTTTGACTTCGGGCATGCGCTCCTTGATCTCCCTTACCGCATCCATGCCGTTCAGACCGGGCATGCTCAGATCCATGATCACCAGGTCGGGTCTCAGTTCGACGGTTCTGCGTATGGCGTCTTTGCCGTTGTCCGCCTCGCCGATAACCTGAAATTTAGGATTCGAGGTCAGCAACGCTTTGAGTCCGGCGCGCAGTATGGTGTGGTCTTCTGCAATGACGATGGTTTTTGTATCGGAGCTCATGATTCTTGTGTCGTCAAAAGCGATCTTCACTTGACCTGACCGATAAATCGGACGGTTGCGTTTGAGTGTAGTCACTAACGCGATAAAAAAAAGCCGGATTCCAGTCATCCATTTCCTGTTCATGACAGGATGAAAGTTCTCTAAACGCCCGGAAACAAGCCAAAAGATCCTCGCTTAGCCCGCTGTGCCGCAGTTGTGTGCTCACCCTGATTACAAATATGTCATCGGAATGCAGACAGCGCCATATCCATTCTTTCACAACCCTACCCGCGAGGTAGGGTTTCACCCCCTGAAGACTACACACTTTTCTGTGGCTGGCGGTGGGGTGCAGCCCCGTTCAAAGGCGTAGTTGCACGCAAAGACCCTCTTTATTGAGCGACGTAAGATTCAACTCAAGAACCGGGAAAGGGGACGTTGTGTCTGGATGGTCCGACAGGCGACCCCCGAATCTTAAGATGACCAATAGGGGTCTGGAGAAATAAACCATGATAAATGAAAATCAGGGTTACACGAACAGAGTCGTGATGTTGCTGACATCGATGACTCTGCTGATGTTGTCCTCCACCGTGAACGCCGCGCAATTCAACCTGAATGTGGTGAATGGGGCCGGTGACGCGGTGAACGGCTTTCGCTGGGTGATTGAGAAGGATACGACCTTCGCGGTCGATCCCGCTCATCCCAGCACCGATCCGGACAATCTCTTGTCCCTGGATTTTCATCGCAGCCACCATCCGGTGGCTACCGGAGAGACGGACGCCAGCAGTCTGAATGGCCAGACAGAAGGCTCCGCTACGACGATCTCCAACATCGCACCCGGTCGCTACTACGTCTCTGTGCTGCCCTTTGCAGGCCACAGTATCAGCGGCGGTCCCGTCACGGTACTGGCGGATGCCGTGGATACGAACAATGTCCTGGACGACCTGACGGTAACGGTGGAGGCGCATCCGATCCCCACCGCCCAGATCTCTATCTATCTGTTCCACGACAACAGTCCGATCAACGGCGCGCCCGATCTTCCGGAAGAGACCAATCCGGCACCCGGTCAGCCCGGACATGTGGACTGGACCCGGTTCAACCTGTTCCTCGAGGAGCCGGGTGGTCGTTACGGCATGGCCGGTGGCCAGGTCATACAGGACGCCTTTGCTAATCCCCTGGGTACGGTCTACCGTGAGGACTGCGGTATCGATCATCAGCCGGATGCCGATGCCCTGACCAACTTCATCTGTTTCGTGGATGGGGCTCCGATCGTTGAATCCCTGGGCAACGGCACCCTGCAGCCCAACAGTGAAGGTCTGTTGGTGGTCAAGAACCTTTCCCCCGGCAAGTACGGCATCATCGTTAACCCGCCCACCAAAGCTGCGAGCGAGTCCGTGGGTTGGGTACAGGTCAGCACCATCGAAGGCACCAAGGTCATCGATGCCTGGCCCAAGGCGAATGAGCCGGCCGCCTTCGTGGAATTCGGTCCTCCGGGTCCTCATGTCTTCATTGGTTTCATCAAGCCTTCCGTGGACGGTGGTTTTGATCCCTTCCCCGTGGGTGGCGCAACCGTATCCGGTACGGTCACCGACATTCACCTGTCCCGCCCGCCGTACTCTCAGTTCTACAGTGGCCGTGATTTTCCGGGTTGCTGGATCGGCCTGAATGACATGGCCGGCGGTGGTATCGGTACCGGTGTGTATGCCACCCCCTGTACCAACAGCGGTTTCTCGATCCCTGACGTGCCGGCCGGCAGCTACAACCTGGTGGTGTTTGACACTAACCTGGATGCGGTGATCAGTGCTCAACCCTTTACCGTCGACGACGGCGCCGCCACCTGTAACGGCGGTGGCTCCTGCGCACTGGGTGATATCGGTGTCTTCAACTGGTTTGCCCGGCTCAACACCAGTGTGTTCAACGATATCAACCAGAACGGATTCCAGGATCCCGGCGAAGACGGCATCGGTCCGGAAAGTCAGAGCGTGACCTTGCGTTGGCGCGACGGCACCATGTACCAGAGCTTCCCCACCGATGGGGATGGCATGGCGCCTTTTGATGAGAAGTTTCCCTTCTTCCACTGGTTGGTCGCCGAAGTGAGCTTCACCAACAAGAAAGCCACCGGTGCGACCTTCGTGGTCGATGCCGGTGGTCCGGTGGACAAAGCCAACACCGAGTTCCCTGGTTTCGGCGAACTGACCCCGGTGGCCCACTGTAGCGACAAGTCCCAGTACGATCCCGCCACCAACCAGTGTCCCGGGTTCGAGGTCATCAACCCCAATACGGGCGACAACTTCTCACGTACCGTAGTCGGTCCGGTTCTGACCCAGGGTGTTCAGGCGTTTCTTGGACAGACCAATGTGCTGCAGTTCGGAAAAACCGACTACATCAGTTTCACACCGGCCGATTTTTCGACAATTCCCCCGTCACTGCCCCAGTTCGTAGGTGAAAACGGAGGCATCTCGGGTATCGTCTACTATGCCACCACCCGCGCGGAGGACAATCCGGAGCAGGCCGTAGCGGAAGAGTGGGAACCGGGTGTGCCCCGTGTTCAGTTCGCTCTTTACGCGGACGGTGACATCGATTCCTTCCCCACCGGCGCCTCGTTCCCGAACGGCAATGGTAGCTACGGTGACATCGATTGGAATGGTGACGGCATCGCAGAAGCGGATGACGGTATGATCGACGATATCGATCAGAATGGTTGTATCGGTTATGCCGACGTCAACAATTACCCATTCGATGACTTCCCGGGACCGGGAGACATCGACTACGGATGGGTGCCGGAACCCGGTTCCGCCGATCCGAATCATCTTTGCGCGGAGTCCGCTGCGAATCGTAACGGGGTCTTTGACCTGCATGACGCACTCCAGGTGACCTACAGCGACAGCTGGGACGACAACCGGCCCAGCGGTTGCCAGGGGCGTAACAACGTGGCAGGTTCCGTGGTCACTCCGGCCATCAGCGAAGACCGCTGCTTCGACGGTCTGCGCAGTTACAACCAGGTGACTGAGGGCGTATTCGATGGCGGCTATGCCTTCTCCGAATACGATCTGGTCCACATCGCAGCGGTTAACCCCGGTGCGGCGGCTGCGATCAACAGCTACCTGACACAGGCGGAGAACGCTGTTCGCACCCATGGCAACCCGGATCCAGTTGTTGCCGCCAACCTGGCCGATAATCTGCAACTGGGCCTGCTGCCCAACGACTACATCGTGCAGATGAGCACACCTCCGGGGCTGAAGAATCTGAGTGAACACCACAAGAACGTGGACTTCGGTGATCAGTACATTCCTCAGGAAGGCCAAGGCCTCGAACCGACCCTGCAGGCACTCCCCCCGGCCTGTGTCGGTGAGGTGCATGTCGTGCCCCAGTACCTGGCCATGGTCACCAAGGACGGCAGCGGTGACGCCGGTGTCGGTGGCGCCAATCTGGTCGATGCCGCGCTGCTGGGTGACGTGAGTGTCTATGCGCCTTTCGCCGGTGAACCCCGTCCTTCCTGCGATATGAAGGAAGTGCCGCTTTCATCGGCGCAGAATGCGGCGGCTGAGTTCTTCGTCATGACCGATGTGCCGAAAGCGGCCAACGTTTCCGGCATGATCCTCAACGATCTGGCCAACGAGTTCAATCCGAACTCACCGAACTTCGGTGAGAAGTATGCACCGCCGCACACCCCGGTTGCCTTCTACGATTGGAACGGTAACCAGGTAAACCGGGTCTATGCGGATGAGTACGGTCGCTATAACGCGATGGTGCCCTCGACTTTTACCGCCGACCGGCCGATGCCTTCGGGTATGTCGCCGAACATGCTGATCTCCTGCATGAATGACGCGGGCCCGATTGTGAATCCGGCTTACGATGCGAGCACGGATAACGGCTCGGGTATTGATGGAAATGGTCAGCCGAAACTGATCGTGGATCCTTTCTTCGATCCCCGCTATAGCCAGTTCTGTTACACCTTCCAGTACATGCCGGGCACTGTTACCTATCTGGATACGCCAGTGGTGCAGATCGCGGCCTTCGCCGGTATCGGTCAAAATCCTCTGGACTGCGAGCAGCCTAGCCACACGCCGATGATCTCTTCGGTCACACGGGTAGATAACACAGGTCCATTCGTGCTGCCTGGGCAACAGATCCGCATCAGCTCCATGGGCAGTAGCGTGTCAGTGCCGAATCCGAATTGGGATGGTGTCAATCAGGCAGAAAAGAATATCGTGCGTGATTACAGCTTCGAAATGGGGAATTCCAGGCAGCAATCTGTTGCGTGGTTGGAGGATGCGCAGGGTAACCTGACTTTGCTGGGTCGTAACAATGGATCCAGACCGCAAGAAATGTTCGCAACCATCCCGAGTACCATGGCACCTGGTGAGTATCAGTTGTTCGTGGCCAGAAGGGACGGCAGTAACGCCTCTCCCTATGGCGCAACCTTGACTGTGGGTGTTCAAGTCGGCGGTGAGGAAATGGGTGTGCGTCGCAACCACTCCGCTGATAATCCGTCGTACTACAACGTTTGGCATGTTCCTGGTGATTTCGCATCGATCCAGGAAGCCATCGGCAACCCCCTGGAAGGTCAGCCGGGTGTGGAATCGGGCGATCTGATTCTGGTGGCTCCGGGTATCTACGACGAACTGGTGATCATGTGGAAGCCTGTGAAGCTGCAGGGATGGGGCGCCGGTGCGGTAACCATCAATGCACGTCAGTCGCCCACCGAGAAGATTATCCACTGGAGACAGCTGGCGGATTACCTGGTCAACACGGCCATCGACCAACTGCCGGGCCAGGCCCTTGCGCCTTTCGGCTTTCCCGGTCTGAACGAAGGGCCGTTTCCGACGGAGGAGGGTGCGGGCGTATTCGTGGCCGGTCCGCGTCTGGGTCCGAACCGCTTCGGCCATCTGCGCAACCGCGGCGCGCGTATCGATGGTTTCACCATCATCGGTGCGAGCACCGGCGGCGGTATCGTGGCCAACGGCTACAACCCGTTCCTGGAACTGTCCAATAACCGTCTGGAGGCCAACTCGGGATTCAACGGTGGTGGTATCCGCATCGGTCATCCCGAACTGAGCCATACCATTGCTAATGAGTCCGATCCGGGCTTTGTCGATGGCGATCCCAACCGTGAGGTCGGTTCGCTGATCTATGACGATGCGGTGAACGATCAGGTGCGTATCCACCATAACTACGTGGTGTTCAACGGCACCCTGAACGGACCCGGTGGCGGCATTGGCCTGCACACCGGCAGTGACGGCTATAAGGTCACTGATAACTTTGTCTGCGGCAACTTCAGCCAGGGCGGTGGCGGCGGTATCGCACACCTGGGCTTGTCCCGCAACGGTCTGATCGAAGACAACCACATCATCTTTAACGAGACCTTCGCCCAGACACCGGGTACCGCGCCTCCCGGTGGCGGCATCATGATCAGTGGTCAGCCGGCCCTGATTCCCGAAGCCGAGACCGGTCTGCTGCTGTCTCCCGGCACAGGTAACGTCATCATCGACGCCAACCTGATCCGCGGCAACCTGGCCGGCGCCGGTGACGGTGGTGGCATCAGCCTGAACAGCATCAACGGTCAGGACATCGCTCAGAGCCTGGGCGCCCGTGGTCCCTGGTACCAGGTGCTGGTCTACAACAACATGATCGACAACAACGTCGCCGGTCTGGCTGCGGGCGGTCTCTCCCTGAGTGACGCACCCAAGGTCTACATCCGTAACAACACGGTGGCCAACAACGACAGTACCGCGACCGGGTCCCAAGCCTTCCAACCCGGCAACCCGAACCTGTCCACCGCGTTGCCGGCCGGTATCGTTTCCCGCATTCACAGCAGTGTGATGGCACAACTGTTGAATGTGGATGATCTGGCAGGGAATGTGTTGGTCGATCCCGATGTGTTCGGTAATCGTCCGGAGGGATCGCGCTTCTCCGACCCGGTGCTGCGTGACACCATTGTGTACCACAACCGCTCCTTCCGCTGGGTCAACTACGATCTGCCGGGTACTTTGGGGATCGAGTTCAGCCTGGTGCCGATGACCTGCGGGAACCTTGCGAACCCGCCGGCTGACGCAAGTTGCGACATCACCAGCTACACCTCGATGGATGGCGTGTCCTGGGACCTGGGTGTGCTGTCCGGTACCGTGGAGCAAAGCGCCAACGGGGAGCGCCTGGATCCACGTCAGTCCCTGCTGCTGTCCGGCACACCGTATCACGCCAGCAATACCTTCATCACGGGTGATCCCGGGTTCGTCAACGGCTACTTCAATGTGGGTCGTGACTCGGTGATGCTGTTCATGGAACCGGTGAGTCTGACAACCGCGGCAGCCTTCGACGAAGGTGGCAACTTCATTCAGGTGGCCTTTGGTCCGCTCAGTCTGGTTCAGCCGGTCTGTGTCGGCGCTTACGACCCTGTGACCAACTACTGTCGCGCGCAAGCCGGTGGTAATGCGGATGTGCTGTTCGACTATCACCTGGATGTCGGTTCACCTGCAATCGATGCAGGCGGCAACACACCGGCCAACGGCATCCTCAGTGTCGACTTCGATAACGAACCGAGACCGACGACGGATGTGTCCGACATCGGCGCCGACGAGGTGCTCTGATGAAATACTCAGACACGATGAAGGGCTGGATCGATCTAGACGGCCGGTTCCCGCCGGCCGGGGTCGGGAAGACGCAGGAAACACCGAGATATTCAATCTTTGAGTCTGGCAGTTACGCGACCATGAGGAGTAACGCCCAATGAACACATTTCGTAAGAACACGCTTGCAGGAGCTATCGCAGTGACGCTGTTGGGTTTCATGGGCAACGCCGCCGCAGTGGTAAACCTCCAGTGCCCAGGCGGGATGAACGCCAACCCGAACGGCGATCTCGTGGTCGCAGCGCCGAATGCGCAACACCCGAACGCCAAGTGCGCCAGCCTCACCGCCGGCGATGGCTTTGCGGTGATGTCGGACGGCGAACCGATGTATATCTTCGGTTTCGGCAATCAGACCGGCACCGCGGAAGCGGATCTGATCGATAACGGCATCCTGGATGCGGAATTTTCCGGACCCACCATCGAGTTGGATGAAGGCGACGAGTTCTGGCTGAATCTGACCAACGTGGGCACTGTGATGCGTCCCGACCTGTTCGATCCGCATACGGTGCACTGGCACGGCTTTCCCAATGCCGCTACGGTGTTCGACGGTGTACCTGAGGTTTCAGTCTCGATCAACATGGGCGCGACGCTGACTTACTACTACAACGTGGTAGAGCCGGGCACCTACCTCTACCACTGCCATGTGGAAGCCACGGAACACATGGAGATGGGGATGCTGGCCAATCTGTATGTGCATCCCGCCCAGGACCGGACAGGTTGCAACGATGCCCTGATCTGTCCGCCTGCAACCCGTGACGGCGCCAGAGTGCCTGGAGTGCCCGTGGGTTACACCTACAACGACAACGACGGCACCACCGCCTGGGATGTGGAAAAGGCCCTGCAACTGTCCAGTTTCGACAACGACTTTCATGACGCGGACCTGTTCGTGCAGCCTCTGCCGTTCGCTGTGCTGGAAGGTAACTACCCCATGATCAACGGCCGTGGTTACCCCGACACCGTGGTTGGCGGCGCGTTGCCGGCACCCCGGGATGATGCCGCCGGCAAGGTGACCGGGAATCCCGGTGAATTGCTGAACAACGGCACACCGTCCCAGAAATTAAGTTCGGCGATCCGTGTTAACTCGGGCGAGCGGTTGCTGCTCAGGCTCTCCAACGTCGGCCTCGACCGCTTCTGGACCCTGACGGCACCGGGGCTGAAGATGCGCATCGTCGGCACGGGCGCCAAGCATATGCGTGGCATGGACGGCAAGAACGTCTACCGCACCACCACCTCGGTGAACTTCGGCGGCGGCGAGACCCACGACGTGATCATCGATACCACGGGGATCGAGCCGGGTACCTACTTCCTGCATGCCACCGAATTGCACCAAATGAGCAACAGAACCCAATTCGACGGCGGCATGATCACCGAGATCGTTATCAACTGAGCGCCGGGTCGAACTAGGAGAGAATGATGATGAGAAAGTTATTCAAACAACCTGGACGGCTGATGAGCGTCCTAATGCTGGGTGTGGCGAGTTTCATGCCCTGGGCTCAGAGCCAGGCCGCCCACGACATACGTGGGATCACCCCGGATGCCTCGGGGGTGTTCAACCTGTATGCCTTCCCGTTCAATATCAACCTGCCGGAAGGCACCAGCCTCTACATGTGGGGTTTCGGTGACATGAACCAGGGGGCCGGCGCCACCCATCCGGAAGGAAGAGGTTACGCGATGCCGCAGTATCCGGCTCCGACCCTGATCGTACATTCGGGCGACCCGGTAACGATCAACATGACCAATTACGGGGTGCCCGATCCGGTATCGATCGTAGTGACCGGTCATAATGTGGCGGCTTCGGGTGGCAGCCCGGGTCTGGTGACACGAGCCGCGAACGTCAACCAGACGGTCAGCTACAGCTTTACCGCAGGTTCCCCGGGCACCTACCTCTACCACAGCCTGGATGGGGCCAATCCGGGCCTGCACTCGGAGATGGGTCTTCAGGGCGTTCTCATCGTACGTCCCACAGACGGCACCCGCACCGCCTACGGCGATGCGACCGGTACCCGCTACGACCAGGAGAACCTCTACCTGATGACGGAAATCGATCCCGATATCCATATGCAGATGGAGAAAGGCCACTATAACCATTTCACCAACTCGGATCGTTACGCCAAGGTCTGGTTCATCAATGGCCGAGTCTTCCCGGATCTGTTCCAGGGTGACTACAACCCCCTGTTTCCGAACCAGCCCTATGAGTCTCTGGTCCAGGCTCATCCGGGCGAAGTGGTGTTCGTACGCAATGTGAACGCGGGACAGGATTCCCACCCCATGCACTACCATGGTGAGAATCTGCGCTTCATCGGCCGTGACGGCAAAATGCTCAGTTCCGACGGTTCCCTGGCCAATCTGGGGCGTTCCGACAACACCATCAACTCCGCGCCGAAACAGACCGTGGACGCGCTGTGGACCTGGTCCGGCAAGGATCTGGGATGGGATATCTACGGCCATGACACCGCTCATCAATGTATCGACGGGGATAACGACGGATTCGGCGACGTTGAGTTCGGCTCCACTTACGACCATGAGTACTGTGCGGATCACGGTACGGCCCTGTCCAGCCTGGTCAACCTTCCCGGCGTCGGTGACCTGTCCCTGGGCGGTTGGTGGAGCGGCAGTCCCTTCCTCGGTGACGTGGGCGACCTGCCTCCGGGTGAGGGCGGTCTGAACCCCTACGGCGGATACTTCCTGGTATGGCACTCCCATTCGGAAAAGGAACTGACCACCTTCGATATCTTTCCAGGAGGTAGCCTGGGTGCGGTTGTCATCCTTCCTCCCTACGTTCCGATCAACTGAGTC
>JBNLFS010000133.1:0-31705 GCA_050305635.1 Candidatus Thiodiazotropha sp. | reverse complement strand
AACAGGCTGTTGAAATTCTACTCAGACGGTACGATCCTGCGTTGAAAACCGCCTCAAAATGCTCATTTACTTCAGTAAACTGCGCTTTTTCGGCGGTTTTCGCCTTGTCTCGCACTCGTCTGAGCGAATTTCAACAGCCTGTCAAGTAGGCGCCATTGCGGTTAACCCGGTTTTCAGTCGGTTATCCATCCCTGCAGGGCCTCGATGATGGCCTTGGCCTGATCCCGGCTCGAGATGTTGAATTTGCTCTTTTGCATGTAGTCGCCGCCACGCTTCTGATAGCGGCGGATGGTGTACTTGTCCGGACCGTACTGTTCCTTGCTTCTGTCCCAATCCTGGTAGCGAAACAGGATCGTGGTCCAGGCTCCTTTGGAAAGGATGACCTTGTCGAGTTCCTTGACGACGTCGGTGCCGTCCTCGGTGTATGTGACAGTGAGCTCTTCGGGTTTGGAAGCCATGTTGGTGTGAAAATCCGTGGTTAGATGGGTGGATGTAAGGATCTCAGTAGGATTCCTGGGCGCCAAACTGGCGCAGGATCTTCTCGATATCCGGTTTGTTTCGGGCGATCGCCAGGGCCAGAGGGGTCAATCCTGCCTTGTTGCTGATATCCAGACGGGCACCCCGGTTGATGAGGTACTTCGCCACCACCCGCCGATCGTTGAGAATCGCGATATGCAGCGGTGTGTTGCCGTCATCGTCCAGGCTGTCGAGGCCGGCTCCGCGTTTGAGCAGGAAGTCGATGACATCCCGGTCCGCGCTACCCAGCCCGGCCGTGATGTGCAGCGCCCGGTTCGGATCCAGCTTGGCGCCGCTTTTCACCAGGAAGTCCGCAACGATGGTGTTGCGTGCGATCAACGCCTTCAACAACGGCGTGTGATCCTTGGCATCGAGCGCCTCCAGGTTCGCCCCGTTTTTCACCAGGATGCGGCTCATCACCAGGCTGTCCTTCTGCGCGGCCACGTGCAGCGGGGTCAGGCCGGTCGCGTCCGTCTGATTGGGATCCACCCCCCAGTAAAGATTGCGCTCGAGTTGATCGAGATCGCCGATACTGACGGCGCGGGCCAGGGTGATGGTCGGTTCCGGCGGTTTGCTGCAGCCGCTCAGCAGCGTCAGGCTGAGTGCCAGGGATATGAACAGTCGATAAAACATAGCTGGGATAGTAAAGCCTTACGCGTGAGGGCTGCAAGGAGCTTGTCGGTGGAAGGCCTGTCGGTAAGGACACTCCAGATTCCCGAATCCGGGCCGATAGGAATTAAGAGCCCCTGACGGATTCGCAGGCCGGTGTGCAAAGTTTGTCATTGCCGCCAAAACCCGAGTCGGCTGTGAATTTGCGCTGCACCGTTTCGATGATCGGCATGGTAACCGAATTGCGTGGTTTCAGGAGGGCTCGGCTTTTATAACTCCCTGATTTTGGATGGATCGCGCGCATTTATGTCTTTTGCTCATCACGTGATCAAAGTCTGTTACAGCCTGGAAAGGTCGAACCGTTACAAACAATATAAAGGTAAGGTCTACGATCTCCTGGAGAATCCCCACTCTGCGGTTCGCCCCTATTTTGACATCTCCCTGATCCTGCTGGTTCTGGTGAGTGTGTGGCTCCTCATCTACGGGGTACGCCACGAGATGGGCGGCTGGGTCAACTCGGTGGAACTGGTCGCGGTCAGCGTGTTCATCCTCGAGTACCTGCTGCGGTTCTGGATCTACAACAACAGCCATCAGGTGATTATCGAACAGTACGAAAAGGCGGAGTTCATCAATGCACCCTTCCGTGTCTGGTCCGCTCTTTGGCAGGCGGTGATTCAGAAGCTCCGCTACATGGTCCAGCCCATGGCGATCGTCGATCTGCTGGCGATCATACCCAGCTACCGTCCGTTGCGGTTTCTGCGGATTTTTCTCCTGTTCCGTCTGTTCAAGCTGTTCCGCTACACCCGTAGCATCAGCGAATTCGTCAAGGTACTGTCGGAGAAGCGCATCGAACTGATGACCCTGTTCATCTTCATGGCGTTTATCACCTTCACCTCGGCGACCGCGATCTTCTTCTTCGAAGCGGAGGAGCAGGGCAGCGACGTCAACGGCTTTTTCGACAGTATCTACTGGGCTCTGGTCACCATGTCCACCGTGGGCTACGGGGATATCACGCCCCACACCACGGAGGGGCGCATCGTGGCGTTGATGCTGATCGTGGCCGGTCTCGGTGTGATCTCATTCTTCACCTCGATCATCGTTTCGGCATTCGGGGAAAAGATCGACGAAATCCGGGAACACCGGATTCTTTCCGATGTGGAACGCAGAAGCATCGATACCCTGATCTGCGGCTACGGCCGGGTGGGCCAAATGGTGGCGGACCGGCTGGCGATGGATAAGCGTACCTTTGTGGTGGTCGATCCCAACCTCGAGTCGATCAAACTGGCCACCCAGCGCGGTTATCTGGCGGTGCATGGCCATGGTGAGGACAACGAACTGCTCAGCCGCCTGGGCATCGGCTCTCGGATCCGTCGCCTGCTGTGTCTGACCGGTGATGACGTGGTGAATGTCTACATCACCCTGACAGCCCGCCAGTTCAACCCGGACATCGAAATCATCTCCCGGGCCAATCACCGGGAAAATGCGAGTAAGCTGACTCGTGCCGGAGCCACCCATTGTGTGGCCCCCTATGAGGTGTTCGGCCTGATTGCAGCGGAGTATGCCGGTCAACCGGTGGCTTTCGAAGCGGTCTACGGGCTGTTGGCCGGACAGTCCAACGAGGGTATCGAGGCGGTGCGTCTGAAACCCGGCCACCCGATGGTGGGCCACACTCTGGGTGATATGAATTTCAAGGCGCGCAAACTGATACTCTTCGGGGTGATCCGCGAGGGGCTGTGCGGACTGGACTCCCCGATTTCGAATTTTCGTCTGCAGAAAGGCTGCTTCTTTTTCAATCCCGGAGAGGATTTCATCCTTCAGGAGAATGACCTGCTGGTGCTTTTCGGACACAAGTACAGCATGCTGCACCTGCGTGAGAGCCTGGAAAAGGGGGTAGGGGCATGAGCCGGCGCGAGACCTTGATATTCGGTTGTGGCGCCCTGGGCCATCAGGTGGGGATTCAGTTGACCGAACGGGGTATCGATCCCTACCTGTACAGCGACGATCTGGATGAAGTGGGTAAGCTGCTGGCGAAAGGCCTGCATGCCGGAGTGCTGGACTACACGGATGATGACAACCTGCGCAATGTGGGGATCGGCAGTTGGGTCAAGACCATCTTCTGTCTGTTTTCCGAGGAGGCGAAAAACCTCTTTCTCACCCTCTCAGTACGCTCCCTGGACCCTAACCTCAAAATCATCTGCGTTTCGGAATCCGCCGCCGCCAGCAAGCGTCTCAAGGCCGCGGGCGCGACTAAGGTGATCGATCCCTATGAAATCAGCGGGCATCGGGTGCACGAGCTTATCGCCCGGCCCTACCTGGTGGAGATGCTCGAACACACCATGTACGGCAAGCAGATCGATGTGGCCGAGATCGAGGTTCCCACGGACTCTGTCCTGTCCGGTGTCCGCCTGGACCGACTCGAACTGAGCCAGAGATACAATCTGATCGTGCTCGGAGTGGTGGATCTCGAAATGGGTAACCAGCTGATCTTCTGTAACAGCGGTTTCGAACACTATCTGGACCCGGGGGACATCCTGGTGGTGATCGGGCTGAAGGATGAAATCATCCGCCTGAAACAGGATGTGGCGGAAAATCGCCTGGAACCTGAACCGGGTTCAAACACTCAATCTGTCTAGGGCCTTTTCTGTGGCAAACAGAGCGCCACAGGTGTGCTGCGTCTGAATCCCATAAAGATCCGCTTCCGGGTTGAGTGGATTCAGGCCGGCATCAGTTTCAACAGGTTCGCCATGGGTTGCGACACATTGGCGAGCTGTGCTGAAGCGGCGCGCGCCGGATGATCGGAGAACTGCTGGAGCAGATTGTCGAGCACGGACCGGGCTTCTCCCGAAGACGACAGGGCAACGCCGCTGTTGCCGCGGGTATGTTCCATTTGATAGAGCTGACGGGCGCTTTCAATATCCGGTGCCGCCTGGCTTTCGGCGACGGCTTCGCTGCCGCGGGACAAGGCCGCTGTTTGGCTGGCCTGGGTGCTGGACTGATCCTGGGTGCGGGTTGTGCCGGGCCGGTCTGACGTGGTATTGACGGTTTTGTTGCTGTTAACCGGATTGATCATGATATTTATTCCTGTTCAGACGAATATTTGACGCTTCGGGGGCAATCATTGGCTTTGCTAACCAGTTTGCGAGAACTATGCCAATCCGCCGGGTGTTGGTTGAACGGCCGGATCTGGGTTCTGATGTTGATCTGCAGCAGCGCACCGGCGGCCATGGCGGTAATGCCGATGCCGGGGGAAAACCTGGAATACACCCTCAAGTTCCGCGGCTGGATCACCGGCTATGTGGAACTGGATATCGCCAAACTCAACCTGCTGGTTGAGCCGCAGATGGATCAGGTGATGGGCAGGCCCGCCTACGTGGCGAGTATGTTGCTGACCACCGAACCCTATGCCAAGGCGGAAATGCTCTACCCGGTACGTCTCAGTTACCGCAGTTGGCTGGATGCCGAGGGCCTCTATCCGGTGATCGCAGTCAAGTCCCTGCGCCTGGATGAGGATCGGGAAGAGTTGTTCTGGTTCGATCGACCGGCGGATTACGCCCGCCACTACCAGAACAAGGAGCGCAAAGATGAAGCACCGGTTACTCCACCCATGGAGCTGCAACCCGTAACCGGATTGAGCCGCGAACTGTGGCGGGAGTTGCTGGAGAACCGCAGCCTCAAGATGAACGGCGAGGACACGGTGGACTACATGGGGCTGTATCATCGCCTGCGCGCGATGCCGTTCAGGGAAGGCGAGTCTGTCGAATTCGTGACCTTCAACGGCCGCGAGATCGAACACTTTCGGGTCGATATGCATCGGGACTGGCTGAAAAGAGCGGGTTGGGATCGCTCCGCCTACCGTCTAACCATCCGTGAGATCGATCCCGAGAAGGGTGATCAGGGGGATCCGATTGATCTCTGGATGAGCGACGACGAACAGCGTCTGTTGTTACGCTTTTACGCGGAGCGCACCTTCGGCGCCATGGAGGGGATACTCGAAACCGGACGGCCGCAATTGGCGGTGACCCGGGAGCCGCTCTCGGAGGCGACCCGGGAGAGCATGGAAACCTTCCTGGATTTTTAGCGCCTGGAAATAAGACCCTCAGTCTGTTGGAGGTTTGTTCGGGCAAACAAGTGACCTCGATGCGATCAACGTAACTATTGCGCCTAACCCCTGGCACCACCTGGTTTTTTATCGAGCTATCCCGATTGGAGAAGGTTTAGCCCCTCAGGCACGTTATAGGATTCCTGATTACCCTGCATGATCAGCCATGCTGACACTCGATCTCCAGAGGGCTCGCGGCCACGTTGCGCCGGATCCCGGGTTCCACTGCGTTTCACCCAGGCTACGGGGGTGATGCTCGCTCCTCTTAAGGTTCCCGTCTGTCCCGATCCGTAGCCCGGGTGCAGCGAAGCGGAACCCGGGAACAAGCCTCCGGAATTACACAGCGGGCTGTTTGAACGTCGCGAGTTCCAGCCTCGCCGGTTTTTGCGAGCATCGCAGCGGTCCCCGCAGGGGCGGAACAGCCGGCCCGGGCCCTACCGCAAAGGGAGAGGGGATGCACAGATCAAAACCGGATCGAACAGACCGTTCGATTCATCTCAGTAGGCGCTTTCGGCTATCCGTCCATAACCGGATTGTGGATTATCGCGCTATTTGCCAGGTTGAGAACGACCATCTTGTCGTATTGGTATTAGCGCTTGCTTGAACACCGCGCCTTGAAGAATGCAGGCTTGTGCATAAGCTAAAATCGACTCGACACAATAAGCGCTTTCTCGTACAACAGTATAAGCTAATTATTGCACATCATAACAAGCGCTTGATGACACATAATTCCGTGAAGAGAGGATAAGGAAGTACGAGTCCCATGGCGAAGCCTTCTGAAAAACTTGCACAATCGATTGAGGTGCTGCGTGATCTTCAGGATCGCGGCATTGTCGCCATC
Organism: Candidatus Thiodiazotropha sp.; assembly: GCA_050305635.1. Classification (GTDB taxonomy): domain Bacteria; phylum Pseudomonadota; class Gammaproteobacteria; order Chromatiales; family Chromatiaceae; genus Thiodiazotropha. The sequence goes on along the minus strand of JBNLFS010000133.1, from coordinate 25,640 downwards.
CGCGCACGCAATCTGACACGGACCCATAAGAGCGCCTGCTGGCCAACGGCTTTTTACAGGACGCGATGAAAGGTTGGTATATCCCAGCACGCCCGGACGATAGGCCCGGCGAGAGCACCCCGTGGTATGCCTCGTTCTGGGAATTTACACGGGCCTATCTCAAAGAGCGATTTAAAGATGACTGGCGCCTGTCCCCGGAACATTATGGCGAAAATACGTGCTCTCACTGTCGTGCACTATCGTGGGTGTCCAGATAGTTAACAGGTTAGTATTAGTAAATATAAGTAAGTAAGGAGACACCAAACATGAAGCATCCACTCCACTTCTCTCCTTTTCCAATACTTTTGTTATTGTTCATAACCACTACAATTCAGTTAGGTGGATGTGCTTCCACCGAAAATGCGACCGTCCCATTTGCTCCGATGACGGTTGAACCTTCCAGGTCGGTTATCTACATCTACCGCGAATCCCGGTTTGTCGGGGCTATAAACGACGCAGAAATTTTCATTAACAACCAGTACGCCGGCCAGCTCGCCAACGGGAGTTATTGCACCTTTGTCACCGATCCGGGCCCGATTGAGATCAAAGCTCTGGAGAAGATACCGTCGATACTGTTTCTGCGCAGTATGCTCGCCAAATTAGCGGGGAAACAGCCTTTGTTCGCATTCACGGCAGAGCCCGATCGAGATTACTATCTGGAGTTCAACGTCGCGGGATACAAAGTCAAACAGGTTTTGAAGGACAAGGCCCTGGATAATATGAGTGGTCTGGAGCCCGCGAAATTCAGTGCTGATCAGACAATGAGGGAGGCAGAGACTACCGAATAGCATCACTCGGTAATAACGGTTAGTTAACCAGACAGCCGACTCAAGAAAAGTGTACGGTTAGCTAATCTTCCGCAATCTTGAACTCTGCCTTGCCTTTGGGCACCGGTCCCTCCTCGGGGAGGATTTCCAGGTGGTCGATGTTCGGAATCTTCGCAGGCTCTACCGGTTTCTGCACATCTTCCAGGCTGCCCTGGTTGGCGGGGCCGAGGCTGAGTTCATCCGTATTGATCTGGGGCGCCGGCTGGGGTTGAGGTTCGATCAAGGTGACGCCCGGTGCGTCGAGTCCCAGTTCCGACGTGTCGATGCTCAGCGGTTCCGGGTCCGGGGTCTCGTCCAGGCGGGTGCCCGGCTGGTTGAGATCCAGATCACTGATGTCCGGCAGGGGTTGCGGTGTGATCTCAGGCGCGCAATCCGACAGATCGAATCCGCTGGCCTTGGAGAGGTCGTAATCGGGCACCGGGATGGTGGGTGCGGGTTCGCCTTCCGGGAGTTCCAGTGGGCCCTGTTCCGCCAGGCTCAGGCGGTCCTCCTGTGGCGGGGAAACGGCCGATGGCGGTGCCGGGCGGGGCGTCTTACGGGCAACGGCCGGTGCGGCCGGTTTAGGTGCGGGGGGCGGATCGCCGGCGGGTACGATGTCCACCAGAGCGCCCGCATCGCGGAATGCGACCCGAAACTTGATCGCCCGGTCCATGTCGACCCCGTGCTTGATGGCCACCGGTTTGCCGCGAAACAGGCGTTCCAGATGTTCGCCTTCGAGCTTGAACATCGCGCCCAGCTTGCGTTTGACCTGTTCCGGGTCGCTCTCTTTCAGGAGTGCGCCTGAGAAGTAGACATCGAAGGTTTCACTCACGGACAGGTCTCCTCAGAGTTGGTGATGGTTCCGTTTCCCCGGCGCCCGGCAGCTCAGGCATTGCCCTTGTCTTTCATACCGATCTTGTGCTCCGCCGCAAAATCCAGCATCCGCTGGATGGGTATCACCGCACGCTCGCGTATCGCCGGATCGATTTCAATCCGGTTCTGCCCGCTGTCCAGGACCTGTTCCAGGTTCTGCAGGGCGTTCATGCCCATCCAGGGACAGTGGGCACAGCTCACGCAGGTGGCGCCCTCTCCGGCCGTGGGGGCCTCGATCAGATGTTTGTCCGGCGCCATCTGTTGCATTTTATAGAAGATTCCACCGTCCGTTGCGACGATGAATTCACGATTCTTCATTTCGGCCACGGCCTTGATCAGGGCGGTTGTGGAGCCGATCACGTCCGCCTGCTGGATGACGCTTTCCGGGGATTCCGGATGCACCAGCACCGCGGCGTCGGGATGCAGGCGGCGGATTCTCTCCAGGGCCACCGCCTTGAACTCCTCATGAACCACACAGGAACCGGGCCACATCAGCATATCCGCGCCGGTCACCCGCTGCACATAGCGGCCCAGGTGGCGGTCCGGACCCCAGAGGATCTTCTTACCCTGGGCTGCCAGGTGCTGCACGATGGGTAGCGCGATCCCGGAGGTGACCACCCAGTCCGAACGGGCCTTCACTTCCGCGCTGGTATTCGCATAGACCACCACGGTATGGTCCGGGTGGGCGTCACAGAAGGCGGTGAACTGATCCGCCGGGCAACCCTCATCCAATGAGCAAGTGGCGCCCAGGTCGGGCATGATGACCTGCTTTTCCGGATTCAGAATCTTCGCCGTCTCACCCATGAAGCGGACCCCGCAGACCACCAGGGTTCGGGCGTCCTGAGCGGCGCCGAAGCGGGCCATCTCCAGGGAGTCCGCCACGCAGCCGCCGGTCTCCTCCGCCAGGGACTGCAGGTCGGCGTCGGTATAGTAGTGGGCCACCAGTACGGCATTGCGCTGTTTCAGCTTTTCCGTGATGCGCGCCTTCATCGCCTGCTTGTCAGCATCCGTCAGGCTGGGCCATTTGGGATGTTCAGGGACCTGGATTTCAGGCAGTTTCAAGGATTCAGGATTCATGTGATTCTCTCCAGGACCTGTTGACACGAAATCGAAGCGTTGCCTTCACGAGAGGATTTCAACCCGCGACGGGTTGATGCTCCGATAAGTTTTCGCCGGTCTGTGGTTACCCTGCCGGACGGTCTTTCCGGTCTCCTGGATGATCTTGCGGGCCAGGATGGCCTTGCGGAAATTCCGTTTGTCTAGGGATTCGTTGAGCAGTATTTCATACACCGTTTGCAACTGGCTGAGAGTGAAACTCGCCGGCAGCATCTGTAATGCAATGTTCGTATAGCTGAGCTTGGCCACCAGTCTTTGCCGGGCGAGACGAAGGATTCGATCATGATCGAAAGCCAGTTCCGGCAATGCGGTAATCGGAAACCAGGCGGTTCGGGCGGCGTCGCTGGAAGCCTGGGGCATGAGATGATCTGAAGGGGTCAGCGCGAAATAGGTCACGCTGATGACCCGTTCGCGGGGATCCCGTTGCGGCTCGCCAAAGGTGCCGAGCTGTTCCAGGTAGACCCCCTCGATACCGGTCTCCTCCAGCAGTTCCCGCTTGGCGCAGGTCTCCAGGTCCTCATCCATTTCGAGGAATCCCCCTGGTAGGGCCCACATGCCTTGAAAGGGTGGGTTTCTTCGCTGAATCAGCAGCACCTCAAGGGCATTGTCACGGATCGTGAACACCACCACATCCGTGGTCACAGCCGGGTGTGGGTATTCGTAGCAGTGATTGAGCGGGGAGGTCATGTGAATCGGGACGGTCTCCAGAGTTTTTCGGTACCTTGTTAGTGTATCAGATACACGAAATGAATATGAAGGCCGCTGAGCCCGGTCTCTGCTGAACCCGATGGAGATGAGGCGGTACTGAGATCCCGGGATATATTCCAACGCTGTATTGTAAAGCTGGGCGAAATCCCCAGGAAATACGGGGCAGAACGCATATACTTGGGGTATCGGTCAAATCCGTTCAAACCCTGTTACAAGTCTGCGTTTGACTGACAATTTGGTTATGGGTCTGTGTTCGGGGTTGTCACGGGGAGGCGTTTCGCTACCCATGTCACGTTCCCGTCATCAAGCCGATTAATAATTAGCCGCTAAAGGATTGAGAAGACAAACAGTTTTGCCCATAAAAGGCCACTTGAAAATGCAGCTTGCGCGTCATGCGAAACAACAGGTTCTCGCGATCCAGTATCTGCCGCCACTTTCGGCAACTGCCGTGCGCCTGCTGGCCCTGTTTGGGAATGAGGATCTCTCCCTGAAGGACCTGGCTGAGACCATCAGTCAGGATCCCGGGCTTACGGCCAAAGTGCTCGGTTTGGCAAATTCCGCCTACTTTGGCCAATCCCAACCCGTGCTGTCCGTGGAAGACGCCATCATACGGGTACTTGGTCTGAACATGGTCAAAAGCCTGGCGTTCAGCATTGCAGTGAGCGGGGTCTTCGATATCTCCCGCTGCGCCGGTTTCGATCTGCGGGCCTATTGGCGCGACTCCCTGAATCTGGCCGTGTTATCGCGCCAAGTGGGCATGGCCATCGGAATCGACAGCAGACCGAATCTGGATGCGGTCTATCTCGCCGGACTGCTATCGAATATCGGAATCCTGGTGCTGGTCCACAGCTTTCCAGAGGCCTATGCGGAGGTTCTGCTCAAACTGAGCCGGCAGAGCAGTAAAACCCCTGAAATCCTGCAGACGGAGTGTATCGGCCTGGATCAACATTCAGCCGGTGAGTTGCTGGCGGAACGCTGGCACCTGCCCAGGATCATCATCGATGTCATCAAACAGGCGGGTCAATCCCCGACTGAGTCTTATGATCACCTGCCCATGGAAATCCGCATCGTGGATCAGGTGGATCGCTGGTTGAAAGGCGGCTGGGATGAGGAGAGTGCAGAACAGGAGCGTCTCTTGACCCTTTCCCAGGTCAGTGGCCTGAGCGTGGATATTCTGCAGGGAATCAAAAGGGGATTTCTTCTGAAAAGGGAGGAGATCAAGGGAATTGCCGGCTTGCTGGCCAATTGATCGCGGGGTTTGATGAATATCTCGTTCACTCAGTCATCACTGGATCTGCGGGAACGTTTTTTCAGTCTGCTCGACTCTTTGTCGGCACTGCGCGCCCTCGCGCAAATCAATCTGGAAGAGTTGGATGAACGGCAATTGATCGATCGGGCCTTGAGCGAGCTGGTGCGTTATCAGAGTCTGGACCAGTGTTCGGTTTTTCGTCTCGACGGGGATCTGCTGCGTTGTACCGCTGGGCTGGGCATGATCGATTCCCAGGCCCATCTCAACGGGACGGCCGTCAGTCGCGAGCGTCCGCTGATGAGCTTCAAGCCGGGGGAGGGCATTGTAGGCATCGCTTATGCAACCGGTCAGCTGCAATACTGCCGGGACTGCTCCCAGAGTCACGATTTCGTTGTGCCGCCCACAGCCGGAGGGGATATCCCGGGAAGCCTGGTGTGCGCACCAATCAAAATGGGGAACCAGGTCCTGGGTGTGCTCAATGCCTCCCATCCCATGCCCGAATACTTCGAACCCTGGCAGCAGCATACCCTGAGCCTGTTCAGCAGCTGTCTCGGTCAAATCCTGTATAACCACCGGATGCTCCATGATCTGGAGACGATGATCGATCAACGTACCCGGGAACTCGAACAGGCATTGAATGAGGCCAACGAATTACGTCAACGTTACGAACAGCTCTCGGTGATCGATGAACTGACCGGGTTGAATAACCGGCGCTATTTTTTTCGCGAGGCGGCCGCCATGGTGACCCGTGCCGTGCGCTATCGCAAACGCTGCAGCCTGGTGCTCATCGATGTGGATCATTTCAAGCGTGTCAACGATCGCTGGGGGCATCAGAAAGGCGATCAGGTACTCGTTGCTCTGGCGCGGCTCTTGAATGATGAGTTGCGCGGCGGGGACTTGCTCGCCCGTATGGGTGGAGAAGAGTTTGTAATCATGTTGCCGGAAACCGGAATCGATGGGGCCGATCTGATGGCTGAGCGTATTCAGGAACGGTTGCTCGGGTTGGGAAGCGCCCTGGAACTGTCGGGCACCGAGGTTACCGTGAGCATCGGCATCACCACCCTGGCCGATGTTGCGGATCCGGGTGTATCAGCATGCACCCTGGTGGATACTCTGTACGCTCAGGCGGACCGAGCCATGTACGACGCCAAGGAACAGGGGCGCAATCAGCGGATGATCCATCAGAACTGACCGAAGATGATTCCCCCGTTGGTATCGATATGGGTATCGATCCCGCCCATGTAGAGAATCCAGGCCGCCCCCTTGTTGCTGCCCCCATCATCGTCGCCGCAGGCGCCGACCGCGAGATCATCGAGACCGTCAGCATCCAGATCCCCGGTATTGGTGATCGCGCAGCCGAACCGATCCGCGTTGTCCAGCTTGCCGTCGAATCCACCTTTAGTATCGGAAATCCTCGATGCGGAGATGACACTGGCGTCTTCCTTGAGAAACAGTACCCACACTGCGCCTCGATCCGTGCCCCCGTCGTCCATGCCCTCGGCGCCCACCGCCAGTTCATCGAATCCGTCTTCATTCAGGTCGCCCAGATTGCTCAGGGCATTGCCGAATCCCGCGCCATCCGGCAATTCACCGTCGAAGTCACCCCGGGTCTGGGAGATCCGTTTCATCTCGGAAACGCTGCCATCCCTGTTGAGGAACAGAATCCATACCGCCCCCCGATCCGTGCCCCCGTCATCGTCGCCGGGGTTCCCCACCGCGAGATCGATCACGCCATCACCGTTCAAATCACCGATTGTGGTCAGTGCGCTGCCGAAGTGGTCACCGTCCTGCGGCTCCCGACTGAGTTCGCCTTCACGGGAAGATATCTTCTGGGACGCCTTGACGCTGCCATCCTGGTTCATGAACAGGATCCACACCGCTCCCCGGTCCGTGCCTCCGTCGTCATCCCAGGGTGCGCCCACCGCCAGGTCATCCACCCCGTCACGATCCAGGTCTCCCAGGTTGGTGATTGCCGCGCCAAACCCGTCACCGGCATTCAGGTTGCCGGTGAAGCCGCCTTCATCTTCGGAAATCTTCTGAAAGATCCGCACTTTGCCGTCATCCTTGAGGAACAATACCCACACCGCGCCATGATCGACACCCCCGTCATCATCTCCGGGTGCGCCTACGGCCAGATCGAGAAAGCCATCCCCGTTGAGGTCATGCAGGGCTGCAATCGCCCCTCCGAACCCGTCATCGTCGTCCAGATTTCCCTCGAAGTCGCCTTCATCGGAGGAGATCTTCTGCTGGATGTCGACTTTGCCGTCCGCATCCAGGAACAGGATCCACACCGCACCCCGGTCGCGCCCGCCGTCATCGTCGCCCGGTGCGCCCACGGCCAGGTCAAACACCCCATCGGACTCCAGGTCGCCGATGCCGGCGACGGATTCGCCAAACCGGTCGTCATCATCCAGATCGCCTTCGAAGCGACCCTGGTCCGATGAGATCTTCTGCTCGGTGGAGACTTCGGTGGTATAGGTTTCCCGGCACCCGGCCAGGCCGATCAACACACCCGCGAGGAGTGGAACCATCCATGTTCGTGCGGGTGTGGCGGCTTTCATGTTGACAGGCCCTAGGACTCGACGGGCAGTGAATCCGGCGCATCGCTCGCCGATTCGGCGGGAACAGCCGTTTCGGGTTGCAGCAGTTTCTCGCTGCCGGATGGATTGGTGAACTGGTCGTTCAGGGTCTGGATGTAGGCGTCGGTGGATTGCAGTACCTGCCGGAGTTGTTTACGGGATTTGCGCCCCCAACCCGCCGGGTGCTTGCGCAGGATCGAACGCCAGGGCCGGGTACTGCGTAGAAACGCGCTGACCGGATTGGCCTTGATGCCGAGTTCCGCGGTTTTCTTACGCAATCCGGAGAGGAGACTGCGGGCGGCCAGGGCCCTGACCCCGAAATGGATTCCGCCCAGTAACAGCGCCAGGACAACGGCCAGGATCGGTGCAATGAAGGGATTCGCTTCGGGGGCGAGCCAGGGCGGGGCAAATCGGAAACCCTGCCAGTAACCGGCATTGATCGAGTAGATCAGGAGTGCCAGGAGCAGTCCGCCCATCAGCGCGGCATCCCCGATCAGGACCCGCTTACGCCATTGGCGCAGGGCCGAGGTGACCATCGGCACACAGCGTTCCTCGATATCTCGGGCGGTCTTTTCCAGAGCCCCCACGATGCGGTAGGCCCGTTCGATCTCCACCTCCTCCATGCGGCTGTGGATCTCGCCGAGATCCGCGTCGCGCTTGGTTTCATAGCGGCTGCGCAGGGCTTCGTCCTCGATCGGTACCGCGGCATCCGGGCTGTAGATGGAATAGAAGCGCCCCGCGGTCAGACCGCGTTCGCCCAGGGCGCGCTGCCAGGCCGCGATCACGTCTTCCGGGTTGTTCTCTTTGGCCGTGGTATCGATTTGATTGAGGATGTAGAGAAACTTTCCGGTATCGCTGCGGTGTATGGTGCGTTCGATCAGGTGACTGAGGGTGTCCTGCATGGCCCCCGGCTCCGGATGCCGGGCATCGAAAAACACCAGCACCAGATCCGACAGGCCAATGATGTGATCGGTGATCCTGAGGGTGGACGTACGTTGCGCATCGGCGTCGAATCCGGGGGAATCGATCAGAATCTTGCCGCGCAGCTTCTGGCTGGGACAGGTCTTGAGCTGCAGATAGGCATCGATACGCGCACCCTCACCTTTGGCCACCTTCTCGATCTCATTGGACATCTGATAGAAGGGGAATCGCGGGTCGGAATCCAGCGCGACACCCGGCAGGGCATGAGCCGTTGCCTCCTTGCTGTAGCAGATCACCGTAAATTTGTCGTCAACCGCCTGGTTGCCTGAACGTTGAATCTTGGTGCCGATGTAGTGATTGATGAAGGTGGATTTACCCGCAGAAAAGGTGCCCAGTATCGAGATCAGCGGCCACCAGGGTATCTGGGTGGCAAAGGAGTTGTCACCCTCGAGCAGTCCCATGCGAAAGGCCACCGCATCGAGGACGCGAAAGCTCTGTACCGTACTGAGAAGAATGGGGTTTTCCTGTTCCAGGTGGGTTTCGAGGTGTTGAAGACGCGCTTCGATGACCTGTCCGGCTGGATGCATGGTTGGCTTGCTCCTTATCGGGTTCATAGGGTTTGTTCGGGTAGTATTTTCGTCCCGGCCTGTTAACATCAAATCGAGAAGGCGCGTGGCCGCATGCCTTACCGATGCACGTCCGTCTTCGTGCCGTGATTGTTTCCGTTCAGTGTGTCCAGGTAGCTTAATCTTAATGTCTGACTGGACGGGTTGCATGTTTTTTTATGTCGTTCGATTTTGCTCCCGTTTTGTGAATTAAAAGTTTCGAATGTTAAGGAATTCTAAAAAAGATTTATGGAATATTCGGATAAAATAATGTTCGAAATGGGGGGCATAAAATCCCATATCTTATTGATTGGGAATAGTAATTAACTATTCGCTAAATTACTTAACTACATGATTTTATGGGCTTTCTCAGTAAATTCCTTGGTTGCAATGAGTGGGGCCTTTATGGATACTGAGACGCTCTCACATAGGGTTAGATTTCATCTGTAACCTAAAAGAAAAACTACAGAGAAATAATAAAGGAGATCGAGATGGCAGAGTTGTTTTCCGAAGCGTGGATGAGCGATTTCGTGTCCCAATGGAATGCAGAGCCGGAGTTGTCCGACGCCCTGGCCACCATTGGGTTCAACAGCGTGATTGGTTATGGTTTCGACGGTGATTCCGCGCCCAAGGGTGTGCTGACCGTTGAAAACGGCAAGGCGACCAAGGGTGAAGCCTACAGCAGCCAGTCCCTGAACTGGGATATCCGGGCCTCGGAAGAGCAGTGGCGTAAATGGATGGACAAGCCACCGGGTATGATGGGACTCGGCATGGCGTTTACCTCGCGCAAAATGAAGTTTGCCGTGGGTGACTACTCCGCCATGATCAAAGACCCCCGTATGGCGGGGCCTTTCATTAAGAGTTTCTCCGTGATGGGACGGGTCTGAGCGCCCGATTTGCGGAGATTAACTTCCTCGAATTTCAAAACTGGGCAGTAGCGAAAGATGGGATTTAGATTCAAGGCGATGGTGCTGAGCGCCTGTTTGGCATGTGTCGTGAGCGCGGGTGCCGTACAGGCCCAGCAGAATACTGCCGGTAGTGCGTACTACGTGGTTCAACAGCGACAGGGTGTACCGAATGTCTCGCTGGGCGGTACGGTCGTGCCCTATAAAGAGGTCACGCTTTCGGCGCAGATGCCGGGGCGGGTCAACTATCTGGCCGGTATCGAGGGGGACCGCTTCAAGGACGAGGACCTTCTGGTGGAACTGGATTCCAACGAGCTGATGGCCAAGCGCCAGGCCGCCCTGGCTCAGTTGGCCAACGCCGATGCACAGCTGCGCAATGCGGGCGTTCAGTACAACCGTGAACTCTATTCTCCCAAGTCGAAGTCCTCCATGGGCGGCATGGGTGTGCCGAATCTGTTCGATCAGATGTTCACCCGTCCGTTCGAGGATACCTTTGGCGATCGGGATCACACCGCCGAGCGCAGTGCGGATATCTTTTCCTCACGCACCAACATTCAGCAGGCTCAGAACACCATCCTGCGGGTCCAGGCGGAGATTCAGGCGATCGATGCCAAGTTGCGGGACACCAAGAGTCTGGCCCCCTTCGATGGGGTGATCATGAAGAAATTTGTCGAGGTGGGGGATACCGTGCAACCGGGTCAGCCCCTGCTGAAATATGCGGATGTGGAGTATTTGCAGATTGTCGTGGACGTACCGGGACGACTGCGTCCGGGTTTGAACGAAGGCATGATGCTGCGTGCCGAACTTGATGTGGGCGACCGGGAGGTCCCGGTGCGCGTGGCGCAGATTTTTCCCATGGCGGATGCCCAGCGGCATACCGTGACCATCAAGTTCGATCTGCCCCAGGGGGTTTCCGCCCCGGGCATGTACGCAAAAGTGCTGGTGCCTGACTTCAATGCCCCCACCCGGGCCAGTCCGGTAATCCCCAACACCGCGATCCGCTACAACGGGAGTCTTCCCGGTGTCTACGTTGAAGGCGAGGACGGTCGTCCGACTCTCAGGCTGATTCGTCTGGGTGAAACACTGCCCGGAGGTTACCGGACGGTGTTGTCCGGTCTGCAGGCTGGAGAACGGGTGCTGCGGGATCCACCTCCGGATGTCACCTCGGGATGGTCCACACCGCAACGTTGACGCGTACGCGGACCCGGGAAGTGTGACGCCAGGATGCCTGTGCGTCGCCCGCGTTAAGGCATCCGCGCGGCGGCGCCATTGCGTTCTGTGCAGTCCGCCCCCTGAAGTCACGCTGAATTCACTCTAGGGTACAAGGTACCCAGCCGGCCGGATGGCATTGCAACGGGATCAATTATGAGTCAGAACAACGACCAAAATACCCTGCCCAGCACCCATGGGTCCGATCAGGAAGTGCACCTGGGCATTGCCGGTAAAACCGCCAAATTCTTCATTCAGTCCCCCCTGTCTCCGCTCCTGTTCATGGCTATGATGCTAATGGGCCTGTTGGGGCTGGTGATCACACCACGACAGGAGGATCCGCAGATCTCCGTGCCCATGGTGGACATCTTTGTTCAGTACCCCGGAGCGGCCGCGGATCAGGTTTCCACCCTGGCGATCGAACCGCTGGAACGCATCATGTCGGAGATCCCCGGCATGAAACATGTGTACTCCGCCTCTCAGCGTGGCGGCGGCGTGGTGACCGTTGAATTCCAGGTGGGTGAGGAGATGGGGCCCTCCCTGGTCAAGGTCAACGACAAGATCGACTCCAACATGGACATGATCCCCCCCGGCGTCATGCCGCCCCTGGTGAAGGCCAAGGGTATTGACGACGTGCCGGTGGTCACTCTGACCCTCTGGTCGAAGGACATGGATCGGGACGGGGTGCCGGATGTGGACGATGGCCAGTTGCGCATGCTCGGGCACGATGTCCTGCAGGCCCTCAAAGAGTTGCCGGATACCGGCAACGGTTTCGTGGTCGGCGGCCGCCGTGAGCAGGTCACGATCGAACTGATGCCCGAACGGCTGGCCGGTTATGGCATCAGTCTGGATCAGGTGGCGAGCCGGATTCAGAACTCGAACAGCGAACAGCAGGCGGGCAATGTCGAAGCAGGCAGTATGCAGTTCAACGTCACCACCGGCTCGTTCCTTAAAACTGTAGACGATATCAACCGGTTGGTGGTTGGCACCCACAACGATGTGCCGGTCTACATGCATGAAATCGCCCGGGTCAAACAGGGTCCGGAAGATGCCAAGCAGCTGGTGGGCTACTACACCGGTGCGGCCAGTGATCTGGATATCAAGGCGGACGGCGTTCCGGCGGTGACCCTGGCGATTGCCAAGAAAGAGGGATCCAACGGGGTTACGGTGGCCAATGCGATCAAGGATCGGGTGCAGCAGATCAGAGGCACCCTGATTCCGGACAACGTAGAGGTGAGCATCACCCGCGACTACGGGAAGACCGCGGACGACAAGGTCAAGGAGCTGATCTTCAAGCTGTTCGTCGCTACCGGATTCGTGTTTCTCCTGGTGTTGTTCGCCTTCCGCGCCTTGCGACCCGCTATCGTGGTGGTGCTGGTCATTCCGGTGGTGCTACTGATGACCATCTTCAGCGCCTGGGTGATGGGCTACACCATCGACCGGGTGAGTCTGTTCGCCCTGATCTTCTCCATCGGTATCCTGGTGGATGACGCCATCGTGGTGGTGGAGAATATCTACCGGCGATGGCTGGAGGAGGGGCATACCCAGATCGCCACCGCCGTGGATGCGGTGCGTGAAGTGGGCAATCCCACCATTCTCGCCACCTTGACCGTCATCGCCGCTCTGCTGCCGATGGGATTTGTCTCCGGCATGATGGGGCCCTACATGGAGCCGATCCCGGCCCTGGGCTCGATGGCGATGATTATCTCCCTGTTCGCTGCGTTCGTATTCACCCCCTACCTGACCGTGACCCACTGGCTGAAGCCGAGCATGCACTATCTTCAGGTGGCGGGAGAGCGGGAGCACAAAGAGGCGCAATGGCTGGAACGGTTGTTCAAAGGCGCCCTGATGCCGTTGATCGAGTCTCGACGCAAGGCGCGACTGTTCAAACTGATTCTCTGGGGCAGTTTCCTGCTCACCTGCACCTTTTTCTACTTCAAATGGGTGGCGGTAAAAATGCTGCCCCTGGATAACAAGCCCGAATTTTCCGTGGTGGTCGACATGCCGGAGGGCACCGCGCTTCCGGTGACCGCGAATCTGGCACACCGGATGGCCGAAAAGGTTCGCGCCTTACCCGAGGTGACCGCGGTGCAGGTCTATGCCGGCACGGCACGGCCCTTCGATTTCAACGGCATGGTGCGCCACTACTATCTGCGCAGTGACCCCTGGCAGGCCGAAGTTCAGGTGCAACTGCTGGACAAGACCGAGCGTAAACGCACCAGTCATCAGATTGCCGTTCAGGCCCGCGAAATACTCTCCGGCATGGCGAAGGAGAGTGATGCGAAGATTTCCGTGGTGGAGATGCCACCGGGACCCCCGGTGCTCAAGTCGGTGGTTGCCGAGGTGCATGGGCCCACCCCCGAGGTGAGGCGCCAGGTGGCTGAGGATTTGACCGGCTTTTTCAAACAAGCGGAAAGTCTGCGTGATGTGGATAACTACATGCGCGATCCTTTCCAGTACTGGCGTTTCAATGTGGACACTGAGAAGTCGGTACGACGCGGGATTTCCGTGGATACCATCAACCGCAACCTGGCCATGGCCCTGGGCGGCGCGCCGATGGGGGATGTCAAACAGCGCGCCGGGCATGAACCCATCAATATCACCATGCAGGTGCCCCTTGCGGAGCGTTCCGAAATCACCCGCCTGGGCGATCTGCCGATTCAGTCGAGTACCGGAATCACCCTGCCATTGCGCGAGCTGGGTCGCTTCGAACAGGTTTACGAAGACCCGATCATCTATCACAAGGATCTGCGTCCGGTGGAGTACGTGGTAGCCGAAGTCGGCGGTAAACTCGCGGCGCCTGTTTATGGCATGCTGCAGGTGCAGGATCTGTTGACTGCAGCGGACTACCGGACCCCGGACAACGCACCACTTAAGGCTGAATGGATCGGGGCACCGGATCATGATGCGGTGAGCGCCATCGAGTGGGCCGGTGAATGGACGGTGACCTATGAGACCTTCCGGGACATGGGTGCGGCCTTTGCCGTCGCGCTGGTGCTGATCTATATTCTGGTGGTCTGGGAGTTCGGTAATTTCCGTATCCCGGCGCTGATCATGGCGCCCATCCCCCTGACCCTGTTGGGCATCATTCCTGCGCACTTCATCTTCTTCCAGGCCGGCTGGGGCGGTGAGTTCACCGCCACCTCGATGATCGGCTGGATCGCCCTGGCCGGTATCATCGTGCGCAACTCCATTCTCCTGGTGGACTTCTCCATCCACCAGGTTCAGCAGGGCGTTTCGGTGGTCGATTCGGTGATCATGGCCTGTAAGACCCGAACCCGCCCGATTCTCATCACCGCCTTTGCTCTGGTGTGTGGGTCTTCGGTGATCTTCTTCGATCCGATTTTTCAGGGCATGGCGATTTCCCTGGCATCGGGCGTACTGGTCTCCACGGTACTCACCCTGATCGTCATCCCCTTGGGTTGTATTGCAGCCAGCGATGACATTCGCAAAGTGGCCATGCTGTCCTCAGGTATGGATCATGCCGAGGTGATGAATGCATTGGCTCTACCCGGGGAATCGTCCGACAGCCAACCAGCACCCACGGAACAAACGGCTCCCAGAACCTCCTGGATGGCGACTCTGTGGAGTCGGCTGGTCAGTCTGATCACCCTGGTGTTCTACCTGATCCGAGGCCTGTTTCTGTTGTTCGCGCAACTGTTCAAGTCAACCAAACAGCCAACTGCGCCTGAAGCGAAACCGACTGCTCCCGCAAGTGGTACTGGCGAGGTGGGCGGCGGCACCCCGGGTAGCGGTGCGGCGGGCGGTGGTCCGGCTGATAGCGGGACTGAGTCCGGTGGGAATCGAGACTCCCTTGCCGCTGCCCCGGCAGACGAGCAACCCGCCACGCAATCGGCGGCGCAGAGGGCCGCTGCGGACAGACCAGCGTCAGCGGCAGTGAAACCCCAGGAACGGCCGTCTGCCCCGGTCAGCGAAGGCAGAATCGGTATTGAGGAACAACAGCAGCCTGCGGAAACGCCTGTGGCAAAATCCTTTGAGCCGGAGTCATCCGTTCCCCAAGCTAAGAAACCTGAAGCTCAGGCTCAAGCGGATGAAGAGCCGGCATCCCAGACCCGTGTTGAGACCAAAACTGAGCCGACAAACGCCGTAAAACCTAAAAAGCGTCCTTCAACTCTGCGAAAGGAGGCGGCTAAGAAAAAAACCGCCACCCGTGCGGTCAAAGGCAACGGTGCACAAAAAATCGCCACCCCTGCCGCGAGCAACGACAACGGGGTGAAAAAGACCGGACCAGCAACCACGACAAAAGGTGACGATGAGCCCAAGCCGACGGCTGCCGCCGCCTCGAGGGAGAAGAAGCCAATCTCCAACGTGGCGCCTTTCCCGGTGCGGAAAAAACCGGCACGTCGGGGTATTCGTCTCAAGTAGTGATGCTCAATAGATCCGGTTCAGCCCCAGGGTGGTATCCGTGGGCGAGAACCGGATGTCATCCATATCCCGCGCATCCTGACCGATCGCTAGGCATGCGCGAGTGGTAGTAATGTCACCCGACTCAGACATTTCCGTACGGGATTTCAATAAGGGTGATTTTCAACTCAAGCCCTGATGCGGAACCAAGGTGAGATGTGGCTTTGCTGTTGTGGTCTATACTTTCATCCTGGTGCGAAACCGATCGGCTTGCCCCGCCAGGTTTCAGGTGACCGGTCAATACCTGTGGTACGCCGGTAGCCGCTGTTTCCCCCTCTATCATCTGAGTACATCGGTTTGTCGATCAATACGACGTTTTACGGCTGGATTCTTCTCGGGTTGTCGATGCTGCCGGGCAGTCCGGTTCAGGCGGTGGAATACGGATCCTATGTTGAGCGGAGTGGGTGGTCAGGCGATTATGCCGAGAGCCCGGTACGCTGGCGGCCACTGGATGAGGATGAAATCACCCAACAGGCCCGCGACCGGGCCACGAGTTATCGGGGCTTGCCGACCCGGCCGCCCCCATATCAGGATTACACGGATACCCCCTACGGCCTCCCCCGGGGCGTCTACCGTCCGGTCGAGGAGCGGCACAACATCACCCCGCACCACCAGGGTTACCGGTTCCGTCCATTGACGCCCAATGAACAGGTTCGGGTCCGCAAGCGCAATATAGATCACCAGAATGAAATGAGTCGGAGTACGGGTGAGG
This sequence comes from Candidatus Thiodiazotropha sp., assembly GCA_050305635.1. Classification (GTDB taxonomy): domain Bacteria; phylum Pseudomonadota; class Gammaproteobacteria; order Chromatiales; family Chromatiaceae; genus Thiodiazotropha. The sequence continues at coordinate 9,493 of JBNLFS010000133.1, read as the reverse complement.
CGCGCCCAACCTACAGCCCACGGGTCTCTTCAGGAAGCGGGTTCACAGGGCAGGAAAACCTGCGTTTCAGACCCGATAAGCGTCTGCCGTCGATCAGTAACAATCCTCTGCGGAACGATACGTCGGATCCGGAGTTCACTGAACTCTACCCATCCACCCAGTTTAGACCGCTGCATAACTGAGTTGAACGCCTGATCCGTTTCGTAGAGCACTGTTTAGGTCAGGCTAAAGAAATCGCTGAAAGATGGTTTTTCCATGGATCTTTTGCCGCTAAACTGTCGTAATTGAATGGAGAATAATCAATCTGGCATTGGCGCCGGCAATTCGTCGGTGTCTGCAGGTTTGCAGACCTGATCCGGACGCAGATTGGAGCATACAGGTGTCCCCGATGAAATTTACCGCATTCGCTTTTCTGATCACCGGCCTGACGACAGGCCTGCTGCTGCCGGGACAGGCCTCAGCCGACCCAGGGTACGCAACACCGGATCCGTCCCGGTACGGAGCCGGCTGGGGACAATACGCACCTGCTGTGCCACGTACCACCGGTGCTTGGCAGGCTCCCGCAGGACCCGGATACCGTTTTCGTCCCTGGACGGAACGCGAATCTGAACTGATCAGGCAACGTTCAGCCCCCTATCCCATGCAGCCCGTCTCCATGCCATGGGGCGCTCCCCCGCGTGGCAACCCGTCCGCAGCCGCAATCGGTCGCTGGGCGCCACCCGAGTACCGGTTCCGGCCCATGGATCCGCAGCAACCGAATCCGGCGGGCCCGAAGCAGACAGGATATGTCTATCGACCGATGCAGATTGAGATTCCCGGTCAGTATGTCTATCGTCCGCTCAATCCGGTCAAAAAGGCGCCGTGTCCCGAGTATCGTCCGCCCATGCCAGCCCCGATTCCCCGCTACGTCGGCTCACCGATGATACCGCCTGCCGGATATGCATTCGGTGGTTTTCCGACCTATCCGCAGCCGCCTATGGGGCTGCGCGCACAGCCTCAGTCACGCTACGTTTACGCTAATCCATACAATCGTCCAAGATTTCGGCCGCAGCCACCTTCGGACCGGTATGTTGCGCATTATCCGGGCGTCAACCGGATGCCGGCACCCGGTTACGTCTATCGGGAGCCCCGCTCACGGCCCTATCGGGGTTATCCGTCCCAATACGCCTGGCGCCCAGAGGATCGTGAACCCGGTTTCGATCGACGCCTGAGCACCCGCAGCGGACCCTATTCCGCTTTCAGAGGTCCAGTGGACCTCTGGATGAGGAGAGGGCCGGCATGGGGCTCACAAGGTCTCGGTCAGGCGGCTCCACCACCGCGGATGCCCCCGAACAGGCCGGATGGCCGTGACATGGTCCAGAATCGATACGGTGTCGACTGGTACGACGGGCGTTCTGATGGTGAGGGCGCCTGGTACAAACTGGTGGAAAGCAAGGAGTGGCCGAGGGTGACACAGCACTTGACCGGTAAGTGATTCAGTTCGGTCTGATTCTGTACGTATGTAATGGGAAGGACCTGTGGCCGGGCAGGTCCGCGGAACCGGTGTGAACCGTTAGGGATGCCGGAGCGCAAGGTGACGGGTGTAGCGATCCGACCCCCGGTCCTCATGAAAATAATAAAGGGGAGTGTATGATTACGGTAATCGGTAGTCTGAAAGGAGGTTCCGGCAAGAGTACGGTCACCTTCAATCTGGCTGTTTGGCTGGAAATGGCGGAGGCCGATGTACTGGCCATCGATGCGGATCCCCAGGCAACCTTGAGTGATGTTTCGGAGGTGCGGACGGAGGAGGGATACGAACCGTTTCTGAAGATCAAGGACGCAAAAGCCCTGGACAAAAAGAAACTCGAGGGTTACGACGAGGTGCTGATCGATGTCGGGACTTCGGATATCGCCGCCCTCAAACATGCCCTGCAGATTGCGGATCGGGTGATTATGCCGGTGCCGCCCTCCCAGGCGGATATCTGGTCGACACAAAGATTTATCCGCTTTCTTGACGAAGCGGTCGATGGCAAACGACCGGAATTGCTGGCTTTCATCAACCGTGCCGACACCCATCATGCGATCCGCGAATCCGATGAAGCGGCCGCCGCCCTGATTGCCCTGCAGGACGTACGATTCATCAAACACAGACTTTGCCAGAGAACGGTTTTCCGTCGTTCGTTCAGCGAAGGACTGGCGGTCTTTGAACTGGATCCCCGGGGTAAGGGCAGTAAAGAATTCTACGCCCTGACCGCGGCCCTCTACCCGAACTATGTCTCACACGAGTAATCCGGTCGCAGCGGCAAATCCATGCGGATGCCTCGTCCGGGGTTTCTTGAACTCCTGAACATTAGCGATTATGGTGCTTGGGCTGCGATTGAAAAGTCACAATAAACAAGGCGCCAGACTGCGGCGTGGTTCACTGCGTCGGAAAGCACCGATAAAAACACCGAACCGGCATCGTCACCGGTTCGCAGATGACGAAAACTGATACTGGAGACAATCATGGGGATGATACGCAATCTATTGGCACTGATCGGTTTGTTGGCGGTGATCGGTGCCGGTGTGGGTTATGTGAAGTATCAAGGGGTCGTGCAGAGCTTCGATCCCGAAGCTCCGGCGATATTCAAGGAGTTCGCCCAGACGGTGGTGGATACCAAGAGTGCGGCGGACGCCAGCATCTGGAAAATACCCGTCAAGGAGGGGCTCAGCCCCGAAGACGTGGAAGAGACCATGAAATTTGTCGCCAACGAGCACAATATGTCCAATGTAGGCGAACTCCCGCTATCCAAGGACATCGAAGCGAAGCGCGGGACTGACTACCGCTATGTGAAAATCTTCCTGTTCTGCAACTCCCTGACTGCCGCCGAGATGCTTGATTATTCCGATGCCTTTTCGGCGTATCTTCCTTGCCGGATCACCCTGCTCGAGGATGCGGATGGAAAGCTGTGGTTGATTACCCTCGATATGGACATGATGATCTATGGCGGACAACCGCTCCCCCCGGAACTGAAGGAAGAGGCCATCAAGGTCAAGGAGTACATCCTGGATATTATGAACCGGGGAGCTACCGGCGAGTTTTAACAGGCTGTTGAAATTCTACTCAGACGCTACGATCCTGCGTTGAAAGCCGCCTCAAAATGCTCATTTACTTCAGTAAACTGCGTTTTTTCGGCGGTTTTCGCCTTGTCTCGTACTCGTCTGAGCGTATAGCCGGGATTGAACAGTTTGATTTCAGACGGATCGATCCCGCCAGATGTGGTTTACGTCTGATAAATCCATGTAAAATGTGTGGTATATCTGGCGATGCCGATCTGCGATATTGGTAGGGTTGCGTCACATGCACCCCGGCGCTGCGAAGTGAGCGCACCGAACCGGCATTTGCTGCATTCCCACATTACAAGTAACCACTTGTAATCAAAGTTTTTCCGTGACTCCGCAGCCGGTGACGGATGAGGTCACTGGGGGGGACAGAAGAGGTGCCATCGTCGCGTCAGGCAGGCCCGAAGGTGGGTGGCCACAATCCGGGAATATTAGCATATAAAAATCCCTTAATTGCTATAAGTGTTTGTTATGCTAATATTTTCATCAGGCAGTAATGTGCAGAGGCAGAGTGGGTCAAACACCTATGACTGAGAAGAAAGATGATAAGCTCCTGAGAGACGACCTGGACGATATGGATGTCGTAGATGAGATCAAGGAAGGGCAGTCGTCAATGGATCGCCTGTCTCTGGCTTTCGAGACCAGTGCCCGACGTTGGGAGCTGGTGGTTTATCCCTCCCTGTTTGCCTTCATTCTCCTGGCCGCTTATGGCTTTTACCTTATTTTCAGTCTCGCGAAAGATGTTCACTTCCTCGCCCTGAGCGTGGATTCCAACATGAATGTCATGTCCAGCAATCTGATCAGCATGACCGACAGTGTCAGTCAGCTTTCGGCCAATGTGCGGACCATGGCCGTGAGCGTGGAATCCATGGCGCAGGATGTACGCACCCTCGAACCCATGCTCACCAGCATGGACTCCATGGAGGAGTCCATGAAGACGATGACGCATACCACCTACAATATTCAGCGCGGCATGCAGTCCATGAACCACAATATTCATGATGCCTCGCGGCCGATGACCTTCTGGAACAATTTCATGCCCTGGTAACGGGCTGTTGACAGACCGCTCCCTTGAATGGGAGTGGTGTCCTACCTCGGGTGAACGCCTAGCAAGTTGTTGAAGTGTTACTCTGACGGTACGACCCTGCGTTGAGAACCGCCTCAAAATGCTCATTGACTTCAGTAAACTGCGCTTTTTCGGCGATTTTCGCCTTGTCTCGCATGCGTCTGAGCGAATTTCAACAGCCTGCTCGTGCAGTATAGGAAACTACACGAGTTCGACCGGTTAATCCGTGGTGAAGTCGTAGTCGATGGAGGGTGAGGGTTCCTGAATGAAATACCCGCGGATGTAGTTCACTCCGATCGACCAGAGGATGGCGAGACTGTTGGCTTCCTCAACCCCCGATGCGATGGTTTTGATGTTCTCCTCCTGGACCACTTCGTTCAGGTGATTGAGCTTGTCCTGTTTGTCCTGATCGCTGGACAGATCCGCAAGAAAGGAGCTGTCGAATTGGATGAAGTCGATGGGGAAACTGCCGAGAATGGCCTCTGGTTTTTTAGCCAGTCCGAAATGGTCGATACAGATCTTGCACTTGATCTTTTTCAAACCTTCAGAAAACTTCTGCAATTGATGCAGGTGGGTTCTCGCATCCGTATCGTTGAATTGAAAGGTTACCCAGGATCCCTTCGCTTCGTAATCCCGCAGGCAGTCGCAGATAAACAGCAGCAGCGTGTCTGCTTCCAGAGAGCGACCGGAAATGCTGATAATGAAATTGATTTTCTTGCCTTTTTTACGTTGCATCGAGATTTCTTCGATGGCGCGACGTATGACCCAGCGGTCGAGTTCCGGCATGCGACCGATCTCGTCCACCCTGCTCAGAAAGTGATCGGGCTGGATCGCTTCCTTGTTTTCATCCAGCAGGCGTACGGTGACCGCATAGTTTTCCCGGGTATCGCCGTGCAGACTGACGATGGGCTGGTAGACCAGCTGGAAATGATCCTGGTCGAAGGCATAACGAATCAGCCGATCCAGGTTGGCCTCTCCCGAGGGTTCATCGGACCCCTGCATGATCCGGCTGTCAGCGATGAAATAACTGTTGCCTTCCTGGGAACGGGCCTGCTCGCAGGCATGGTAGGCCTGGGTGATGTAGTCGTTGCCGCTGCCGAAATCCGCAGAAGAAAAGGCGACGCCAATACTGCAGGTCGGCTGGATGTCGCTTTCGGTCAGGTATTTGGCCTCGATGCCGTCGCAAATCCGTTGCGAGATCTTTTCGATGACGGTCCGGTCCTGCTCAGCGGAGAGGATGGTGAAGGTGTGGTCGCCGAAGCGGGCCAGGGTGTCCTGGTGGGTGGCGATGGTGCGCAGCATACCCGCGATTTCGAGCAGCAGGGCATCGCTCGGCTTGATGCCGGTCTTGCTGCGAATATCGGTGAAATTATCCAGGGTGATGTAGTACAGGGTCTGAGGATTCTGACCCGGATTGGACATGCGACGGATCTCTTCATCCAGCTGAGAGAGGAAATATTGCCGGTTGTAGAGGCCGGTCTGGACGTCCTGGGTGCTCAGTAGCCGGAGTTTTTCCTCGACTTCGCGGGTGATCGACTGATCGTGGATGATTACCTGTGTGCAGGGCTCGCCATCGATACTGGCGGGAGTGAAGTGAAGATCGGCGCTGAATTTGGTGCCGTTACTGCGCACACAGGTGGTTTTCATTTCGCTGGAGTGATCGCTGTCGGCACTCAGTTTGCGCAGCAGTTTCTTGAATTCGGCATGCTCCGAGGGGGCGATCATGTCCATGATCGGCAGGCCCTCGATCTCATCCTCGCCGGCCAGACCAAACAGCTCCAGGTAAGCGCGGTTCGCGGTGACATGCATGCCTTCATGCACATACGCAATTGCATCACGGGAGCTTTCGGTCAACGTGTCACAGCGCTCCTCGGCTTCCTCCAGGTTGCGTTCCACATGCTGCAACCGGCGCAGATTCTTGACGTTTTTGTATTCGCGAAGGATGACCTGTACAAGGTGGGGCAGATCATCGCGATCGACCAGGTCTGTGATGCCCTGGCTCATCAGGTCGACGCGCTGTTCTCCGGTAGGGGTCTCGCCCACAGCGATGACCGGGGTTGCGGAGCCGATAACCCCCAGCAGGGCAAGCATCTTGTTGGTTTCAAGAGCATCGGATTCAACGGTGTAGATCAGCAGATCCAGACGTCTTTTCTTCTTCAGTTCATCGCTCAGAGCATCGGTATCATGGGCGATCATCGAAGCATGAGCGGCCACTCCCTGGTTACGCAGGGCGTCCAGATAGGTCTCTACTTCCGGCTTCGTGTTTCCTAAAACCAGTAACTCTATCGCTTCTTCTGGCATAGTGTACGGTCCTGTTACAAATGCGTAGGAACTGTTCGTTTATTCGATGGGTACACCCCATTCGGGAAGGCCGTAAGACGGTGCACTGAAAACTCTGTGGTCAATGCCTTCATCGTCAAAACGTCTCGTTACTCTGTTTGCGCCGCTCTCGCACCGCTTCTGCGAGGGTTTCCAGCAGAGGTACGCTGTCATCCCAACCTATACAGGCATCCGTGATGCTCTGGCCATAGGTCAACGCCTGGCCCTCAACTCTATCCTGTCGGCCGGGAGTGAGAAAACTTTCGATCATTGTGCCCATGATACGGTTGTCCCCCCGCGCCATCTGGCTGGCCACGTCTCGCCCAACCAGGAGTTGCCGGGCATGTTGCTTACGACTGTTGGCGTGGCTGAAGTCGATCATCAGTCGGGGCTTCAGACCGTTGCTCTCCATCTCCTCGGAGGCGATGTTGATGCTCTCTGAGTCATAGTTGGGGCGACTGCCCCCGCGCAGGATGACATGGCAATCCGGATTGCCGTGGGTGGAGAAGATCGCCGAGTTGCCTTCCTTGGTCACGGAAAGGAAATGGTGTGGGCGTGATGAGGAGCGAATCGCGTCCAGCGCAACCTGCATACTGCCATTGGTGGCATTCTTGAATCCCACCGGGCAGGAGAGCCCGGATGCCAGTTCACGGTGTGCCTGGCTTTCCGTGGTGCGAGCGCCGATCGCGCCCCAACTGATCAGGTCGGCGATGTACTGCGGGCTGATCAAATCCAGGTATTCGGTGCCGGCGGGCATGCCCAGCTCGTTGATATCCAGAAGGAGTTTTCGTGCCAAGCGCAGACCGGTGTTGATTTCGAACCGGTCATCCAGGGTCGGATCGTTGATCAGGCCTTTCCAGCCAACCGTGGTTCGGGGCTTCTCGAAATAGACCCGCATGACGATCTCCAGGTCACCTTTGAGACGCTCACGCACCGGTTTAAGCCGCCGGGCATAGTCCAGCGCCGCTTCCGGGTCGTGTACCGAACAGGGACCGATGATGACCAGCAGCCGGTCATCCTCATCATGAAGAATGCGATGGATGGCCTGCCGGGCCTCGAAAACGGTTTCCGCCGCCTGTTCGGAAATCGGCAGTTCCTGGTGAACCTGAGCCGGTGGGCTCAGTTCCATGATGGCTTTGATGCGAAGGTCGTCGGTCTGTTTCATGCGTATCAGAGTGGGTTGGGGCTGAAAAGCAGTCAATTATACATAGATAAGGTCTCTCAGCGAGCGCTAGGAGGCTCAAATCCGCTACGTAATCCCTGAGTTTCTCAATGATAAACCTTGCAAATTCCACCCGTGCTCCAGGTCCATGAAAAAACTGTTCCAGAGAGAAAATCTGTTGTTACAATTCTTACTGTCCATCCCATACAGCTTCGAGTGAATGCATGAGCAGAGACAAACAATATCCCGGTATCGATAAGGATATCCAGGGTGCCATGAATCCGACCGGCAATATCATTCGCGATGGTTGGCTGTTCGGCCTGATTCCCGAGACCCAGACCTGTGAAGGCTGGACGAAAGGGCAGATCGAGCAACTCTACGACCAGGTATTCCGGGAGTGGGAGAAATACGGACATCGCGCCTCCGCGCTGCCCCCCGAACTGCAGGAGAAGCATCGACGGATTTATGACGAGGCGGTGCAGCGGGCGCGTTCGCTCGGTTGGGACCCGGAACTCGGAGACGATGACTAGCGGGCTGTTGAAATGCTATTCAGACGGTAATTTCCCGCGTTGAAAACTGACCCGAAATGCTCATTTATTCGAGTAAACTGCGCTTTTTCGGCGTTTTTCGTCTTGTCTCGAACAGGTCTGGGTCAATTTCAACAACCGACTGATCCCGGCTCTGCATGCAGGCCGGCAGTCAATGACTGAGCATATCACGCGCGAGACCTTCTTCCGCCCGGACGAGCGGGAGCGGGAGGCCCTGACTATCCCGGCGTCGCTCTTCAACCTGTTCAGCCTGTTGCGCAATCACTCCCGTTTCGAGCACGTATTCGTACCGATTCGCAGTATGCAGTTTCTTGCCGTGGTGGACCGTGATGAGGTCATCTTTGTGGATCAGCACGGCGGGTACGCCGTTCAGGATGGTGAGGGTGGGCGCCTGATTGTGATGGCCTGGCAATTCCCTCACCATCTGTTTCGTGAGTCCCTGACAGAACCCGTGAGCATGGACCTGGTGCACTACCGGGACGGTGGGCGGGATCTGCATCGTCGCATCATGAGTGAATTTCCGGCTGCCCTGGAATTATTGAGCAAGCGCTCTGAACCCGCTGGAAACATGGGTAAAAAGGGCGTAATCCTGCCGTTCAGGCAATCCTCCGGCTGATCCTTCAATTCCCCTTAAAGTGTCGGGATGAAGACTCGAACGGCACTGGAACAATTCCTGAGTAAAATAGTCAGAATATTCGAATAAACTGATTGAGCAGGAGTTGTCCCATGAACGGTCTGATTGCAAACTTCCCCTACAATGGCGTGGTCACGGTGAATCGGGTCATTCTTAAATCCGATTACACGGTCGATGATCTTCAGGAACGGGTGGCCGAACTGTGCGAGAACGTCAAAACCTACCATTCCGAGACCGGATTCGTCGGCGGATTCGTAGCCCTGAACAGTGGCATGATCTCTAACGAGGGTTCGACCATCGGGCAGGCGGTGGAGAGTGGGCTGGCGGGAAAGGAAGCCTTGATCGTCACCTTCTGGAACAGCTTTGAGGATCACGAACAGTCCCATCGCAGCGATACCTTTCAACCACTGTTCAAAAGGGTTCTGGAACTCTGTGAGAACGGAAATGAGGAGATCGCCTATGAAATGCTCTGGTCCGGCAAAGCCTATTCCGAGGTCGAGGCCCGGGCGGCCCAGGAGGCAAAAGCGCTCTACGCCGCCTGATCCCACAAACCCGGGTCGATCCACAAATCGAGGGTAACCCGGGTGCAGCGCAGCGGAGCCCGGGGGAGCGTCACGCGCCCTCCGGGTCAATTCACCAATACAGGGTAACCCGGGTGCAGCGCAGCGGAACCCGGGAGAGCA
>JBNLFS010000132.1:0-16224 GCA_050305635.1 Candidatus Thiodiazotropha sp. | reverse complement strand
GAAAAACCTGGAAACATCCCCCTTCTGGGTCTTCACATCAATCCAAATATGGCTATAATACGCGGTTTCCCGCAGCCGGGTTTCCGGTGTGCCAGCGAATTTTAAGGATACATCATGGTAAGCATACGCCTGTCGAGAACTGGCGCTAAGAAGCGTCCTTTCTACCACATCGTGGTCATCAATAGCCGCAATCCCCGTGACGGCGGTTACATCGAGCGTCTTGGTTTCTTCAATCCGATCGCGGTCGGTGGTGAAGAGGAGCTGCGCATCGATATGGATCGTCTGCAGCACTGGGTCGCCCAGGGCGCTCAGCCCAGCGATCGCGTCAGCGCTCTGATCAAGCAGGCTGAGAAGCAGGCTGCCTGATTCGATTGGCCGTCTCGTCCTTCGGCCAGCCATTGATGGACCGAGACGATGTCGCACGATGAAATGATCCTCATGGGCCGGGTTTCTGGCCTGTTTGGTGTCAGGGGTTGGCTAAAAATCTATTCTCACGCCGCGCCGAGAGAGGGGATCCTGGACTATAAGGTCTGGTATCTCCAGCGGGACGGCGACTGGCGGCCCGTTCACGTTGCCGAAGGGCATCGTCAGGGCAAGGGTGTGGTGGTACATCTGGACGGTTACGACGACCGGGACCAGGCTGCCGCACTCCTGGGTAGCGATATCGCCATCCGGCGGGCACAACTGCCGCCCCTGGCAGACGGTGAGTATTACTGGAGCGACCTGGAGGGATTGCGGGTCGTGAATCTGCAAGGGATCGATCTGGGTGTGGTCTCGCACCTCTTCGAAACCGGCGCGAATGACGTGTTGGTGGTCAAGGGTGAACGGGAGCGGTTGATCCCCTGTACCTTCGGTATGGCGGTTAAATCGGTGGATCTACAGGAAGGCCGCTTGACGGTGGACTGGGATCCGGATTTCTGAAGCACGATGCGTTTCGATGTCATCACGCTGATGCCCGGCATGTTCGAGGCGCTTAAATCGGAAGGTGTGGTGGGCCGCGCCATCGCGCGGGGACTGGCGCAACTGGAACTCTGGAATCCCAGGGACTATACCTCGGATGTACACAGGACCGTGGATGACCGGCCCTACGGGGGTGGTCCGGGGATGGTGATGAAGTATCAGCCCCTGCAGCAGGCGATCGAGTCGGCACGTGCCGAGGCGGGAGATTCCCGGATCGTCTACCTGAGTCCGCAAGGTCGTCGCTTCGACCAGGATCGGGCCCGGTTGATCGCAGAGGGTGAAAAGCCACTGCTGCTGATTGCCGGCCGATACGAAGGCATCGACGAACGCATTATCGAGCGCTATGTCGATGAAGAGTGGTCCATCGGGGACTACGTTTTGAGCGGCGGTGAGTTGGCCGCGATGGTGGTGTTGGATGCCGTGATCCGTCTCCTGCCGGGAGCACTGGGTGACGCGGAGTCCGCACAACAGGATTCGTTCATGGATGGGTTGCTGGATTGTCCGCATTATACCCGTCCGGAAGAGATTGATTCGATGTCGGTGCCCGCTGTGCTGCAAAGCGGTAACCATGAAGCGATACGCCGCTGGCGTTTGCAGCAAGCGCTGAGTCGCACCCGGGCGCGTCGCCCTGATCTGTTGAAAGATCGGAGGCTGAGCGCGGAAGAAGAGACCTATTTAGCAGAAATCATTGCTGCGTCGGGAGACGCGGAGCAAACACAGGAGCAATAGACCATGAGCAATATCATCGCAGATCTCGAAGCCGAGCAGATGGACCGTGAGGTTCCAGACTTTGGCCCAGGTGATACCGTCGTTGTTCAGGTGCGTGTCAGAGAGGGTGAGCGTGAGCGTTTGCAGGCCTTCGAAGGCGTTGTGATCGCCAAACGCAACCGCGGCCTCAATTCGGCCTTCACGGTTCGTAAGATCTCCCACGGCGAAGGGGTGGAGCGCGTTTTCCAGACCTACAGCCCCACCGTCGCATCCGTGAAAGTCACCCGTCGCGGTGACGTGCGTCGCGCCAAGCTCTACTATCTGCGCGGCCGCACCGGTAAGGCTGCCCGTATCAAAGAGAAGATCTAATCTCGTACCCGCTGTCACCCAGCGGGTAATAAAAAAGCCGCGTGACCGTCAGGTCACGCGGCTTTTTTTATCAGAACCGTAGCCCGGGTGCAGCGCAGCGGAACCCGGGAAGCCACGCCGGCGTGTTTCGGTGACTCGACTTTGCATATCGGTATCCGTGTCACGACCTCCCGGGTTACGCTGCGCTGCACCCGGGCTACATCTCCTATAGTTCGATGACCACCTGTTTGATGCTGCTGTCTTCCGGTGAGGTGGTTATGGTGAAGTAGAGGGAGCGCATCAGTTCCAGCATCTTCACGTTGTTGCTCAATACCTCGCCTTCCATGCGCTCCAGACCCCGGTCTCGGGCGATCTCCATCAGCGAATGCATCAGCTTGTGGCCAATGCCCTGGCGCTGCCATTGGTCAGAGACCACCAATGCAAACTCGCAACTCTTCTTGTCCGGGTTGGTGACATAACGGGCAACACCCAATTCGACTTCATGATGGGTGTCCTCGGTGACCGCAATCAGGGACATTTCATTGTGATAATCGATCTGCGTGAAACGAATCAACATTTCCGGGGTGAGTTCGTGGATCGAACTCATATAGCGGAAGTACTTGGACTCGTCGGAGAGTTGGCGGGTGAAGGTCTGCTCCAGGTCCGCGTCCTCCGGTCGGATCGGACGGATTACCACATTGATGCCGTTGGGTAACTGATAGCGGGTGATCAGGTTCACCGGATAGGGGTGGATGGCCAGGTGGTGATAAGGATCCGTCGAGGGACGCGGGAAATCGACCCGGATACGCGCGTCCACGGCCACTGCGCCCTGGTCGTCTAGGATCAGGGGATTGATGTCCATCTCCTGGATCCAGGGCAGCTCACAGGCCATGCTCGAGACCCGCAGCAGAACATCGATCAGAGCCTCGATATTCGCCGGGGGCATGTGCCGGAACTGGTTCAGCATTTTCGCTGCCTTGGTGCGGCTGATCAGGTCGCTGGCCAGGCTTCGGTTGAGCGGCGGCAGGGCGATGGCGGAGTCGCCCATCACCTCAACCGTTGTGCCGCCGCTGCCAAAGCTGATCACAGGTCCGAATACCGGATCCCGGACGATGCCGATGAGCAATTCCCGGCCGTTCGGACTCTGGTACATCTGCTCCACGGTGACACCCTCGATCTTTGCTTCGGGACGGGTCTCCTTGACCTGATCGATCAGGTCCCGATAGGTGGTGCGCACCACCTGGGCATTGCTGATGTTCAGACGGATGCCGCCGGCATCGGATTTGTGGGAGATATCCGGGGAATAGATCTTCATGGCGACCGGAAAACCGATCGATTCGGCCAGAATCAGCGCCTCATTCGCGGAACGGGCGATGCCGTTGCGCACCGCGTTGATGCGGAATGCTCCCAGCAGGGCAAAAGATTCCGGTTCGGTAAGCACCTTGCGCTGTTCGGACAGCGCACTCTCGATGATCAGACGGGCTCCTTCGGTGTCCGGCTGAATATGGCGCCGGGAACTCTTTGCGGGAGTCTGCAGCAGCAGGCGCTGGTTCTTCTGATAGGACGAGAGGTAGAAGAATGCATCGACTGCATTCTCCAGGGTGCGGAAACTCGGCAACTTGGCATTGTTGAACAGTTTCCTCGCGGCATGAATCTGATTGCCACCCATCCAGCTGGTCAGAATTGGCTTGGTGTGCACATCCGCCAGGTCGATCAGTTCCATGGCCACCTCATTCGGCTGGGTCATGGCCTGAGGCGTGAGTATGACGATAGTGCCATCCACATTGGGGTCCTTGAGGCAGATATCCACGGCTGCGCGATAGCGCTCCGGAGGCGCCTCTCCAATGATGTCAACGGGGTTGCCGTGGGACCAGACCTCCGGCAGCACCTCGTTGAGTTTGCTGATGGTTTCATCGCTGAATTTGGCCAGTTCGATGTTCAGATCCGAAGCCCGGTCCGCAGCCATGACGCCAGGGCCGCCGCCGTTGGTGATGATCGCGAGACGATCGCCGAAAACCCGATAGCGGGATGACAGGGCCTTTGCGGCGGAGAACAGCTGGGTGATCGTCTCAACCCGCAACACGCCGGAACGGGAAAGGGCGGCAGAGAAGGTCTCGTCGGAGCCGACCAGTGCACCGGTGTGGGACATGGAGGCCTCGGCTCCGGCGGCGTGGCGACCCACCTTGAGCACGATGACCGGTTTGATGCGGGCCGCGGCGCGCAGACCGCTCATGAAGCGACGGGCGTCCTTGATGCCTTCGATGTAGAGCAGAATGCTGTCGGTTTTCGGGTCGGAAACCAGAAAGTCCAGGTAGTCGCCGAAATCCAGGTCCGCGGCAATACCGGTGGAGATGACCGTGGAGAAGCCGATGTCATTGATCTCCGCCCAGTCGAGGATGGCGGTACAGATCGCGCCGGACTGGGAGACCAGGGCGAGATTGCCGGGGCGGGCGTTGTTGTTGCCGAAGGTGATGTTGATCCCCCGGTCCGGACGGATCAGGCCCAGGCAGTTGGGGCCGATGAAACGAATGCCGAACTCCTTGGCCACTTCCACGACCCGGTCTTCCAGGCGGCGACCTTCCGGTCCGGATTCACGGAACCCGGCGGAGAGGATGATCATGGTCTTTACGCCGTGCTGACCACAGGCTTCGACGATGGCGGGAATCGTTTTGGCCGGTGTGGCGACCACGGCCAGTTCCACGGGTTTATCGATGTCGGCCAGGCTCTTGTAAGCCTTGACCCCCTGAATCTGATCGTGTTTGGGGTTGATGGCGTAGACCTCGCCCTTGAATCCGGATGAGATCAGATTGCGAAACACCACTTCACCAACGGAGTTCTGTCTCTCGCTGGCGCCAAACATGGCAACGCTTTTAGGAGCAAAAAGGGGATTCAGATAGTGTGATTGCATCGGTTCCTGCCTGTTGTACACCTTGTGGGTGCTTGGGAAGTGGTTTTACCAGTGATACGCGTCGCGACACTCTGTGATAGTCTGCAATGATAGCGCAAATCAATGTCGCGATTGTGTTCTCAATATAACGGCGTATTGCATCGAAAGTTTACCCTTATCAGGTGAAGATTTCTTTACTTAACTATCGGTTTTAAAAGAATTTATACTGAGTATTTGGGCGCTTAATGCAGGGGCCTTTATGACCAGGAGTTGGTTTTGAAAACAGCCTATATCACCCACCCGGATTGTCTGTTACACGATACCGGAGAAGGGCATCCGGAAAACCCTTCCCGGTTGCAGGCAATTGATGACCGCCTGATGGCGGCGCAAGTGTATGACTTTCTGCGGCACTACGATGCTCCGGAGGTGACCCGGGAGCAACTGCTGCGATGCCATGATCCCGCCTACCTGGATCAGGTTGAAAAACTAATGCCCGGGACCGGGTATTCCCATCTGGACCCCGATACGGTGGTCAGTCCGGACAGTCTAAAGGCTGCCCGGCGTGCCGCGGGCGCCGCGATCAAGGCGGTGGACCTGATCATGCAGGAAGGGCTGCAGAATGCCTTTTGTGCGGTTCGGCCACCGGGACACCACGCAGAACGTATGCGCACCATGGGATTCTGCATCTACGGCAATGTCGCGGTAGGTGCGGCGCATGCCCTGGAACAGTACGGTCTTGAACGGGTGGCGATTCTTGATTTCGATGTGCACCATGGCAACGGCAGCGAAGACATCTTCCACGACGACAAGCGGGTAATCGTCTGCTCCACTTTCCAGCACCCGTTTTATCCCTACACGAAGATCGAGGAGAGTCCGGATCACATTATCTGCGCGCCACTCGCGGCGACCGCCAAGAGCGGGGAATTTCGGGACGCCGTCACCCATGTCTGGTTGCCCTCCCTGCATCACTTCAAGCCGCAGATGTTTTTTGTCTCCGCCGGTTTCGATGCGCATGTCGAGGACGATATGTCCGGTGTGAGTCTCACTGAAGCGGATTACCGTTGGGTGACTGAGCAGATTGTTGAATTGGCAAACCTGTATGCGCAAGGCCGTATTGTGTCGATGCTGGAGGGCGGTTATGACAACAGTTCACTGGGCCGCAGTGTCGAAGCGCATGTGAGGGTGTTGATGGGTTTGAATTAGCCGCAGTGACGGCAGATGGATTTGCAGGAGTACGCAGACAAAGGATGGTAATGCCTGAGGTCTGACAGAGGGTTAGGGACTACGAAAGAGGAACACCTCCACATGAGTGAAAATCATTCTGTTCGTGATTACAACAAGTATGTCAAACGCATGCGGCTATGGAAGAAACGCTCCAAGGCCATGGAAGTCAGCATCGGTGGTAACTTCATACCCTTTGGCCAGATCATGCGCGATCTGTTGTTCCAGTTTGGTTTGCAACCGAACAGCTGTGTGGTGGATATCGGATGCGGGTCGGGGCGTCTGGCGAATGCGCTGAAGGAGATGCCGGAGCTGAGCTACATGGGATTTGATGTGGTTCCAAGCCTGGTGGCTTATGCGGAAAAGATTTCTGCCCGCAAGGACTGGAAGTTCTTCACCGCAACCGATTTCCGAATACCGATGCCGGATGAGAGTGTGGACTATGTGACCGCCTTTTCGGTGTTTACACACCTTCGACATGAAGAGACCTTTCTCTATCTTGTGGAGGCGTCCCGGGTGCTCAAGCCGGGGGGCAAAATCCTATTCAGCTTTCTTGATTTCAGCGTGCCTCCACACTGGACGGTTTTCGAGAGCAACATACGCAATGTGCATGATGCGGACATGCCGTTAAATCAGTTCATGGATAAACAGTCGATACTGACCTGGTGCGAACACCTGCCATTTACAGCGTTACGCATACTCCCCGGTGATACAAAAAGCATTGAGTTGCGGAAACCGGTGACCCTGGAGGATGGGGCCGTCGAGACGGACCACGCATCACTCGGGCAGTCAGTCTGCGTTCTGCTGAAACACGATTCCAGCATGAAGGGTGAAGAGAGCGGATTGCCGGATGGTTTCGATCCAGACCGCTATTTGCAGGCCAACCCGGATGTGGCGCAGGCAGGCGTGGATCCCGTAGAACATTATCTCAAGTTCGGTCGGTTCGAAGGTAGGAAGCTCAAACCCTGATCAGGTATTCGCCATGCGTGGCGATCGTCGAAAATTGGTATAGCCCGGGTATGCCATGAACTTGTGGCAGACGTGCATGCACAGTCGGTTGAATGGATTCCATCCCGAAACTGAGGTGCGGGTCATGAAAACAAAAAGGCGCTGACATCATCGGATGGCAGCGCCTTTTGGTCGAAAACCCCATTGAAAGCTTATTGTTTTTTGTTGAGGTTGCTAACCCAGTATTATTGTTATTGCACGACCTCTAAGGTCATTTCGTATTATTGTTTTGATACTCCTGAATCCGACTTGCGGGATAGAGTTTCGGCGTGTGACCGTCCATACTGCGCGGCATGTTGGATAAGCCCGAATTCGCCTCCGCTTGCGTGGCGAAAGGGCCATAGATCAGGGCGTATTGTCGGGTGTCCCTGACCTGTACCGGCAGATATGCAAGATTCCGGGTCAGGTAGTGACTGTAACGTTCAGCCAACTGATACAGTTCCTGCTTTTCCACAACCGTGGCGAGATGCAGTACATAACTGTCCGCTGAGAGTTCACTCACCCATTCCGGGCCGTGTAGGGTGTTATCGCTACCAAAACCGCGATGCGGTCTCAGGTTGGTGACCCGGCCGTCGAGACTATCCACCTGATCGCCCATGCTGGTGAGCTTGCGATTGATGGCTGCGATTTCATTCTGGTGTTCTGCCGACGTATCCTGAGTGGTCTGTTTCAGTTCCGCCAGCTCGTTGGTGACGCTGCTGAGCTGGTTGTCGGTGGCGCTGAGGTTGTCATTCAATTGTCCAAGCCCGGTTTGCAACTGGGTGTTGTTCACCCCTTCGTTGCGCCAGCTGGCCTGATTGTAAAACAGGTAACCGGTGAACAGCGCCAGCAGTACCAGTAAGCCGACACCCAGCAGTTTGAAGTGGTCTTTTTCCCGGATGATCAGTGCCAGCAGGGCCGACGCGGTCTTTTCACCCGCTTCGCTCAACTCGGCAATCTGGGCGGTGTGAACCTCGGCGGTTGCCTGTAAGGTTTCGATGGTCTCAGCGAGTTCCTGGGTACGGTTATGCAGAGTGGTGGTGGAGCGGGAGAGTTCGCGGGTTTTCCTGGTCAGCTCTTCGGCAGTTGCTTCCAGGGCGGCCGCCCGGTTTTCCAGGGCCTGGTCGATTGCCTGCATCTTGAGGATGCGCGCCTGACTGGAGCGAATCTCATGGTCCGCCTTGTCCAGGCCTTCGGCGAGCACTAGGGTTTTTCGGTCCAGATTCGCATCACGCTCCCGGCTTTGGGTGGCCAGGTCATCGATTTCACTCAACAGCTTCTGTTCCAGTTCCTGCATCGCCTGGGTGTTGGCCTTGATGCTCTTGTTCAGGTCCCGGGTGGTCTGTTTGGATTTGCTGAACAGCTCTTCGATCCTGGACACCAGGGCCTGATATTCCTCACTGAGACTGCCGAACTGATCGTCCGACTTCTGACTGATCGCCTTGATCTGCTTGGCTACTGCTTTGAGTTCACGGCTGATGCCAGCGGACTGGCTGGTGAGTGAGCGGTAGTCGTTGTCGAGTTGTCCGAGCTGCTGATAGGCCTCAGTGACCTTGGAACGCAGGTCGGTGTCCTTGTCGTTGAGATGGGAGAGTTTATCCAGCAGGCCCTGATTGGTTGAGGTCAGGGAGTCGCGCAGCTGATCGAGATCGGCATCGATCTGCCCGATCTTACGGTTCAATTCACTCGGATGTGCCGGTGCGGCAGCTCGCTCTTCCAGTTCGATCAGGTTGCTGGTGACCGCTTTGCGGATTTTTTTCGACTGTTGAGCCGCCCGTTTCGTAGCCTCGGTTTTATCGGACATCATGCCCCCCCTTTACAGATACAGCAGGGGCGCCTCGATACTGCTTGGGCGCGTCTAGCGTTGGAAAGTAATTCCCAAATTATAAGCAAATCATAATATGCAAATACAATTAATTTTAAGGGATGCTTTTTCCATCAAGCATTGAGATTGTTCCACACAGGGATGGAGGGGCATCTGTGCGGCGGCATAGGGATTCCGGCTCATTCCCACCATGGAATGGCCGGTCCCTGTAAAGGATTCAGGATCGGTCTGAGGAGGCCTGTACTCGTGTTTTTTCGCCCCCCCTGAGGGCCAGGCTGAGTTTCATCACCAACACATAGAACAAGGGTACGAAGAAGATCGCCAGGAAGGTGGCGGACAGCATGCCGCCGATCACCCCGGTGCCGATCGCCTGACGGCTCACCGCGCCGGCCCCGGTACTGGTGGCCAGCGGCAGCACACCCAGGATGAAGGCCATGGAGGTCATGATGATGGGGCGCAACCGCATGCGTGCCGCTTCCAGTGCGGATTGGGTCAGACCCATCCCTTGGTCATACAAGGCCTTTGCGAACTCGACGATGAGGATGGCGTTTTTCGACGACAGTCCGATGGTGGTCAACAGGCCGACCTGGAAATAGATGTCGTTATTCAGTCCCCTCAGGGTGGCGGCCAGCAGCGCTCCGAGAACACCCAGGGGCACCACCATGATCACTGAGAAGGGCACGCTCCAACTCTCGTAGAGGGCCGCAAGGCAGAGAAACACCACCAGCAGGGAGAGGGCGTAGAGGGCCGGAGCCTGAGCGCCCGCCAGACGTTCCTGAAATGACATCCCGGTCCATTGGATACCGATCCCCTTGGGCAGGCTCGCCAGCATCTCTTCGATGCCTCGCATGGCATCGCCGGTACTGAACCCAGGTGCGGCCTGACCCTGGATATTTACCGCGGGGACTCCGTTGTAGCGCTCCAGGCGGGGAGACCCGTAGTCCCAGTAGGTCGAGGTGAATGCGCTGAACGGCACCATTTCATCCGTATCATTGCGCACGTACCAGTGCTGCAGGTCGCTCGGCAGCATGCGATAGGGTGCGTCCGCCTGCACATACACCTTCTTTACCCGACCCCGGTCGATGAAGTCGTTCACGTAGCTCGAGGCCCAGGCGATGCTCAGAGTCTTGTTGACCGCATCCACATCCAGGCCCAGGGCCTTGACCTTTTCATAATCAATGTCGATGCGGAAGATCGGTACGTCCTCCATGCCGTTGGGCCGCACACGGGTGAAGCGTTCATCCTTGGAGGTCATGCCCAACAACTGGTTGCGTGCGCCCATCAGAGCGTCATGGCCGATATTGTTACGGTCCTGAAGCATCAGGTCGAAACCGGAAGCGGTGCCCAGTTCGGGGATCGGCGGCAGGTTGATCGGGAAGATGATCGCGTCCTTGATCTGTGAGAGACCGGCAAAGGCCCGGCCGATCACCGCTTTGGCGGAGTGGGAGGGATCCTTACGCAGGTTCCAGTCCTTGAGACGGACAAACGACAGACCCATGTTCTGCCCCTGGCCGGCGAAACTGAAGCCGGCCACGGTGAAGAGTGAGTCCACCTCCTCCTGGGCGAGGAAGTAATCCTCGATCTGCTTCATCACCTCCACGGTGCGGGATTGGGTGGCGCCGGTGGGCAACTGTACGAAAACAAACATCACGCCCTGGTCTTCTTCCGGGAGAAACGCGGTGGGCATGCGCACGTAGAGCGTACCCAGACCGACGATCACAGCCAGGTAGATGATCATCAGCCTGATCGGGCGCTTGAGGATGCCCCCGACACCCTTGATGTAGCCCCGGTTGGCCCGGGTGAAGCTGCGGTTGAACCAGCCGAACACCCCGCCCATCTTGTCATGATCCCCTTTGTGCATCGGCTTGAGCAGGGTGGCGCAGAGGGCCGGGGTGAGGATCAGGGCCACCAGTACCGAGAGCACCATGGCGGAGACGATGGTCAGGGAAAACTGGCGGTAGATGGCGCCGGTGGACCCGCCGAAGAAGGCCATCGGTACGAACACCGCGGAGAGCACCAGGGCGATGCCCACCAGGGCGCTGGTGATCTGTCCCATGGACTTGCGGGTCGCCTCCCGGGGCGGCAGATCGTCCTCCTCCATCACCCGCTCCACGTTTTCGACCACCACGATGGCATCGTCCACCAGCAGGCCGATGGCGAGTACCAGACCGAACATGGTCAGGGTGTTGATGCTGTAGCCGAAGGCCGCCATCACGCCAAAGGTGCCCAACAGAACGATCGGCACGGCGATGGTGGGGATCAGAGTGGCGCGCAGGCGCCCGAGAAACAGGTAGATCACCAGGAATACCAGCACGATGGCCTCCGCCAGGGTGGTGGCCACCTCCTCCATGGAGATGCGAATGAACGGGGTGGTGTCATAGGGGTAGACCACCTCGAGTCCCTCCGGCATGAAGTCCCTCAGGCCCTCGATGGTCTCGCGGACCGCCACGGCGGTATCCAGGGCGTTGGCGCCACTTGCCAGCTGGATGGCCAGACCGGTGGCGGGCATGCGGTTGTAGCGGCTGGTCACGCTGTAGTCCTCGGCGCCCAGTTCCACCCGTGCCACGTCCTTGAGGCGTACCTGGGAGCCGTCAGGATTGACCTTGAGCAGAATGTTCTCGAACGCCTCAGCATTTTCCAAACGGGTCTGGGAGATGATGGTGGCATTCAGCTGTTGAAAGGCTACCGAGGGGGAACCGCCCAGCTGTCCGCTGGTCAGCTGGCCGTTCTGTGTCGAGATCGCCGAGGTCACGTCCACCGGGGTCAGGCCAAAGGCTGTCAGTTTCTCCGGCTGCAACCAGATGCGCATGGCGTACTGGGCGCCGAACACCCGGATGCTGCCGACGCCCTGGGTTCGTGAGAGCGGGTCCTTGAGCTGGGTGATGGCGTAGTCCGCCAGGTCGGAGCGGTCCATGCTGCCATCCGTGGAGACCAGGCCCACGACCATCAGAAAGCCCCGGGTGCTCTTGGTGACGCTGACACCCTGCTGTTGCACCGACAGGGGCAGCAAGGGTTCAGCCAGGGAGAGCTTGTTCTGCACCTGCACCTGGGCGATGTCGGGATCGGTGCCCGCGGCAAAGGTCAGGGTGATGGTGGCGGAACCGGAACTGCTGCTCTGGGAGGAGATGTACAGCAGGTTATCCAGCCCGGTCATGTTCTGCTCGATGATCTGGGTGACGCTGTCCTCAACGGTCTTGGCGGAGGCGCCGGGATAGTTGGCGGTCACGCTGATGGTCGGTGGCGCGATACTCGGATACTGCTGAACCGGCAGCTGCATCACCGAGAGTGCGCCTGTGAGCATGATGACCAGGGCAATCACCCAGGCGAATATAGGCCGGTCGATGAAGAATTGGGCCATCCGGGTTACTCCTTGGTGGATTGAGCGGTGGGGTCGCTGGGGTTGACCTCAGCGCCTTCCTGGATCTTCTGCAGGCCTTTCACAACCACCCGGTCACCCTCGTACAATCCGCTACCCACCAGCCACTTGTCCTCCACGGCCTGGATTACCTTGATCTCACGGCTCTCGACCTTGTTCTCCTGACCGACCAGCATCGCCGTGGTCTTGCCGTTCGGTTTGATCGTAACCCCCTGTTGCGGCACCAGGACGGCCTGGTCGAAATGCTGGATGATCACATCCGCGCGCACGAACATGCCCGGCATCAGCAGACGCTGCTGATTGTCGAACAGGGCACGCACATTGACGGTGCCGGTGCCCTCATCCACGTTGGCTTCGTAGGATTGCAGCCGGCCGATCTCTTCGTAGGACGTACCATCCTCCAGCTTCAGGTGTACATCGTGGGTGATCGAATCGCCCGCACGACGCATGCGCAACAGGGCTGATGCCGGTTGCTGAATGTCCACATAGACCGGTGTCAGCTGACGAATGGTCGCCAGGGCGGTCTGCTGCTGAGCCGATACCAGGGCGCCTTCGGTCACGTTCGAGCGGCTGATCACGCCGGAGATCGGTGCGGTAATGCGGGTATAGTCCAGATTGATCTGGGCGCTCTGAACCGCCGCCCGGGCCACCTGGATCTGTGCCTTGGCCTGCTTCCAAGAGGCCTCGGCATCATCCGCGTCCTGCTGGCTGATCGCTTTGGTGATCAGCAGTTCCCGATAGCGTTCGGCCTTGAGCCGGACACTTTCCGCATTCGCCTCGCTCACCGCCAGTTCGCTCTTTGCGCGGTTGAGTTCCGCCTGGTAGACCGCAGGGTCGATCTGGTAGAGCTTGTCGCCGGTGTTGACCTGGGCACCCTCCTCGAAATAGCGTTCGAGGATGATGCCGTTGACCTGGGGGCGGATCTCCGCGGTGCGGAACGCGGAAACCCGGCCCGCATAGGTCTCCTTGAGATCGAAGCTCTGGGGTTTGACGGTTGTGATCTCAACCGCGGGTGGGGGTTTCTGTTGTTCGGTCTGGACCTGAGCGCCTCCGGTATTGTCGCAGCCGTGCAGTAGCAGCGTGCCGGCGAGACCGGCGAGCGCCAGTAGTGTGGAAGGGGAGACTGAACGAAATCTGACCATGGTGCACCCGGTGGGAAGGATTTTACAAACACAAGTGTATGTATAATAGTAATCAACCCCGGAGCTTGTAAACTGTTGCTGTACGATCTGTAGGGATATCCGCTTGAGGCGCACGAAAGAAGAAGCCGAAATAACTCGGCAGAAAATCATTGAAACCGGACTCCGGCTGTTTTCACGCCAGGGGGTGAGTTCCACCAGTCTGATGGAAATCGCCAGCCGCGCGGGGGTCAGCCGGGGCGCGGTGTACTGGCACTTCAAAAACAAGTGGGAGCTTTTCGAGGCGATTCTTTCCCGCTACTCGGCAAGGATCGACGAACTCGCGGGTGCCGGTCGACGGGAATCCGAATCCGATCCCCTGGGCCGGTTGGCGGAGTTGCTGCATTTTCTGTTTGTCAGTGTGGCCACCCAGGAGGACTTCAGGAATATCTTCAAGATCATTCTGCACGAGCGCTTCATGCGTCGGGAACAGGATGTTCCGGAGCGGATCCGGGAACTCATCGACAAGTCCCTGGAGGATAAGATCAAAACCCTGGAGAATGCCAAACGCAAAGGCCAGTTGCCAGCAGACCTCGATATCCGGGCCGGTGCTCAGGTGATTCACCTGATGATTGAGGGGTATGTACAGAATTGGCTGAAAAACCCCGCTGATCATGATTTGGCGGATCAGTCCGAACGTTTTGTCGACTCCATCTTTTCTGTTCTGAGATACAGTCTCAAAGAGACCCGGCACTGATTCGGTATCGTCGACATCCGGCAGTGACACATTTTGGGATCATAACTGATGACATTCACCTTCTATTGGCATGACTACGAGACCTGGGGGGCGGATCCCCGCAGGGACCGCGCCTGTCAATTCGCCGGGGTTCGCACCGATCAGGATTTCAACGTCCTGGGTGATCCACTGGTCATCTACAACCGCCCGGCCGATGACATGCTGCCCCAGCCGGAGGCCTGCATGATCACAGGGATTACACCCGACAAGGCGTTGCGGGAAGGGCTCATCGAAGCGGAATTCATTCGCCGCATTCACCGGGAGCTTGCACATCCCGGCACGTGCGGTGTGGGTTACAACAGCCTGCGTTTCGATGATGAGGTGACCCGCAATACCCTGTACCGGAATTTTTACGATCCCTATGCGAGGGAGTGGCAGAACGGCGGTTCCCGTTGGGACATCATCGATATGGTCCGCTTAACCCATGCCCTGCGTCCCGAGGGCATCGAGTGGCCCCGGGATGAACAGGGGGTCACCCGGTTTCGTCTCGAGGCTCTGAGTGCGGCGAACGGGATCGAGCACAGCGCCGCGCATGACGCTTTGTCCGATGTGCGCGCCACTATCGGCCTGGCCCGGCTGATCAAACAGCATCAGCCCAGGCTTTACGACTACCTGTTGAACAACCGGGCCAAACAGGTGGTCGCGGAACGGCTCAACCTGCAGCAGCGCGAGCCCGTGCTGCATGTCTCCGCCATGTACCCGGCTGCGCAGGGTTGCATCGCCATGGTGATGCCCCTGATCCGGCATCCTGCAAATCCCAACGGGGTGGTCGTCTACGACCTGAGGCAGGACCCGGAGGCTTTTTTCGATCTGAGCGCCGAGCAGTTGCATGCACGTCTGTTCACCCCGGTGGCGGAACTGCCGGAAGGCGCCGCACGCCTGCCCGTGAAAACGGTGCATATCAACAAATGTCCGGTGGTGGTGCCGCTCAACACCCTATCGGCGGAGGCCGCCGAACGCTGGTCCATCGATGTGCGGCAGGGCCGGGACTATCGGGAGCGCCTGTTGCGTCAGACCGACTTTCTGAAACGGGTCGAGGAGATTCACCGGAGCCCTGAATTCGAACCGGTCTCGGACCCGGATCTGGCGATCTATGCGGGGGGCTTCTTTTCCCGCGATGACCGTCAGCGCATGGATCGGATCATCCGCTGCAAGCCCTCGGAACTGGCGGAATTTCCTAAGGTGTTCGACGATCCGCGGTTACCCGAGATGCTGTTTCGCTATCGGGCCCGCAACTGGCCGGAGAGTCTCAGTGAGGAAGATCGGGAACATTGGGAAGAGTATCGATTCACCCGTCTCACAGAGGCGGATGGGGGGGGGAGCATCACCCTGGACGAGTATCTGCAAGTTCTCGATCGCCTTGAGGCGGACCCTGAACTGAGCGAAAACCGCCGTCGTCTGATTCCCGAGTTGCTGGAATGGGCGGAACGGATTGCCAGCGCGTAAGGATCATCCTGGCCCCGATTGGCGGTCACGCAAAAACCTTACCTGATTACCCGGCATGACCCACCATGCTGACACTCGATTCGGGAATTGGGTAGTGGTTTGAAAAAGCGCCCGACCGCCCCTTCGGGGACTGCTGCGATGCTCACAAAAACCGGCGGGGCCGGAACTCTCTGTGTTCAAACAGACCGCTCCGGCGCTCCGGAGGGTTGTTCCCGGGTTCCGCTTCGCTGCACCCGGGCTACGCTGACGGGCCACACGGGAATCTCTAGAGCTGCGAGCCTCACCCCCGTAGCCCGGGTGAAACGAAGTGGAACCCGGGATTCGGCAGAATGCGAAGCACTGCGGGATAATGCAAAACCGTACAGATGTCTCCCTTCGCTCTGAGTCCAGAGATCAATGCAACGATTGGGTTAACAGGCTGTTGAAATTCTACTCAGACGGTACGATCCTGCGTTGAAAACCGCCTCAAAATGCTCATTTACTTCAGTAAACTGCGCTTTTTCGGCGGTTTTCGCCTTGTCTCGCACTCGTCTGAGCGAATTTCAACAGCCT
>JBNLFS010000131.1:0-14742 GCA_050305635.1 Candidatus Thiodiazotropha sp. | reverse complement strand
GTTCAAACGTCGATCTAAAGATACTTTGTAAGGTCGCTTCCATGCGAGACTCCTGCTTTTATTGGTCCTAAATGACGGGTCACTGCTTCGGTAATGTGCCGCGCTTGATCTCCCTTTTATTTGTGCAACAGTGAATTATGTCGACGTCACAAATATTGACTTATGCCGACGTCGCGAATATTGACTTATGCCGACACATGTTCTTATTATGTACTCAGTTAAGTATTTTTCATACTTGGAGTAACGTCTTGCAAGGACGGCCACACTTATTCTACCGCTCCCTACTCCCTTCAAAATTGAACCCATCCCACCTAACTCCCTCAGAACATTTGAATAATTGACTAATTGGCGGGGTATCGCACTAAGACCTGATGGCGCGTCAGATTTATTGTTGAGTCCGGGTTGCCTGGAACCACCGTACAGAAGCCTGAGGATAATACGATTGATTTGGCCTTTGAGGTCCTTCAAAGCCATCCGAAGAGAAGCTATACCGAACCATATTGTCATCGTCAGTCGACGATCATTTTGTCCGGATCGGCCCATCACTCTCAAATGAGCGGCTGGGTCCGGGTTAGTCGCTGGCTGGTTTCTCACTTTGACACTCGTCCCTGTGATACAACGAAGCGGTTGTTGTCTCCTTTCTAGAACATTTGAGCGTAGTCCGCAAGGTATAGGGTCTTACCCTGTCTCGGGTGCCAACACTCCGTGCTTTTCATTTTTCAGCCCCGATCGGACGACTTAACGGGCTCTTTTATTGCCCATCGCCACTACAGTATTCAGCGGATTTCTTGATCGGTTCTTCTCAGTGATTCACTCAGAGAGGCTCCAGCCATTTGTTTGTAACCCACTGATACAACATATAAAATGAACTCTAATCAACGCTGCAGATCGACCTGGACCCGGCGATTGGCTGCCCGGGCCCGCTCGGTTCGCTTGGCGATCGCGGGTCGGGACTCCCCGTAGTGGCGTGCCTGGATCAGGTTCCGCTTCACCCCTTTCGAGACCAGGTATTGGGTGACACTGGCGGCGCGCCGGGCGGAGAGTTTCATGTTGTAGCGGCTTGTACCCTGGTCATCCGCATGACCCGCTACCTGTATGGCGGTGATCTTGTCATCCGCCTGGATATAGTCCGCCACCCGGTCGAGGGCCTGGCGGGCCTTCTCGTCCAGTGCGTGCACATCCAGCGGGAAGTGTACGGTCAGATCCTTGACGGCATCGAAACCGTCGGGGGAGAGTTCGCTGAGACACTGCTTGAAGGCGCGGTAGGCTTGCGTGAAGCGTACCGGGGAGAGCCGCACCGAAACCTGGCGACGGCTGTCGTTCCAGTCGAGGAAATCGAAACTCCCCAACTGTCCCTTGGAGAGGGCGATGAGCAGCCATCCGGCCGGTTTGCGCTCCAGGGTTACCGGGCGCAGTCCGGCGTGGATCCCCAGGTACTGCTCCAGATCGTCCGGGGCCTCGTGTTCCCAATCCGGCGAGACCTCACGGAGGGTGGCCTTGACCGTCTCCGGAACGGTCTGAAAGGCATCGATACGGAACTGCAGGGAATCGCCGGACAGGCGGCTGAACACGGCGGTGCCAAACTGGGGGATCTCGTGTTTCAGCTCGCAGTGATACTTTGATCCCTGGTATTGCCATTGCGATTCATGCAACCCGGCCATGTAGATCAGGGATTCCAGGGGCTGTGCAGCGACCGGCCGCGAAACCGGCACCACCAGCAGGAGCAACCACAACAGGCGCAACAGCCGGTCGCTCAGCCTCCGAGCGCCACCCCTTGGGCATGCGTAAGCAAAGCGAACTGGCACAGATTGCGGTGCGGGAATGAACATCAGGGGTGATTCGGGCCGTTACGGGACATACACAGGCTATCGGCCAGTGAAAAATGATCCTTAGCGATCCCGGGGATTGTCCTTCTGCGGTGTGACGGCTCTCATCTCTACGGCGTCGTGATCGGGCTGGCGCAACCATTCCACCTGCAATGCAGGCTCGCCTGGAGCCGCTGCAAAGCTTTCACACACCGCCCGGCCGGGAATCACCGCCAGGTCCCCATCGAGAAAGACAAGCGGCAGGCGCTCCCGCTCCCAGGGGGGAATCCCCCACTCCTGGAACAGCTTCTTGAGTGGGTGTCGGTGACCGCGACCCACGGGCTGACAGCGCTCCCCGCCCTGCCGGAAACGCACCTCGATGCGGGCGTTTTGCCAGCGCTCTGCGCTCACGCCGGTCTCTGATGCCACGGCCCTGAGCCGACCGAGGCCGTTGGGCAGTTCCAGAGTCAGATTGGAGGACCAATCCAGAGTGGTGACAGGCGGCTCTGGGAGCGGTTCATCCAGGAGATAGAGGCCCTCCCGGAAGCGGCGTACCGACCAGTTACCCCAGCGAATCTCGGGACTCGCATCGGGACGGCCGAACACCGCTTCTTGCTCAATTCGCGCCAGCTTTTTAGAGTTCGGCATGCGCGCGCCCCGTGAGCCGATCCAGCGCCGCAGCAGGTGCCGCAGCCGCACGGAGTGGAACCCGCTCAGGCCCGGTATCGACAGGGCTTCCGAGTGGGCGATCCGTACCCGCTCGAGATCCTCGTCCACCTCCTCGTTGACCAGTTCCAGGAGTTCACCGGCATAGCGTGCGGAACGGGCCAGAGTCTCGCTCACTGCGGGCCAGCGCTCACGCAGCCGGGGGATCACCTGGTGACGCAGGAAATTACGGTCGAATCGCAAATCCCGGTTGGAGGGATCCTCCTGCCAGCTCAGGTTGTGCTCCCGGGCATAGGCTTCCAGCGCCTGGCGGGAGACTGTGAGCAGCGGCCTTGCCAGCCAACCGGGACCGAAACGGACATGCTCCGGCATGGCGGCCAGGCCCGCCGGTCCGCTGCCGCGGATCAACTGCAGCAGCAGGGTTTCGGCCTGGTCGTCCTGGTGCTGGGCGGTCAGTAGCAGGTCCCCGGGGGACATCGATTGCGCCAGGGCCTGGTAACGGGCCTCCCGCGCCACGGCCTCAAGGCTCTCCCCCGGCTGGGGCTCAAGCCACAAATGATGGGTTTCGAGGGGAATGTCCCGCTTGGCACAGAGGGTTTCACAGAGTGTCAGCCACCGATCAGCCTGGGCTTGCAGGCCGTGGTGGATATGCACGGCCCGCACCGGGTAGTCCAGGTCTGATTGCAGTTGCGCGATCAGATCCAGGAGAACGGAGGAGTCCAGGCCACCGCTGAGCGCCACCAGACACCCAGCGGGTTGGGGGAAACGGGTTAGGATTTGCTGGAGCCGGGTCGCGCTGATGGACACGGGGTGCTTCGCTGGGTTACTCCCCGGAGAATTGGCCGTACTGCATCAGTCGCTGGTAGCGGGTGTCCAGCAGCTTGTCGATCGCCATGCTGGTGAGATTGTCCAGCCCTTCCACCAGAGAGTGCTTGAGGTTCTTCGCCATGGTATCCAGGTCCCGGTGGGCGCCGCCCAGGGGTTCGGGAACGATCTCGTCGATCAGCCCCAGATCCTTGAGACGATCCGAGGTGATGGCCATGGCCTCGGCGGCCAGGGGCGCCTTTTCAGCGCTTTTCCAGAGGATCGATGCACAGCCCTCGGGGGATATCACGGAGTAGGTGCTGTATTGGAGCATGACGATGCGGTCACCCACCCCGATGGCCAGGGCTCCGCCGGAGCCCCCCTCGCCGATGACGGTGCAGATGATGGGGGTGCGCAGACCGGACATCACCTTGAGGTTACGCGCGATGGCCTCGCTCTGGCCCCGCTCTTCCGCGCCCACACCCGGGTAGGCGCCCGGGGTGTCGATGAAGGTGAGGATGGGCAGCCTGAAGCGTTCCGCGAGTTCCATCAGACGCAGCGCCTTACGATAACCCTCAGGGCGGGGCATGCCGAAATTGCGGTGCAGCTTATCCTTGGTGTCCCGACCCTTCTGATGGCCGATCACCATTACCGGACGACCCTCCAGACGGGCTACGCCACCGACGATGGCATGATCGTCGGCAAACGCCCGGTCACCGTGCAGCTCGTGAAACTCGTCGAAGACCCGGTCGATGTAGTCGAGCACGTAGGGCCTCAGGGGGTGACGGGAGAGCTGGGAGATGTCCCAGGGCTTGAGATTGGAAAAGATCGATTCGGTGAGGCTGCGACACTTGTTCTCCAGGCGCGCGATCTCGTCTTGAATATTGATCTCGTTATCGCTGCCCACCAGGCGAAGTTCTTCGATTTTCGCCTCGAGTTCCGCGATCGGTTGTTCGAATTCTAGAAAGTTCAGGTCCATGGGCGAAATATACCGGAATCAAATGGGATAGGACAGTCTCCCGGGGAAACCTGTTTCCAGACAGGGCTTAGGCTAAATTTCTCAACTTGATTCGATACTTAGCAACCGGTCGATCACTCGTTGAAATATTCCTTGGCAAATACCGCCACAGGGTGCCAGAATCGCGCAGTTTTTCCCACCAGTACCCTATGTGAACAATCTCACCTCCACCACCGGACCCGGTGATCACGACCTGTTTGATCACCTGATCCAATGCATTGAAAATCAGGGTTATGCGATTCTCCCCGGAGCCTTGCCCATGACATTGCTGGATGGGCTCTATCTGCACCTGAAATCCCTGGACACGGAGCGCTTTAAACCGGCCGGTATCGGCCGACAGGCCGATGAGATGACCAACCCGTTCGTCCGCACCGACCGCATCCGCTGGCTCGACCCATCGGTCCCTGTGATGGCCGCTTACCTGGACTGGACGGAGCAACTGAGACTGGCGGTCAACCGCCGCCTGTTCCTGGGTCTGTTCGACTACGAATGCCACTTCGCCTACTACCCGCCCGGAGCCTACTACAAGCGGCATCTGGACGCCTTTCAGGGGGCACGCAACCGGGTATTGACCACGGTGTGCTATTTCAACCCGAACTGGCAGCCGAGCGACGGGGGACAACTGCTGATCTACGACCTGCACAGCGGTGAGCTTCTGCAGACCGTGTTGCCGACTTACGGGCAGATGGTGGTCTTTCTCAGCGAACGATTTCCCCATGAAGTGGTGCCCGCTCAGCGGGACCGGTACAGCATCGCCGGCTGGTATCGGGTGAACAACAACCAACAGGGCCGTATCGATCCACCGAGCTGAGACGATCCCTCACGGGTTATCCAGCCCTGTTTCGGCGTTACGAAATACCACCGATTGAAGCCGTCACTCCTGATACCGGGTAAAGCAGTTGTTGTAGTCAATATCCGTTGTGGTGAAGCCGCTGCCGGTCAGGGTAAAGCTGTGGGAAACGCACAGTTCATTCTGATTTTCGATAATGTAGTAACCCTCGAAATTTTTCGTAGCCTGTGTAAGACGCATTTGACGCCCCTGCCGGCCATCTGACAGGGTCCCTTCTCCCAGGTCGGTGTAGGTCAACACCGGATCCAGTTCCGCTAACGTGGTGGACGTGGTGGTACCCGAACAGGTGGAATTATCGAAAAAGGCGTAGGCCTGGAACACATGGCCGTCATCCCTGAATTGCATGATCCAGTAAAAGTATTTTCCTGCACTGTTGACGCGGCACTGGGTGTTCAAGACCCAGATGCCCTGAATATTGGCGTTGGTGACCGGATCCGGGTTGGGGGTGGGATCGTTGCTTGCGCTGTAAATACTGAGACAGTGATCGTAGTCCATGTACGAGGCATCTTCAGCGAGTTTGGCATTCAATTCGTATGCCCTGAAAACCACATTATTTGAAAAACAGAGTGTCTTGTCGTCTTTAAGATTGAAGTAACCGTTGACGGTTGCCCCCTGAATAAACAGATCCAAACCGAATCCTCGGGTCCCGTCGAGCAGGTTTTCCTCCTCTTTCACAGCGTAGTCCGCTCTGAAGGAATCCGGCATCCTGCTGTCGTTTGCCTGCGTCGTGCAAGCGCTGTCCTGATAGGTTTGATAGCCGGAATGGATCTGTCCCTCCTCGGTGAATCGATACAGCCCCCTGAAATATAATCCGTCCGAATCGCGTAAACAATCCGATGTCTGCCAATTGCCGGCCTGAATCTGTTGCCTGGCCTCTTTTGCATCAGAGCTTGATGAGTCGTCCTCTTCATCAACGGGGACACAAGCACCGATTACCAGGGGAGTCAGAAGTGAAAACAATAGCTTTGAGAGATGTCGGCGTTTATTGAACATGGGCTTCCTTGCCTGTTGTATTTAAGTTGACAGGTCGGTTCCGGGACCTGTGAGCATGACAACGCAACGCACCATCCGACACGCTACGGAAGTGTTCGCAGTATATGCCGAAAGGTACTGCCCGGCATCAGGAATAACCCTAGGGCGCGTTGTTACAAACGAGTTGTAAATAGTACTTTATTTCACGAATTGATATCTTATTTATATCGACTACTTGGATCTGTCGCACTGATTAACCATAGTTCTATGGAATTCTATTTCATCATGATTTGAAGATAACAGGGCAGTTGATCCAAATGGAATTGCATCGCTTATCCAAAATCTACCGGGCAGTAACGTTTGCCCTACTCCATAATCTGTTTTTCAGCCTCTCCGGATGCGGAGAGCATGATAACAGTGCCGAGATTTGCATCCAGGGCGTCGGTTTAACTCGCCCTTCGCCAACCTGTTCAATTAACGAGCCCTGTCTTGATCTGGTACCGATCTATGCAATGTTCAGTCCGACCACGACCTATTTGGACACGGCAAGTGACGAACCCGTATGCGGCACTTCCGTACGCGGGCTTTCACTTGGACGACCTTACTACAGAGATGGTAACGCACGGACTTGGATTGATGCTGACGGCACCATTCGCTATTGGTGTGAATCACGGCCCGCTGAAACCAGCGCACAATCCACACGTCCCTTGGTAATCTGGATAACAGGATCAGGGGGTAGCGCAGACAGCGTATATGACGCAACTTCTCTACGCGAAAAGCAACCGACATTCGTACTCTCTGGCGATCCCGGTCGACCGGGTTTTATCCTTGTTTCCATTCAACCCCGCAACCTGCATTGGCCGACGATCGATCATCAGGATGGTAGCAAAAGCGAAATCTACTACCGCGACCTCTACACGCCATCTACTAATGCCGACATAGCCTTCATTGATCACATAATCGATATTCTGGTCATCGAGGGTGTGGTTGATCGCAATCGAGTCTATATGATGGGATGGTCAAACGGAGCACGTTTCACGGCGCTCTATTCAATTGCTCGTCACGAGCAGATGACACCGGGTGGGAATCGCGTTGCAGCGGTCGCCAACTACAGTGGCGGCGATCCCTATACAACCTTCGACTATGATAAGCCTGAGTGCGCGCTTTCCGACTTACCGAAATCATCAATTCCCTATTTTATGATATCTCGGCAATGTGATCTGGTTGCCTGCGATGCAAATACGGATTTGAAAGTTATTCCCGGTAATGTCGCGGAGCCCTGGATATCATTGCTTGAGAATGATATCGGCGCAGATGTATCCTGGCTGGTGATCGATAATCTGGGCAATCCAAAAACCACCTGTGCCAGCGCGGCGCAGTGTACGGAATCCGATGCGTTATTTGGACATCTCCATTGGCCAGATGGAATAGATGACATGGGAGGCGTTGATCACGAACCAACCATGCTTGAGTTTTTTTCGGATCATATCCTGTAGCTATTTGCTTCCAGTTTGAATCAACTCATTAATTGTGGTCGTACACATAAATTCAATTTTCCTTTGTACTAAGTAAACAATTTCCTGATTACCCAGGATTCTCAGCCATAGAATCTGCCGCCAGGAGCGGTTTTGAGTGTTGGGTTAGAGTGTTCGCTTCGCTCATTGGCATTGCCCCCTCTCCCTGTCTCTACCCAGGAACCTCTTCCAAATGAATGAATTTATAGCCCCCAATTACTGGAGTAATGTCAGCATCGCAATGCTGCATTGATCTCTGCACAAAGGGCGAAAGGAGACGTCTGGGAGAGGTATTATTCCGCAGTGCTTCGCATTCTGCTGGATGCACCCGGCTTCCGCTTCGCTGCAACCGGGCTACACGGGTGAGGCTTACTCCTCTTGAGATTCCCGTGTGTCCCGAGTGAGAAGCGCAGCAAAAACCGATCAGCGGTGTGGGCTGTTTGAGCCTAGCGAGTTCCAGCCCCGCCGGTTTTTGTGAGCATCGCAGCACTCCCCGAAGGGGCGGGACAGTCGTGCGCCCTTCCTCTCGTTCCCTCGCTCCGCGTGGGAATGCAGACCTGAGCTTGCATATGCCTAACAGGCTTGGGCAATGCAGCGTGATATCGATAAGACCAGATTAAAAGACATCTCCCCTATCGAATAGCAATCCCTCACCCGATGTACCGGTCGGCAAGGTCATGAACTCATGGCTCGCGCCGCACCGCGCGTTCCTGTCTCCACCGGCGTGGCCGCGTTGCGATATCCAACCTTCACCGACCCGGTCCCGAACAGTTGTTCGAGTCGGCGGATCAATTCGTCGCTGGGCGTGATCCGCCACTCCTGACCAAACTGAATGTCGGCGCAGGCCTGGTCGGTCCGGTAGTGAATTCGGATTCCGGTGGTGCCGCCCCGAAATGGAGTGAGTATCTGTTGCAGTCGCTCCATCATGTCTTCGGGTGTTTCCGCTTGCCTGACAAATTCAACCCTCAGCACCGAGGCATAGTGGGCCCTCGCCTGTTCGAAGGTGAGCAGATTGTCGACCCGGATGCTCAGGCCGCCCCGGAACTCGTCATAGCTCAGGTTGCCGGAGACCACCAGAATCTTGTCCGCTGAGATCAGGTCCCGGTGCTGTTCGTAGGCCTCGTTGAACAGGGTGCACTCGATGCGTCCGCTGCGGTCGTCGAGCACCAGGGTGCCCATACGTCCACGCTGGGTCTGGCGGTGACTGGCGCTCACCACCAGTCCACTCACCACCACCGGAACACCGCGCCGTCGCTGTTGGGGCTGAGCATTACCGGGTGAACCGTCCAGACTCAGGTCGCCGATGCGCGTGCAGCCGATATGCGGCAGCTCTTCGGCATACCGGTCGATGGGATGGCCGGTGAGATAGAGACCCAGAGTCTCCTTTTCTCCCAGCAGACGCTGCTCCTCCTCCCACTCGTCCACGTCGTCGGGAATCACCTGGGCGTGGCTGGTCTCCGCGGGTTGCGGCTCGCCCATGCCGAACAAATCGTTCTGCCCCACCGCCTGCATGGCGTGGTGTTGCTCCGCCAGTTTCAGCGCCAGGGGCAGCTGCAGCATCAGAGTGGCCCGGTTGGCGCCCAGGCCATCGAGGGCGCCGGCGCGGATCAGGGACTCCAGCACCCGGCGGTTGACCTTACGCATGTCGATACGACGGCAGAACTCGAAGATATCCTGGAAGGGACCGTGCTCATTGCGCTCCTGGATGACCGCTTCGATGGCGGACTCTCCGACCCCCTTGATCGCCCCGAGGCCGTAGACCACGGTGCGCTCGTCCGAAGCGGTGAATTTGTATTCCGAGAGATTCACCTGGGGAGGCTCCACCTTGAGCTTCATGCGCCGACACTCCTCGATCAGGGGCACCACCTTGTCGGTGTTGTCCATATCCGCGGAGCAGACCGCCGCCATGAAGGCGGCCGGGTAATGAGCTTTTAGCCACATGGTCTGGTAGGAGACCAGAGCATAGGCCGCGGAGTGGGATTTGTTGAAGCCGTAACCGGCGAACTTCTCCATCAGGTCGAAGATGTAGGTGGCGGTCTTCTCCTCGACACCCCGCTCCACCGCACCCTTGCGGAAGATCTCGCCCTGTTTGGCCATCTCCTCCGGCTTCTTCTTGCCCATGGCGCGGCGCAGCAGGTCGGCGCCGCCCAGGGAGTAACCCGCCAGTACCTGGGCGATCTGCATGACCTGCTCCTGGTACAGGATGACCCCGTAGGTGGGCTTGAGGATCGGTTCCAGGTCCGGGTGGGGATAGGCCACCTCGGCGCGCCCGTGTTTGCGGTCGATGAAGTCGTCCACCATGCCCGACTGCAGCGGGCCGGGACGGAACAGGGCCACCAGGGCGGTGATGTCCTCGAAGCAGTCCGGCTGGAGCTTTTTGATCAGCTCTTTCATGCCCCGGGATTCCAACTGGAACACTGCGGTGGTCTCGGCGCTCTTGAGCAGTCGGAACGAGGCCTCGTCATCCATGGGAATGGCGCTGATATCCACCGGTTCGAGGCCCTGGCGGACGCGCACGGCATTCACCGCCTTGAGCGCCCAATCGACGATGGTGAGGGTGCGCAGGCCGAGGAAGTCGAACTTGACCAGGCCGACCTTCTCCACGTCGTCCTTGTCGAACTGGGTCACCAGGCCCTCGCCGTTGGCTTCGCAGTAGAGCGGGGTGAAGTCGGTGAGCAGCCCCGGGGCGATCACCACGCCACCGGCGTGTTTGCCCGCGTTGCGCGCACAGCCCTCGAGTTTCTTGGCCATCTCGATCAGCTCGGCCACCTCCTCATCGGTCTCGAAGGCCTGCTTCAGGTCATCGCTCTCCTTCAGCGCCTTGTCCAGGGTCATGCCGATCTCGAAGGGGATCATCTTCGCCACCCGGTCGGTGAAACCGTAGGGATGACCCAGCACCCGGCCCACGTCGCGCACCACCGCCTTGGCCGCCATCGAACCGTAGGTGATGATCTGGGAGACCGAGTCCCGGCCGTAGCGCCGCGCCACGTAGTCGATGACCTGGTCCCGCTTGTCCATGCAGAAGTCCACGTCAAAGTCGGGCATGGAGACGCGTTCCGGGTTGAGGAAGCGCTCGAACAGCAGCTCCAGGGCGATCGGGTCCAGGTCGGTGATCTTGAGCGCGTAGGCGACCAGGGAACCGGCGCCGGAACCGCGCCCGGGCCCGACCGGGATGTCGTTGTCCTTGGCCCACTGAATGAAGTCCGCGACGATCAGGAAGTAGCCGGGAAAGCCCATGCTGTTGATCACGTCCAGTTCGACCTGCAGACGCTCGTCGTAGACCTTGCGGCGCTCGGCGAAATCAGGAGCATTCTCATCGAAGAGCTTGCGCAGCCGCCATTCCAGACCCTTACGGGACTCCGCTTCGAGGAAGGCCTCGATGGTCATCCCCTCGGGGATTGGGAAATCGGGCAGAAAGTTCTTGCCCAGGGTCAGCTCGATGGTACAGCGTTTGGCGATCTCCACGCTGTTCTGCAGGGCCTCCGGGATATCGGAGAACAGCGCCATCATCTCTTCCGGGCTGCGCAGGTACTGTTGCGGGCTGTAGTTTTTCGGCCGTCGAGGGTCGTCGATGGTGCGGCCCTCGTGAATGCACACCCGCACCTCATGGGCGTCGAAATCATCGGGGTATAGAAAATGGGTGTCGTTGGTCGCCACCACCGGCACGCCGAAGTCCGCCGCCAGGGCCACGCTGTCGTGCAGGCAGCGCTCCTCGTCCGGACGGCCGGTCCGGTGCAGTTCCAGGTAGTAGCGGTCGCCGAACAGCTCCAACCAGTGGCTGAGCAGTTTCTCCGCCAATGCCCGGTTACCCGCCAGCAGGGCTCGCCCCACATCCCCCTGACGCCCTGCGGACAGGGCGATCAGGCCCTCGGTGTTACCCGGCAGCCAATCGGGTTCGATCAGGGGTCGCCCGAGGTGCTGTCCCTCCCGGTAGCTGCGCGAGACCAGACGGGTGAGATTGTTGTAACCCGCCGGGTTCTGCACCAGCAGCACCAACCGGAAGGGGGTATTGATATCCTCGGGATTGCGAATCCAGGCATCCACCCCGGCGATGGGTTTGACGCCCGCTGCCAGCGCCGCCTGGTAGAACCGCACCAGGGCGAATAGGTTGGATTGATCGGTAAGCGCCACCGCCGGCATGCCCAGTTCCGCCACCTGCTTGACCAGGGGTTTGACCCGCACCAGCCCATCGACCAGCGAGTATTCGGAATGAACGCGAAGATGTACGAAACCCGCCGTCATGTCTCAACCAGTGATGCCTTTGAATGGGTCTATTCTAACTCGATTCAGACTCAAAATCTGAGTCCAGTGTGGCAGCAATGCTGTCGGGTTACGCTGGATCAACCTGACCTGACAACCTAAATCTCATGGCTTATGTAATTTATATATTATTGTTTTATATATTTATTTTACGCATATATCATGCCCGGACCATGACCTGGTCCGGCCTGTCGGGTTACGCTGCGCTAACCCGACCTACGAATCCGGACCGGCCCATCGTAATACGCTGCTCTGAGGCGACCTGTGAATTTTGCAATTCCCATCCTGCTCTTCACCCATCACCCTTTCCGTAGGTTGGGTTAGCGCAGCGTAACCCAACAGCCCCACCGCTTTTCCCTAAAGACGCGGTTCAACGCCCGTTCAAGACTCTTCCAGCAATCGGCGTACGGGACCGAAGGAGCGCCGGTGAATCGGCGAGACCCCCAGGGTCGTCAGACTGGCCAGGTGGTCCTTGGTGGGGTACCCCTTATGTTTCGCCAGGCCGTAGCCGGGATATTGCGCGTCCAGCGCCACCATCTCCCGATCCCGGGCCACCTTGGCGATGATCGAGGCGGCACTGATCGCATCCACCAGTCGATCGCCCCCCACGATCGCCTCCACCGGGCAATCCAGCTGGGGCGGGCGATTGCCGTCCACCAGCACCCGATCCGGTGACACGGAGAGACCCGCCACGGCCCGCTGCATGGCCAGCAGGCTCGCCTGGAGTATATTGATGCGATCGATCTCTTCGACCTCCGCACGCCCCAGTGCCCAGCAGTGGGCCTGCTCGCGGATCAACGGATCGAGGGCGTCGCGGCGCTTTTCGCTGAGCTTTTTCGAATCCGCCAGTCCGGGGATCGGACGCTCGGGGTGAAGAATCACCGCCGCGGCCACCACCGGTCCGGCCAGCGGCCCCCGGCCTACTTCGTCGACCCCGGCCACCATCAGCCAGGCCTGTTTCAGGTCGTTATGCATCGGTCAGTGACTCCATCAATTCCCGGGCCAGTTGTTTGCGGTCCAGTTTTCCATTCGGGTTGGTGGGGATTCCGCTGCGAAACACCACCAGCCCGGGAATCATGTAGCTGGCGAGGCGTTTCTTGCAGGCATTGATGAGGCGATCCTCGGTGAGCGCCTCCCCTCTGGGCACCACCACCAAAGCGATCGACTGCCCCAGGGTGGCATGGGGAATTCCCAGCGCCACCACCTCGTCCACCAGTCCGGTGGCATGCACGATCGCTTCGATCTCGTTCGGGCTGACCCGGAATCCCGAGGTTTTGATCAGATCGTCATTGCGGCCGATATAGTAGAGATAACCCTGACTGTCCCGTTTCACGATATCCCCCGACCAGACCGCCCGCTCCTGGTCCGGCAAGCCATCGATAGCGGGTGGAAAGGGGCGAAACCGCTGCTGCGTGGCGACCTCGTCATTCCAGTATCCCAGGGCGACCAGCGGCCCCCGGTGTACCAGCTCACCCGGCTCATCCACGTCACAGGGAGTGCCGTCCGGCCGCAGCACCAGTATCTCGGCATTGGGTATGGCGACCCCCATGGAATGGGGTCTGCGGCTCACCTGGTCCGGGGGGAGGAAGGTGGACCGAAAGGCCTCGGTCAGACCGTACATCAGATAGATCGCGGTCTCCGGCAGGACCTGGCGCAGCAGCTCGGTGGTCTCCACCGGAACCACGCCACCGGAACTGGTGATGTATCGCAGATGCTCAGCAATTCCCTCGGGCCAGGGCAACTGCACCAGTAGATTCCACAACGGCGGCACGGCGGCCAGCCCGGTGATCCGCTCCTGCGCCAGGGTGTTGAGGACTTCCATGGGGAGCAGATAGTTGATCAACACCACAGTCGCCCCCACCAGGAAGGCGGTGGTGAGTTGGCTGATGCCATAGTCGAAACTCAATGGCAGCACCACCAGGATCCGGTCCGAGGCGGTGTTGTGAAGATACCCGGCCACGCTCTGGGCGCCGGCCATCATGTTGTGATGACTGAGCACCACCCCTTTGGGCTCCCCGGTGCTGCCCGAGGTATAGATCAGCGCCGCCAGATCCGACTCGATGACACGATGCGGGGACAGCCGGATGCTCTGATCCAGGAACGACTCCCAGGTCATCAGGTGCTGGGCATACCCGCCGGGATCGGTCTCCCCATGGTCGTCGACTACCAGCAGGTCGGTCAGGTCGACACAATACGGCAGGGTCCCCTCGAGTGATTTGAGCTTACCCGGTGTGGTGACCAGGAAGCGGGCCTGGGAATCCAGCAGTATGTGGGAGACCTGATGCGGCTTGAGTACCGGATTGATCGGCACGAAGGCGGCGCCGGCGGCGAGACTGCCGAAGAGGGCGATCACATTCTCCAGGCACTTGGGGAGATAGATGGCCACCCGCTCCGAACGCGCAATGCCCATGGCCATCAGTGCGCGCGCAAACGCCGCGACCTGGTCGGCCAGTTCATGGTAGGTGAGGGATGTGGATTTGTATTGCAGAGCCGTCTGATCGGGATGGCGGGCGGCAGACTCAAAGATGAGTTCGTGAAGAAGTACCGCCATGATCTGAGTGATGACTCCCTGATGGTGACAAGATCCCGAAACCTTGAAGGGTTAAACGGTAATAAAAACAAAAAACCGGTTCCGTGTCTAACATCCTACTCCTGGGCTTCTTCCCGTTCAGCAAATTGGCTTTTGATTACGCGATCTTCTTAGCCAACAAAGCTGCCGCACGCTGCAATTATGACGCATTGAGCAAGGAGTTTAACGGGCATATGGGTTATTGGGCGCCTTCTCTCCCCGCTTGTTGGAAAGAAACAGTGGGTAGGTCGGGTTAGCGCAGCGTAACCCGACGAAGCGCCCTA
>JBNLFS010000130.1:0-14447 GCA_050305635.1 Candidatus Thiodiazotropha sp. | reverse complement strand
CTGCACACCTGCATGTTGTGGTTGGCGCACAACCGCAGGAAGCGTTCCGGACGGGCGGAGGAGTGCTCCGCGCCCTGGCCCTCGTAGCCATGGGGCAGCAGCATGACCAGGCCGCACAGCAGGCCCCATTTCTCGCCCCCTGATGAGATGAACTGGTCGATCACCACCTGGGCGCCGTTGGCGAAATCGCCGAACTGGGCCTCCCAGATGGTCAGTGAATCCGGTTCCGCGGTGGCATATCCATATTCGTAACCGAGCACCGCCTCCTCGGAGAGCAGTGAATCAATCACCAGGAAATCGGCCTGCTCCCGTCCCAGATGCTGTAGGGGTATCAGCGCTTCCCCGTCTCGCTGGTTGTGGAGCACCGCATGGCGGTGGAAAAAGGTGCCGCGTCCCGAGTCCTGGCCTGAAAGGCGGATTGGGATGTTCTGCGCCAGCAGGGTGGCATAGGCCATGTTTTCGGCGAACCCCCAGTCCACCAGTTGATCGCCGCTGGCCATGCGTCGCCGTTCGGTCCAGATCTTCTCCACCCGGGGGTGGAGTTCGAATCCGCCGGGCACATGCAGCAACTGATCCGCCAACTGGTTGAAGGTGTCCGGATCGACCCGGGTGTCGCTGGGGTGATCCCATTCGATGCCCCGATAGCCGTTCCAACGCACCATGTAGGGGTGACGAATGGCGCAGATGACCGGACGGGCCTCGACGACGCCGATCTCCAGGGAGTCCCGGTAGTTGTCGATCAGGTCCCGGGCCTCCTGGGGGCTGATGATCGACTCCCCGATCAACTTATCCGCATAGACGGTGCGCACCGTGGGGTGGTTGCGGATCTTGCTGTACATCATCGGCTGGGTCACCGCGGGCTCGTCGGCTTCGTTGTGGCCGAGACGCCGATAGCAGATGATATCGATCACCACGTCCTTGCGGAAACGCAGGCGGAAATCCAACGCCAGACGGGTCACGTAGAGCACCGATTCCGGATCGTCTCCGTTGACGTGGAAGATCGGCGCTTGAACCATCTTGGCCACGTCCGTGCAGTAGAGCGTGGAACGGGTGTCCATGGGATTGCTGGTGGTGAAGCCGATCTGGTTGTTGATGACGATATGCACCGTGCCGCCGGTGGAGTAGCCCCGGGTCTGGGACAGGTTGAGGGTCTCCATTACAACACCCTGGCCGGCGAAGGCGGAATCCCCATGAATCAGGATCGGCAGCACCCGGGAACCGTCGATGTCCCCACGGCGTCGCTGCCGTGCCCGCACCGAGCCTTCCACCACCGGATTGATGATCTCCAGGTGAGAGGGGTTGAAACCCAGCACCGCGTGCACGATGCCCCCGGGGGTGTCGATATCGGTGGAGAAGCCCATGTGGTACTTCACATCACCGGAGAGGCGCTGGGGATCCACCGTGACCCGGCCCTCGAATTCGTCGAAGATCTCCTGGGGCGGTTTGCCGAAGATATTGGTCAGGACGTTGATCCGGCCCCGGTGCGCCATGCCGATGACCACTTCCTGGATGCTGTTGCTCCCGGCGTGCTGAATCAGTTCGTCGAGCAACGGGATCAGGGTCTCGCCGCCTTCGAGGGAGAAGCGTTTCTGCCCGACGTACCGGGTGTGCAGATACTTCTCGATGCCTTCCGCCGCGGTCAGCAGGGTCAGCAGCCAGCGTTTTTCGTGCACGCTGAACTGCTGGAACAGGTGGCGCTGTTCGATGCGTTCCTGAATCCAACGTTTCTGCTTGGTGTCGGTGATATGGCCGTACTCCGTACCGACAGTGCCGCAATAGCTCGTCTTGACCAGTTCTATAATATCCTTCAGCGCCATCCGTTCCGGGGCGAAGAGGGAGCCGGTGTTGAAGATCGTGCTGGGATCGATGGTGTTGAGTTTGTGGTAGGCCAGATCCAGGTCTTCCACATACTGCATTTCGCGCAATCGGAGGGGGTTCAGTTCCGCGTTCTGGTGGCCGCGCATGCGATAGCCGTTGATGTAGCGCAGCACCGAGGCCTGTTGCTCCGCGGCGCTGGGGGAGAGGTATTCCCGGGGTGCGGCCGCGGCGGTGCATTTTTCCTTCACCAGGTGCAGGAATCGCTGTCGGATGGGTTCGTGGGCGGTGTCCAGTCTGTCCTGTTCGGGGAGCTGGTCGAACTGTCTACGCCAGTCCTCAGACACGGACTCCGGGTCTTTGAGGTAGGATTCGTAGAGGTCTTCGACGAAGGTAGCATTGCCACCCGAAAAGGCAGAGGTGGATCTGAGTCGGTCCAGGGTTGTGCTCATTTGCGCTTGTAACCATCAAGAAATGTCATGGATAATTTATTTTTGTTCTAATATCAGCAAATCTTAGCACAGAGAAAACTTTTGGCAGCAGGGAAACTCAAATTTTCACACGTGTTAACTATCGGGAAATTGTCCC
This sequence comes from Candidatus Thiodiazotropha sp., assembly GCA_050305635.1. GTDB lineage: Bacteria > Pseudomonadota > Gammaproteobacteria > Chromatiales > Chromatiaceae > Thiodiazotropha. Next base: position 12,044 of record JBNLFS010000130.1, on the reverse strand, counting down.
ATTAACCGGGCCTTGCGTCCTGTTGAATCAGCGTCCGGCGAATGGAAGAGATGCAGCCGGCTGCCGAAACCCTCACCCGGGCTGGGCAGGCCGGGTGGCGTGCCCCGGGTCGCACGGCGATAGCCGGGGAATCTCATCCTATTGAATCGCCTTGAAGGCATACCGGATCTGACAAAGAATATGAGACACTAGCAGTCTGTCGCAGACCGATGCGGATTGAGACGAAGGATTGAAGGTTTGTCAGAGCATAAGAGCAACAAATTGCGGGTCAATCTGAATCCGATCTCCCTGGAGGCGGATCTGGCCTATTTTGGCGCTCGTCTGGAGCTCGTGGGCGAACCCCACACCCGCTACCAGGTCGCTCAGCTCAAGGTCTACAAAGCCCTGGAAAACGCCTTGTGCGAAAATCTCAACCGTTTGCGCAAGAAAGAGGGCAAAACCCCGTCTGCGAAATCCGCTCCGCCGTCTGACCCATGATTCTCAGGGGCTGTTGCCCAGCAGGGCATCGATTTCCCGCTCCGCCTGTTGCCAGTATTCAACGGATTTCGAAGCGTCGAAGTGGTGTTTCTCGGCGATATAGTAGGCCGCGGTGGCGATCATCTGGTGGCGCATTTCCGGGTCGACCCGGGTTGTCCTGGCCAATGCCTTTTTCGACTTCTTGGCGGATTTCCCCTTTGACGACTTGTCTTTGTCCTTTTTCTTCTTTTTCTTTTTAAGATCCTGATCCTGCTCGGATTGCGGTTTATCCTTACTGTGTTTCTTACCCATCAGGCTTTCCCCAAGCGTCGACGTGACCAGTAGGTTGTTGAAATGCTTACGGTGCGATCCTGCGTTGAAATCCGCCTTGTCATGAACTCGTACGAGCGAATTTCAACAACCGGCTGGCAATGACAGATCCGGATTTCAGAGGTGCCGGGCTTCACCAGCGAGAGTGCCAGTATCCCATGTTTCGGCTGCGGGCCTGGCGCTGTGCTGCCCGATAGACTTCCATCAGTTCGGGCTCGAGCGCCGCACCTGGCGTAACCTGTACCAGACCCGCCTTGAGCATTGCTTCCGCCGGATCGGATCCGCCATGCAGCACTCTACCGATTATAACACCCCTGGGGTGAGTTGCCTTGACGATCACCTCCACATGGCGTCCGAGCAGCAGGGTGCCGAGGTGGCGTCGTGCGCTGTCCTGTGGGCGGCGCTCACCGGGCAACAGGCTGATGCCCGCGAGACGGATCTGCTGCGGTTGCCCGTCCAGAGGGGTCACCTGGATCTCGTTGCCGCTCACCACTGAGGTGACCCGGCCGGAAAATCCCATGGCCCAGAGGGGCCGATCCGGGAGGCCGGCCAGTAGGCCGAGCAATACCAGAAAGGCTGTGAATCTCAGGAATCGATACATGATGGATGCGATCTCATGGGCGTTTGCGAGCGTGTGGAGCTGACCGGCGAGGTGTGATGCCAGGGGCTCGTCCTGACGTCCTTCCGCAACGCCGGTGTCCCCTGGGTTCTCCACAAAACCTGATGATTGGACAGGCCCGCTGCAGTATGGTGCCCTCGACAGGAGTCGAACCTGTGACCTATCGCTTAGGAGGCGATTGCTCTATCCTACTGAGCTACGAGGGCGAGCGGCTGGCTATTGTCCCCGGAATGAATAAAAAATGCTATGTCCGATGGCTTGCGTGATGCGCTAGGGTCCATTGCGGTGCCGCGATGCCAGTATTCACTCTCCCCGCTTGGAGGGCGTGTACCGCCAACCTGTCCGTAGATTCTTCCAAGTCATGAATCCTTTGACAGATTCTTGATAGGGGACAACTGAATGACAATTCTCATCCCCTATACTTAATAGTATGTGCTTGAATGTTCTGCGCATTTGATAATCATTCCATCGCTCACCCTGCAGTCGAATGGATTGCTTGAGAGGGACGGTCGCGTGGATCGCCATCTGAAATACGGGCGCGGACGCAACGGTACCTCCATTTTAGGACAGGGCGGACTGGTCCGAATGCTCAACGGCACGGTTGACTTCTGATGAAGAATCGCAGGCTGTTTCTCATTCTCACGCTCATCATCCTGATCAGCGATCTCCTGTTTGTCAGCATCAACTATTTTGCCAGCGAGCGGTCGCTTGAGAGTCACCTGAACCGCAACGCGGCCAATCTGAAAAACGCCTACGACCTCACCCTCTCCATCGTATACGAAAACATGCTGCAGATGGCCACATATCTGGCCAACCAGCCCCAGGTGCAAGAAAAATTTCTGCAGGGTAAGCGGGCGCTGGAGTCCGAGGGCGGGGACAGTGGCGGTACCGTAACCCAGGCCGCCCGCGAGGCGTTGTACGATGAAGTGGCGGGGGGATGGATAGCCCTGATGCAGCAATTCGATGCCCGTCAGCTGCACTTTCATCTCGGACCCGGATCGCTGAGTTTCCTGCGGGTGCACAGTCCCCAGACCTTCGGTGATCGGATGGATGATCTGCGCCATATCATTGTCGACAGCTACAACAAGCAGAAGCCGTTGAGCGGCTTCGAATTGGGGCGGGTTTATTCCGGGCTGCGGGGGGTTACTCCGGTCTGGGCGGAGGAACAGGGCAAACAGGTTCTGGTGGGGGTGATCGAGGTGGGAACCTCCTTTCAAACCCTGCTGGACAAGATCACCCGGCGCACCGGAGTGGAGATGCTGGTGCTGCTGCGGGAAGACCTGGTTCACGATGCCATGTGGCAGGAATCGATCAACAAGCGGATCTTCAAGCTCTCCCCCGAGTCGAGTTGCTATGTCGAAGCGGTATCGGATGCCCGGGTTTTGGATCTGCTGCATGATTGCCGCCAATTCAAGAACGAGACCACTGCGTTTAATGTGCATCGGATATCAACCGCGGCGGATGAATACGCCCTGGTTCATTTCCCGCTCTACGACTACCTGGCCACCACCCGGGGGAATGACCGCCAGGCGGGTATGATCGTCATCCTGACCCGGATTACCGATATGCTCGCGGAGCATCGTCATCAGCTGTGGGTCAACCTGATCTATGCCGCGGTGGGCTTCGCGGTGATCGAATGGCTGCTCTATCTCTCCCTGAATCTGGTTTCAAACCGACTGAAACAGGTGATCGATGATCAGACCGCGAAGATTCATGAGTTGAAGGACTACTACAAATCCCTGTCTCAGATCGATGGCCTCAGCGGACTGTACAACCACACCCATTTCAATCAACGCCTGCAGCAGGAGATGATCCGCTCCTCGCGCAACCGCAAGGCGCTGTGTCTGCTGATGTGCGATATCGACGATTTCAAACAGATCAATGACCGGTACGGCCACCTGGTGGGTGATAAGGTCATCATGGACCTCTCGAAACTGATTCGTCAGGTGGGACGCGCGAGCGATTTTGCCGGTCGCTACGGGGGGGAGGAGTTCATTATCGCACTGCCCGAAACCGGTATCGGGGATGCCTGTGTCATGGCGCAACGATTCCTGGCGTCGGTGCGCCAGTTGGAGTGTCAGGCCGGTGAAAGCGTTGTGCGGGTGACCGCCAGTGTCGGGGTGGCTGAATGGGATGGGGTAGCGCCCCTGGAAACCTTTATCAAGGTTGCCGATACGGCGCTCTATCGGGCCAAACAGGAGGGTAAAAACCGCTTGGCCGGGTGTTGACGAGTTTCATCCGGTGTCGCGGGACGGATCCCGTCAAGCGGCGCATGTCAGGTCGTTGAATTTTTCTCGATCCCACGCGGAGCGGGTGAACGAGCGGCGTGCGGGAACATCGCGTAGCCCGGGTGAAGCGCAGCGGAACCCGGGAGAGTCGGAGCCTCGTGTGTGGGGTCCCGGGTTCCGCTGCGCTACACCCGGGCTACGTGATTGCGTAGGTCAGGCTTTGCCGAGAGAGTTCGAGGTGCTGTTGGGCCGGGTCTGGCCTCCGGGACCATAGGTTTTCTCACTCGCTGCGATGCCTCGCAGGATGTCCAGCGCCTGCCCCACCTGGTGCTGATTGAGTCTCACTGCGCCGCCGTTGATCTCGTTCTGCTTCTGACACTCGCTGAGCAGGCTGCTGAAGGTCTGCCACTGCTCCTGCAGTTGCTGAGCGGCTTCGCATGCCTTGAGCAGTTGCTCCGTACCCTCGCGGTTTGGGCTCAGGCCGTTGTCGCTGAGCAGGCGATTATGCTGGCTGACACTCTTTTCAACCTGCAGGAGTTGCAGTTTCTTTTGTTCCAGAAGCGCTTTCATCTCTGCGTCGGCAGGCGTGCTCAGGAGTTCGTATTCCCGGCGCAACAGGGTGAGCAAAGACTGCGTCTGCTCAATCTCCTGGGCCAGGATACGGGACAATCTGTTTTGGACTTCTGCTGAGAGCGTCATGGGTGTTATCAGGCCCTAGGGTAAAGAGAGTTCCATGGCCAGCATCTTTTCAGCGGCGCTCTGGGGGTCGATGGTGAAACTGCCGTTGGCCAGGGCCTGCTGGACCGCTTCCACTTTCTGTGCATCCACAATCGGCATGTTTGCGATGCGTCCCTCCAGTTCCAGCAAGCGGCCGGCATTGCCGGTCATATCAAAGCTGTCGGTGCGGGACGTGGCGGCGGCACCGCCGGCGCCTTTGGCCTGAGCGGATTTCTGGGTCTGGCCGCTCTTGCCGATGCTCTTCAGGTTTCGGCTCGAAAGACTGCTGATATGGATGGGCATACGGATACCTCAAATGACCGCGCTTTACTCATATGAGAGTAGCGACACCTGTCGGGGTTGGCTTTAACAGGCTGTTGCTTTGATTTCTACACTAGCAAAATCAATACACCCTGACCAACCCTTTCGATACGACGCGAGCCTCGATCCGCTTGTTCGAGCGGGTGTTTTCAACCGGTATCAGATCTCCTGGGTTGCCGTGCTTGAGGGCCTTGCCCTGCATCCGTACCTGAATGGTTCCGGTATCGGCCAGGATGGTGACCTGTTCACCCCGTTTCACCGTCTTGCGCACCACCAGCATCGACGGGGTAATCACCTGACCGCGGGTGATATTACGCTTCAGGGTTTCGCCCGCCACCCTATCGGTGGTTTCGTAGTAACCTCTCAACAGGTGGCTGGTATCGGCGACCTGCAGGGCCAGGTCGGAGGTCTGCAGTGCTTCACCCCGGGCGAGATCCCGGGTCACCACCACCACCGGCATCTCGATGACCACGTCCGCCGATACGTACAGGGTCCAGGGTGATGGGGACGCGCAACGCACACCAACAGACGTGCGCCCGATCTTGACGCCGCCGGGTGGGCTGAAGGCCTCCAGGGGGGATTCACATCGGGTCAGCTTGAGGCGGTGATCCAGGGGGGTGAGTTCGATCCGGGCCTGCGGATCATCCGGCGCCAGGTTTTCCGTCAGGTAGCGGTGAGCGGCATCCAGGATATCGCGATGCGGCTGGGTGGCGTCGTCTGAAGCCATGGTCGGTCCCGCTCCAGCGATCATCAGGCATCCCATCAGGGTGCAGGCGATGATTTTCAGTGACATGTTTGCGAGTCTCCGGACAGTCGTTATGTCTGGAAATATGCAAACACCGTGCCTCTTGTGTGGTGTCCTATACTGCTTTAGGAAATCAGAAGGCTCCAAATTTCCCAAGACGCCCAAAGGAAGTGCCCTTGGGGTGCAAGGCGCGGTTCGTAGGCAATGGCGCGCCCTTGTCAAGAACCGCAACGCAGGATTGGGGGATTTGGGGGCTTCCCTTCGGGCACGCTGATTTCCTAAAGCAGTATGGGACACCACACTAGGCTCCGGCCGGCCGTCCCGGGTTTGCGTGGCCGCACTAAAGTGCAGGCCTGACAAGCCGCCATACTCCTTAGACTAGCGTAAACGATCCACAACGGGGTTACGACAATGGCCGGCATGCTTGACAGTATTGACCAACGAACCAAACTGGCAGGACAAAATCGCCTGGAATTGCTGCTGTTTCGGCTTCAGGGGCGTCAGACTTTTGGCATCAACGTGTTTAAGGTCAAAGAGGTGGTACAGTGTCCGAAACTAACGGAGTTGCCGGGCTCGCATCCACAAATCCGTGGGGTTGCCTCGTTGCGCGGCACCAACATTCCGGTGATGGACCTGAGCAATGCGATCGGCGGGCCGAGGATGGGCAAGGCGACCGACTATTTCATCATCGTGACCGAGTACAACCGTATGCAGCTGGCCTTTCTGGTCGGCAGCGTGGAGCGCATCGTCAATACCCACTGGGAGGATATCCTGCCTCCTCCAACGGCGGTCGGGCGCAACAGCTACATGACCGCGGTGACCGAAATCGACGGGGAGCTGGTGGAGATCATCGATGTCGAGAAGGTGTTGAGCGAGGTGCTGGGTATCGATGAAGAGATTCGCAAACCTATTGATTCCGCGGGTTGTGATCTGGAAAAATTCAAGGTCATGATTGTCGACGACTCAATGGTTGCGCGCAATCAGATCAAGAAGGTTCTGGAAGAGATCGGCATCGAGGTCGTGGTGGCCAAAGACGGCAGCGAGGCCTTGACCAACCTGCTCGCCTGGGCGGAGGAGGGGAAGGTCAGCGATTGGCTGGCGATGGTGATTTCCGATATCGAGATGCCTAAGATGGATGGTTATGCCCTGGTCACCGCGATACGGGAAAACCCCAAACTTTCAGATCTTTATGTGGTATTGCATTCGTCACTCAGTGGCGTGTTCAACGAAAGCATGGTGCGCAAGGTCGGCGCCAATCATTTTCTCGCGAAATTCATGCCGGACGATTTGGTTTCCCGGGTTACCGAGCGGCTCAAGCAAATCAGTTAGTCAACACCAACAATAAAGCAGAGCAGTTATGCAACAACGCTCCATGGCGATTTCGCCGACGGAATACGAAAGCTTTAAGATTTACCTGCAGGAAGCCTGTGGCATATTGCTGGGTAATGGCAAGGAATATCTGGTTTCCAGCCGGCTCAATGGCATCATGAAGGAGTTGGGTGTCGCCTCGCTGAGTGAGCTGACCAAGCTGATCAAATCCCCCGCCCAGGCCCGCCTGAAGGTGCGGGTGATCGACGCCATGACCACCAACGAAACCTTCTGGTTTCGCGATATCGGGCATTTCATCCTGCTCAAGGAGACCATTCTGCCCGATCTCAACCAGCAGCGGGGCGGATCGATCCGGATCTGGTCTGCGGCCTGTTCCAGTGGCCAGGAACCCTACAACATCAGCATGATCGCCGAGGATTACCAGAACCAGAAGGGCACCGGCAAACCGGTGCAGATACAGGCCACCGACATCTCCAGCAAGGTGTTGGAGGAGGCGCGCAACGGGGTTTACTGCGGTTTGGCGGTGGAACGCGGCCTGACCCTGGATCAGCAGAAGCGCTATTTTCTGCCTCGGGACAAATGTCTCGAGGTCAAACCCGAGATCAAACGCCGGGTCAGTTTCCGCTCGCAGAACCTGGCCGAGAGCTACCAGTCCCTGGGGCGTTTCGACGTGATCTTCTGCCGTAACGTGCTGATCTATTTCTCCAACGAGCTGAAAAAAGACATTGTCGATCGTATGGCCAATGCCCTGAATCCCGGGGGCTACCTGTTCCTCGGTTCCACCGAATCCCTCAACCAGGTGACCAACCGTTTTGAAATGAAGGTGGGTCACGGCGGTATCTCCTATCGGCTGAAGGCCTGATCCGGACGGATCGCTTAATAAACGATTAAAGCCCGCGGGCGGCAAGCCTTGCCGTTTCACGGCACCGGGTTGCCGCATCCCGGACGGGAAGGGCAAACGTAATCTCCGCTTTCATCCGACTTCTTCCGGTCGACGCCGTTGCAATCCGCTTGCAGCCGGCATTGGCACGCTCCCTGCATTCTTGTCTGTGAGAACAAGGGTCAGGAGACTCCGATGAACTTCGACGACGTATTCGGCATTCATGAGCGCGCACTGGTACTGCGGTCCCAGCGTGCCGAAGTGCTTGCGTCGAATCTCGCCAACGCGGACACCCCCGGATTCAAGGCGAGGGATGTCGATTTCAAGGCGATGTTGAAGAGTGAGATGAACGATTCGGTGCGACTGCGCACCACCAGCCACGCTCACATCCAGGCCGAGAGCGGCCCGATTCCACCGGCCCAACTCCTGTACCGCGTACCCAGTCAACCATCGCTGGATGGCAACACCGTGGATACAGAGCAGGAACATGCCGCGTTCGGTTCGAATGCCATCGAGTACCAGGCCAGTCTCAGTTTCATCAATAGCAAGATCAGCGGCCTGCGCAAGGCCATCAAAGGTGAATGATCATGACCATGTTTCGCATCTTTGACACCGCGGCTTCCGGCATGAGCGCGCAGACTCTGCGCCTCAACCTGGTGGCCAGCAACATGGCCAATGCCGACGCGGTCAGCAGCAGCATCGAGGAGACCTACCGGGCCCGTCAGCCGGTGTTCCAGACCCTCCTCGACGAGTCCAGCCCGGATGCGGCCGCCCAGGGCGTGCGCATGGCCGGCGTGGTCGAAAGCCAGGCCCCGCTGATTCAGGAGTATGCGCCAGACCATCCGCTGGCGAATGAAGAGGGCTACATATTCCGGCCCAACGTCAACACGGTGGAAGAGATGGCCAACATGATTTCCGCCTCCCGTTCCTACCAGAGCAACGTGGAAGTGGCGAACGCCGCCAAGCAGTTGTTGCTGGCCACCCTGCGTATGGGCCAATAAGGAGACAACCATGACCGGTATCGTCAACGCCTACAACTACTACGATGACATTGGACTGGGTTCCACGACCTCAACCCAGGAAAAGGGTCAGGGCGAACTCGGGCTGGAGGACTTCATGAACCTCCTGGTGACCGAGCTTACCCATCAGGATCCGTTCAAGCCGATGGAAAACTCGGAGATGGCCACCCAGGTATCCCAGTTCGCCACCGTGACCGGAATCAACGATCTGAACGATTCCTTCGGTGATTTGCGCAGTGCGATCACTTCGGATCAAGCGCTGCAAGCGGCCAATCTGGTGGGACGCGATGTGCTGGTTCAAAGTTCTTATAATGTACTGAGTGCCGATGAGCCCATGCAAGGAGAGATTGGGTTTCCTACCGGTGTCAGCAATGTGCGCGTACGCATCACGAACGAGGCTGGCGAATTGGTGCGGGAACTGCAGATGGGGACTCCCGAGTCGGATGAACTGACGTTCAGCTGGGACGGTTATGACGAGGCCGGCGACTATGCCGGAGATGGTGCATATCAAATCAGTGCGATCGCCACGATGGAAGATGCCGATGTGGCGTTACCGGTGTATGTCTCGGCCGAAGTCGAGAGCGTCAATCTGGGCGGCTCGGGCGGTATCCTGCTGAACCTGCAAGGTTTGGGTCAGGTTTCCATGAACGAAGTGGTAGAGATTCAATAAACGTTTCGATTTTGATGGCGTCGGTGATGAGCCGATCCATGAGTTGACAGGAGAACAGAGATGGCATTTCGTATCGCTCTCAGTGGTTTGGACGCGGCTTCCACCGATCTGGAAGTGACCGGCCACAACGTGGCCAACGCGAGTACCGTGGGTTTTAAAGAGTCGCGCGCCGAGTTTGCGGATATCTACGCCAACTCGATCAGCGATGTAAGCAGTTCCTCACCGGGCCGGGGAGTGCGTGTCTCCCGGGTTGCGCAGCAGTTTTCCCAGGGCACCACGGAATTCACATCGAACAATCTCGATATGGCGATCAACGGTGAGGGATTCTTCATCATGGAGGATACCGCCGGTAATCTGACCTACACGCGTGCCGGGGCTTTCTCGGTGGATCGCGATGGTAACGTGGTCGACCATACCGGTTCCACCCTGCAGGTGTTTCCGCGTATCGGCTCCACCGGTTCTCTGTTTAACACCGGAACCACTTCGGACTTGAATCTGCCGGTCGTCTCGGGCAATCCCCAGTCAACCAGTCGGGTCGAGGCTACGCTCAATCTGAGCGCCTCCGAAACAGCGCCCACTGTGGCTTTGGATCCCGCCGCGCCAGGATTCACCTTTCCGCCGGATCCCCTGAGTTACAACCATTCCACGGCAACAACCATTTACGATTCTCTGGGAACCGAGCACACGGCTGCCATGTTCTATGTCAAGGTTGCGGATAACGAGTGGAATGCGTTTACCTTCGTGGACGGCGTCAACGTCACCGTGGGCGGAAACACGTTTGCCGACTTGCAGTTTACAGACAGTGGGGCTCTTGAAATGGGCCTCGGCGATGTGGACGCCAACGGCAACGTCGTCTATGACGACATCACTCCCGGCGGCGGCGCCGCGGATATCGTGGGTCTGACATACGATTACAGCGCTTCGACCCAGTTCGGTTCCGGCTTTGCCGTGAACGAACTGGTGCAGGACGGTTATACCTCGGGACGTCTCAGCGGCGTGGATGTTGATGACAGCGGTGTGGTGTTCGCACGCTATACCAACGGACAGTCGGAACCTTTGGGTAAGATCGCGCTGGCCCGCTTTTCGAACAACCAGGGACTGCGCCAGAACGGCGATACCAGCTGGGTGGAATCTTTCGCCTCGGGCGATGCTCAAGTGGGTGAAGCGGGCACCGGAAGTTTCGGTTTGATTCAGTCCGGAGCGTTGGAAAACTCCAACGTGGATCTGGCCAAGCAGCTGGTCAACCTGATCACAGCGCAGCGTAACTTCCAGGCCAATGCCCAGGTTATCACCACCGCGGACGCGATTACCCAGTCTGTGATCAATATCCGTTGATGAGCGTCGGTTAAAGAGTACGTAGCCCGGATGGATCGAAGTGGATGTACGGTGGGAATACACCCGCCGGCTTCCACTTCGTGAAATCCTCGCGGGTCCTTTTTTCTCTCGTTCCCACGCTCCGCGTGGGAACGCATGCCCCAACTCTGAATTACGCGTCGCACTCGGTAGTACACATAACCCACGGTCTGCATTCCCACGCAGAGCGTGGGAACGAGTAACCATGCTCCGTGTGAGAATAACCGGTGATCAAGATGTCCTCTCCGATACCTTGATTTACCTAAGCGATCTATCTCACCACGAAGGACATGAAGCGCACGAAGAAACGACTCGAGCGTTCATCATATTCTACCCTTTGTGCACTTCGTGGTAATAATTTCTCTCGTTCCCAAGCTCAGATCGTGACGTCGTTGTGGGTGATACACATTACCGCGGGTCTGCAACTCAGATCGCCACATCGTATTGGATGGACCACATAAACTCGGGTCTGCGCTCCCACGCAGAGCGTGGGAGCGCGTAACTCAACACTTAAAACTCAAAACTTTTTAGAAAGTCGGCCCGATAATTGCACTATTCCTGTTAACACCATCTGATGATGAAAGTTTGACAGGAGCCCACCCATGGATCGCATGCTTTATGTCGCTATGAGCGGCGCCAAAGAGACGCTGATCGCACAGGCCAACAACTCGAATAATCTGGCGAATGTGAACACCCCGGGGTTCATGGAAGACTTCAACCAGTTTCGCAGCATGCCGGTGTTTGGCGCGGGATTTCCCACCCGCGTCTATGCACTCGATGAACGACCGGACATCAATTTCGACAAGGGCAGTCTGCAGGCCACCGGTAACTCCCTTGATCTGGCGATCAACGGAGAGGGCTATTTCGCCGTGCAGGCACCGGATGGCTCTGAAGCTTACACCCGACGCGGTGACCTCAAGGTGGATGCCAACGGCCTGGTGACCAACGGCCAGGGTTTGCCGGTGATCGGCAACGGCGGGCCGATCGCCTTGCCGCCTTTCGAGAACCTTGAGATCGCTCCGGACGGCACCATCACGATTCTTCCCGAGGGCGCCACACCGGACGCACTGGCCATCATCGACCGCATCAAAATGGTCAATCCCACTGCGGATCAGCTCATGAAGGACGAGAACGGTCTGCTGCGCCTGCGCGATGGCGCCCAGGCAGACGCGGATGCCAATACCCAGCTGGTGTCCGGGATGATCGAGAGCAGCAACGTGAACGTGGCGGACGCCCTGGTCAACATGATCGAGTTGTCCCGCAAGTTCGAAATGCAGGTGAAGATGATGAAAACCGCCGAGGAGATGGACAACGCCTCGGCCAGCATCATGAAGATGAGCTGAGTCTGGCAGGACTTTTGCTGGATGTTATTCAAAG
>JBNLFS010000129.1:0-2227 GCA_050305635.1 Candidatus Thiodiazotropha sp. | reverse complement strand
AGAATTTGCGGGTACCGGAACTCGCAATGGTGCCAATGGTGTCGGTCACTTCCTGGCGACTCATGCCGATCCCGTTGTCGGAGATGGTCAGTGTACCCGCTTCCTGATCGACGGTGACACGAACCCGCAGTTCGGAATCCGTCTCATAGAGCGCTTCGTCGGTCAGCGCTTCGAAGCGGAGTTTTTCCGCGGCATCCGAAGCGTTGGAGATCAATTCCCGAAGAAAGATCTCTTTATTGCTGTACAGGGAGCGAATGACAAGATTCAGTACCTGGCTGATTTCAGCCTGAAAATCCAGGGTTTCCTTTTGCGCTTCAACAGTCATGGTCGAGGTAAGCCTCTCTTCTTTAGTTCTGGTGCATTGTACGTGTGTCACTGCCGAACGAGCGGGTCAATGGCAGTATGGTGCGCGGGGTTCAAGCAGGCATTACAGGGGTTCAATCATGCACCCGATCAGCAGCCAACCCACATGAGACACTGAACCCGGTGAGCCACGAAGCCGCACCGGGTCTGTATCCCAGCATTTGATTCATTTTGTCAGTTGGGGGCTGGCAAAAAAATTTTCAAGCCCTGAAGACGCAGATCGCGGAATATTTCCTCTCAAGAAACCCGGTTATCTTAAAATCTCCATACGAATCCGGCATCTGCCCGATTTTCGTCATAGGAGTTCAATTCAGAGTCGGCGTCACGCTCCAGGTGGCTCGCACTGGCGGAGATCGCCGTATTCATCCCCAGACTGTAGGTGAGGCCCAAGGAAAACACCCACTCCTTATAGTCGAGCAAGTCCTGTTCGTGATCCCGCCACAGCACCCGTGTCACCCCGTTGAATCTACGGCTCAGGACCCGGTTCAGTTGAATGCTGGTGACCACATCGCGTGTATCCTGCTGGCTTGAATCCTCTGCGTAATCACGTTTTATCAGGCTGGCCCTTAGCATGGCCTGGGTACGAGTCGAACGGAAAGTCACTGAACCATTCAGGCGATCCGACTCGTAGTAGTCGGCGCTCAGGGTCGATATACCGGTGACGGACACGGGGGGGGGATTATCCAAAACCGCGTCCCTGACCAACTCCCCGAATTCGTCCTGGCGCAGGAACAGGGTATCTTCCGTGGTTTCGTCACGGGCACTGATGTAATCCCGTGTAAAACCCAACCGCCACACGGTGAAAGCGGTCTGATGGAGGAAATCCATGTAGTAGTCATCACCGAACGCACGCTCCCCTCCGCCGATTGCGAAGCGGGTGTGGCTGGAAGGTGTGATAATGAGTCCAAGGGACCAGATATCACCGTCTACATCGTTATTGTTCACCAACTGGTAATCTTCGTAGCCTGCGGCAAATGCCAATGCCCATCGGCGGGACAGTTGCTGAATGTACTCTCCTCGGAAGCGAGAAATCTTATTGTCCCGAGCCTCCCCGGCAAAGTCCTCCACGGTGTGGGTGGCGGCAAGCTCCCAGGCATGAGCCACGGTATAGGTGCCGCTCCCCAGCACCAGATCCAGGGTCTGTGATGTGCTGTTGACCGCCAGATCGTCGGAATAGTCCACTTTATCAACCGAGTAGCGCGCTTCAAGCACGCTGGTATTGCCAAAGCGTGTTGTGTAATAGGGACTCAGGCCCAGGATGTAGTAGTCGATCGGTTCCGTGGTTCCGGTGATTCCATCCGGACTGCTGCGCCCGGACGATAATTGGGTCTGATCCGATGTGGCCCAGGCATCGATGAACAGCTGGTTTTCCACGACTTCCAGGTTGCCGCTGGTCCGTAGCAGGTTTATGGTCTGATTGGACTGGGTATCATCCCAGAAGTAGCGATATTCCGGCGCATAATTGAAATCAAAATTGCCGCGAGCCCCCTCTTTGAATACCGAGAGCGTGGGTCTGACCCGGGTGATATTCTCACTCTGCGGGTCCTCAGTGGAAAGAAACACGTTGTCGGTGTAGATGTGGTCGATGCCAATGGACGGGGAGATGATCCACTCACCAGCCAGACTCGACACAGGCAGGCTCAGCAAACCCAATCCCACTATAGAGAAAATCCGTAAGTTACGAGCGTAGTTATCAATTTCTGAGCAAGACATCCTAACAATCCTGTCTGTGGTGTTTCTTGAGGCGGTATTCACCAGGGAACCCGGGACGAATCCACCCGGGATCGCGGCTTCCAATGGTCCGGGATTCTATCACGGTAAAAACACAGGAGAAGTTATTTGTCGCACAGAACAGTGAGATAGC
>JBNLFS010000128.1:0-3463 GCA_050305635.1 Candidatus Thiodiazotropha sp. | reverse complement strand
GTTCTGTGCCTGCTTGCACTCGTCCGAGGTGAGCGAGGCGTCCGCCCCATCACCGATCGAGACGGCGAGAAGCTTGGCGATCCGCTCGTCCACCAGATCCTGCGCGTCGAAGACGATGGTCATCGCCAGGATCGCGCCATCCGGTAGCCGATCGAAGGGTGAGGACTGACCGCCGGTCGTTTCCCTCGTCCAGACACCGGCCCTGGGCTTGTGTCTGAGCGGCTGCAGCGTGACAAGACGGTTGAAACGATCGCCATGTCGCCAGCAGAAATTTCGTTCGTCCGAATAGCTCAGACGCCCCCGTAGACACGCCTCGCCCAGATCCCAGGTTGGCGGCAGCGCACCCGCGACCTCATCGTCCGAGGGGTAGGGATTTTTCTCCATCCAGCGATAGGCCTCAACACCATCTCCGGTGTACCAGGGCAGCAGCCATTCCCGCAGGTCGTCGCCATCGAGTAGATTGATCTTGACCCCGCCCTCGACCAGGGTTTGTCTGAATCGCTCCAGCACACCGTTGAGCTCTTCAGGTTCAACCCTTGCACCAGTTGCTTTGGTAAGCACACAGCGCACTGTACGGGCTCTGGCGCGCCACGCCGTACCCCCGACCAGGTCATCCTGGAATATCCCCTGCTCCCGGGAGGTGAGTTTGAGGTGGTCGTCCATGATGTTGAGCCAGGCTTCAGAATAGGGATGTAACGGCTGTTCTTCCCCGGCTCCATGATCTCGCGTGTCGTCCTTCGGCTGATGCTCGCTCATATAGGAGCGAAGACGGTGGACTTGCGCGGCGACGGGCTCATCCTGCATGTAGATCTGCAGCACCCAGGCAGGCTCCTTACCGGGAATCGCCTGCAACGCCGTCGTGAGCTTGTCGGCCATGTCATGGATGATCTCGTCGTTTCTGCCCTCGACGTCCGCCGGGATCAACTCGAAGACGAATCCACGACGGCGACGGTCGGCGCAGATGAACTGTTGGCTGCAGGGCTCGTACCAACGAAAAGGCACGAACGAGAGGAAAGACTTTGTGGGCAGGGTCCTGTGAGGCCTCGCCTTGACGAGCAAATCGTTGTCCTTTCGCTCCAGGGGTATCTCTCCATTGACGGGGTAGAGACCGACCAGTCTCTTGAGCAGGGTTAGTGTCCCGGATGATGACTTCTTCCTATAGGCGCCGTAGGTATTGTCAGAAGCTCGATCATCTGCGTTTTCATCGATACTAGAGACGTTCATCAGTATCCGGCTCATGCATCACCTCGCTTGCGTGATCCTGTTGCAATCGGTGCGCGCTTTGTATCGGCGTTGTATGCCCACACGTCCATGCCAAAGAGGGAGAACATCTCCTGTTTGAGCCGCGCAGGCGACTTGCGTAACCCCGCCAACGACTTGTAGACCATGGTCTTGTCGACACCCGCCCGGTCCGCAACCTCTGACTGCGTGACCTTCAATACCTTGAACAGCATCATGACGCTGAGTTGCAGTGGAATTCGGTGCTCCTGATGGACAAGGAGGATTCGTGAAACGTCGTATTGGACCAGCGCTTCTCCTCGCTCTTTGGTACTTGCCATGCCGTTTCCTTTATTCAAATGGGCGGTGTGGTGGTGGTCGAAACGCGGTCGCGGGGCTCGAGTTGGCGGTGAGCCCAGCGGATATCCCGCATGATCGTCGCAAGCACCCGCCAGATTTGGTGAACGTCGAGAGCCAAATCCGGCCGGCGAGCTTGCCGCTGAGACTGTTGGCGCCCTTCCGGGCATGCGCGCCCGGGCGTCTTTCCGGCGACATGGGATAGGGATGTGAGCCGCACAGTCCACCACCACACCAAAACGTATCATTCAGCGAGTAGATCGCCGTGGCCCGTCGCCTCGGCGAGCGACTCGTAGTGCGCCAGTTCGGAGTCGCTCATGTCGGCTTCGAGGGGTTCTCCGGACGCTTCACTTTGCGGTTTCTTGTCCAGCATCTGCATTTCCGAACAGATGACCTCGGTGATGTACCGGTCTTCACCATTCTTTTCATATTTCCGCGTGCGGTTGCTGCCCTCGACGTAGATCTGGGCACCCTTCTTGGGGTGCTCGGCGACGATTTCGGCCAGGCGGTTGAAGAACACCAGGCGGTGCCATTCCGTGCGCTCCTTGAGCTCACCGGTCGTCTTGTCCTTCCATGATTCCGTCGTCGCCAACGACACGTTGGTCACCGGGTTGCCGTTGGGCATATAGCGCAGTTCGGGGTCCCGTCCAAGATGCCCGATCAGCGTGACCTTGTTGATGCCTCTTGCCATGATTCTCTCCTTTTGGGTCTTAGAAAATGTCTTCCGAATGCCGACCGGTTTGTGTTTCACCGTACCGGCTCTGCGCAGGCGGATCGGATGGAATCGGCTGCACACCGACTTCGCCGGGTAGCGCGTAGTGGTTTCCCTCATACAGGGGAATGCAACTGGAATACCCAGGCACGGGCAGCGACTCTTGCGACAGATGGGGATAGATGTAGAAACACAGATCCGGGTTAGGCAGTCTGGGAAACAGGTTCCGCGTCTCGTTGAAGGCGTCTCGCGTGTATCCGTCCATGTCATCGATGTCGGGATACCCGAGTCGCTGGATTGGGCCGTTCAAGACGCCGCTCCCGCCAAGGTGCTGATCGAGCACCTCACGCATGGTGGGTCCTTCGGACAAGGCCTTTGGCGGCTGGTTCGCACACCCCGTCAGAACAATGCACAGCAGTAAGATCATAAAGCGGTTCATGAAGAGCTCCTCACATCAATCCGTCATGCCATGGGCGGATTTTGAAAGATACGAAATGCGTCTGCCGTGCTTGGCGTAATCGATCGGTATTTCTGTCTGCAGATGCACGGCGACTTTCAAGCCCGAGCGGACCAGGATGGAATCCCAGATATCGAGATTGCGGCTGCGAATGTAGTCCGACACGCCCTGGGCACCACTCGTAACAGCCTGGCCCAGGACATACTTGCCATCGTCGCCGGTGACGGCCGTCGTGATGCCACCGGCCGAAGTGACGATGCTGGTCGATTCCTTGTTGGCGTAGGCTTGAGCGGCGCCGGCTGACAGGTCGGCGAGAAATTGCGCCGTCAATGTGCGTGGTGCATTGGTGATGTACCGACCAGGAATGCAGGTGGAACCGTAGGCGTCCGTCAGGTAGCCGATGGTTTCGCCTCCTGCGGCGTTGTTGGCGCGCTTACTGACGTTCTTCTTCTCCGGAAAGCTGACGATCGTGCCGTCCTTGAACACGAAGCTGGCACGTTCCACATAGGCCCTGACGCAGGAGAGGGTGGCATCGCCCCAGACATGCCCCTCCATGAACATCCCCTCGATGCCGGGAATATGGTGGCCGTTGGCGGCCAGGTTGTCGTGCCCCAGGACGATCTTGAAAGGCGCGGGATCCGTGACATCCCCCTTGATGGGTACGCGACCGATCAGGTGCGTGACGGCGGTCGCATCGTTGAGAATACTCAAATCCGGGA
>JBNLFS010000127.1:0-35852 GCA_050305635.1 Candidatus Thiodiazotropha sp. | reverse complement strand
AGCACAGCAATCGATGGCGAAACATTCAGTGAGTTCCTGGAGCTTATCGAGTATCCACTGGCGCCTGTGCTCGAAATCCTGGCCGGTTAGCGGGTCACTGCCACACAGAAAGGCTCGACGCACACAGCGGCTGATGCAGTGGTAGTAGGGGGTATCTTGCAGGGAAATCAGAGCCTTCCTGGCCTTGGGCATGACATCACTCCTTGATATCGAAAACTTGTTGTAGGTTGACAGAATCCCTGGGTTGGTGCAACTGTTAGCGTGGGTGTCCAAGTAGTCGGCCAAGTAGTCGAGTAGTCGTAATTCTGTTAACAAGTCGGTCTAGTTCGCCAAGACAACAAAGAAACACACAGTCAAATGCCAGCTATAAAGAACAAAATATTCGATTATGACATAGCATTATCTTTTGCCGGGGAAGATAGATATTACGTCAAAGAAGTGGCTGACACACTTAAAGAAGCCGGAGTAACAGTATTCTATGATGAATTCGAAGAATCCAATTTATGGGGAAAGAATCTATACACCTATTTGCGACAAATATATAGGGATCGCGCAAGATACACCGTAATATTTATTTCAAGGTACTACAATAATAAATTATGGACAAACCATGAAAGAGAAAGTGCGCAGGAGAGGGCTTTTACTGAAAGTTCTGAATATATCTTACCTGTTAGGCTAGATGATACAGAAATACCTGGATTGCAACGCACGGTGGCTTATATTGATTTGCGCTCAAAAACTCCTTATGAATTTTGTAAAATAGTTTGTGCAAAACTCGGGGTCGAATTGCAGAGCTATAAATACATCAATAAAAAGCTGCATGATGCTGTTATGCAAACGCTAGATGAGGAAAATGCTCTAACAGAATCACAATTAAATGGCCGAAATAATCATTGGGATTCCTTTCAAGCATTTATGGATTCATTGGGTCCCAAGGAGAGATTTCAACATCAAAAAAAGAATTCACTTTATTATGTCGATAAATACGGTGTTAGCGTTAGCCAGTTAAAAGAACATTTAACTACTTTAACTATGTATAAGGGAGCTATTGATGACGTATTTACTGAAGAACTTGCAGATTCTATAGAAAGATTTCAAAAACTATCTAACATGAGGCACGTAGACGGGGTTGTAGGTCAGTTAACGTTAAGAGAAATTGAAAGCAGGTTAAAAGAGAAAGAGTCAAGAACATAATGCGAAGTCTATCGATATTTTGCCTAACGAAAACAGCCATCCACCAACAGCTCCGCCCGGCTTTTTTGCGCATGGCTACGCCATTATTGCGCAAACGCCGAGCTCCGTTGCGGTCGGCTGATGTAGGGCGTTAAGACTGCAGAATAACCTCAATGTACATTATTAGAATAATCTACATGATTTCATAAATTAATAAACAAGTGACTGACTCTATTAAGAATTCGAAAATCTCTGATTTAGGGGTCATTCTGCAATTTCGTTGGATATCATATACGGCAATATGAATACTTTCGTTATTTTACTAAGAGGCGTTACACCTACTGGAAAAAACAAGGTTCTGATGGCTCCGCTGCGTGCGGCCCTCACAAAAGTAGGACTAAAAGACGTACAGACATATATACAAAGCGGCAACATTGTCGCCCTATCCAGTCTCACTTCAATAAAGCTTGAAGAGCTAGTACATAAAGTTATTCATAAGATTTTTGGCGGGGACATCGCCGTTTTGGCGAGAACACCAGATCAGTTTTCAGATATCCTGAAGCATAATCCATTCAAAGAAGAGGACAACAAGAGGCTGTATTTTTCCCTGCTTGCAACAGAGCCTGACAAGAAGCTTTTAAAATATTTTTTCTATCTACCGATTTCTCGCCTGACAAAGTGAAGTATGCGAATAATACGATATTCACATTATATGCAACCAAGTATAGTGACTCTAAGTTCAGTAATAATTATTATGAGCGCAAACTGAAAGTCGTTGCGACCACAAGGAATTTTAATACCATATCCAAACTCGTCGCCATGACGAGCGCAGAGGCACTAACGAAGCCAAAAAAGAGAGAGGATAATGTATAACATAGCGATATCTATTTTCGTGTTGATACTCGCCGGGTGTAGCAACAAAGCAGTGTATGACAATATTCAGCAGATCAATCGCAATGAATGCAATAAGGTTCCACCAGCGCAATATGATGAATGCATTGATCGAACAAGCAAATCATATGAGGAATATAGGAGGGAGCGTGAAGAGACTATCAACAATAGATAATATTAATTGGTCATTCAAATTACGTACAGTTAATTTCTTAGGATAGGCAGCTATTCTTGAACGTAATCATTGAATATACATCAACGATTCGTGGAATTTCAGGTATTTTCGCACAGAACAACGAGCCTGATTCCATTTCTTGTCTCTTTCTCATGAAACCGGACTAAAGCCATTCTCCGCAAGGACGGAATCGATATGAATGATCACGATATAGGTGTAGAAACCCTCACAAAGCTTCTCAGCAAAGAGCAGGCCGAGAAGATCATGACGCGCTTTAAGGAACTCAGCCCTTCATTTGAGAATGAAGCGATTTCCGTTGTATTTGGTCGCACATGGTCCAGAGATGCCATCGATCCAAAAACACGATCCCTTTGCAGCATCGGTATCCTTGCCTCACTTGGTCGATTTGGTGCATTGCGTATTGTAATCGACATTGCACTTAGTAATGGAGCCTCAGTTGAAGAAATTACTGAGGCATTGCTACAAGTTGCGATATACGCCGGTTATCCGGCTGCGCTCGATGCACTGCCTGTTTTACAGGCCGTTCTTGAGGAGAAAGGCATATCTTATAACGGCGCAGAACGTACTCAAGGCTAACATGCTACCGCACGATGCCGCACCTGGTGTTTAACGAAGGCGCCAGGAAGGCTGAAGAAGCAGACATAACGGTTCAGTGAGTTGGCATGTGTCGGGGCGGATAGTCCTGGACTGGTGACGTTTTGAGCGATGTATGTTGTCCATCAGCGCTTCGCTTTCGGCCGGATCCCGGGTTCCACTTCGTTTCACCCGGGCTACGGGTGAGGCTCACTCTTCTTAAGCTTCCGGTGTGTCCCGAGCAACGTAGCCCGGGTGCAGCGAAGCGGAACCCTGGAACAACCCATTCCGGAATTCCGTTGTCGGCAGTTTGAGCATAGCGAATTCAATTCACGTTGTTTTTCTGAGCATTGCAGCGCTCCCCCAAGGCGGAACAGTCGGGTGCTCGTTCTCACGCTGAACGAAGGAACGAGGAAGCGTGAATCGCCCAGGAGGTAGAAACTGGCGGTTTCGGGTATGAGGAGATCGACAATTGACGGCCGGTTGATCCGTTGCTCCCCGTCTCACCGCCATTGTCCAGGGGGATCACTCAACGACTGACGTTGTGAACCCGAGGTTCCTGGAGAAACTCAGCCTCGCTGACAATGCAGGGATCTCTCACGCAAGGGGAGATGGGCGCCAATACCGAAGAGCGCACTGAACTCCCTAACCCAACTCTCGTATCCACTCCTGTCCATGAATTCCATGGCTGAGAATCACGGATAATCAGGTAGAATTACATCGCAGCGTTACCCACAACCCATAACACTGAGGGTCGGGTCGCTATTCGGGATGATAGGTTCGATTCAAAGCCTTATCCACTCTGATGAACAAGTAAGGAGACGTGTTTTTGCACGAAATCATCTGCCCCCATTGCGGAAAAGCCTTCAAAATCGACGAAGCCGGGTATGCGGACATTCTCAAACAGGTCCGTGACAAGGCGTTTGACAAACAGTTGCATGAGCGACTCGTACTCGCCGAACAGGAGAAGAACCATGCGGTCGCCCTCGCGCGGACCGAGGTCATGAGCGAAATGCAGAAGGCCTCCTCCGTCAAGGACACCGAGATCCTGGAACTGAAGGCTCGGCTCGAGGCCGGTGAGACCGCACAGAAACTGGCCGTGAGCGAAGCCCTCAGCGCCGTGGAGAAACAGCGCGACGCCCTGGCCAGCGCCCTGGAGCAGGCAAAGCGTGATCAGCAGGCGGCCTCCGAACTGGCCGAGGTGCGGCTGGACCGGGAACTGCATCAGATTGTGGCCACCAAGAACTCCGAGATCCAGGAACTGCAGGCCCGACTCGGCACCCACGAAGCGACTCAGAAACTCGCCGTCAGCGAGGCGGTCAGCAAAATCGAGCAGGAACGCAATGAGCTGAAGAGCCGGCTGGAGCGGGCGGAACTGGAAAAGCAGCTGGCCGAACAATCCCTCAAGGACAAGTACGAAACCCAGATCAAGGATCGCGACGACGCTATCGAACGCCTTCGCGACATGAAGATCCGACTCTCGACCAAGATGGTTGGAGAAACCCTGGAACAGCACTGCGAGACCGAGTTCAACCGGATTCGAGCCACCGCATTTCCCCGGGCCTACTTCGAAAAGGACAACGACGCTCGCAGTGGCAGTAAGGGCGACTACATCTTCCGTGACATGGACGAGAACGAAACCGAAATCGTTTCGATCATGTTCGAGATGAAAAACGAAAACGACGCAACCGCGACGAAAAAGAAGAACGAGGACTTCCTCAAGGAGCTCGACAAGGATCGCACCGAGAAAGGGTGCGAATACGCAGTGCTGGTCTCCCTGCTGGAACCCGACAGCGAACTCTACAACAGCGGCATCGTCGACATGTTCCATCGCCACCCGAAAATGTACGTGGTTCGTCCTCAGTTCTTTATTCCGATCATTACCCTGTTGCGCAACGCCGCGATGAACGCGCTCGAATACAAATCGGAGTTAGCGCTGGTCAAGGCACAGAACATCGACATCACGAACTTTGAAAACGACCTCGAAAAATTCAAGTCCGCATTTTCGAAGAACTACGACCTCGCCTCCCGGCGCTTTCAAACCGCCATCGACGAAATCGACAAATCCATCGACCATTTGCAGAAGACCAAGGACGCACTCCTCGGTACGGATCGGAATCTGCGACTGGCGAATGACAAGGCGCAGGACGTGACGATCAAGAAGCTAACCCGACGCAACCCTACAATGGCCGCCAAGTTCGATGAACTGCAGAATCCGGAGACTTCCGAGGGCGAATCGACAGAATGATCACCTTATACCACCGGCGCTGAATGCAGAGAATGAACCCTTGCGCCGGAATCTGCTATCCGGACCGAGTCCATGCGCTGAAACTCGGAAACGACGGCGCTGCCTTATGTCCCCTGCCTCGGATATGACGATGACGCCGAAATGAACAGCTACAACATGGAAGCATGGGTTTGGCTGGCGCTTATCGCCATGGCCTTCAATGTGGCGAAGGCGCTATCTGTGAAAACTCTGTGCAGGGAAATCGATTCATCGGCACTCGTCTTTCACGCGAGACTCCTGCCCGCACTGGCGCTCATACTTCCCGCTTACTACTCGGGTTTTCA
Source organism: Candidatus Thiodiazotropha sp. (assembly GCA_050305635.1). Taxonomy (GTDB): domain Bacteria; phylum Pseudomonadota; class Gammaproteobacteria; order Chromatiales; family Chromatiaceae; genus Thiodiazotropha. Next base: position 30,448 of record JBNLFS010000127.1, on the reverse strand, counting down.
GGTCATCGATGCCAATACATTCTGGGGCGCAACCCTGGTTGCTGCGGTCCTGACCCTGTTCGCCAGTGTCCTCTACGTCAAATCGATACAGCTGGGCAACCTCGCACTGGTCTCACCCATTCAGGCATCCGTGCCGGTATTCATGATATTGACCACCTATGTCCTGTACGGTGAAAAACCGGGCATGATGCAGTTCCTGCTGATCATGACGATTGCAGCCTCGGTGGCCTACGTGCTCCTCAGAACCTCAAGGAGCCGCAATACCCCTTTCCAGGATGACGTGTTTCGTCCTGTCGTCATGTCCTTCGCCGCCGCGGCCCTGTATGGAATTTCCACCGTCATCGACAGAATCGCAATCGCCGCCACCAGCCACGGCGCTCTGTTCTATGCCGCCTGCTGGCATGCGGTCACCGTGGTGCTGCTATCGTTTTATCTGGCGAGACACTACAGGACCGTGTTGTCCGAGATAACAGCACACCTGTCACCGATTGTGGTATTTATCCTGTTTACCTCCGGCGCGTTTGTCCTGCAGCAGCTGTCGGTCCAGGAATCCCTCGCCATTGCCAACGGCGTCACCTACGTGAAAGCCATCGTCATGTTGCACATCGGCATCAGCGCACTGCTGGGCGTGGTTCTGCTGAGGGAACGCATCGCTCCGGACCTGCTGGTATCCAATACAATCGCGCTGAGTGCGGGAATCACTTTGATTGCTTCCGTTTGATTAAGCGTTGCCAATCCCAAATTATCCGGTCGCATATTACAAAGGTCAGTGATTAGGCAGGCAGTGGCTGGATCATCTCAGCGCAAAATTCAACGGCCATCTTGCATTGATCACCACAGGGGGGGGATAAGAGTAACACCTGGAGAATTTTGTATGCTCCCGCAGTGCTTCGCGGTTTACCGGATCCCGGGTTCCACTGCGTTTCACCCAGGCTACAGGGGTCTCTCTCGCATGGGGAGCGGGAACCCATCAGTACAGGTAGACGGCGCCGGTGGGCGCCAGGTCCTCATAAGGGGCGCCGACCGCCAAGGTACTACCAGAGTCGGAAATGGCCAGACTCTGTCCAAAGTGCGCATTGAACCGACAACCCGTAGCCTGGCATTCCAGCTGCAGATCGTAGCTGTAGCCCCCTTGGGTATTCGGCGCTTTGACATAGGCTCGCTGCAGCCACGCGTCACCCTCGCGGGTGAACAGGTATACCGCGCCGGTAGGCATCTCGGCAGAGTTGTCCGCCGAGTCGCCGTTGATACCTTGCGCAAGAGAAGACTCCCACAAAGCCGTCACGGCCAGCGACCGTCCATCCCCGGACAAGGCCACCCGGTAGCCGAACCAATCCCCTGCATCGGCATTCGACGCCTTCAGATATCCTAGCGGATGCCATTCATCGCCCTGGCGCTCAAACAGGTAAACGGCGCCGGATGATTCCGCGCTGTTGTCCGTCTCGTCACCTCCGTTCTCAAACGATGCAGAATCTTCACCCGCCGCTCCCACCGCTAGAGTATTGCCATCGCGGGAAAGCGACACGGTTCTGCCGAACATGTCGTAGGAGTCTGGATTCGGGGCTCTGATCCGGTTCGCTTCTGTCCAAGAGCCAACCTCATCGGTCCCATCATAAGACTCATAGCTATAAACCAGAACTTCGCCGGGGTTATACAGCGCCGAATCATCACCGGTAATCCAATACCACGTGCTGAGCACTACCGTGTATCCATCCTCCGAGAGCGCCAAGCCACTGTTCAGCCAGATATCACCCGGCATGTATCTGCCCGTTTCCTCACCTACACCACCGAAGATTTCCCACCCCTGATCACCACGTCTGTAGACCAATACCTTATCCCAATCCTGGACGCAAAAGACCTGCCCATTCCCGGATAGCGCAAACGCCGTCCCAAACCGTTCGGACAAGTGGATCACGCTGTACTGCGTTGGCCTCATGGATCTGATAATCTGATCCAGTGTCCAGACCACACCCTCACGTCGATAAACATACACCGCGCCGGCGCCGCGCAAAGGCGCGCCTGTCTCCTCGCCCTCAAGCGGGAGTGGATCGAAAGGCTTGTCAGGGGCGCTGACGATAAGGATATCGCCATCCCGGGAAAGCGCGACCCCCGCCCCAAAGTGGTCTCCGGGAACGGAATCGGATGCCTTGATATACGCCTCAAGCCGCCATGAACCCTGATCGCTCACATAGACGAACACCGCACCGCTGGCATCGGCTTCGCTCCCATCGCCCGGCGGTGTGTTGATACCCGCAGCAGCTAGGTTGTCGTTCGGGTCGCCAACCGCCATGGTCCGACCATCACCGGACAACCCCACGCTCGCGCCGAATCGATTTCGTTCCAACGGGGGTTGCGGGAGATCCCCGCGATCGAAGGGAAGGGTTGCCACGACCTGGCCGATGGCATCGAGCTCCAGATCGGAGATGAAAACGGTTGCCGAATCCACGCAGGATCCATTGTTCTGGCAAGCCTGGACAAAATAGGACGCATTTGCCCAATCGGTCAGATGCACCGCAACCGTCTCATCCATGTAGGTGACTGAGGTATTTGTTCCCACTTGGGTAAAGCCTGAGCTTCCATCCGGGTTGCCCATCAATCGATAGTAGTCAGCCCCTATATCGGTCCAGGAATAACGCAGTTGCTTTGCTCCGGCAACACTGATCGAGAGCGATAACTCGTTCGGGGATGTGTCATCATTACTATGATCTCGATGACAGGCCGACAATATCAACAAGATCAGGATTCCACTCAAGACAAAAGCTTTCGAATTCGAAACCATCTCAATTCCCCGCACACAGCCGGTGTTACCGCTCAATTTATCCAATCAATAGAGATAAACGCTACCTGGTCCCCGGTTAGCTTCTTTGGGTACTCCGACCATCAGGGTGGTGCCATCATCGGAAATAGCCAGGCTCTCTCCGAAATGGTCTTTGCTAGCACAACCCTCAGGACCACAGATCGGCGAATAGTCGTAATAACCGCTGTGGGTGTTAGGTGATTTGATGTAAGCCTTTTGGCGCCACTCGGCCTCGTCACGCACAAAAAGATAAGCCGCACCAGGCGGCGCTTCTGAGCGATCATCGTCCTGACGACCATTGACCCCGCACGCGAGTGAATCCTCTCCGGGGGCGGACACGACCAATGAACGACCATCTCCGGATAGCACGAGCTTGGCACCGAACAGATCGTCTTGCTGTGCATTCGAAGCCTTCAGGTAGGCCGATTGCCGCCAAACGCCATCCTGTCGCTCGAACAGATAGGCCGCGCCGGAAGATCCCGCAGAATCATCCATCTCATCCCCATTGACACCCAGCGCGGAAGAATCCTCTCCGGCGGCGCCGACCGCCAAGGTATTGCCGTCGTCAGACAATGAAAGCGATCCGCCGAAATTGTCGCCATCATCCGCATTGGACGCCATAATACGGCCCTGCTCAACCCAATCAGCACCATCGAAGACGTAAATAGACACAATCCCAGGAGATGTTATTTGCAGCAAGGACATGTCCGTCAGTAAGTCAGGATGAACAGACACAGCTGTGGCAATGGTAAGACCATCACCGGATAAGGCGAATACACGGGTTATGAAATCGTGCTCGGGAATTTGCTGATCACTATACCATTCCGCCTCCAGACGCCACCCGGCACCGTCATTGTGAAACAGATAAATAGTCTCCCGACTCCTTACAGCGAGTCGATCACCCATGCTCGAGAGCGAAACGGAATGACCGAATTGGGTGCCCCCTTGAGCGCTGTTACGTATTTTGAGATAGGCCTGCTCACTCCAACCCGCCTGATCATAGGAAAATAGATAGACGGCTCCCGTGTTCTCCAACATATTGTCGTCTTGATCGCCATTGAGCCCGGATGCACTGGAATCCTCATAAGGCGCACCTACTGCAAGAAGGGTCCCATCACGCGAAAGCGAAACCGACATGCCAAACAGATCGCCGGCATCGGGGTTGGAAGACTTGATAAAGCTCTCCAAACTCCACCCGACGCCTTGCTGGGTAAACACAAATACAGCACCTGAGTTTGGACCCATTGCTAAATCGTATGGCTCGATCGGTACACCATTGACGCCTCTTGCATCCACATCATCGCCAGCAAACCCCACCGCCATTACAGCACCGTTTCCCGACAGGGTAATTGCATGACCGAAGCAGCGCTCCATTGCAAATTCCGAAAAACAGTCGGGAACAAAGCCTTCGTAACGTATGGGATCATAGTCGGGATACAGATCGCCAATCGCATCGATCATGAGATCGGAGATACTCAACGGCGTAGAGTCGACACAGGAGTCATCGCTATCGCAGGCCTCGACCACATAGCTGGCGTTCAGCCAATCAGTCAAATGAACCGCGATAACCTCATCAACGCTCGTGTTGGTGAAGTCCCCACCCACGGGGCTGTAACCGGAGTTACCATCGGGGTTTTTCAATAACCGGTAGTGATCGGCCCCCACATCATCCCATGAAAATCTCAGTCGCTTGGGTCCCACGACACTGACCGATGGTGACACCGGAAACAACGCCGATAACATCTGAACATCGCTTTGCTCCCCATCGTCCTGATTACATGAGATAAGCGAAAGTGACAGCAGGAAAATACTCAGAGAGGCGACAGATTTTAAGATCATTTCCATGTCTACGTCTCCATGTCATACATCTTGTTCATCCAAAAATATAGCACTCATACCTGCAACTGCCAGATGACTGTTAGATACCCTTGACGCGGCAATATTCCCTGTTTCGGCACATCACCCGCAGAAAGAGTCATCAGAGTATGAATGGCTTCGGCTGAACATGGCACATCCAGATGCCGGGTTAATATTTATCCGAGCGCTTTCATACACTTTGCTCTGCGGTCAAAAACTGATAGCGTAACCGCTGCTGGCATATTCCAGACCTGCTCTATCCTGGCCACATGAAACACATGCAATGACCACCACCCTCATTCTGATCTTTGGCGCAGCACTGGTTTGGGCGATCATTCTCTACAACCGCCTGGTGCGCGACCGCAACCGAGTCCTGGCCGCTTGGAGTGACATCGACGTACAGCTCAAACGCCGTCACGATCTGCTTCCCAAACTGGTTGAGGCCGTGAAGCAGTATGCGGGTTACGAACAGGCCACACTGAGCGCCATCACCGAACTACGTGGCCAGGCAGAGGCCGCCACAGACATTCCGCAAAGGGGCCAGCTTGAAACCCGACTGGGCAGCCATATCCAGCAGCTGCTCGCCGTTGCGGAGGCCTATCCCGATCTCAAGGCCAATCAGAACTATCTTGACCTGCAGCACAACATCACCGAAGTGGAAAACCACATTCAATATGCCCGCCGCTACTACAACGGTTCGGTGCGCAACCTCAACACCCGTATCGACTCATTTCCCGATCTTCTGATTGCCAGGATCTTCAGCTATCGTTATGCGGAGTACTTTGCCCTTGAGGACTGATATGAAACGTCTGCTGCTGATTCTGCTGCTCAGCTTCACGGCTCTATCCGCGCAAGCCGCAGAGCGCATCCTGAATTTTCACAGCGACATTACGATCAGGGTCGACGGCAGCATGGAGGTTGTGGAGACGATCCAGGTTCGCGCCGAGGGCGACTTGATCAAACGCGGCATATACCGCGATTTTCCCACCGACTACCGTGACGCCAACGGTCATCGCTATCGCGTTGCCTTCGACGTCAAGCAGGTTCTGCGCGACGGACAGCCCGAGCACTATCGAACCGAGCCCCAAAGCAACGGAGTGAGACTCTATATCGGGCGTGCCGACCATTATCTGGAACCGGGAGAATACACCTACGCCCTCACCTACCGCACCAATCGCCAGCTCGGTTTTTTCGCCGACCACGATGAACTCTACTGGAATGTCACCGGCAATGGCTGGGAGTTCGCCATCGAGAAGGCTGGAGCCACTGTGCATCTTCCCACGGAAGTCGACGCGAACCGGATCACTGCGGAGGCTTATACCGGCCCCACCGGAGCCAAAGGGGATCACTACCGCACCGAAATTTTGCCACAAGGCGCTTTTTTCGAAACCACCCGTCCGCTAAGAATCCGGGAGGGTCTGACCATTGTGGTCACCTGGCCGAAAGGACTTGTTCATGAGCCGACGACGGATGAGCGCCTGGGATGGCTGCTCAGAGACAATCGCGACATCGTCTCCGCCCTCATCGGTCTATTGATCGTGACCGGTTTCTACCTATCGGTATGGCGGCGCATCGGCCGCGATCCGCAATCCGGAGTGATCATCCCGCAATACGCTCCTCCCGCCGGCTTTTCACCCGGCGCCGCCCGCTACATCTCTCGCATGGGTCATGACCATAAGACCTTCGCCGCCGCTCTGGTGAGTCTGGCGGTCAAGGGGTATCTCACCCTGTCGCAGAAGGGGGCCAACTACACGGCGCGACGCACCGAACAACCGATCGGGAATGATCTCGGCCCCGGAGAGAAGGCGCTGCTCAAATCCCTGTTCAAAGGCCTGAAGACACAGACGGTCTCGTTCAAACAGAAGAACCATACCCGCATCCGGGCCGCCATCGATGCCAACCGGACTGCGCTCAAGAATAATTACGACAAGGTCTATTTCCTGACCAACAGCCTTTGGCTGATACCCGGAATTCTGATCACCTTAGGCGTGCTGATTATCAGCCTTCTTTTCATCCCGGGCGAGGATGGGGCGACGGCAATCTTCATGACGGTGTGGCTCTCGGGCTGGTCGGTCGCCGTGCTCTTCCTCGGGCGCATGGCCTACGATGCCTGGCACAACGCCGACAGCGCGCTTGGCTATGGCTCGGCCATCGCTTCGAGCCTGTTCGCCCTGCCGTTCTTTATAGGCGAACTGGTCGGCATAGGGGTACTCATCTCGGTCACCTCGTTCACCTTGCTGGCAATCATCTTGTCGCTCATCGCGGTCAATGTTCTCTTCTACCAATGGCTCAAGGCACCAACCCTGGCCGGACAGGCTGTGCTCGACAAACTCAAAGGATTGAAGCTGTTTATGGAGGTCGCGGAAAAGGACTTGCTGAAATTCAAACATCCACCGGACAAGACCCCGGAACTGTTCGAACGGCTGTTCCCCTACGCCCTGGCCCTGGATGTGGAACAACCCTGGGCAGACCGTTTCACCGCCGTATTCTCCGAACTGGAGCAGCAGCAACAGACCTACACTCCTGCCTGGTACCACGGCAACCGGTTTACCGGCCAGGGACTCAGTGGCTTCGCCTCCGGCCTGGGAGGCTCATTGAGCAGCGCCATCGCCGCCTCATCCACGGCTCCTGGCTCCAGCTCAGGCAGCAGTTCGGGTGGTGGCGGTTCATCGGGAGGCGGTGGCGGAGGAGGCGGCGGCGGGGGCTGGTAATCCTAACTTGCCCGCAGACCACCTGTAGCCCGGGTGCTGCGCAGCGGAACCCGGGAGACCACTCTCGAACGTAACTCAGCAACTTGACTTCGTATGCCGGCCTCAACTCCATGCCACTCCCTCCCGGGTTACGCGTTGCTTCACCCGGGCTACACGGGCTGGCGCTCGAAACTTTGATTGGCTTCCCGGGGAGATGTCGGAACTGGATCCTACGGTGTTGATTCGGGTTGGTCAGTGAATCCAGGATACGTGGCGACCATTCACCGATACAGCCGTTTGTGGCAGGATACCCTGAATGGAACAGGGGCAGACTTCACTCAACACCCAGGGAGCGTCACATGGAAACATTGAAACCCACCAGATTGATCAAAAGTGGATTCTGGACCGGCATCGGCTTTGTCATACCCCTGATTGGGACCTACATCCTCGGCACCTACCTGATCTATGCCATGCCCTTTCTGTGGAACACGGCAGACCTCGGGGAGGTTGAAAATTTCCTCGACGAATCCGACAGAACCGACCAGATCCGGATCATCAACTTCCGGGAAAGCAAGAATGGGGATCAACTGCTGATCCTGGGCGTGATCGAAAACACTGGCGACACCCCGCTGGGTTCGATTCGGCTGGAAGCCGAACTGCTCAATGACAAGCAGCAACTGGTCTACGAATGTTCGGAATATATCTCACAAAAGCTCAAGCCCCACGAGCAAGAGAATTTTCAGGTGAGATGCGGCTGTGGCAGTCAGATCACACCACCCTATGACAGCCTCACTCTGAGAGTGGTCAGCGCAAGCACCTATTGACACCCGGATTTGTCGACAAGCGACTCAGATTCGAAATCCTGGTTCAGAACCCGGACATCAAGAGAATCTCTGTCGATGGATCTGTATCCGGATAAATCGTTCTGTGAATTTTGAACATTCATAAGACGCAATACTGCCTATCTCATTTCATCACTCACAAGTAGAGTTCTGACGGTAAGACAAATCATGCTTCATTCGATTTGTTCAGGGAGCGAGCATCATGGAGGTGTTGATGCGGAAGCCATCAGTCATTCAACTTTAAGGAAATATGTGATGAACACGAAAGCGCTATCAAGCATGACTCTATCAATACTGGCCTTTACCTGCAGCCTCTCGGCACCGGCTGCGCCGCCTTACAGTCCTGACCTCATAACCGATGGCAATCGTTGGGAGGCCACGGGTTACCTGGATAACAGCCCGTCGCACATTCAAGGCAATACGCAAGGCATCTGCTTTTTCACGGATGGCATCACAGGCACTCATCAGCGCTATCGCTGGGTTTCAGACACCTTCCCCGGCTGGGATGGCATCGCGGTTCAGGAAGGCGATCAAATCTTCATGCATGGAGACTTCGCCATATTGAACGCGGATGGCAGTGAAACCGCCAATGCGGGTCACGACGCAGGCGCGTGGGAGATCGTCACCGTCTCGCCAAACAACGAAGGGACCGGGCATTTCCAGGAGTGGATCGAGGACAAAGGCTTTGGCATTGTCTCCCACAATGTGGCGGTCAAGTTCGTTCGCACGGGCAAATGCCGGTATGCATCAGCAGAGGAAACAATGGAAGCCAACCGGCAGCGTGAACGCCCGGTGAATGAATTCGGCAATTATGTGGCCAGCCCTTTCGAGAGCCTGTCAAACGCATCGGATTAACTCACCCTGCCACCGGCTACCTGCCGGTGGTTTCGGGTTGTCCCGCAGTGCTTCGCATTCTGCCGGATCCCGGGTTACGCGTTGCTTCACCCGGGCTACACTGGCTGACAATTCCTGCGACTCAACCTTCAAGCCCTATACAGATCAAGGCCTGGGAATGTCAGGTGTTGTCGAAAAACAGTTCCAGATTCGAGAACACTTCATGCTCCGGCGTGTGCCGCATCACCTGATGCACATCGTGGAGCTTCTGCAACTGACTGACCACCTGGTTGAGCCGCTCACCCTCCTGCACCCGCAACCAGATCCGGCTATGTTCGCGATCGGCCATCGGCATGCAAAGAATGCCGTCGACGTTGTAGGACCGGCGCGAGAACAGTCCGCAGACATGAGACATGACCCCCGGGTGATTGTTGACCGTCAGTTCCAGAATCGCCTGGTGTTCTTTTTTTGGGTTATTCGCAGTCATGTTCCACTCCTGTCAGCATCTGATGATTGGCCCCGCCCGGTGGCACCATGGGATAGACCCGCGCCTCCCCATTGATCGGTACATGAATGAACTGGGGACCCGGTTTGGCCAGTGCCTCAGCCAGGCGTCCCGGGTCGGCGCCGGTTTCGCCCAGGTCCAGAGTCGACCAGCCGAAGCCCTTGGCGATGTCGCAGAAACGCACCTCCCCAGCAAACCCCGAAGCAAATCGGTTACCCCCGTAGAACAGATCCTGTTGCTGGCGCACCAGTCCCAGCGCCCGGTTGTTCAGCAGCACCAGCTTGATGTTCAGGTGGCATTCCGCAGCGGTGGCCAGCTCCTGGATATTCATCAGAATACTGCCGTCGCCGGAGAAACAGACCACCGCTCGCTGTGGCTCGGCAAGCGCCGCGCCGATGGCCGCCGGCAGCCCAAAGCCCATGGTGCCCAGCCCGCCCGAGGTCAGCCACTGACGGGGACGGCTGAAGGGGTAGACCTGGGCGGTCCACATCTGGTGTTGCCCCACATCGGTGACCACCACGGCTTCGGGCCCCATTTCCTGGCCCACTCGCCGGATCAGGTCCTGGGGCCGCTCCAGGGCAGCACCCCAGACTGGCGCCGGGTAGCGCTGGCGCAACCCGCCGATCTCTTCCCGCCAGGCCTCCCGCCGCTGCGGCTTGACCTGTTCGAGCAGCTTTTCCAGGGTCAACCCCAGATCCCCGCGCAGGGGCACATCCGCGCGCCTCAGCTTGTGAATTTCGCTGGCGTCGATATCCAGGTGAATCACCCGGGCGTCGGGGCAGAACTCAGCCAGCCGTCCGGTGGCCCGGTCATCGAATCGCGCCCCCAGGGCAATCAGCAAGTCACTGCGGTGTAGCGCATGGTTGGTCGCCGCCGCGCCGTGCATCCCCAGCATGCCCAGGGAGAGGGGATGTCCGTCCGGGAGTGCACCCAGGGCCATCAGGGTCATCACCGTCGGCAAATCGCATCGCTCCGCGAACTGGCGGGCCAAGTCGGAGGCCCCGGCGTGGATGACCCCTCCGCCGAGGTAGAGGATGGGACGTTGCGCGGACGACATCAGGCTAAGCGCCGCCTCGATCGAGCCCTGAGGCGCGGCCTGGGCAGGTTCCGTGGCCCCCGGCTCGGGCCATGCCTCGAATTCGAGTGTCGCGAGTTGCACGTCTTTGGGGATGTCGATGAGCACCGGTCCCGGTCGCCCGGAACCCGCGATCCGAAAGGCCTCAGGAATAACCTCGAGCAGATCCTCGACCCGGCGCACCAGAAAGTTGTGCTTGGTCACCGGCAGGCTCATGCCATAGATATCCACCTCCTGGAAGGCATCGGTGCCGATCATCGGCAGAGGCACCTGACCGGTCACGCAGATCACCGGTATGGAGTCCAGGTAGGCGTCCGCGAGCGCGGTCAGCACATTGGTCGCCCCGGGACCGGAGGTGGCGAAGCAGACCGCCGGCATTCCCGTGGTCCGGGCCATGCCCTGGGCAATGAAGCCGGCCCCCTGTTCGTGTCGGGCCAGCACATGCCGGATGGGGCTGCGGCTCAGGGCATCGTAGAGGGGTAGATTCGCCCCGCCGGGTATACCGGAAAGCTGGGTGATGCCCTGCCGCTGCAACAGCTCGATGGTGAGCTCGGCGCCTGTTCGTCTGATCATCGAATCGATCTCCTGGACTTCGATCGACCGGTGAATCGGCGGGGCTGAAACGAGAAAACCCACGCCGGTTCGCACCGGTCGGGGGTTTTTGGATTCTTTAAGCTCCTACCCGTTACGGTGCGTACATGCGTACACCGACTACCACGACGACGGGCCGTACTGAAACGTTGGGCGGGCAGTGGGTGGACAGGTTCATGACTTCACCGATAGGGTTAGTGTGGACTCAAAATAAACGCCCGGCCGCCAACCTGTCAAGCCGTTCCGGACATTTCCCCAACGGATCGATGGACTTTTCCCCACGGGATGTCGCTGCCGGTTACTTTCCGCTATTCTCAGGAGTCGTTGGCTCAACCGGGAGAGGCAAACCATGGCGGACAATCACGAGACAAACGGCAGCTGCCTGTGTGGGACTGTGGGTTACGCGATCAGCGGCAATCTGGGGATTTTTCAGTATTGCCACTGCTCCCGCTGCCGCAAGTCCAGTGGCGGCGCCTTCGCCGCCAACCTGTTCGTCGCCCCGGAACAGTTTCGCTGGCTGCGGGGAGAATCATCGGTAGGCCGCTACGAACTCACCTCGGCAAAACATTTCGCCACCGGTTTCTGCAAGGTCTGCGGTTCTTCCCTGCCCTGGTTGGTGCAATCGGGCAAAGCCGTGGTGGTGCCCGCGGGCAGTCTGGATGAGGACCCGGGGATACGCCCCACGCAGAATATCTTCTACGCATCGCGCGCCATCTGGCATACCGACGCATCCAGCCTGCCGAGCTTCGACGAACGGCCCGTGCGCCCGGGCCGGCGTTCCGACTGAACCCACTGGCAACACGGGTCTTCAAAGACATGTCACAGACTTTCGCTAGCCGGCAACTGGTGATGTTCGACATCGACGGCACCCTGGTCGAGTCCTACGACTTCGATGCCACGTGCTTTCAGGACGCAGTGCGGGAGGTGCTGGATATCGAGATCGATACCGACTGGCATCACTACCGCCACGTCAGCGACACCGGGATCCTTCTCCAGGTGCTTGAGGAGCAGGGCATACAGACCCAACAGGAGACGATCATCCGGCGCATCCGGCATGACTTCACCGATCGTATTGCGGCCCATCTGGCCTCCGAACCCATGCTGGCCGTGCCCGGCGCCCGTGAGCTTTTCGAGACCTTGCGTCAACGGGACGATGTCGCCCTGGCTCTGGCCACCGGGGGTTGGAGTGAGACCGCCCGGCTCAAGCTGGACGCGGCGGGGTTCGACATACAGGATATCCCCCTGGCCTCATCCTCGCATCACTACAACCGGATCGAGATCATGAGACAGGCGGAGCGCCTCTGTGGCATCGATACACCACAACGCAAGACCTATTTCGGCGATGGTCCCTGGGACGTACTCGCGGCCCAGGCACTCGGCTACGAATTCGTGCTGGTCGGCGACCGGGTCGATCACACTCCGTCGATTACCGACTACCGGGATCTGGACCGGGTGCTGAAACTGCTGGAGCTTTCACCCGGTCCGGTCCTGATCTGAGAGACGGGCCTCAGGTACCGATCGCCAGCCAGCTCACCTCGGCCCCGTAGACCCGGGTGTGGCGCCAGGTCTCGAGCACCAGCATGAATCCGTTGGCGGTGATACGCTCCGCCCGAACCTTCAGCCGGGCGGTGTCCCGGTTGTCGATGTCAAAGCCGACCAGTCCCAGCTGAACCAGGGGCACGTTGGAGAACGGGGTGGTGAAATCGATCCATTGCTCGAAGGACTTGGGCTGAGGATCGGGCCTGCCCTCGAAGCGGGCCAGAGTCCAGCCACTCACGAATTGATCGAGGGACACCGTGGCGGAGCACATTCTGAACGGGACGAGGCCGTTGCTGGAACTGTCGTGATACATGTGGATCTCTTTGCGTGGTCGATGGGAGGCAATACCGGCCATTTACGCGGGTCAGGGAATGATAGGGTGATCATGTTTCAAGCCGATGACTTAATGCAAGTACAACTCAGCCTGAGTCCCCTTGTGATTTCAAACGGATTTCAGATGCCTACCCATCCCACGCGAATCACTTCCAACCCCTCACCCTGACCTTTTCCCACGACAGGAGCGGGAATTTCGTCGCGAATTCATCCAGTGCCGTGAGTCGTCGGTAGGTCGGGTTAGCGCAGCGTAACCCGACCTACGGATAGTTCAAACGAGGGAAGAGGGGATGCGCTTGGAGCGTTCATCGGGTCCCGCAGTGCTTCACAATCCGCCGGATCCCGGGTTCCGCTTCGCTGCACCCGGGCTACACGGGCGATGCCTGCTCCTCTTGGGGTTCCCATGTCCCCGACTTCGATCCATGCATTCCCTCTCCCCTTGCGGGAGAGGGTCAGGGAGAGGGGAAGAGATACAAACCATGAGCGCAGCGAATACCGTAAAACTACGGGGCTATGGATCGGGCTGCGCCACAGGTTATCCTGTAGACATTCCAACCACACCATCCCGCAGCATGAATCCACTCGACGAATACACCATCTACTGTCCCTACTGCGGCGAAAGCCAGGACGTGCTGATTGATGCGCAGGAAGCGGGGCAGCAGTACATCGAAGATTGTCAGGTCTGCTGCCAACCCATCAACTTCCATATCCATACCGGTCAAGACAGGACGCTCGAGGTCACCGTGACTCGCGAGGATGATGCCTGAATCCAACAGGCCCTTGACCCGTTCTGTGCACCATCAGATCATGGAGCCTCCCAGGCCTTCCAGGAAGGAAGATTTTATGTCCAGATCCCTCACCCTTGCGATCATAATGCTCCTGCAAGGCTGCTCGAACACCAGCGTCTTCGTACCCCTCGAAGGACCGATCGGAATCCAGATCGAAAAACGGGACCCACCACCCCCGGTTATCGTCAATCAGCACCCGGACTGATTCGCTCACCCCGTTTCAGCAGGACGAGCGTACTTGACCCGGGAGCGGGAATGTCGGTATTAACGGGCTGTTAACCTGACAAACCCTACACGAAGACAATCAACATGCCCTATGTAAATATCAAGGTCACCGATGAAGGTGTCACCCCGGAACAAAAGCTGCGCTTGATCCAAGGCGTAACCCAGCTGCTGGTGGATGTGCTGGGTAAGGATCCCGCCACCACCTTCGTGATCATCGACGAGGTCAACACCGACAACTGGGGCATCGGCTCCGAGCAGGTCACGGAGATCCGCAAACGGGGCAAACAGACCACACGCTGACCTGACATCTCAGTTCACCCAGACCGGCTGCCGGTGAATCCGGCCCGCCGCTTGCTTTATTTGCCTCAATCACTCAGTCATATCCCACACCCTCATGCCCCATCGATATGTAATATGTTGAAATCACTGTAATTGTACACTGGCCCCATAATTGCTAACGGTCATGCGGTACCGATTTCCTCCCATCCGCCCTGCCCCCGGGACACCGCCCGGCACGCACGGCCTGGAGTGTCAATACATATGAACCTGATCAAACGAACCGCCCCGCTCGCGGGCCTGTGCGGCCTGCTGCTCACCCTGCAGGTCGTCGCTGCCGATGGCCCGATCTGGCTTTCGGATCACGCGCCGAAAGGCGACCGGGGCATGCGCAGCAGCCACGGCGGTCCGGTGGAGATCCGCCGGGGCACCTATTACAAACATCTCTGGGTGCGTCAGGGCGATTCCCCCCAAAAGAGCGCCTATGCCCGCAGCTGGGAAGGCAGCCTGCAGCTGCTCGATACCCAGGGGCAACTCAGCGAGATTCCGTTACAGGCGCAACAGGATCAGGGGGGCATGGAGGCGGTCTTTCCGATGCCGGACGAGGGTTTCTACAACGCCTACCTGCAACAGGCACGGATCGAAGACGGCCGGCGCGAGATGACCATCGCCAAGACAGAAGTCCTCAAACACAGCTGTCGCGAAGGCCATGACAATGTCGAGGAGAAGATACCCGCACATCACAATCCGGCGATACCGTTGGAGATCGTGCGCGAACGTCAGGCGAAGGAGAACTTCCATACTCTCACCGGTTACGGCGACGAGATCCGGTTCCGCATCCTGAGCAAAGGCGAACCCCTGGCAGGCGCCCAGGTCACCCTCACCAGCGGCCAGGGCTGGAGCAAAACCACCCGCAGCGACGATCAAGGCCTGGCCACATTCACCATGATCCGCGACTACTACCCGGATTGGACGAAGTTCGAAAAGCGCCATGCCCAAACCTACCTGGTGAACGCGGTGTACGAGTCAACCGATGCGGGCGAGTGGGATGGCGTGTCCTACCAGGGCACCCGTTACCTGGCCAGTTTCACGGGCCAGTACTTCCCCTCCGAGGCGGATTACGAGTCCTATGCCCACGGCCTCTCCTACGGTCTCGGCGCCCTGTTCCTCACCGCCGGAGGGACCTACTTCTACCGGCGGCGGCGCGTCCGTCCCTATCGGGAGATCCGCTTCGATGAGTAAGCTGCGCTCTGCGATCAACAATGTCGACCTGAAGCGCTTCCGCTTCTGGCTGCAGATCGGCTTCTTCGCCGTTTTCATCTACGGCGGCTATCTGGCGATCAACCTGGGCAACAGCCTGCCCACCTTCTCCTGCGCCTTCAACCAGGAGGGTCGCGGAGGGGTCTGCTTCCTGATGCCGTTGCAGCATCTGATGGGCACCCGCTGGTCTTCCCTGTTCGGCTGGGCCGGGCTGGGCGTACTGACCGCCTTTCTCACCTTCGCCCTGTGGTTCATCGTACTCAACAAAGCCTGGTGCGGCTATGCCTGCCCCCTGGGCACGATTCAGGACTGGATCAGCAGCCTGCGCACCCGTCTGGGGATCCGCAGCGGCCGCTACAGCAAGCCCCAGTTCCGCAGCCTCAGCACCATCAAGTACGTACTGCTCGCCCTGACCCTGCTGATCCCCCTGGGTATCGGTGGCGGCTACCTGCCCCACAGTCTCGGCACCCCGTTCTGCGACATCTGCCCGGGACGCATGATCCTGCCCTTGTTCACCGGGGACACCTCCCAGCTGACCATCGACTTCTCCAGCAAGACCGCGATGATCATGACCGCACTGGGAATGCTGATCACCGGCCTGTTCTTCACCGGCGCCTTCATCAAGAAGCGCTTTTTCTGCTTCTTCTGCCCGATGAGCGCCCTGCACTACCTGTTCTCGAAACCCGCGCTGCTCAATCTGCGCAAGGATGGGGACAAGTGCACCCGTTGCGGTGACTGCTACCGGGTCTGCGACATGCAGATTCGGGAGATCGCTGATGACGTGGAGACTCCGCGCATCATGAAGGACGACTGCATTCTCTGCTTCAAGTGTGTCGCGGCCTGCCCGGAAGAGGGGGCGCTCAAGGTCACCTTCCTCGGACGCACGGTATTCGAAGCCACCGAGGAGGGATTTAACAAGCGTATGAACCAAGGTGAAACCCGTGAACAGCCCGAACATCAACACTGAACCCAGCGCCTTTCAGCACACCCGGCAGGCCCGCGAGGCGGAACAGACCCTGGATCAGATCACCGACAAGTTCGATGACAATCCCAAGGCGATGGACTACTTCTATGACCTGTTCCGCCGGGTCTATTGCCAGGGTGAAGCCCTGCAGCGGGAAGGCACCCTGGTAGGCACCACCTGCATCCACGCCCCGGAAGAGCTGATCTACGCGGTGGGGGCGCAGCCGTTGCGCCTGTGCAACGGCTCCTATCACTTCGATCAGGCCGGCAGCGATTTCATGCCGGCCAAGTCCTGCTCCCTGGTGAAGGCGACCCTGGGTGTACTCAGCACGGACAACGCGATCCCGGGGGGCGGTCGCCCCGACCTGGTGGTCAATCCCACCACCTGCGACCAGAAGAAGAAAGCCAGCGCGATGGTGGCGGAGATGGGCTACCCCGTCTACGATCTCGAACTGCCCCCGGGTAAGGAGAGCGATGAGGCCCGGCTCTACTGGCAGCGCTCGGTACGAGAGTTCAGCGTGCGTCTGAGCAAGCTCACCGGGAAGAAGCTGACCCGCGCACGGCTCAAGGCCGCGATGGCCAAGACCGCCCGGGCTCAGCTCGCCTTCCGCACCCTGCACAACCTGCGCAAGAACAGCCCGGCGCTGTTCCTCGGCAAGGATGCGTTTCTGGTTACCAATGCCTACTTCTTCGATGACATCGACCGCTGGACCGAGGCGGTGGAACGGCTCAACGAGGAGCTCCGGACGCGCGAAGCGAGCGGCTTCCAGGCCGCTCAACGCAAGGCGCCGCGCATCCTCTTCACCGGTTCACCACCGATCTTCCCCAACCTGAAACTCCCGCTGCTGATCGAAGAGGCGGGGGGCGTGGTGGTCGCGGACGAAACCTGCTCCGCCAACCGCATGCTGTATGACATGAGCGCGGTGGACGAGTGGCGGCTGCACGACATGGTGGACGCCCTGGCGGACCGCCATCTCAAACCCTGCACCTGCCCCATCTTCACCAACAACCTGGATCGGCGTCGGCGACTGCTGGAACTGGCTGAGAGTTTCAATGTGGATGGGGTGATCTACCAGGCCTTCGCCGGTTGTCAGGTCTATGAGATGGAGCAGCGAAGCGTGGCCAAAACCCTGAGTGACAAAGGCATCCCGATGCTCTACGTGGAGACCGACTACAGCCCGGACGACGTGGGCCAGCTCTCCACCCGCATCGAGGCCTTTCTGGAATCCATCAAAACTAGAAAGCGTAAACGACCATGAGCTATTTTGCAGGTATCGACATCGGCTCCACGGCCATCAAGGTGGCCCTGGTGGACGAAGCAGGCGCCCTGGCGGGGGTGCATGTCACCGCCTCCGGCAGCCTGTTCCACAAGAACGCCAAGGAGGCCCTGGCGCGTCTCCTTGCCGAGCAGCAGATCCCGGCGGACGAGGTCCGCTATCTGATCGCCACCGGCTACGGCCGCAAGCTGTTCAAAGAGGCGGACGACTCCATCAGCGAGATCACCGCCAACGCCATCGGCGCCCACGAGGCGGGCAAGCCGTTCGGTGGCGTGCGCACCATCATCAATATCGGCGGCCAGGACTCCAAAGCGATTCAGATCGACCCGGACGGGCATGTGGCCAACTTCGCCATGAACGACAAGTGCGCGGCGGGCACCGGTCGATTCCTCGATGTGGCGGCGCGCAACCTGGAGATCGACCTGGAAGAACTCGGCGACTACCACTTCAACGCAGACTCCGCCCCGCTGTCCATCAACAGCACCTGCACCGTGTTCGCCGAATCCGAGATCATCGGCCTGCTTGCCAACGGCCATGGCAAGGGGTCGATCGTGGCCGGCATCCACTACTCCATCGCCACGCGCACGGTACGCCTGGCCAAGCGGGTCGGCATCGAGGACCGGATCTATTTCGACGGTGGACCGGCCCTCAACCGGGGCCTGGTCTCGGCCATCGAGGACGAGTTGCAGCGGGAACTGGTGGTGCCGGAACATCCCCAGACCACCACCGCCTTTGGTGCAGCAATACTCGCCCGCAGCGAATACCTGTCGGAACGGGAAGGCGACGCCTGATGGATCCCGGCGCCCTGCCGCCCATCATTCCCCTCGAACAGACCCTGATCAGCCTGCCCATGGCCCTGGGCATGGGGCTGGTGTTCGGCCTGGGGGCCTGCACGCTCACCTGTCTGCCCTATCTGGCGCCGGTGTTTCTCGCCCGGGAGGGGGGCATGCGCCAGTCCTGGCGCACCCTGCTGCCCTTCTCCCTGGGACGTCTGAGTGTCTATGTGGGTTACGCGGGTCTGGCGGGGGGTCTGGGTCAGGTCCTCGAAGAGGGCTTCGGAGCCGACTGGATCCGCCCGGTGATGGGCATCGCCGCCCTGCTGGTAGGTCTGGCCCTGCTGCTGCGCAACGCCCGAAGCCCCTGTAGCCCGGGTGCAGCGCAGCGGAACCCGGGATGGGCCTGGGTACGGCAACTTCCCGGATTCCGCCACGTTCCCTACGGGCCAAACACGGAGTCATGCGCCTCACACGCAACCCCGGCGCCCCGGGTTGCCATCCACCAGATCGGGGTCAGCGATCGCACCACGCCGCTTCTGCCGGGAGGACTCTATCTCATGGGCGTGGCGATGGCCCTGGCCCCCTGCGGCCCGCTCTCCGCGGTGCTGGTATCCGCCGCCACGGTAGGCGAGACCGGTCACGGCCTGCTGCTGGGTCTCGGCTTCGGACTCGGCGCGATCGCCCTGCCCTCCCTGCTCTACGGCACCCTGTTCGCCCACCTGGGCAGCGGCCTGCGGGAACGCCTGCAGAACTGGCGTCCGGGTATCGAACGGCTCAGCGCGGTGTTGCTGATGTTCGTCGGCGCAGGCAATCTGCTGTCCTGAATCTTCGAATCCCAATCACCTGTAGCCCGGGCGCAGCGAAGCGGAACCCGGGAGATTCGGAGCTCCGGGGGCCGTTCCCGGGTTCCGCTTCGCTGCACCCGGGCTACGCTCTACGCTCTACATACACCAAGCCCTGTTACTAACTCATTCGCTGTCAGACCCGATCTGAATCACCACACTGCCGGTCTTGTGTCCCTGATCCACATAGCGGTGCGCCTCCGCAATCTGCGCCAAGGGGTAGACACGATCGATCACCGGTTTCAGGTGACCGTCCCGAATCAAACCCGCCAGCCGTGCCAGTATCTGCGTGCGCTCTTCAGCCACGCCACTGATCAAGCGGGCGTCGAACAAAGCCCGCAGATTGGTGAGCACACCGGTGTTGACCGCGATGAATTTACCGGATGGTTTGAGATGTGAGCAGGCGGTGGATACCGGGATATTACCCGCCAGATCCATGATGAAGTCGTAAACCCGCCCGTCATCGAACATACCCTCCGCCGTATAATCGATGACCCGGTCCGCTCCCAGGGATCGCACCCGGTCGAGATTTGCGGTACTGCAGACACCGGTCACCTCACCCCCCAGGTATTTCGCTATCTGCACCGCCGCGCTTCCCACACCGCCAGAGGCCCCGTTGATGAGGATCGAATGGCCCGCGGCAAGACCCGCCTTGTCTTCGAGAAAATGCAGCGCGGTCTGACCGCCGAACAGGCACGCCACCCCCGCCTGGAACGACACCTCATCTGGTAGCCGGATCATTACAGCCTGTTGCGGTAAACACAGGTACTCCGCATGGGCGCCCAAGCGCATACCGGCGGTACCGAAGACTCGGTCACCCGATCGGAACCCGGTCACTGACGGTCCCACCGCGTCCACGACACCGGCAAAGTCCATCCCCGGTACGCGTTTCCTGGGGCGCAACACACCGAACATCAAACGGGTTAGAAAACCGAATCCGAAAGGCACATTCAAACCCCTTATCCTCGCGTCTCCTGCCGTTACATCACTGGCCATCACCCGAATCAGCACCTCCCCGTCACCGGGTGACGGACGGGGCATCTCCACGAGTTGCAGGACATCGGGGGCGCCGTAGTGCGTCCAGGCTATGGCTTTCATCAGAGGGGACTCCTGTGGGGAATGCAATGAATCGGTCGGATGGGGATACCGGAACTATAGAACAATGGACAGGTTCAAACCCGGGCAGTTGTCATGACATTGCGAACCGGGCCTATGGATCAGATCAGGACGACCGATTCGGCATCTGAGCTGTGCAGCGCATTGACGATGCATTCCATGTTTCCACGAGAGCGTGGGAACAAACGGAAAGTGACTCACCCCGCGCATACCCTCAGCGGTGTAAGAGGGGGGATTGCCTGGTGAGGATGCTACTGTTCCAGGGTTCTTCTTGCTCGGTCGGTTCCCGGGTTGCGCGCTGCTCCACCCGGGCTACCCACACATGACCCGGTTCCCATCGAAGCGGAACCCGGGAACAATCTCCGGAGCCCCAACCCTCCCGGGTTACGTTCTCAGATCGACCGAGTCCGAGCGAGAAGTGGAGTAAGATTTCAGGAGTCGACGCTTTCCAGATCGGACACATGATCAAAGAAATAAGTCACATACTCCGACAGGTTGAGATAGTTCAAAACTGCGGGAGTGAGGTCCGCGCGACGGCAGCTTTCGACGATCGTAAGCTCCTCTTCGTTCAGGTCGAGGATCAACGCCTCCTCTTTTGGAATTTCGGGTTCGTAAACCAGCACATTGGGTTTGAGCAGATCCTGGTCATTGATTGTCACCACACAGGCAATTCGTCGGTCCGAAAGCCGTACCACGGTGCCCGGTGGATAGACCCCGAGATTGGCGATGAAGGCGGTGAGAATATCCTTGTCGAACTGCTTCAGTTCCCGGCTGTACATGCGGGAGACCGCCTCGTAGGGCGACATCGACAACTCGGGATTCACATGATTGCAGAGTTCGTCGTAGTGATCCACGATCGCCACGATGCGCGTGAGCAGGCCCACCTCCTGCTTCAGTCCCTTGGGATAACCGCTGCCATCCAGCCGTTCGTGATGCTGACCGATGATCGCAACCGCCTCCTCGGGCAGAACCCCGATCTTGCGCGCCATTTCAACACCCAATTGAGCATGCCGCTCGTAGACTTTCATCTCGGGGGGGGTTAGGGGTTTCTTTTTAAACAGGATGCGGCCGGGTATCTGCTGGTGCCCGAGATCGTGAAACAGAGCGCCGAGACCCAACACATGCAACTGTTCGGGACTCAGACCGAGCTTGCGCCCGAGCACCAGGGATAGCGCGGTGACATTGAGTGAATGGTAGTAGCTGCTCTCACTCTTGGTTTTGAGATTGACCAGCTGCATGGTCACATCGCTGTCGTTGGTCAGGTTGTTGACCATGTCACCGATCACCTCGTCCGCCATGTGCACCGCCTTTTCGGGCTCTGCGAACAGGACCTTCATCAATTTCCGGGTCGACTCGACAGACTTTTCATAGTTACCCGCAGACTGGTTGAGTTTGCTGCGGCGCGCCTTGAGCACCTTGATGCGTTGACGCTTTTCCTCCCACAGGGGATCCTCCGCAGGCAGTGCGGGAGATTCATCAACCGGCGCCGGGGTGCTCGGGGGCAGGGGCTGAGTATCGCTCTTTTGCGGGTCGTAGCTCAGGTTGGGCAGCTTCATGCCACGCAGGGTCCTGAGTTGTTTTTCAGAGCGGATCTTGAAGCTGCTGGTGAGGAAGGGATGATCCATCCAGGGTAGATCCAGATGAACGTACAACCCGATGCATAGCTGCTGTTTCTCGATTTTCTTCTCAGCCATCTGCTCCACGGACTCCCGAATCATTACCGCCTGATGGGTGTCGCCAACCCCAGCCGCTCAGAGGTTCTCTGCCAGGGACGAGGGTAACAGGGGCTCCCGGTTCTGCACCAGCGTCCGGTGCTGGATCGGGGGCAGTGCCCGTTGGGGTTCTTCATGCTCCAGTCTCAGACCGGCGCGATAGCACTGCATGGCCTTGTCGTTCTCCCCCAGACGCTCCAGGAGCAGCCCCAGCTGCTGATAGGATTCCGCGGAGGGACTGATGGCGATACTCGCTTCCAGGTAGCTGCGGGCCTTGCCCCAGAGCTTATTCAACAGCGACAGGCGCGCCAGAGTCAGCAGCAGGACCGGATCCTCTGAGTGTTTACTCAGCCAGCTCTCCGCAGTGGCCAGTTGGTGGGACGAATCCGCCAGTTCGATGCGGCCATAGATCGCCACCAACTCCGAGTGCCAATCCCGTTGCAGCGCCGAGACGATCAACGGCTCTACCCTGGAACCGGCATCCAGGGTAATCAGGTAGCGGGCATAGTCGAGCAGGATCGCCGGATGCTGACGCACATGACGCGGCACGCTCTGCCAATAGCCCACCAGCCGCTCGAGATGTGTGGACTCCTGTTTCAACCGTTCCCGGTGGACCCGGGCCTCGAGGTTCTGCAACTCCGCCTCCCCGATCACCTTGCGGCGCTTGAGATCCGGCAGCATCTCTTCGAGTTTCTGCCACTCACCCAGGTTCTCATAGAGCTTCTTCAGCAGCTTCATCACGTAGTCGTGCTTCGGCGAAAGGGTGCGCACATGCATCAGGCTGGCCAGCGCCTGCTCGTACTGCTGGTGGGCAAGCTGCAGTTCGGCCTGGGTCAGGCCCACCGCCACATCCGCCGAGGGCATGCTTTCGTGGGCCAGGTGCAGGTAATCGTCACGCCGCTCGTGCTCGCCCTGCAACTGGGCGGCGCGGGCCGCAGCCAGGTAGTTGAGCAGGGGCGTCTCGGACTGGCTGGCATAACGGGTCAGGTGGCGTTCGGCCACTTTCCAGCGTCCTTCCGCCATCTCCAGGAGCCCCCGGGTGAGGGCCTGGCGGGCGCGCTGACCCCGGCGCTTCTGGCGCCAGGACTTGAGCCGCTCCGGGGTGTTCCAGATGCGCGACAGCACCCGGATGGCCACATACATCAGCAGGAACAGGGCCAGACCGACCAGAACGAACAGGGCCAGACTACCCTCCACCGTCCACTGGCCGTAGCCAATCAGCACATAGCCGTTGTCGTGCTTCACCCACAGGGTGATCAGCACGGCTGCGAGCAGGGCGAAAAATGCGGCGATCAGGGTTCTCACTGGGGAGCCTCCATGCTCAACGACTCGCGCTTGGCCTGCAGCGCCCGCAGCGATCCTGAGATATCGGGCAGCGCGGGGGCCACATCCCGCCCGGCCAATCCCTGCACCTGGACGATGAACGCCTGCACCCGGGGATCATCGGGCTGGAAGTAGTCCTTCACCCACTGTATCGCGGCATCCAGACTGTCCCGGTAGAGTTCCGGGTTGCGTCCCATCAGCGCCGCCTTGGCGGTTTCGAGTTTCAATTTGAGGTTTTGCAACAGGAAGTAACGCTGCTCCGGGGGCAGCATGGCCGTCACCGGGCGGTCGTGGTGGCGCACCACCATCATCGATTTGAATCCCTGCCAGAAGTCGTCGAGGATGCGCGCCAGATCGCTTTGCGGGACAGCCGCCTCTTCACTGGAAGACTCCGCGTTCTCTCCGTTGGTCGGAAGCCGCACCACGCCGTCCTCCAGCAAGGGCAGTTGGTCGACCTGATCGGACAGGGCGTTCAGCTCCGCGCTGATCCCGGCGCTGTCCACCGGGGGAACCGCCTTGAGCTGGGTCATTTCCCGAGCCAGCACCTCGCGCACCCCGGTCCAGGCGGGATCGGCGGTGGCGCTGAGGCGCTCATCCGCGGACTTCAGCGCCTCCTGTGCGGTCTGCGGATCCCCCATCAGGTTGAGCCGGTGGTTGGCGACCCGGATCAGGTACTCCGCCTCGGCCACCCGCCACTGACCCTCGCTGGCCCCCAGACGGGTCTGCAGATCGGTCAGGGAACGGTACAGCTGGGCGCTCTGCTGTTTCGAGGCCTCCTTCTCTTCCCGGATGCGCTCCGCCTGCTGCTTCAGCTCCTCGCGCTGGGCGGCGATCTCCTGCTGCTGGCGGTCAAAATTCTCATGCGCCTGCTTGAGCTTTTCCGCCAGCTGGCTCTGTTGCTGGTTCGCCTGGGAGAGAGATTGATCGAGGCGGGAGAGGTTCTCCTTCATGCCCACCCAATAGCGATAACCCATGAACAGGGTCCCTAACACGATCAGCAGAGCCAGCGAAGCCAGCACCAGGGACAAATTCCCACCACTGCGCCGCGGCGTGGATTCCAACACCTCCACCTCGCCTTCAATCGCATCCAGGCTCTCGTCATCCGACCCGTTGATGTCCCGTTCCGTTTGCTGTTGTTCGTTCATCGATGTCTCATGCCATCACAATTTTGTTATAAGCGGGGCCACCCGCGGCCGTTGGCAGGCACGCCGATCCCGATGGGACAGGCGTCACGGCTGCCGCTGAGCCCATGTGCATATCGCCTGCATCAACGACGGCTCATCCGCGCCTTTCGCCAGGATCACCTGGGTGAATCCCTGCGCTTGCGCCGCCTCGCGCATGCGTTCACTGATCACCACCAGCGGGGTACCCGACAACAATACCCAACCCGGCTCTCCAAGCATAGCAACCAGGTTGTTCAATATTTCGAGGCTGGTCACCGTGACCAGCTGAATATCCTCATCCCAGCGACTCAGAAGCGCTCCGGCGGGGGTGTCCGGCCTGACCCGCCGGTAAACCTCGGCGTAACTGACCCGGGCACCCCGGTCGACCAGGCTATTCCCCAGCAGCGGCCGCCCCCCTTGACCGCGCACGATCAGGATACGCTGCCCCTCGGGGTGCGCCAGCTGAGGCAATGATAACAGGCCTTCGCTGTCGTAGCCCCGATCCGGCAGCCAATCCGCGGGGCGTCCAATCTGATCGAGCACCTTTGCGGTCGAGGCGCCCACGGCGGCGACCGACCGTGTTCGCCAGTGTTCAGGCGCGCAATATCTCAGGGAGAAGTTCACCGCATTGGGGCTGATGAAGATCATCAGATCCCAGGACCGCTCAAACAGTGCCTGCGCGGATGCCGAATCATCGGTTTCACGAATTTCCAGCGCCGGCCAGACAATGGCCCGTCCCTGATGCGCTTCGATCGCCTGCGCCAACCCCTGGACCTGGTGCGCCGCGCGGGTCAGAAGCACGCCTCGGCCGTTCAGATCACAGTCCGGCAGCATGTGAATCAGGCACCCTGTCCAGGGTCGAAATCGATCGAGGCTTTAAAAGCAGCAGGGCAATGCCAAACACGATCCCCCAGTCCATTATCGCTACCCGACCCTGCTTTCAATGGGTGTCATAAAGCGCATCCAGAATGCCGTCGGCGCCCCATTCCAGCAATCGCTCGGCAAGCCCCATACCCATGCTTTCAGCCTCCTCCGGCGTGCCTTCCACTTCACCCCGGATGATGTGGGAACCATCCGGCTCACCCACCAATCCCCGCAGCCAGAGATGCCCGGACTCAAGCATGGCATATCCGGCGATAGGCACCTGACATCCCCCATTGAGACGGGCGTTCATGGCCCGTTCGGCGCGCACGCAGGCGGCGGTTTCATCATGATGAAGGGGGGCAATCAACCGATTCACCGACTCGTCGTCAACACGGCACTCGATCCCTACAGCGCCTTGGCCGATCGCAGGCAGACTCTGTTCAGGGCCGATGAAGGCGGTGATCCGGGATTCGAATCCAAGTCGGATCAGACCAGCGGCGGCCAGGATGATGGCGTCGTACTCACCCGCGTCGAGTTTCGCCAGGCGGGTGTTCACATTGCCGCGCAGTGACTTGATCACCAGGTCGGGACGCTGCTCGGCAAGCTGAGACTGACGACGCAGGCTGGAGGTGCCGACACAGGCCCCTTCCGGTAAAGCCTCGAAACTACGGAATTGATTGGACACGAAGGCGTCGCGGGGGTCCTCCCGGGACATGATCACCGCCAGATGCAGGCCTTCGGGCAGTTCCACCGGCACGTCCTTCATGGAGTGCACCGCGATGTCGGCGTGGCCGTCGAGGATGCCCTGCTCCAGCTCCTTGATGAACAGCCCCTTGCCGCCGATTTTGGCCAGCGGGGTGTCGAGGATCTTGTCCCCCTGGGTGCTCATGCCGTGAATCTCCACCTGCAAACCGGGATGGGCTGCCTTCAGCGCCGCGGCGACATGCTCCGCCTGCCACATGGCGAGGGGGGATTTGCGGGTGGCGATTCGGATAACTTGTGACATGGATAGACGACCTCGGAGTTTGTACGGCGGGTGTTTCCGCGCGGCAAAGGATTTGCGCAACAGCTTGTCAAACCCTTAATGCTAAAGCCTGTCCGGGGTGTCACGCAATTTTCAGGGCTTTCCCCGCCCGTAGTAGTGCAACAGGGCTTCCAGCCCCTCTGCTCCCTGGGTGCGGACCAGTCTCGCCAGCGCACCGCTCATCTCGTCGTCCCCCTGGTTGATCCCCACCAGGTAATCCTGAAGCGTCCAGCGCAGGTAGTTCATCCAGCGCCCATGCAGGCGCGGCACTCCGGGTTTCGGCGCATTCACCGGATCGCCGTGACATTCGAAACAGTAACGACGGTGCAGCTGCCGACCCAAGTCCAGGAGGTTCCAATCGACCTCCTGATGCATTATCGGTTCCGGCTGGCGGCTGAAATAGTTCGCCAGACGCTCGATCTCGGTATCGTCATAGGCCGACATCAGGCGTCCCATCAGGGTGCTGAAACGCCCCCCGTAGCGGTAGGCCTGCATGACCTCCACCAGATAGCGTCTAGGCAGCCCAGCCAGGGACGGGATGGCCGGAGCGACACTTTCACCGCCGGGTCCGTGACAGGCAAAACAGGTTTGCGCAATCAGCGGCGGGGCGACCGCATCGAGTTCCGGGACCCATTCGGCCTGGGCCGGCAGGCTCAGGAACGACACCCACGCCGCGAACAGTCCACGCCATAGGAACGGCGCCCGGAAGAAGGGTTCAGGCTCCCGCACTTCACTCATCGATCCGGTTGCCCCGAAGCATGCGCCGTACTTCGGGTAGGTGCCGCCGGCTCACCTCCAGGCGCTCATCGCAGCCCTCGAGCACCACCCGGCAGACTCCGTCCGGATCCCGGTCCAGACCGCGCAGGTGCCGCCGCACCACCAGAGCGTTGCGGTGAATCCGCAGCAGCCAGTCGGCATAGCGCTCCTGCAGCGCCTTGAGGCTCTCCTCCAGGAGCAGTTCCCCCTCCCGGTGGCGCGCCACCACATACTTGGAATCGGCCCTCAGGTAGAGCACCTGGTCGAGGGGCAGTGTGGTCAGCCCACCCCGGAAACTGGCGCAGATCTGCGGTACCTCGGGTGCTTCCTGAACCCGGCCCACCTGGGCACGGTTGAGCCGTGGCGCCCGGACCAGGGCCTCCTGCAGGCGCTCCCGGCGTACCGGTTTGAGCAGATAGTCCTGGGCGGCCGTTTCGAAAGCCTCCAATGCATGCTCCTCGTAGGCGGTGGTGAAGATCACCGCCGGCGGGTGTTCGGCCTGGGCGAGACGCCGCGCCGCCTCAAGCCCGTCCATGCCCGGCATGCGGATGTCCAGCAGCACCAGGTCGGGCTCGAGCTCGGCAAACCGCTGCAACGCCTCCAGACCCTGGGACGCCTCGCCCACCACCCGGTAGGGCTCGCCCAGCTCCCCGATCAGCGAGATCAGCCGCTGCCTTGCCAGCGCTTCATCATCCACCACGAGTATTTTCAAGCTCTCCGTCTCCCCTCAGTCGACCGGTTCTATCCCGCCATTGTCCGATAACCCATAGGTTCCTGTCAGCGGGATTTCCGCGAAACGGGAACCCGCGCACCTCACCACCAGGGATGGGGAAACACCAGGCGGACCTGATGCTCACCTTCGACGATGGATTCGGTAAGGCTCGCCTCCAGATCGAACACCCCCGCCAGGCGGGCGCGGATGTTCTCCATCGCCAGCCGGTTGCCCTTGCGGTGGCTCGATTCGTGTTCCGCCGGCAGGGTGTTGCGGATGCTCAGATTAATGCGTTTTCGCCGGTAGTGGCCGGCAATCGTGATGCGACCGCCCGTGGCGGCCGGCTCGATGCCGTGATAGACCGCATTCTCCAGCAGGGGCTGCAGAATCAGCGGCGGAATCATCGCGTTTTCCGGCAGCTCGTCGAGGGCCCAGACCACCTCCAGCCGATCGCCCAACCGGTAGTGTTCGATACTCAGGTACTGGCGCGCCAGTTCCAACTCACGCCCCAGGGTCGAGGGGCGCCCGGCATCCGCCAGGGAGACCCGGAACAGGTCCGCCAGATCCTCCACCACCTCCTCGGCCAGCTTCGGGTCCGTGCGGGTCAGGCTGGCGATGGTGTTCATGCTGTTGAACAGGAAGTGGGGGCGGATGCGGGAGTAGAGGGCCTGCAGCCGAGCGCTGTTCTCCGCCTCCTCCTGACGTCGCCACAGGTGTTGCAGATAGAGGTAGTGCAGCACCAGCACACCGACGATGGCGCTGATGCCCAGGGCGCGGAATAACAACCCCTGACGGTTCTCCATGGAGAAGAAGTTCAGGCCCAGGGCCTCGTCCAGCCAGGCCACCAGCACACACACCACCAGGGTCATGCCGATCAGGATCAGGAACGCACTCGCCCCCGCACCCCAGTTGCCGATCCGCGCCAAGGGCTTTTTCAAGGCGCACAACAACCCGGCGCTGCCCAGCCCCACCCACTGCACCAGCATCGACAAGGGACTGAGCAGTTCCCAGAACCCGGAGATGCGTTCCACCGCCGCCAGGGTCAGGATGATCGCCAGCAGTTCGCCGATGACCACCACCGCGAATACCGGCCGGATATTGCAGAAATTCGGCAAAAACAGCGCGCGGCTCCGCTCAGGTGCGCTGCGTCCGTTCTCTTCCTCGGGCGGTGTTTTTGGCATAGTCCAGATAAGCTCCTGTTTTTACAAACTATACATGAAGACTGTCGAAGCCGGGTAAGCAATGCGGCCAATCCGGGCCCCTGTTATAATCAGCGCAATTTTTCCACTCGTCAGACATCAGGACATCCCTTCATGAGCGACAGTCACGTGGCCGCAAAACCCTGGTCGGGCCGCTTTAACGAACCCACCGATGCCTTCGTCGAGGCCTTCACCGCTTCAGTGGATTTCGACCGGCGCCTCTACCGCTACGATATCCAGGGATCCATCGCCCACGCCCGCATGCTGGCCCAGCAGGGCATCCTCAGCGACCAGGAGCGGGATGACATCATCCGCGGACTGGAACAGATCCGCAGCCGCATCGACAACGACGAATTCCAATGGTCGGTGGCCCTGGAGGACGTACACATGAACGTCGAGTCCGCGCTCACCGAGGCTATCGGCTACGCGGGAAAAAAGTTGCACACCGGGCGTTCCCGCAACGACCAGGTGGCCACCGACATCCGCCTGTGGCTGCGTGACGAGGTCGACGGCCTGATCGAGGCGATCCGCACGCTGCAGCGGGCGCTGCTGGACAAGGCGGAGCAGGAGGCCGACACCATCCTGCCCGGCTTCACCCACTTGCAGACCGCTCAGCCGATCACCTTCGGCCACCATCTGATGGCCTGGTTCGAGATGCTGGAACGGGATCGTACCCGTCTGGAGGATGGCCAGCGGCGGGCCAACGTGATGCCCCTGGGCGCCGCCGCCCTGGCCGGCACCACCTACCCCATCGATCGTCACCTGACCGCGGAGCTGTTGGGTTTCAGCGCTCCGGCGGAAAACTCCCTCGACGCAGTCTCCGACCGGGACTTCGCGATCGAATTCTGCGCCGCCGCGAGTATTCTGATGATGCATCTGTCTCGTTTCTCCGAAGAGCTGATCATCTGGTCCTCCGCCCAGTTCGGATTCGTCGAGCTCTCCGACAGTTTCTGCACCGGTTCCTCGATCATGCCGCAGAAGAAGAATCCGGACGTCCCCGAACTCATCCGCGGCAAGACCGGACGCATCTACGGCCACCTCATCGGCCTGCTGACCCTGATGAAGGGCCAGCCCCTGGCCTACAACAAGGACAACCAGGAGGACAAGGA
>JBNLFS010000126.1:0-12530 GCA_050305635.1 Candidatus Thiodiazotropha sp. | reverse complement strand
GATCACGACCTTTGAGCCTGGGAAGTCGATGTCGAGAAAGTCCCGGATGTTTTTCTCCACCGCCACCCGGCCCAGGTAGATTGCAATCGGTCCGGGCAGGTCCTGCAGGGTGCTCTCCCGGGGTATGAAATGGTCGATGTCGACACCCCGGGTCCAGTATTCCAGGTTCTTGAAGCCGTGGGACGCCAGGGTCTCTTTCATGGATCGGGTGGCGACCATGGTGACCGTCCCCTTTTTGTGAAAAGTTCTGACGAATGCATAGGAGAGGGACAGGGGGATCGGGGCACGCAGTCGCACGTACTCGGGAAAACGGGTGTGATAGGTGGTGGTGTAGGGAAAGTTGTTTCGCAGGCAATAGCGTCGCCCGGCCCAGCCGATGGGGCCTTCGGTGGAGAGGTGGATGGCGTCGGGCTGGAAATCCTCCAGCATGCGTTTCACCTTCCCATAGGGAAACAGGGACAGGGGGATGTCCGGATAGGTCGGTGTGGGCAGGGTGCGGAACAGCCCCGGATTGATGCACAGGATTTCGTGCCCCCAGCGCTCCAGCAGTGAAATGGTTTTGTTGAGGGTTCTTACTACGCCGTTAACTTGTGGAAACCACGCGTCCGTCAGTATCGCTATCCGCATAATCCGCTTCTTTCCTATCCAGTAGTTGCATCGATTCGTCGATCCAGTGGATCAATTTGAGACTGCCATCGGGTTCTTCGGCCAGGGCGGTGCAGCTTTCCACCCAGTCGCCGCAATTGGCGTAGGTCACGCCGTCCATGTCGCTGATCACGGCATGATGGATATGGCCACAGATCACGCCGTTGAGATTTTGCTCCCGGGCGGCATGTACCACGGCTTTTTCGAAGTTACTGATGTACTTCACCGCTTCCTTGACCTGGGCCTTCAGGTAGGCGGAGAGAGACCAGTAACCGAATCCGAGCCGTCGCCGCGCGACATTGAACCAGCGGTTCAGCCACAGCAGCAGGTCATAGGCATCACTGCCGAGATGGGCCAGCCACTTGTTGTTCATCACCACGCCGTCGAACTCGTCACCGTGGAGCACCAGGAAACGCCGTCCATCCGCAGTCTGGTGGACCACCTTGCGGCGTATGTCGACACCGGAGAAATGGAAATTGAGATAATCCCGCAGGGTCTCATCGTGGTTGCCCGGTACGTAGATCACCCGGGTGCCACGCTTTGCCTTATTGATGATCTCGTGGATGATCTCGTTGTTGATCGACGGCCAGTACCAGCCGGAGCGTATTTTCCAGATATCCAGAATATCGCCCACCAGGTAGAGGTTTTCGCTTTCGGTGTGTTTCAGGAAGTCGAGCAGATATTCGGTTCGGGCCGCTCGCAGACCCAGGTGAGTATCGGAGATGAACAGACTTTTGTATTTCAGTGTCGACATGAGGTGTCCCGGTTCGTTCACTGGGTGCACACCTTAGTGGCTGGGGATTGCGGTTTTGTGAGAGGATGGTTATTTATTTGTGACAGGCGCCATCCATGGCTCGATTTATATCCTGCAAACTGATAGAAGAACCTCCTGTATGGTGATGCAAAACGGAAACAACGTCGGTCTCCGACGCCTGGTCAATGCCCTTCGGTGGTCCATGAAGGGGTTTCGCTCGACCTATAAAAACGAGGAGGCTTTTCGACAGGAGGTTCTGCTGACGATCATCCTGTTTCCCCTCGGGTTGTGGTTGGGTGAGAACGGTATGGAACGCCTGCTGTTGGTCGGTCCCCTGTTGATCGTATTGATCGTAGAGCTCTTGAACAGCGCCATCGAGAGTGTTGTCGACCGCATCAGTACCGAAACCCACAAGCTGTCCGGGCGTGCCAAGGACCAGGGGTCGGCCGCGGTTCTGGTGTCCCTGATGCTGGTCGCGATCAGCTGGATTCTGGTGCTGTTTTTCTGATTGCCTGACCGGCCTCGTATGACGTATTTTGCGCACAGGCATTCCCTGCTGACACGGAATGCGCGGTATGACACGAGAGTAAAGTGACAATGCGAGAATTGATGCTGCTCAGACATGGGAAATCGGATTGGGCCGAACAGGTGGAGGATTTCAAACGGCCCCTTATGGACCGGGGTAGGCGCAGCGCGCAACTGATCGGTGTATGGCTGCAGCAGCAGCAACTCAAACCAGACTATGTGATCAGTTCACCGGCGGTTCGTGCGATCGACACCGCGGACAAGGCCGTGAAAGTCATGGGCCTGGACTTTGAATCCATCATCCAGGACCGGCGTATCTATGGGGCCCGCCTGGAGGACCTGCTCCAGGTACTGGCTAGCATCCCATCATCCCCACGGCGGGTGTTGCTGGTGGGCCACAATCCGGGGTTGGAAATCCTCGTGGAGTATCTGGAGGGTGAACGAATACCCCTGCCCAAGGACGGCAAATTGCTACCCACCGCGACCCTCGCCCGGATCGCGATGCCCGATGAGTGGGGCGAGTTGAAATCCGGCTGCGGCTCATTGCAGGAGATCACCCGGGCCAGCGCCCTGGGTAACCGCTTTCCTTTCCCGGATCACAACGGCCATGAGATGCGGGAACGCCCGGCATATTACTATCGTCAGTCCGCCGTCATCCCCTATCGGATGCGCCAGGGCAAGGTCGAGTTTCTGGTTATCGGTTCTCAAAAACAGAAACATTGGGTGGTTCCCAAGGGGATCGTAGAACCGGGGATGAGTCTGCAGGACTCCGCGGCCAAGGAGGCACTGGAAGAGGCCGGGATCACCGGTGTGGTGAGCGAGGAGACCCTGGGGCAGTACGAGTATAAGAAATGGGGTGGCGTCTGCACCGTCCAGGTCTATCCGATGCGGGTGGAGCAGATACTGCCCGAGGATGCGTGGGAGGAGTCGCATCGGGGGCGGGAGTGGGTGAGCGCGCAGAAAGCCATGCAACGCATCGAGCAGTCGGCGCTGAAAAAGATGCTCAAACAGCTGGCGAAAAAGCTGGAGCAGCAACAGCCGGTCGGGGCCGGTGTGGAGTAACCATGTCGGAACCTGACTCCCATCTGTCCGAGCAGGCCAGGGAGTGTGCCGAACGGCTGCTGCAAACGGGTTTACAGCTGGTCGTCGCGGAATCCTGTACCGGAGGTTGGCTGGCGAAGGTGCTTACCGATCTGCCGGGCAGCAGCCAGTGGTTCGACCGGGGGTATGTCACCTACAGCAACCGTGCCAAGCAGGAAATGCTGGGTGTTTCCGCCGAGATTCTTGAACGCTGGGGCGCGGTCAGCGAACAGACTGTGGAAGCCATGGTGTCCGGGGCCCTTGGAAAGAGCGGGGCGGATCTGGCGGTGGCGATCAGTGGCATTGCGGGTCCCACTGGCGGTTCTGCGGAGAAACCAGTGGGTACGGTCTGTTTCGCCTGGATGATGCGTGGCCGAACACCGGTGAGCGAGCGGAGGCATTTTCAAGGGGACCGGGAAGCGGTGCGTCTGCAGGCCACCTTGCATGCCTTGCACCAGCTTAATGAACTACTCCGATCATGAGTGAGCCGCGACTGTTCTTCGCGCTTTGGCCGAGCCCCGGGGTGCGTAGGGAATTGTCCCGTCTGGTCAGGCAATTCTCAAAGCATCCGGGGCGCCCCCACCAGCCGAACGATCTGCATATCACCCTGGTGTTCTTGGGGCCGGTGGCGCCTTCAAAGCTTGACTGCATCATCCAGGCGGCGGATAGAATCCACGCATCCGCGTTTCAACTGAGTCTTCATCACCTGGGCTTCTGGTCCCGTCCGAGGATCCTCTGGGCAGCGCCCGAATCGACTCCCGAGCCCCTTTCGGAACTGCTGCGAGGGCTCCAGGATGAGCTGGCGCATTGCGGTTTTGAAGCCGAATCCCGGCCCTATCGCCCCCATGTCACCCTGTTGCGAAAAAGTTACCCGGTCGATTCCGAGACGTTGGAACCCCCCATCGACTGGGCAGTGAACGAGTTCGTACTGGCTGAATCGGCGAACCCGCAGGCGGGTGGTCGGCGCTACCGGATCCTGCGGCGCTGGCGTTTGAATGCATAGCCTGGATGGGGTCATGGGAACGCATACCCCGTCAAACACGCGCTTCGGCATGACTTAAGACATAGTCCATGAAGGCCCGGTCCGCCCGGGACAGATAGCCCTGTTTTTTCCAAGCCAGAGAGAGATCGAGAAACACCGGCTCGGAAAAGGGTACGGCCACCAGGTCCTGTTGTGCATCCTGTTCCAACACCATGCGCAGAAAGGTGGTGATGGCGAAACCCTGACGCACGATCGCCTTGGTCAGGGGAATCAGATTGGTTTCGAAGGCGATGATCGGTTTTCGCTGCTGCCGTAGACTGAATCGGTCGATGAACTCGCGCAGAAAGTAACCCTCCTTGAACACCACCAGTTCCTGGTCGAAAAACTCCTCCATGGTGATGCTGGGCTGATTCGCGAAAGGGTGGTCCTGGGGCACACATGCGACCATCTCCTGGCGGGTCAAAAAACGGGTTTGCAGGTCCTCGGGGGGCGCATCCGCCACCACCACACCCAGGTCAAGTTCTCCGGCCCGGATCATCGCCTGTAAACGTCGGGTCCCCTGTTCGTAGACCGACAGTCGCAATGCGGGATAATGGTGCTTGAAACCCATTAGAATAGGTGGGAAGAAATAGGACCCCAGCATACTCGGGATGCCGATCCTGACCTCCCCTTTGGTCAGCCCCTTGAGTTCCGACATCTCCAGTTCGGCGGCGTGGGTCATTTCTAGGATGCGTTCCGCATGTCCCAGCAGTACCTCACCTTCGGTGGTTGCGGTGATGCGCCGTTCACCCCGCTGCAACAGGGTCATCTCCAGGGATGCTTCCAGTTTGCGGATTGCCACGCTGATCGCCGGTTGAGCCACATGCAGCAGCTGTGCTGCTGCGGTAAAGCTGCCCTCATCGATCACGGTTTTGAAATAGCGCAGTTGACGCAGGTCCATAACGATTAAATATAAAGATCATATAAACAATATATTTCCATTATAGATCTTTGGGGGCTAGTCTCAATCCGAAATCACCGATTGAGACGAGGAGTACCTCAACATCATGATTCCTTCCCGCAGTCCCGAATTCTGGCGTGTGACACTTGCCCTGTGCATCGGCTCGATCATGGTGTTCAGCAATCTCTACATTACGCAACCACTGTTGCCACAGATCCGTGATTATTTCGCTATCGATTCCCTGGCCGCCACCTGGAGTCTGTCGGTGGCCACCCTGGCGCTGGGGTGCTGCCTGCTGCTGTTCGGTCCGCTCTCCGATGCGGTGGGACGGCGGGTGGTGATCCTCACCTCTCTGGTACTGTTGTGTCTGACCACCTTGCTGACCGCCTTCGCCTCGGATTACACACTGCACCTGGTGCTGCGGGCCCTGCAGGGTGTCTTCATTGCCGGGTTGCCTGCCGCGGCGCTGGCCTACCTGGGTGAGGAACTCGATCCCGAGGCACTGTTGCTCGCGGTGGGGTTATATATCGGCGCCAATTCCCTCGGCGGGATATCCGGGCGGCTGATCAGTGGCCTGGTGGCGGATACCTGGGGTTGGCAGAGCAGTTTTCTGGCGCTTGCCGGTTTCGACCTGATCTGCCTATTGCTGGTCATCTGGCTGCTGCCCCCTTCACGCCGATTTGTCGCCAAGCCCCTGCATATCGGCAGTGCGCTGAAAGGTCTGGGTGCGCACCTGAACAACCCCCAGATCCTGATCGCCTGTTTCATCGGAGGGCTCAATTTCTTTATCTTCGTCAACCAGTACAGCTACATAACCTTCGTTCTGGCGGAGCAGCCCTATGGACTCTCAAGTCAGTGGCTGGGGATGTTGTTTCTGACCTATCTGACCGGGACCCTGGCCGCCGGTTTATCCGGACGACTGGCCAGAAATCGCTCGCAACCCGGGATGATGGGATTGGGGATTCTGCTGTTCATGTTCGGCACCCTGTGTACCCTGAGCCATGAATTGTCCTGGATTGTGGCCGGTCTGTTCATCAATGCCTGCGGGTTTTTCTTTACCCATTCCCTGGCTTCCGGTTGGGTGACTCGCCATGCCCTATCCGACCGGGGCAGCGCGACTTCGCTCTACCTGGTCTTCTACTACACCGGCGCCACCCTGGGCGGGTTCTACTTCGAGCCTTTCTGGGCCTGGAACGGTTGGTTGGGGGTGGTCATCGCCTCCTGGCTGGTGCTGAGCATAACCTTCAGCCTGAGTCTCTGGCTTGGTGCGCGGAATACTGTTCACGCCTCTCCATGCTGCCGTTGTCCCGTGGAAAGGCCCTCGATTTTGGGATGAATTCCTTTCACTGACTCATGACGTGAGCCTGTGGCTGTGTGATAATTCCGAGCCACAGGCGGCCAGCCCGCCCAAACGACCACGCGAAGCATTACTGAATTGATGAGGGTTCACCGAAATGGATGAAAATCGTGCAAAGGCACTGAGCGCCGCTTTGGGGCAGATCGAGAAACAGTTCGGCAAGGGATCCGTCATGCGCATGGGGGATACCTCTGCGATCAAGAATATCGAGGCGATCTCCACCGGCTCCCTGACCCTGGATATTGCACTGGGTATCGGCGGTCTGCCACGGGGCCGGGTGGTCGAGATCTACGGTCCGGAATCCTCCGGTAAGACCACCCTGACCCTGCAAGTAATCGCCGAGGCACAGAAGCAGGGTGGCACCGCGGCCTTCATCGACGCCGAGCATGCCCTGGACCCCCAGTATGCGGAGAAGCTGGGCGTCAACGTGGACGAACTGCTGGTCTCCCAGCCGGATACCGGCGAACAGGCTCTGGAGATCACCGACATGCTGGTGCGTTCAGGAGCCGTGGACGTGGTGGTCATCGACTCGGTGGCGGCCTTGACCCCGAAGGCGGAAATCGAGGGCGATATGGGGGACTCCCACGTGGGTCTGCAGGCGCGCCTGATGTCTCAGGCCCTGCGTAAACTCACCGCCAATATCAAACGCACCAACTGCCTGGTCATCTTCATCAATCAGATCCGCATGAAGATCGGCGTGATGTTCGGCAGTCCCGAAACCACTACCGGCGGCAACGCCCTCAAATTCTACGCGTCGGTGCGCCTCGACATTCGCCGTATCGGCGCGATCAAGCGAGGCGACGAGGTGGTGGGCAGCGATACCCGGGTCAAGGTGGTGAAGAACAAAGTGGCCCCCCCGTTCAAGCAGGTGGAGTTCGAGATCCTCTACGGTGAGGGTATCTCCCACGAGGGCGAGATCATCGAACTGGGCGTAAAACAGAATATCATCGACAAATCCGGTGCCTGGTACAGCTATAACGGGGACCGCATCGGTCAGGGTAAGGAGAACGTGCGCAACTTCCTCAAGGATAACCCGGACATCGCCGCGGATATCGACAGTCGCATCCGGGGGGAACTCATGCCCACCGTTGACGCAGAGGCAGCCCTGGAAGAGGCGGAGTCCTGAGCAGCGAGTCAGCCGCCTCCGAGATCGAGGTCGCAGCCGTCCGTCTGTTGGCGGTGCGGGAACACTCCCGCAAGGAGCTGCGTCACAAGCTGCTGCAACGGAATCATGATCCGGATCTGATCGATCTGGTTCTGGATGAGCTGCGGACCGGGGCATTGCAAAGTGACGAACGCTATGCGGAAAGCTATGTCGAGAGCCGGGTGAGGCGAGGGCAGGGCCCCGTGCGCATCCACTCGGAATTACGTGACAAAGGGGTCGATGAGTCTGTTATTCGGCAAGCCATGACAGCCTACGACGACCAATGGGCGGACCTGCTGGCCGAGGTACATGACGCCAAGTATGGCGAGTCCCGGGCAGAGAATTACCAAGAGGCGGCCCGACGGGCCCGTTTTCTCGAATCCCGGGGCTTTCCGGGCGATCTGGTTCGTCGCTTTCTGTTTGACTGATGCCCCGATCCTGATATCTTTCACCGTTTGTCCTGAACCGGGAAATTTGCTTTCTGACGATGAAGACCAGCACCGAAATTCGACAAGCCTTTCTGGACTATTTTGCCGCCCAAGGCCATGAGGTGGTACCCAGCAGTCCTCTGGTGCCGCAAAACGATCCCACCCTGCTGTTCACCAATGCCGGCATGGTGCAATTCAAGGATGTGTTTCTTGGCCGGGAAAAACCCGGTTTCAGCCGCGCCACCAGCTCCCAGCGTTGTGTCCGGGCCGGGGGCAAACACAATGATCTGGAAAACGTGGGCTACACCGCACGCCACCACACCTTCTTCGAAATGCTGGGTAACTTCAGCTTCGGCGACTACTTCAAGCGGGATGCCATTCGCTTTGCCTGGGAATTCCTGACCCAGACCATCGGCCTGCCCGCGGAAAAACTCTGGGTTACCGTCTACGAGGACGACGACGAAGCGGCGCAGATCTGGCTGCAGGAAATCGGTGTGGATGAGACCCGTTTCACACGGATCGGTGACAAACCAGGTGGTAAACGTTTCGAGAGCGACAACTTCTGGTCCATGGGGGATACCGGTCCCTGTGGGCCCTGTTCCGAGATCTTCTACGATCATGGTGAGGCCATCTGGGGCGGTCCTCCTGGCACGCCGGAAGAGGACGGTGACCGCTACATCGAGATCTGGAATCTCGTGTTCATGCAGTATAACCGGGATGCCGACGGCAATATGACACCGCTGCCCAAACCCTCTGTGGATACCGGCATGGGGCTGGAGCGCCTGGCGGCGGTCCTGCAGCATGTCCACAGCAACTACGAAATCGACCTGTTCGCCCACCTCATCGAGGCGGCGGCGAAGCTGACCGGCTGCAGCGATCTGGAAGAGAAATCCCTGCGCGTGATTGCGGATCATATCCGCTCCTGTGCCTTCCTCATCGTCGATGGGGTGCTGCCCTCCAACGAGGGTCGCGGCTATGTGCTGCGGCGGATCATCCGCCGGGCCATCCGTCACGGTTATATGCTGGGTGTGCAGGAGGCCTTCTTCTACAAACTGGTCGAACCCCTGTGTCGTGAGATGGGTGACTTCTATCCTGAGCTGATGAAACAGCGCGGCCAGGTGGAGAAGGTGCTGCGTCTCGAAGAGGAGCGTTTTGCCCAGACCCTTGAACAGGGGATGAAGATCCTTGATGAGGCTATTCAGGAACTTAAGGACGATGTGATCCCCGGTGAAACGGTCTTCAAGCTTTATGACACCTATGGCTTTCCCAAAGACCTGACCGCGGATATCGCCCGGGAACGGGCGTTGAGTATTGACGAAGTCGGTTTTGAAAAGGCCATGGCGGAACAGCGCAGGCGCGGCCAGGAGGCCAGCAATTTTACACTGTCTGACGCGGTGGATCTGGCATTGGAGCAGGAGACCCGGTTCTTAGGCTACGAAACCTTGGAAGATGAGGCGGTCGTGGTCGCGCTGATGAAAAGCGATGAATCGGTGGAACACCTTGAAACCGGTGATGAAGGCATGGTGTTTCTGGATCACACCCCATTCTACGCAGAGTCCGGTGGTCAGGTGGGTGATCTGGGTACCCTGGAGGGTGCGGGCCTGCTGTTCGAGGTCAACGATACCCGAAAATACACAGGGGGTGTGTTTGCACATATCGGAAAACTGGAAGAGGGCGCGTTGAAGTTGGGTGATAAGGTAAACGCCCAGGTCAATGCTTACACCCGTCAGGCCACGGCGCTCAACCACTCCGCGACTCATCTACTGCACGCCGCGTTGCGCACAGTGCTGGGCGAACATGTGGCGCAGAAAGGCTCCCTGGTGGACGCCGAACGCCTGCGTTTCGATTTCTCCCATTTCGAGCCCATCACCCGAGAGCAGTTGCAGACCATCGAACAGATGGTCAATGAACAGATC
Source organism: Candidatus Thiodiazotropha sp. (assembly GCA_050305635.1). Lineage (GTDB taxonomy): Bacteria > Pseudomonadota > Gammaproteobacteria > Chromatiales > Chromatiaceae > Thiodiazotropha. Next base: position 2,759 of record JBNLFS010000126.1, on the reverse strand, counting down.
CGTCACAATCACCCTGTTGAGACCCGGATCATGTCACTGGATCAGGCGAAACAGACTGGCGCCATGGCCCTGTTTGGCGAGAAATACGCTGATGAGGTCCGGGTGTTGAGGATGGGGGATTTCTCCACCGAACTCTGCGGCGGTACCCATGTCAACGCAGTGGGTGATATCGGTCTGTTCAAGATCACCGGAGAAACCGGTATCGCCGCCGGGGTACGGCGTGTCGAAGCGGTCACCGGTCAGCGGGCCATCGAATGGATCGAAGCCGACGAGGAGCGCCTGCAAACTGTGGCGGAACTGATCAAAACCGGCCGGGAGGATGTGGAGTCCAAACTGGAACAGCTGCTGGAGCGCAACCGTCGTCTGGAAAAGGAGTTGGACCAACTCAAGTCCAAACTGGCGAGCGCCGCGGGCAGCGACTTGGCGTCACAGGCGGTCAGCCTGGGTGAAGTCAAGGTATTGGCGGCCAACCTGGAGGGTGCGGATCCCAAATCCCTGCGCGATACGCTTGACCAATTGAAGAACAAACTCGGCTCGGCGGTGCTGCTGTTGACCACGGTGAAGGACGGTAAGGTTTCCCTGGTGGCCGGGGTAACCAAGGACCTGACCGGACAGGTTAAGGCCGGCGATCTGGTGAAGATGGCGGCGGAGAAGGTTGGAGGCAAAGGGGGCGGCCGTCCCGACATGGCGCAGGCGGGTGGCAGCAACCCGGACGCATTGCCCGAGGCACTGGCGCAGGTCGAATCCTGGGTGAAGGCGCAGCTGGGCTTGTAGATCCTGAGACGCTAAGAAGCCGCCGATAACGGCCATTTCTTTTTGAACATCGTTGTTGTTTAATAGGCCGCTTTTTCCAACGGTTAATATGGGACTCTGAAGTATCATGGCACTGATCGTGCAGAAGTACGGCGGCACCTCCGTCGGTTCAATTGAACGCATCCTCGCCGTGGCCGAAAAGGTCAAAGGTTGGCGGGACAAAGGCAATCAGGTGGTCGTGGTGGTCTCGGCGATGTCCGGTGAGACCAACCGTCTGATCGGTCTGGCCCGGCAGATCGAGGAAACACCAAATCCTCGCGAGATGGATGTGCTGGTCTCCACCGGAGAGCAGGTTACGATCGCGTTGTTGACCATGGCCCTGCAAAAACTGGATTGTCCCGCCCGTTCCTATACCGGTGGCCAAGTCCATATTCTTACCGACAGCGCCTACAGCAAGGCGCGTATCCGGGATATCGATGCCGCATGTGTGCAGGCGGATCTGGAAGCCGGGCGTGTCGTCGTTGTGGCGGGATTCCAGGGCGTCGATGAGCACGGCAGTATCACCACCCTGGGCCGGGGTGGTTCCGACACCACCGCGGTGGCCATGGCGGCCGCCCTCAAGGCCGATGAATGTCAGATCTATACTGATGTGGACGGTGTCTATACCACCGATCCCAGAGTCGTATCGAATGCCCGGCGATTATCCCGTATCACCTTCGAAGAGATGCTCGAGATGGCCAGTCTGGGCTCCAAGGTTCTGCAGATTCGCTCGGTGGAGTTCGCCGGAAAATACAATGTTCCCCTGCGTGTCCTTTCCAGCTTCGAAGAGGGGGAAGGCACATTGATCACCTTTGAGGAAGAGAACATGGAACAGGCAAAAATTTCAGGCATCGCATTCAACCGCGATGAGGCAAAACTGACGATTCTGGGAGTTCCCGATCAACCAGGCGTGGCGCATAAGATTATTGGTCCTATCTCCGAGAAGAATATCGAAGTCGATATGATCGTGCAGAATATCTCCCACGACACGGGGCGTACTGATTTCACCTTCACGGTCAACCGGGGTGACTTCAAGGGAGCCCATGAGATCCTGAAAAAGACCGCCGAGGAAATGGGAGCCCGAGAGGTTCTTGGGGACGACAAGATCGTCAAGATATCCCTGGTGGGTGTGGGCATGCGCTCCCATGCGGGTATTGCCAGTAAAATGTTCGAGGCCCTGGCCGCCGAAGGGATCAATATCCGGATGATTTCTACATCAGAAATTAAGATTTCCGTGGTAGTGGACGAAAAATACCTAGAGCTGGGTGTCCGTTCTCTACATGATGCATTCGAGCTAGAAAAAGAAATTTGATCCTGAAATGGGTTAAATTGACCCGAAATGTCCCCAAATGGGGACGAAATCGGCTTGCAAACGCTTTTTAAGCGGTCATCCAGTTGCTAAAATACTTGCACCAGTCCCGTTTAACGCGGCGGCTTGGTTGGCAAAGGTATTGGTCTGCGGAGATCCTGCAGAAAAATACCAATAACAGTAAGGAACATTATGGAGACTGGACAATGTTAATACTGACTCGCCGAGTTGGCGAAACCCTAATGATCGGAGATGAAGTAACGGTAACGGTGCTTGGAGTAAAAGGTAACCAGGTACGCATCGGTGTGAATGCGCCACGAGATGTTACAGTACACCGGGAAGAAATCTACGAGCGAATCAAAAGAGAGCAGTCTGAGGAAACCAACTGACAGGATTGAACCCGTCAATAGTTGGTGATGCTCTCCAAGAAAAAACTTTGCTAGGGAAGGCGAAGTTTTTTTTGTTTAGAACTCAATTAATCTGTACAATCTCGACTCCTTCGCGGATGACGGGCAGCGGAATGGCACATTCCCAAGCATCAGGTATCTGCAAGGCAACGAATTCGGAGAGATGGCCGAGCGGCTGAAGGCGCTCCCCTGCTAAGGGAGTATGGGGTTAATAGCTCCATCGAGGGTTCGAATCCCTCTCTCTCCGCCAT
>JBNLFS010000125.1:0-35354 GCA_050305635.1 Candidatus Thiodiazotropha sp. | reverse complement strand
GGATTACGCTGCGCTGCACCCGGGCTACAATGGGGGTTACAACCAGCCCTTCTCCTTGTAGTAGCGCAAAGCCCCCGGGTGAAACGGCGCGGAGTTGCCCTCCAGCATTTCGGCCGCTTTTAGATGAGCAAAGGCAGGATGCAGTTTGCGAAAATCCTCCAGGTTGTCGAACACGGCCTTCACCAGTTCATACACCACGGTTTCATCCTCCCTGGCCGAGGTCACCAGGGTGGCTTTGACACCGAAGGTATGGGTATTCGAATCGGTGCCGCGATACATACCCCCCGGTATCACCGCCGAGGCGTAATAGGGCGTGTTGCGGATCAGCTCATCGACGGCCTTGCCTTCCACCGGCACCAGGCGGGTATCGCAGGCGGTCGCGGCCTCCTTGATCGAGGCATTGGGATGTCCGACCACGTAGACCATGGCATCGATCTTGTTATCGCACAAGGCCCGGGCCTGTTCAGTGGCCTTGAGTTCGGAGGCGAGTTTGAAATCCTCCTTGCTCCAGCCCACTAGCTTCATCATCACCTCCATGGTGCCCCGTTGCCCGGAACCGGGATTGCCGATGTTGACCCGTTTGTCTTTCAGATCCTCGAACGCTTTGATGCCGCTGTCTTTACGGGCCATCACCGTGAACGGTTCGCTGTGGATGGAGAACACCGCGCGCAAATCCGGATTCGGGCCCTGCTCCGAAAACTTCGAAGTGCCGTGATAGGCGTGGTACTGCCAGTCCGATTGGGTCACACCGAAATCGAGTTCGCCGCTGGCGATGGTGTTGAGGTTGAAGATCGAACCGCCGGTCGATTCCACGGTGCAGCGGATGCCATGCCGCTTGCGCTCCATGTTGAGTAGCCGGCAGATGGCGCCGCCTGTGGGATAGTACACCCCGGTCAACCCCCCGGTGCCGATGCCGATGAAACGCTGCTCGGCGGTCATGCCCGACAGGGGTAGCAGTAGCAGACAGATACCCAGAATGATTTTCATGTTTCCTCCGGCAGTTTTTACATCGGAATCAGTTTTTTAGAAATCGGCGCAGGGCCTGAGCAAAGGCCTGCGGTTGTTCCGCATAGAGCCAGTGTCCGGCCCCGTGCAGCAGCCGTTCCCGGTAATGGGGGAAACGCCCTTTGATGACTTTACGCGCCGCCTCGTGCACATAATCGGAACGATCCCCGTGGATGAAAAGGGCCTCGCCCGGAAAGGCCAAGTCGTCCATCTCGGGAAAATCCGACAGGGTTGCAATGGCTCCGTTCAGGCCCGGCAGATTGAACCGCCAGGACCAGCCCGAGGCCTGCTTCACCAGGTTTTGCAGCAGATAGTCGCGTACCCCGGACTCTGTAACCCACTCCGCCAGATATCGGTCCGCGTCTTCCCGGCAGTCGATCCGATCCAGGGGGAGCTGAGTCAGCCCCTGAAAAATCGCCGCGAAGCGGTTTTCGTAGCGAACCGGCGCGATGTCCGCGACCACCAGTTTGTCAATGCGTTCCGGCGAGGTCAAGGCGGCCAACATGGCGGTCTTACCCCCCATGCTGTGACCCAGCAGGGAGACGCTGTTCAGTTCCAAGTGGTCCAGCAGTGATATGACATCCGCGGCCATCGCCGGATAGTCCATCGGCGCCTGGTGGGGCGAGCGGCCATGATTGCGCAGGTCCGGGACGATCAGGCGATAGTCATCCTGCAATTGCCGGACAATTCCCATCCAGTTACCGGAGGAACCGAACAGTCCGTGCAGCAGGCACAGGGGTGGGCTCGACCGATCCCCGGCTTCCCGGAAGTAGAGCCTCATGTGAGATGCCCCGCCGCCGCATGCGGCCGGTAGAGCCATTCCTGTCTTTCCATGTCCATCAGAAGATCCGTAGCCTGATCCCGTGTGAGGTTCCACGGCATCAGTTGCGCAATCAAGGTCGTTGCGCTGATGGGCAGGGTCTCCCCCGACAGTTGCTCCAGCAACCGCTCTTCATGGCTACCCGGCAGTACTTCGCAGGGACGCCGACGCAACCGCCAGCTCCGATCCTCTGATCGCTGCAGTTGCGGATTCACAGTAAGGTCTGTCATGGGTAGGGTATCCCGGGTCAGTTCGCGGCGGGGGATTCGATCCCGACGGGCCGCCACCAGGGTGAGTTTGGGACGTTGGGTCAACCGCTCGATCACCTGGTAACGACGTTGATCATCCAGGGCACCGAGACGATCGGACAGATCGGGGTCGTCGCTGAGCCCTTCCACGGACCAGTCACGGGGTTCGATCCAGCGAATGAATTGCAGATCCGCCGAGGCGAGCAAGGTCCAAAGTCCGTGGATGTCAAAACTGGTCTCCTGCACGTGCAGACAGCGATCGACGAACTCCACCGGATCGACCTCCGAGGTGCCCTGCCAGGGTGTGGCGCGAAAGATCCCCGACTCCGCCACCCGCGCCAGGCTCCTTGCTATTTTCGGATCCGCTTGCGGATCGAGCAGATCCAGCGCCTCCCGGTACCGATCCAGGGGCTGGCGTCCGAAGCAGCCGTCCACCATGAATCCGATCACCCCCTCCGGGGCCAGATGCTCTGTCAGGCGGATCAGGCCCTGCAGGGGGTTGCTCAGATGATGCAGCACTCCGTAGGAGAGGATCACGTCGTAACCCCCGGTCGCCTCGGGAATACCCCCGTTCTGCAGTAGGTCGCCCTCGAGAAAGCGGAGATTGGCGTAGCCCAGGTCTGCGACCCGGGAGGCCGCCTCGCGAATGGCCACGCGATTGATGTCGATGCCCGTAAAACGATCCCCGGGATGCGCCCCGGCGATCCGAGTCAGGTTGATACCCCGCCCGCAGCCCGCCTCGAGCATCTTCAATGAGGCGGACGCGGGATGTTGCCGTTCGATGTAACTGAGCAGCAGACGACCCTGATAGGCGTCGCAATCGGGAACATCCCCGGGGGGGTAGGGATGGGCCTCGTAAAAGGCCCTGACCTTGTCGGTCACCTTATCCAAGTGCCCCCCTGTCCTGGGTCGAGGGTGTCAGTGACGCTTTTTCGGAGGCAACAGGTCGGTGATACTGCCCTCCGCCATCTCCGCGGCGAAGCAGATGGTCTCGTTCAGGGTCGGGTGGGGGTGGATGGTCAGACCGATGTCCTCCGCATCGGCGCCCATCTCCAGGGCGAGCACGGTTTCTCCGATCAGTTCACCCGCATTGGGCCCGACGATGCCGGCGCCCAGGATGCGCTTGCTTTTGGGGTCGAACAGCAGCTTGGTCATACCCTCGTCACGCCCGATACCCAGTGCCCGGCCGCTCGCGGCCCAGGGGAACACGCCCTTCTCATAAGCGATATCCTTTGCCTTGGCCTCGGTTTCGGTCAGTCCCATCCAGGCCACTTCCGGGTCCGTATAGGCGACCGAGGGGATGGTCATGGGGTCGAAACTGGAGGGCAGCCCGGCAATCACCTCGGCCGCCACCTTAGCTTCATGGGTCGCCTTGTGCGCCAGCATGGGTTGCCCCACCACGTCGCCAATGGCGTAGATGTTCGGCACATTGGTGCGCATCGTCGCATCCACGGGGATGAAACCCCGTTCGTCCACGTTGACTCCGGCGGCTTCCGCGTTGATTTTCTTGCCGTTGGGGGTGCGTCCCACCGCCACCAGCACCCGGTCGTACAACTGGGGTTTGTCCGGCGCCTGCTGACCTTCGAAACTCACCTTGAGGCCGTTCTTCTGCGCCTGGATATCCACCACCTTGGTACCCAGCATGATGCTGTTGTAACGGGAGGCGATGCGTTTCTGCAGAGGCCGCACCAGGTCCGGGTCACAGCCGGGAATCAGGCTCTCCTGCAGTTCCACCACATCGATCTGGCTGCCCAGGGTGCTGTAGACGGTGGCCATTTCCAGGCCGATGATGCCGCCGCCCACCACCAGCATGCGCTTGGGCACATCCTCCAGCGCCAGGGCGCCGGTGGAATCGATCAGTCGTGGATCGTCATTGGGGAAGCCGGGAATCTGCACCGGGCTGGAGCCGCAGGCGATGATCGCATCGGTGAAATCGATACTCACCGATCCCTCGGCGGTCTGTACCGAGATGCGTTTGGGGGATTCAAAGCACGCCAGACCATGCACCACCTCCACCTTGCGCTGCTTGGCGAGCTGGCCCAGGCCCCCGGTGAGACGTTTCACCACCTTGTCCTTACCCGCGCGCAGTTTGTCCAGATCGATCTTGGGTTTGCCGAAGCTGATCCCCATCTCCGCCATCTCGGCGGCTTCGTTGATCACGTCCGCCGCATGCAGCAGCGCCTTGGACGGGATACACCCGACGTTCAAGCAAACACCGCCCAATGCGTCGTAGCGTTCAATCAGGATTACCTGCTTGCCCAGATCAGCAGCACGGAAGGCCGCGGTATAACCTCCCGGTCCGGCACCCAGCACCACCACATCCGCCTGTTTGTCCGCAGTACCCTTCACGGCTTCCGAGACCGGCGCCTTGGTCGGAGCGGGCTTATCCTCAGGACGGGCTCCGGCATCCAGTTCCAGCTTAAGAATCGCCCCACCCATGGAGATCTTGTCCCCCACCTTAACCAGTAACTCCTTCACCGTTCCGCTGTGCGGCGAGGGAATGTCCATCGTGGCCTTGTCACTTTCCAAGGTGATAATGGACTCCTCGGCCTCGACCCGATCACCGGGTGATACCAGGATTTCGATGATATCCACATGTTCGAAATCACCAATATCAGGAAGGGTCACATTGACAATGCTCATGGTTTCTCCTCGCACTCTTGTTGTCTATGACCCGAAGACTGAGAGTTCAATACTTCGGGCGAATGGCATGGCGGCCGACTTGACGCATCGATTCCGCGCGTACAACTCGGCACACAGAGGGCCTGTCTGTTTTGGAATGCAGTGGCAGACGGGCGTTCGTGAACGACACCCCCTCGTCAGAACCGTTTTGGAAGATCGAGTGACGCCCGGTCCGCAGGTCCCCCCTGTCGCGACAGGTTGACCGTGTTGTGTCGTTTACGATGCTCAACCCACTTTATAGCACTTCTGCCACGAAGAACGAACCGCACTGTGTTTGATAATCGGCTATCAGGTTAGCAGGCTGTTGAAATTCGCACAGACACAGGAGAGACAAGGCGATATTTGCCGAAAAGTCGTCAGGAGGTACCCGTTTCCCTGATGTCCCCATTGAGCCACTCGGTAAGACTGCTGGCCTTCATCGGTTTGGCATAGTAGAAACCCTGCAATTCGGTACACCCCGCCTCAAGCAGGAACTCCACCTGCTGACGGGTCTCAACACCCTCGGCGATCACCCGCATCTTCAAGCTGTCAGCCATTGCAACAATGGTATTGACCAGGGTGGCATCCTCGAGATTGTCCGGCAGGTCGCTGATAAACGAACGGTCGATCTTGAGCACATCCACGGGGAACCGTTTCAGGTAGCTCAGAGATGAATAGCCGGTGCCGAAATCATCCACCGACAGCTTGATGCCCAGATCCTTGAAACTGGTCAGCCAGGTCATGGCCTCCTCGGTATCCCGCATCAGCAGACTCTCGGTCATCTCCAGAGTGAGAAAATCCGCATTCAATCCGGTCTCATCCAGCAACTGCTTGAGAAAATCCGCCTGCAATCCCAGTTCCCGCTGCCGGCTAGAGAGGTTCACCGCCAGCTTCAGGTCACGAAATCCTGCCCGATGCCAGCGTTTGAGTTGCTCACAGGCTCCGCGCATCACCCATTCGCCGATCGGACCGATCTGGCCGGTGTCTTCCGCCAGGGGGATGAAGATCGCCGGGGAGACCATGCCGCGGACCGGATGATGCCAACGCACCAGCGCCTCGACACTGACCACCCGGTTGACCCGCGCATCCACCACCGGCTGATAGTAGATTTCCAGTTCATTGCGCTGGATGGACTGGCGCAGGTCGAGTTCCAGCTGCTGGCGAACCAGCGTGTGCTGTTGCATCGAAGCGGTAAAGAACTGGTAGGTGTTGCGGCCCCGTTCCTTGGCCTGGTACATGGCCATGTCCGCATTACGCAGCAGGGAATCCACATTCTCAGCGTCATCGGGATAGACCGTGATGCCGATACTCGCACCGATGTAGATCTCTCGACCGTACAGGGTTATGACTCGGGTAATGCTGTTGATGATATGGGTAGCGATGTGCGCCACGGAGTCCATCTCCGTGACATCCTGCAACAGAATGATGAACTCGTCGCCACCGAAGCGGGCCACGGTATCGGACTCCCGCAGACAAGAGCGGATCCGCCCCGCCACCATCTGCAGCACCTCGTCACCCACCACATGACCGAAGGTGTCGTTGACCACCTTGAAGTGATTCAGGTCGACAAACAGAACCGCCAGCATCCAGCTCTCGCGCTGTGCGGCGACAATGGCCTGACTCAGCCGGTCGGAGAGCAGTGAACGGTTGGGCAACCCGGTCAGCGCATCGTAGTTAGCCTGGTAGAGGATCTGCTCCTCATCCTCCTTGTACTTGGTGATGTCCGAAAACACCGCCACATGTTCCTTGACGATACCGTTATCGTCGCGGATGGTTGAAATCGAGAGCCACTCGGGATACACGCTGCCGTCCTTACGACGGTTCCAGATCTCGCCGGTCCAATACCCCTTCTGCAGCACCGATTCCCACATTGCATCATAGAACCTGCGATCGTGACGCCCGGAACTCAGGATGCTGGGTGAACGCCCCTGCACCTCTTCCAGGCCATAGCCGGTAATCCGGGTAAATGCCGGATTGATCGTCTTGATGTGATTCTCCTCATCGGTGACCATGATGCCTTCCGTGGTGGTCTCGAAAACCGTGGCATTCATTCGCAACTGGTCTTCCGCACGCTTCTGGGCCGTGATGTCCTCTTTAATGGCGATGAAGTGGGTGATCCGTCCGCGTTCATCCCGCAACGGTGAAATCGAAGCAGACTCCCAATAGATGGCACCGTCCTTACGCCGGTTGTGGAACACCCCGCGCCACTCTTTGCCGCCGAGCAGGCTGGTCCACATCTCGCTGTACTCTTCCTGAGTCTTGTCACCACTCTTGAGAAAGCGGGGATTCTGTCCGACCGCCTCGTCGGAGGTGTAACCGGACACCTGTTCGAATTTCGGATTAACGTACTCGATCAGACCGTCGGTATTGGTAATCACCACGGAGGCCGGACTCTGCTCCAGGACCCGGCTCAATTTGCGCAGATCCGCCTCTGCGCGTTTCGAGGCCGAAACGTCACTGCGCACACAGACCACACCACCCTCAGAAGTATCCTTGTTACTGGCCAGATACCAGGTGTCGTTGTCCACCTGCTCCAGGAACTGCCCCCTCGGTATGCCGCCGATAATCTCCTCCCCCTCCAGGTTGAAGTTGCGCACTCGCCCACCGGTGGCCGCCTTGATCGCATCCAGGTCAATCCCCTGCTCCAACCAGTCCTTGAGCCAGGGATAAAACTCGAGAAAACGCCGGTTGTGCAGCACCAGCTGCTCATCCCGGTCAAACAGAGCGAAGGCCTCGGAGAGGTTGTCCACGGCATCGTGCAAACGGTGCCATGAACGATTCACTTCCTGGTGGGCATTCTGCAGGCTGCGAATCAATTGCCACAAACCCAGCAGCAGGATCATCACCATCAGCGAGAGGACAATAATCAGCTCCCGCTTGTGCTTCATCTCGGCGATGCGGTTCTCTTCATGGTGATTATGGATATTCTCGAAATAATCCAGACTGGGGATGGCCAGGTAATGGCTTTTCCACCCACCCAACGCGGTCAGATCGTCAAGATTCGCATCGACATGGAACAGCACATTTTTAAGAATTTCGCTCCCCTCCGCGGTGAGCAGCGGCAGATCGCGTAAACTGGCCAGAGTTTCGCGGATCTCATCGAGTTGTGAATCGGTATAGAAAAGCTCGTAGGTATAGAGCATGTTCAGCAGTTCAAGGACTTTGAGGTAGGCCTCGGGTTCCACACCGCTCAGCTCCCGGGAGACAATGGGCAGGTAATGGATACCATTGCGCACCAGAGCGGCCTGAAATTTGATTTTCTCAAGAATCGCAAGCTTATCTTCCATTCCCTGCCAATAGATTTTTACCAGGGCATGAAACTCCGCATCCTGATGAGCCGCTGTTTTATCCAGCGCGCGGCGCAGCTCCCTGAGCCTGCGACTGGTCTGCACCAGCGGATCGTACTGCACCAGCAGAAAGGAGGTGACTCTCAAAACATCGCGATCGAGCCGCGCATCCATCTCCTTGAGTTGCAGCAGGGTGTGGGTGACCTCTGCGTATTCACGGGACTCATCGTCCCAGAACAGGAGCAACAGCATGACCATGGCGATCAGCAGCGCGGCCAGCAGGATGCTACGTTTGGTGCCGATGGTCCTGAACATCTTCATGGCTTGAATCGGACGTTCTCTCCGACCAGAGTGTGCAGAAACGCCACAATCTGCCTGAGTTCACGATCGGGGATCTCTCGTCCCAGCTGATAACGGCCCATGATGCGTACCGCTTCGTCAAGGGTTTTAACCGTGCCGTCATGGAAATAGGGTGGATTCACTGCCGCAAGTCTCAGGCTGGGCACTTTGAAGTAGTGTTTGTCCATCTCCTGGCGGGTTACATTGTAGCGGCCCAGGTCCGCAGTAGTGATCACGGTGCCCCGATCCCTGAAGTAATCCCCCAGGGCACCCATGTAACCGAACATATTGCCGCCCACATTGACGCCCTGGTGACAACTGATACAGCCATAGCTCTTGAACAAACGATAGCCCTTCAGCTCATCATCCGTGAGCACACCCTCCTCTCCCAGCAGCCAGCGGTCGAATCGGGAGTTCACGGTGACCAAGGAACGTTCGAAGGCGGCAATGGCCACCGCAATGTTCTTCCCGCTCAGCCCATCCTCGAAAATGGCCTCGAAGTGTTCGACCAGATCGGGATCTTTGCCCAGTTTGGTTTCAACTTCAATCCAGGAGGAGTTCATCTCGAGCGGATTGTGTACCGGCCCCTCAGCCTGTTCCTCAAGGGTTTCCGCCCGACCGTCCCAGAACTGCACGAAGTTGTATCGGGTGTTGTAAACTGTCGGGGCCTTGATCACCCCCATGGCACCGCCGACCCCCATGGAGCGGGGTTGTTTGTCGGTACCACCGGAGGAGAGCAAATGACAGGAGGCACAGCTCAAGCTGTTGTCCTGGGAAAACCTTTTGTCATGGAACAGGCGATCCCCCAGGGCGACCAGTCTGGGATCCAAATCCGGGTCCATTGTGAGGGGTAATATCGGCTCGTTTTTTACGCTTTCGGCCCAGGCTGAAGGCGCAATAATCACCAACATTAATAGTATTATCAGTGTCTTATGCATAGAAAAAGCGTATTCAGGAAGTCAATACCCCGCTCTTCGACTTCCTGTCGAACCGGTCCGGTAATCACCTGATAGGGTTGATATCTGACCGTAGTATCGGTCAAAAGCCCGACAACTTTATGATTTTCAGAATTTTTAACAATTCCAAAAAAGCATCAGTTTGGCCTTGGAGCCCGATTAATTACGGGAATCAGCGCTTACTTTTTTATAGCAGCAAAGTTCGAATATCGCCTAAAAGAGCGGCCAGCAAGCCAGTGAAACGTACGCCCTCCGCGCCGTCGATGACGCGATGATCGTAAGACAGGGAGAGGGGCAGCATCAGGCGGGGCTGAAACGCCGTACCGTCCCATACCGGCTGCATGCTACTGCGGGAAACGCCGAGAATAGCCACCTCGGGCGCATTGACGATCGGCGTGAAGGCGGTGCCGCCGATACCGCCCAGACTGGAAATCGAAAAACAGCCGCCTTGCATGTCGCCCGGGGCCAGCTTGCCGTCGCGGGCTTTTTCACTGATGGCCATGAGTTCCGCCGACAGCTCGAAGATACCTTTCTGGTCCACATCCCGGATCACCGGCACCACCAGGCCATTCGGGGTATCCACCGCCACGCCGATGTGTACGTATTTGCGGAACACCAGGGATTCCCCCTCGGCATCCAGGGCCGCATTGAACTGTGGCATCTCGCGCAAGGCCGCAGCCACCGCCTTCATGAGAAACGGCATCAGCGTCAGGCGCAGCTCGCGACGCTGCGCCTGGGCTTTCTGCGCAACTCGAAAGGCCTCCAGTTCGGTAATATCCGCTTCATCGAACTGGGTAACATGGGGAACGGTCAACCAGCAACGATGCAGGTGGGCGCCACTGAGCTTTTTCAATCGCCCCAGGGGACGGGACTCCACGTCACCGAAGCGGCTGTAATCCACTTCGGGCGCGGAGGGAAGCGCCAACCCACCGCCCGCCGGACGCCCGGCCTCGCCCCGTCGCAGGGACTGTTTGACGAATTGGTGCACATCGTCCTTGAGGATCCGCGCCTTGGGACCCTTGCCTTTAACCAGAGACAGATCCACGCCCAGTTCCCGGGCAAGCCGGCGCACCGCAGGACTCGCATGGGGTTTACCCTGACCGCCCGTTTCAGCCAGTCCCTGGGGCACCGGAGGCACCCGCAGTTCCTTGTCACCGGGACGACGCCCTTTGTTGACCTCCGCAACCGGTTCTTCACTGGGTGTCGGTGCCGGAGCCTGAACCGTTTCAAGCTCCTCAGCCGCCGGAGCCGGACCCGCCGAGGCGGATGGCGCATCGGCGGCCACTGGGGTATCACTCATTTCAATGGTGAGAATGACATCGCCTTCACTGACCCGATCCCCCACCTTGACCCGCAGATTGTTCACCACACCACTATGCGGGGAGGGAATCTCCATCGTGGCCTTGTCGCTCTCCAGAGTCAGCAGCGAGTCATCCACCGAAACCTGATCCCCTTCCGAGACCAGAATCTCAATGATCTCAACCGATTCGAAGTCACCGATATCCGGCAACACTACCTCTGTCGTTTTACCCACTTCTTATCCTCTTTTGCCCTTCAGGCAGTCACTGTTTCGCTCAGGCGCATACGATCGCCACACTCCGGAACCCGGGAGACCCTCGGCTAGACACGCATGGGATTGGGTTTATCCGGATCGATCTTGTATTGCTTGATGGCCTTGCTGACCACCTCCGCCTCGAGATCGCCCCCATCGACCAGCGCCTTCAACGCCGCGACAACAATGTAGTAACGATTGACTTCAAAAAACTTGCGCAACTGGCTGCGCATGTCGCTGCGCCCATAGCCATCCGTACCCAGCACCGAGTATCGGGCCGGCACGAAGGCACGAATCTGATCCGCATAACTGCGCACGTAGTCGGTGGCCGCGATCACCGGACCTTTACGCCCGGTCAAACAACGGGTGACGTAACTGACCCTGGGTTCGGCATCGGGGTGCAGGGTATTCCAACGTTCGACCTCCAATCCCTCGCGACGCAATTCATTGAAACTGGTCGCGCTCCAGATGTCCGCGGAGACCTTGAAGTCTTTTTCCAGAAGTTCCGCCGCGGCAATCACTTCGCGCAGAATCGTGCCGCTGCCCATGAGCTGCACCCGCTTCTTGCTCTTGCCGCCTTCCTGTAGCGGGTAGAGACCGCGAACGATGCCCTCCTCCACCCCCTCGGGCATGGCCGGCTGGAGGTAGTTCTCGTTCATCACCGTGATGTAATAGAAGATGTTCTCCTGCTCCTGATACATCCGCCGCATACCATCTTGTATGATCACCGCCAACTCATAGGCAAAAGTCGGATCGTAGGCCACACAGTTGGGAATGGTCGCAGCCATCAGGTGACTGTGACCGTCCTGATGCTGCAATCCCTCGCCGGCCAGGGTGGTACGGCCTGCGGTGCCGCCCAGCAGGAAGCCCCTGGCCTGCATGTCACCCGCGGCCCAGGCCAGATCCCCGATACGCTGAAAACCGAACATGGAGTAGTAGATATAGAACGGGATCATGCTGACCCCGTGGTTGCTGTAGGAAGTGGCTGCCGCGATCCAGGACGACATCGCCCCGGCTTCGTTGATGCCTTCCTGCAGGATCTGACCCTTCTTGTCCTCCCGATAGAACATCACCTGATCGGCGTCCACCGGTTCATACAGCTGACCCACCGAGGAGTAGATACCCAGCTGGCGGAACATGCCTTCCATCCCGAAGGTTCGTGCCTCATCGGGCACGATCGGCACAATCTGCTTACCCAGGGTTTTGTCCCGCACCAGCATATTGAGCAACCGGACAAAGGCCATGGTGGTCGATTGTTCTCGATCCCCACTGCCCTCCAACAACGTCTTGAAGGTCTCGAGGGGCGGAACTTTCAAAGCCTCCACCTTGGAACGCCGCTGAGGCAGGAAGCCACCCAGTTTGCTACGCTGGTCGTGCATGTATTTCATCTCGGGGCTGTCCGCCGGCGGCTTGTAGAAGGGCGCCGCACCAATCTGATCATCCGAGATCGGGATATTGAACCGATCGCGGAACGCCTTCAGCGCCGCTTCACCCATCTTCTTCTGGGAGTGGGTGATGTTCTGACCCTCACCGGCAATCCCCATGCCATAGCCTTTCACGGTTTTGGCCAGGATCACCGTCGGCTGGCCTTTGTGCGCGGTTGCCTCGGCATAGGCGGCATACACCTTGTGGGGATCATGGCCACCGCGATTGAGACGCCAGATGTCCTCATCGGTCATATTGGCCACCATCTCCTCGAGTTCCGGGTAGCGGCCGAAGAAGTGCTCCCGGGTGTAGGCGCCACCTTTGGCCTTGTAGGCCTGGTAATCACCATCCACGCACTCTTCCATGCGCTTGAGCAGGATGCCGTTCCTGTCCCGAGCCAGCAGCGGATCCCAATATCCACCCCAGATCACCTTCAGGACGTTCCATCCCGCACCCCGGAACACCCCCTCCAACTCCTGGATGATCTTGCCATTACCCCGCACCGGACCGTCCAGGCGCTGCAGGTTGCAGTTGATCACGAACACCAGGTTGTCGAGCCGCTCACGTCCGGCCAAGGAGATGGCGCCAAGGGCCTCGGGTTCATCCATTTCACCGTCACCACAAAATGCCCAGACCTTGCGTTCTTCGGTATTCAGCACACCCCGGTCATGCAGGTAGCGCATGAAACGGGCCTGATAGATGGCCATCAAGGGGCCCAGGCCCATGGAGACCGTGGGAAACTGCCAGAAGCCGGGCATCAACCAGGGATGGGGATAGGACGACAGGCCGTGACCGTCCACCTCCTGGCGAAAACTGTACAGTTGCTCCTCACTGAGCCGGCCCTCCATGAAGGCCCGCGCATAGATGCCCGGTGCCGAGTGACCCTGAAAGAAGATCAGGTCACCATCGCGTTCCTGGGTCGGTGCACGGAAGAAGTGATTGAATCCCACGTCGAAGAGCGTCGCGCTGGAGGCGAAACTCGAAATGTGACCACCCAGTTCGGTGGAGATCCGGTTCGCCTGAACCACCATTGCCATGGCATTCCAGCGGATGAAGGAACGGATCCGTCGCTCCATGGCGCGATCGCCCGGAAAGCGTTTCTGTTTGGTGACGGGGATGGTGTTGACATAAGCGGTATTCGCGCTGAAAGGCAAATGGGCGCCGGAACGGCGTGCCTTGTCGACCAGGCGCTCGATCAGGAAGTGGGCTCGCTCCACACCCTCGTTTTCCAGCACGGCCTCCAGTGCATCCAGCCACTCCTGTGTTTCTATAGGGTCGATATCGGGTCTGCTCGGCATTGTTATTCTCTGACTGTTCGGTTGGCGCAGGACGAACGAAAGTCCTGAGCATACGCTTCCCCATCCGGACAATCGAGATGTAAACCCGGACGCTGAAAGACTATTAGGATTAGTAATAGTATGAATTGATTCGCGTAATATACAGTAAGACGATGACGATTTCAGCGTTCTGTTGAAAATTTTTTTCTTGACTTAATTCACTGTTTTTACAATTGAATTCAATATAAGACAGGGACCTCAAAGCGCCTTCTCCAGGGGCCTGAAAAGTCAACCTGTCTGACACAAAAAAAGCGCATCCCCGATCGGGGATGCGCTTTTCTCAGTTGTCCCGGAACCGCTGCTTGGCGCGCTTCCGGACACTCACCCTGAAGACGTCGTATCAGATGTCTTTACGGTTAGCGAAGGCGGGCATTTCGAAAGGCTTGCGCTCCATGGCAACCTTACGACGCTCTTCCATCTGCTTCATGGCTTCAGCGCGACGGCTCTCCATCTCTTTGACCATTTCGTCGTGACGGGCTTTGGACTCTTCCATCATCTTGGCGATGGATTCCGGCATTTCCGGACGGTTCTGAGCCATGCTGTCGCGACGGGCCTGCATCTGAGCGATTTCGGCGTCACGCTGTTCCTGACGCGCTTTCATCTCAGCTTCCATGTTGGCGAAAGGATCGGCGTTGAACTTCTCGGCATATTCACGTTGTGCGGTAACCGCCTGTTCGAAGGCCTTCTGCTGCTGCTCAGCAAAGGCTTTCTGCTGTTCGGCGAAGGCCTTCTGCTGCTCGCTGACGGCAGCCTGCTGCTCTTCGGTCAGGGCCGGAGCACCGTAAGGTGCATAGCCGTAGTACGGATAGTCGTAACCGTAACCACGACCATAGCCACGGCCGTAACCGTTGCCGTGCGCACGCATGTTGAAGGAGAAGTCGAAGTCGCCGGCGCCAAAGCCGTCGCCGAACATATCGTCACCCCAGTTGTTGCCCCACCAAGCATTCACGGTTGCGGAACTCGCAGCCATAGCGATCGCCGCAGCAATGATAGAAACTTTTTTCATGTCGACACCCAAAATTCTGTAATTTGAAATCTATGCGTTGTTTGTTCTATGGCACATCCCTGTGCCGAGTAATTCCTTATACCAGCTCAGTCAGCCTTATTTGGCCGGCGCAGCGGGAGCAGCCGGTGCCACAGGAGCAGCCGGAGCGACCGGGTAGCCGTAACCGTAAGGTGCATAGCCGTAAGGACCATAGCCGTAAGGACCATAGCCGTAGTAATCACGCCAGGAGTCGTATCCACGACCATAACCGGAACCACGAGCACTGCCGCTCATGCCGAAGCTGAAGTCACCGGAACCATCACCCCAGCCGTCGCCCCAACCGTCATTGCCCCAACCACGGTTGTAACCAGGACCCCACCATGCAGAAGCGGTAGCGGAAGCAACAATCAGTGCAGCAGCAGCGGCAACTTGAATGGTTTTTTTCATTTTTCACTCTCCTCGAGATAGAATGCGATATTGGATTGCGTGAGAAAGCAGGTACCGCATAGCTTTCGATGTGAAGAATATTAGTATTTACTTAATTTAACAATTTATAAATTTTAATCGCGGTATCACCTCGTATAGAAATTTTCAAAATCACCCACCTGACCCGCCTCAACATGCAAATCACCCTGACAAAACCCGACGACTGGCACCTTCATCTGCGCGATGACCAGGCTTTGGCTTCCGTGGTCGGACACACCGCCGAGCGGTTTGGCCGGGCCATTGTCATGCCCAATCTCAAACCACCCGTTGTCAACACACAAATGGCCCAGGCCTATCGTCAGAGGATTGTCGAGGCACTGCCCGCAAACAGCGGGTTCACGCCGCTGATGACCCTCTATATGACCGACCGGCTGACACCTGAGGAGGTTGTAAACGCCAAGCAAAGCGGCATTGTTCACGGCATTAAGCTCTACCCGGCAGGCGCTACGACCAATTCCGACGCCGGCGTGACCCGGTTCGATTCCCTCTACCCGGTACTCGAAACCATGCAACGGGAGGGGCTGCCCCTGTTGATTCATGCGGAAGTGACCGATACGGCCGTGGATATCTTTGATCGCGAGAAGGTCTTCATCGACCGGCACCTTGCACCGCTGCGCAAGGATTTCCCGGAACTACGGGTTGTCTTCGAACATGTCACCACCCGGGACGCAGTGGCATTCGTGCGGGAATCAGGCGGCCCGATCGCCGCCACGATCACCGTGCAGCATCTGTTGTTCAACCGCAACGCCATGCTCGCCGGGGGCATACGTCCTCACTACTACTGTCTGCCGGTACTCAAAAGAGCCCGTCACCAGGACGCCTTGATCGAGGCGGCGATCAGTGGCGATCCACACTTTTTCCTCGGTACGGACAGCGCGCCCCATGCCCAAATTGCCAAGGAAAACGCCTGCGGATGCGCCGGTTGTTATACCGCCCATGCGGCCCTGGAACTCTATGCGGAAGTCTTCGAGCAGGCGGGCGCCCTTGACCGGCTGGAGGGATTCGCCAGTTTCCACGGGGCGGACTTCTATGGACTCCCCCGCAACCGGGAACAGATTACTCTGGAAAAACGGGATTGGACGGTGCCGGACAGCTACCCGTTTGGTGCTGAACGGGTGGTGCCCTTGAAAGCCGGCGAGATCATCAGCTGGCATCTGGCCGAATCTGAAGTGACATCCGACCCGGACTGACCCATCATCGATCCCGCTACTGGGGTTCCTCGGCGGGGGGCGTATCCATAAACAGGGATTCATCGAACAGCTCATCGTCCGCCTGATTCACCCCGTCATCGATCTGTGACCGCCGTCGTTGCAAATAGAACTCACGCAGGAAGGCGTAACGATCCACCGCAGCTTCGTCCAGAACATCCCCGGCCTCCAGAAGATCGGCACGGATATCCACGTACTGCAGCGTGGTCAAGGTGTAGAATGCGGCTTGGGAGGGATAGCTGACGGGATTCATCAGGGTGTCCCCCACCCGACCCACGATGTCCCGCAGAGTGGTCGGACCGAAGAAGGGGATGACCAGATAGGGCGTATCCCCCACACCCCAGTAGCCCAATGTCTGCCCCAGGTCCTCCTTGTAACTGGGAATACCCATGTCACTGGCCACATCGAACAGGCCGAAAATCCCGAGAGTGGAGTTGATACAGACCCTCCCGATGTCCGACAAAGCGCGTCCGGGTTTGAGCTGCAGCAGGTTGTTCGCAGCCGACGGGATATCCGCCAGGTTATTGAAAAAGTTGGTCACGCCCAGATCGACCACGGCCGGAGTCACATAGCGGTAGCCCTTGGCCACCGGCTTGGCAACCACCCGGTCGAACTCCTGGTTGAACTGATCCGAACCCCGATTGAACGACTCCAGAGGGTCAGAACCGTGTTGACTCTCAATGCTGGCGCAGCCTGATAGGAACAGCAGCGAGAGCAGGATCAAAGCGGGCTTGTGCATCCATCTGTTCACGAGTGGGCAACTTGATAAGGTTTGGGACATTGCCGGCTATCATACCGCCAGCCCCGACTTCCCACCAGAATCCCCTGCTCATTGTTACAAACGGTTACCCTTCGCCTACGCCGGGGATTCTGCATTAAGCCCGCATCGAATTCACCTCTTGAACGTATTACAATGTGCTGATGTCCGACGCCGCCTTCAACCCCATCATTTCACAACGTTTCAGAGGTTTTCTTCCCGTTGTCGTGGACCTGGAAACCGCGGGTTTCGATCCGAACCGAGACGCACTTCTTGAAATTGCCGCGACCCTGCTGGCCATGGATGATGAGGGCATGCTGCATCCGGTGGAGACCCACGCCTGCCATATTCAGCCCTTCGAAGGCGCGCACCTCGACCCCAAGGCCCTTGAGTTCAACGGGATCGATCCTGATCACCCGTTTCGTCAGGCGGTCCCCGAAGCCGAGGGATTGCGAACACTATTCACACCGATACGCAAAGCCATCAAGGCCAGTGGATGCAAGAAGGCCATCCTGGTGGGCCACAACGCCTTTTTCGATTTGAGTTTCCTCAACGCCGCAGTGGCCCGATGCGCCATCAAACGCAATCCGTTCCACCCGTTCAGCACCTTTGACACGGTTTCCCTCGCGGGCATGGTCTATGGTCAGACGGTACTGGCCCGCGCAGCCAAAGCAGCGGGTCTGGAGTGGGATGGCACTCAGGCCCATTCCGCTATTTATGACACGGAACAGACCGCCGCGCTGTTCTGCACCATTCTCAACCGCTGGCAGCGGATTTCCGGTGACAGGAACTGGGCAGAGCCATAAACAACCCCATCTGACCACTTCTCAGCGGGGTTGGCATCACAGGTTGTGTTTGTACTATTTCAGTAAAGCCTAGCAGGCTGTTGAGAGCGGCCAAATCGACCGATAGTGAGGACGCAGATCCTGTCCGGACGGAGAGTGTGTCCGCCCGGACAGGCCTGGTTGGGATCAGTTGTTCTGAATCACGATATTGGGGAACTTGGCCGCGTAGTCCTTGGCCTGCAGCGACAGCTTGGCCGCCGTCTTGCGTGCGATCTCCCGGTAGATTTGGGAAATACGCGCATCCGGCTCCGCGACAACCGTGGGTTTGCCCCCATCGGTCTCTTCCCGGATTCGGATATCCAGGGGCAATGCGCCCAGCAGATCCACGTGATACTGGTTGGCCATGGAGGAGCCGCCACCCTGGCCGAAGATATGTTCCTCGTGACCGCAGTTGGAACAGATGTGAATACTCATGTTCTCCACGATACCGAGCACCGGTACTTCAACCTTTTCGAACATCTTGAGGCCTTTGCGGGCATCCAACAGGGCGATGTCCTGAGGTGTGGTGACGATCACCGCACCGGAAACCGGAACCTTCTGCGCCAGGGTCAACTGGGTGTCACCGGTGCCCGGGGGCAGATCCACCACCAGGTAATCCAGATCGTCCCAGTTGGTGTCGTTGAGCAGTTGCTCCAGCGCCTGTGTGACCATGGGACCACGCCAGATCATGGGGGTCTCTTCATCGATCAGGAAACCGATGGACATGGCCTGCAATCCGTACCCGGTCATGGGCTCCAGAGTCTTGCCGTCCTTGGATTCCGGCTTGCCGGTGATACCCAGCATACGGGGTTGTGATGGACCGTAGATATCGGCATCCAGTACGCCCACCTTGGCGCCCTCTTCAGCCAGGGCCAGAGCCAGATTCACGGCCGTGGTGGACTTGCCCACGCCGCCCTTGCCGGAAGCGACTGCGATGATGTTCTTGATGTTATCGATCGGTTTGAGCGCCTTTTGCACAGAGTGCGCCACGATCTTTGTGGTGATGCTGATCTCCGCGGAAGACACCCCGGGCAATGCCTGGATCCGCTCTTTCAACGCCGATTCGATCTCATTGAGACAGCCTTTGGCGGGGAAACCGAGTTCGACCGCAACCTTGACCTTGCCACCCTCGATCTCGACACCCTTTACAGCCTTCGCCGTGACCAGGTCCTTGTTGAGATGAGGCTCGACATAGCCCTTGATTGCCTCTTTTACGGAATCTTGTGTCAGATCTGACATCGTCTATTACTCCTGATGGCAGCCCATGATGCGGGGCTGGTCATGTTACCGAAATTACTTGGCGGGGGATTCTACACGAAAATCGCCGGGATATACCAAGTATTTTCCTGGGTTATGCACCGAAGTAGCGCCAATGATTCAGTGGAGGGACAGGGTACGCAGGATTCCCGTTCCACCCAAGCGATCGCGGCTGCGAAGCATCAGGATGGGACGACAATGGCCAACAAAAGCCGGTACTGACAGCGTCCACCACCGCCCCTCGGGCAGGAACGGTGGCGGACGATTGGAACGATTGAACGATCCCCAGGGGGATCAGACAACCTGCTGCTGGAAGGACTCGTTCTCTCCCTGTTCGAGATCGAAACCAGCCAGGTAGTGGCTGATAAGATGCTCCATCAGCGGCAGCACCGATTTTTGCCCTTCCGACTGAAGTTGATAGTTGATTCTGAGAATCGCGATGCCATGAACCCCGCTCCAGAGCGCCCGGGCCGCCAGTGCAATCTCCTCTTCTGAGACACGATTCAGGGTCAGAGCGGCCAGTTGTCGCTCGACCAGGGCATATACCCGGTCCACCTTGTCTTCATAGATATCCTTGAGCAGTCCTTCGCCCTCAGGCTGGTGTTCAAACACCATGCGCCAACGATGGGCATGCTGCGAGGCGTACTCGATATAGGCCGAACCCAGGGCGTAGAGACAGTCCTGTGGATGACGGCATTCGGTGAGTGAGTCCTTCAACACCATATAGAGTTGATCCAGGGTACGGCCATTAACCCGTTGAATCAGCTCATCCAGATTTTTGAAAACGAAATAGAGGCTACCCACCGTGTAACCAATGGCAGTGGCCACCTTGCGCGCTGACAACCCACTGTAACCCTGGGTCTCGATCAATCGTTCAGCAGCTTCCAGTGCCATGTTTTCGATTTCTGACTTGCTGTGTTCTCCCCTTCTTCCCATGTCTACTCCCGTTTAACACGATCAATGTGTTCGTCTGTATGTGTAAAAGCGACTTTCCCTATCTGTGCAAGGGCGGTGATCAATATCACACTTTTTAGGATCCAGCACAGTGATCTATTGCACAAGGCGCACCTTCAAACCAGCCTAAAAGAGTGAAACCTTGATCTGTGGCAATTCCCAACTGCAAATGATGCCACGATTAGAGGCATGATGTTGTTTTTATTATATAAACAACGCTCATTTGAGTGCAGCTGCAGCCGAATGAATAGAACACTGTTTGTTTTATCGTTCATGCACGAACGATGTAAGAAACAGTATCATTCCTGCTTTGAGTTTTCGATATTTTTTCAACCCATCCGCCGATGACAGACTCTCCCAATCAGGGGCCCGCCCCCAATCCCTTCATGCGTCACCGGCTGACGTTGCGGCAAGCGCTGCTTCTGAATGCGTCGCGTTTGCTGCTTCGGGTATTGGGCCGCCTGTCACCTGATCTCGCCGGTAAGCTGGCATTGCACTTGTTTACGACACCTCCGACATTCCCCCCCAACAAAGGGGAGCAGAAACTGGACGATCATTCGGACATTGCACAACTCGACATATATGGCCGGCGTATCGCGATTCGCAGTTGGGGGGCTGGGCCGGTGGTCCTGTTCAGTCACGGCTGGGGCGGGCGAGGCGTGCATTTCCATGCGTTGATCGAAGCCCTGGTTCGCAGAGGTCTTTGAACTGAGTGATCCGGAAACCGTACATCGTTGTATCGAGTTTATCTGTCAGCAGGATTAGCAGGCTATTGTAATTCAGCTCAGGCGGAACGATCCTGATCGACTGCATTCCGGGAGGGAGCGCAATAGCTGACTTGATTCAGTCAGGCTCGGGATTGCTTGTCAGGTGACTGACCCACAAAATGGAAATACCTGAAAAGACAAATCCGGGCACGATTTCATACAGATCGAACAGACCGCCTTGCAGCGGTCGCCACACAACCACCGTCAAGCCACCGACCAGAATACCCGCCAGGGCACCCCAGCGATTCATGTCGTTCCAATAGAGTGAGAGCAGGACCGCCGGGCCGAATGCCGCGCCGAATCCAGCCCAGGCATAGGCCACCAGATCCAGTACCTTGCTGTGCGGATCGAGGGCGAGCAGGAAAGCCAGCAGGGCGATACACAATACGGCGGCACGACCTACGATCATGAGCTCCCGCTCGCCGGCCTGTTTGCGCAACAGCAGACGGTACAAATCCCCGGTGAAGGTACTCGATGAGACCAGCAACTGGGAGTCCGCGGTACTCATGATGGCGGCGAGGATCGCGGCCAGGCAGAGGCCCGCGACGAGGGGATGAAACAGCAGATCGACCAGGCGGATGAACACCTTTTCCGCATCCGCCAGCGGCGGATCGAACACCGGGATACCGATCAGTCCCACCAGGCAGGCCGCACTCAGGCTGAGGAAAACCCAGGTCACCGCAATACGCCGGGCCTTGGGGATGAACCCGGGAGAGCGGATCGCCTTGAACCGGGCCAGGATGTGGGGTTGACCGAAATAGCCGAGTCCCCAGGCCATCAGGGAGACGATGGCCAATACCCCGAGGGGTTCTCCCTGGGCATCGGTCCAGGGATTGAGCAGCTCGGGATTACGCACCTCGATGGCGGCAACCGTCGCCGCCACGCCGCCCTGCCCCTGCAGGGCGTACAGCGGTATCACGAGCAATGCGAGAATCATCAACAGGCCTTGAAACAGGTCGGTCCATGAAACCGCGAGGAAACCGCCGAACGCGGTGTACAGCATGATCACCGCCACGCCCGCAGCCACCGCCCAGACATAGGGCAGGCCGAATACGGCTTCGAAGAGCTTGCCCCCGGCCACTAAACCAGAGCTGGTGTAAAAGAGGAAAAACAGCAGTACGAAAATCGAAGCGACCACGCGGATCAAACCACTGCGATCGGCAAAGCGGTTTGAAAGATATTCCGGCAGGGTCAGGGCGTTGTCCGCGGCCTCCGAGGCATGACGCAGACGGGCAGCCACCCAACGCCAGTTCAGCCAGGTGCCGATCCACAACCCCAGGGCGATCCAGATGGCCTCCAGTCCGGAGAGGTAGGCATATCCCGGCAAGCCCAGCAGCAGCCAACCGCTCATGTCCGAGGCGCTGGCGCTGATGGCGGCCACCCAGCTGCCCAGTTGCCGCCCCCCGAGCACGAAGTCGGAAAGATTACGGGTACGCTGCCAGGCCAGCATGCCGATGCCCATCACCACCAGCAGGTAGACCGCGAAACTGCTCCAGACCAGAGCGGTGGCAGTCACGGATCGATCCTTCCCGGTGCTGC
Source organism: Candidatus Thiodiazotropha sp. (assembly GCA_050305635.1). Classification (GTDB taxonomy): domain Bacteria; phylum Pseudomonadota; class Gammaproteobacteria; order Chromatiales; family Chromatiaceae; genus Thiodiazotropha. The sequence continues at coordinate 12,947 of JBNLFS010000125.1, read as the reverse complement.
GATCTTTGCCCGATAGGCGTTTTTCATAGCCGATTCCAGTGCCTGGTTGGAAGCGTATTCCAAGCCGAACACGCTCTGCCACAAGTCATGGTTTTCCATACATAGGTAGAAAAACACTTCATCGTGCCAGGCCTTGAGCCCCTGGTAGGCAAACCGGAACATCGTCTCCTTAACGCTTTTCGGATAAGAGAGCTTTCCGTCGCTTTCCACCAGGGGCATCTGCAGGATCTTGCTGCGGAATCCCGCGCGGGCGCGTAACTGTTTGATCACCGGTTTGATGTAGGTGAGCGTGCCCAGCGATACCAGGACCACTTCATGAGCCGAGAAGCCTTCCGTCAGCCTCTGCAGCAGGTCACCGTAGTCCTCCTCCCAGGCGTCGTAGTGAATCATCGGGTGCAGATGAAACCCCACCCGCACACCCTTGTCCGCCAGACGCCGGGCCGCATCCAGCCGCTCATCCAGGTTCGCGGTCAGGTGCTCTTCGTGGGCGATCAGGGTCGGGGTGTTCAGGGACCAGGTGCAGAGAATGTTGGGCGGTACCTCCTGTTTCAACAGGTAGGCGATATTTTTCGATTTGGTCTTGAGTTCCAGGATGACATTGGGATACCGGCGGGCGAACCCGAACAGGGCATCCAGGATGCCGCCCTGATTACCCCACATCAGCGAATCGGAGGATTGTCCCGTACCGATGTGGTAGATCTCGTTCGGGTCGAGTTCGAGCCGTTCGAGCTTTTCCGCGAATTTCCCATCGAAGCGTACTTCGTCGCCATGATAGAAGGACTGTATGCTGCAATAGCTGCAGTCGAAACCGCAATTCTCCACCGCGTCCAGGGTCATCAGGTTACAGCAGCGGGTGCGGGGCGATGCGACGGGACAGGTCCCCAGACCCAGCCGTTCCTTGACCACCTCGACGCGCTGGATGCGCTGCTCGGTCCGGGGAGGAATCAGGGGAATCTGCGGATAGTGATTGGGTTGCTCCCTGAGCGCCTGCCAATGCCGTCGCACCTGGGCGAGCAGCCATTGACGTTGCTGTTTCGGCGCATGATCCGGCACCGCCTCCGTGGGCCAGGCAGTCTCCAGGTTCCCCTCTCCCCACATCGCCAGATCCACTCCCATGTCACACAGCTGGCGCAGTTCCTGGAAGGTGAATCGATACTGCTCGGACTGGCGTTGCAGGAAGCTGCGCTGGGAGGGCTCCAGGCGCCCGATGCCCGCCTGTTCCCACAAGGTCCTTGGAGCGTCGCGGTCTGACGTCTGGGACATGTGACCGGTCTCGTTATTTGCGTGTCACGAAGCGTTTCAACCGCTGCCGCTTCTGCACCTGACGTTTGGTGAGTTTGTTGCGTTTGCCCTCATAGGGGTTTTCCCCGGAACGGAACTCGATGCGTATCGGGGTGCCCTTGAGATTGAGCGCGGTACGGAAACGGGTGGTCAGATAACGTTTATAGCTGTCCGGCACCTGATCGGTCTGGTTGCCATGGATCACGATCAGGGGGGGATTCTTCCCGCCCTGGTGGGCATAGCGCAGCTTGATGCGGCGGCCGTTGACCAGAGGAGGTTGATGCTCCTGCACCAGAATTTCCAGAATCCGGGTCAATTCCGGAGTCGAGAGGTCACTCATGGCGCTCTTGTAGACCTGGTTCACCATGTCGAACAGGTCCCCCACACCGGAACCATGCAGGGCGGAGATGAAGTGGCGGCGGGCAAACTTGAGGAACGGCAGCTTGCGTTCGATCTCCTCCTTAATCCATTCCCGCTGGTCCTGATCGAGTCCGTCCCATTTATTGATCACCAGGATCAGCGCGCGGCCGCTTTCCAGCACATGCCCCGCGAGGGTGGCGTCCTGTTCGCCGATCTCCTGCTGGGCATCCAGAACCAGCAGCACCACGTTGGCCTCCTGGATCGATTGCAGGGTCTTGATGATGCTGAACTTCTCGATCGCCTCTTTGATCCGGGCCCGGCGCCGCACGCCGGCGGTGTCGATCAGGGTGTAGCGGGTGCCATTGCGCTCCATCGGCACAAAGATACTGTCCCGGGTAGTGCCGGGCTGGTCGAAGGCCACCACACGTTCCTCACCCAGCAGGCGGTTGACCAGGGTGGACTTGCCCACGTTGGGACGGCCGACCACCGCGATCTGAATGCCCTTTTCCTCGACTGAGAGATCTTCATCCGGCTCGGGCAACTGCTCCAGCACCCCATCGATGAGGCGTCTCACGCCACGTCCATGGGCCGCCGCGATCGCCGTGGGTTCACCCAAACCGAGACGGTAGAAGTCACTCACCGCCAGGGTCTCATCAATATTCTCACTCTTGTTGATGGCCAGGGTCACCGGTTTGCCGGTCTTGCGCAGCACCTGGCCGATGATCTCATCGCCTCCGGTACAGCCCTCTTTGGCGTCGAGCAGAAACAGGATGTGGTCTGCTTCACCAATCGCCTGTTGAACCTGTTGGGCCATCAAACCGTCGATGCCCTCTTCGTTGCCGCTGATACCGCCGGTGTCCACCACTACATAGGGATGCTTGCCGAGCTTTCCGGTGCCGTACTTGCGATCCCGGGTCAGTCCGGGTTGATCCGCAACCAGCGCATCCCGACTGCGGGTAAGCCGGTTGAACAGGGTGGATTTGCCCACATTGGGACGCCCGACCAGGGCGATGACTGGCAGCATCAGGGTTGCTCGGTTTCGATGGGACGGGCCTGCAGGGCGGTCAGGGTACCGCCTTCATCCAGGACATAAACCCGATCCTGAACCACAAGCGGTTTGTAACGGATCGGATCGCCGCCGATCTTGATCCGTGCAAGCTGGCGTCCGTCATCCTGAGACAGCCAGTGGACGTATCCTTCCAAGTCGCCCACCACCAGATACTCTCCCACCATCGCCGGGGCGGTGAGACGCCGGGCGTGCAGTTCTTTCTGCTGCCACAGGGCGGCACCGTTGCTGGTGTCCAAAGCCCAGACATGATCGTTTGCATCGGTGACGAACAGGTTCCGCCAGCTGGCATCCAGTCCGGCGTGTGAGGAGAGTTTACGGCGCCAGAGCACCACACCGCTGGATTCGGAAACCGCTGCGACATCGCCCTGGAACGCCGCCACATAGACGGTGCCTTCCACCAGTTTCGGGTCCGCATCGATATCCACCACGCGCTCCAGTTCGGTCCTGCCTTGAGGAACGGAGATATCCGCTTCCCAGGTCACCAGTCCCGCTTCCAGGCTCAAACCGATCAATTTGCCTCCGGCAAATCCGGCGATCACCCGGGACTCGCCAATCACCGGTGAGCTGTCACCCCGCAGGGACAACACCGGTACGCTGCGATCGTAGAGCCAGCGTCGCTCCCCCGCGTCCACGGTGTAAGCGGCGACACCGCCATCGGCGGTCCGGCATACCACGTATCCACCCCGAATCGCGGGCGTGGAGAGCACCTCGCTGCCCACCCGCTGACGCCAGCGCTCGGAACCGTCCGCCGCATCCAGAACGATCAGGTCCGCCTCCAGACTGCCCACCGCGACCAGCCCCTCGCCAACCCCGGGTCCGCCACTCAGGGGGGCTTCGAGGTCCACGGACCAGAGGGTTTTGCCATTTTCCGCATCCACGGCATAGACCCCACCGGACGGTTCCGCCAGGTAGAGCACCCCATCCCTGTAGGCCGGTTTGAGTTTCAACTGCGCGCCTTCCGCGCCATCGAAGCCCTCATCCCAGAGCGTTTCGATCTTCAGGGTATTCTGCAGTTCAACCAATTCCGCCGGCGGGTCCGCGTTGTCCTTGCCGGAAAACAGACTGCAGCCAGTCAGCAGCAGCATTAACGGTATCGGCCAGAGTGCCCGGTGTTTCATCTCAACCCCGGGACTGTTCGACCGCCAGGTCATCCAGTTTCATCTGCAGCAGGGCGCGATCCCCCACATCCTCGGTCATGGCCTGGGTATAGGCCTCGGCGGCCGCCGCCTTGTCACCCTTGGCCAGTGCGATATCACCCCGCAGAACCGTATATTCGCCTTTGAAGGCTCCGGCATCATCGGACACCAGTTTCGAGGCAGCGTCATAGGCGCCCTCATCAAGCAGGATTCTCGCCAGATTGAGCCGCGCAAGGCGCACCAGGGAGGGATCCTGGGCCTGTTTGATCACCGACTCGAGCTTGGCCTTGGCCGCAGCCCGGTCATCCTCCTGCAACATCAGGCGTGCTTCAGTCAGTCCGCCGAATACCGCATAGGCAGTACCGTCGTAGTTCTTCTCCAGCAGTTCCGCCTGTTTCAGCGCCGATTGGGTATCGTTGCCCTGTACCGCATTGAGCATCTGATTGAAGCCCACCGAGGCCTCGGCGCCGATGCGCTCCTGGTAGCTCCCCCAGGCCTGCCAGCCGAACACGCCGCTCAGCCCCAGCACCAGCCCGGCCACCACCGAGGTACCGTTTTCCTTCCACCATTTCTTGATGGCCTCGACCTGTTCTTCTTCTGTCTCGTATACGCTCATTGCTCATTCCCACTCGATTCGATAGATCAGTTATTCAGAATCCGTCAGCACCCGTTGCGCCAGATCTGCTTCGATCGTCGCCAGAGGGAGCGACACTTGCTCCCCGCCCCGCAGGGGTTTCAGACCGATCTCACCCCGGGCCAACTCCTCCTCACCCAGGATCAGAGCATAGGGGGCCTGGCTCTTGTCCGCCTTTTTCATCTGGCTTTTGAAACTGCCGCCACCACAATGGAGTACCAACCTCAGTTGCGGTAGGGCGTCACGCAGGCGTTCCGCCAGCAGCATGCCTTCGCGGACCGCAGCGTCACCCTGGGTCACCAGATAGACGTGCGGCAGCGGCAGACGTTCCATGACATCCGTCTCTTCCAACAGGGCAATCAAGCGCTCCAGCCCCATCGCGAATCCCACCGCCGGGCTCTCCCGTCCCCCCAGTTGCTGCACCAGACCATCGTAGCGTCCGCCGGCGCAGACCGTTCCCTGGGCCCCGAGCTGAGTGGTCACCCATTCGAAGACGGTCCTATTGTAGTAATCCAGACCGCGCACCAGTCTCGGATTCAACACATAGGCGACCCCGGCTGCCTGCAACCCCGCGCAGAGGTGATCAAAATGCTCCCTGGATTCCTCGCCCAGGTGTTCCATCAGGGAGGGCGCATTCGCGATCAGTTCCGCCATATCGGGATTTTTACTGTCGAGAATCCGCAGGGGATTGGTATGCAGGCGGCGCTGGCTGTCTTCATCCAGGCGATCCGGATATTGACCGAAATAGGCCACCAGTTGCTCCCGATAGCGAGCCCGTTCCCGCGAAGTACCCAGGGTGTTGAGCTGCAATTCCAGTCCCTGCAACCCCAGTTCCTTCCAGATACGCGCGGTGATCAGAATCAGTTCCAGATCGATATCCGGCCCGTCCATACCGAAGGTTTCCACGCCGATCTGGTGGAACTGCCGGTAGCGTCCCTTCTGCGGCCGTTCATGACGGAACATCGGCCCCTGATACCAGAGACGCTGGACCTGATTAAAGATCAGGCCATTCTCGAGTCCGGCACGCACACAGCCCGCGGTTCCCTCGGGACGCAGGGTCAGACTGTCACCGTTGCGATCCTCGAAGGTGTACATCTCTTTTTCGACGATATCCGTCACCTCGCCGATCGAACGTTTGAACAGCTCGGTCATCTCGACGATGGGCATGCGGATTTCGCTGTACCCGTAGCGGGTCAGCACGGTACGCGCCCGGTCCTCCAGGAACTGCCAGAGGGGCGTCTGTTGCGGCAGGATGTCTTTCATCCCGCGGATGGCTTGTATCTGCTTGGCCATGGGCGTTTGAAAAATTCATAAAAGCCAGGAAGATTACCACGCCGGGCCGGTACAACCTAGCCCGAATATTCCGTTCGGGAGTCCGCATCGGGCGGTTTAATTCCTGAGATTGAGAGGAAATGACGCAGGTGGAGGAATTACGCTCGTCTTGTCCGGAGTCTCATACGGTGATTTGAGCATCCACCCCAGACCTGATTCACCGGTCAGATTCGGGTGATCAGCAGCAGTCCCCTGCCGGGCGGACCCTCATTGGGACGGATCCAGGGTAAACCGCGCCACCTTGCCCCGGGAACGGCTCTTGAGATCGAAGGCCTGACCATCGATCGTGAGCGATACGGCATCCACATCCCCAAGCACCACGCTGAAAGGTCCATACTCACTGCTGAGCCGGCGCACGGTATTCGCTTGCATCTCTCCGATCATACGCACCTTACCGTCCCGATCACGGACCTCTGTCCAACAGGGCCCATTGAAGCTGAACACCAGGGTTTTCAGGACGCCTGCCTGTCCGGGCTGTGGCGTGGGAACGGGTTCTGCGACCGGTGCCTGTTGCGCTTCATCGGGCTTCTCGACAACCGGCTCAGGGGCGAGTATCGCTTGTTCGGACAAGGCCTCTTCCTCCACCGGAATGACCTCGATCACTTCGATGGGCTCAAACTCCCTGGGTTGCGCGACAGGGGCCTCCATCGTTACCGGATCCACACCTGCGGGAGCCGTGGACGGCTCCCGGGTCTCGGATACACCACCGCCCGACGGTGGCTCCGCGGGACTCGCTACGGGCGCGATATCCTCCAATTCCGAACGCGTCTGCCACCAGAAGAAGAGCATCCCCGCGAGAATCAGAACGATACCCCAGGTAATCAGCCGCATGATCCCGGAACCGCTGTGCAGGGGTTTGTGCGCTTTGTCCTTTTTCACCGGAGCCACACTCGACGAGACATCCTGATCCTCAGGCAACAGCTTCTGGTAATCGGCGACGATCGCCTCTTCGTTCAAGCCCAGTAGACGGGCATAGTTTCTCAGGTACCCCTTGACGAACACGGGTCGAGGCAGTCGCTCGTAATCATCGGCCTCGAGCGCCTGAACCACCGCAGAGGTCAAATGCAGACGGGCCGCCACCTCGGACAGGTTGAGCCCCAGATTTTTTCGACTCCGCTCTAAATGCGGCCCCGGGCCCTGATGGGAAACGGTTACCGCTTCGTTCTCATCCTGAATCGAGGCCATTAGTGCGATTTATCCATTTTATAGAGTGACTGAATCTCCGGGGCATCCGGAAACTCCTGTATGAGCTGGGTCCGATACTCTTGCGCCTTGGCCATATCGTGCAGGCTGCGTTCGATGCGAATACCCAGCAGGAGTGATGCGGCGGTGGGTTTGGACTCACTATGAAAACGTTCCAGGTAGGCCCGCGCGGACATGTTGTTTTTCCGTTCCAGGGAGATGCCCGCCATCTGGATCAGTGCCGGAGCATACTTTGGATTCGCCGTGAGGGCACGCCGATAATAATTTTCCGCCTTGTCGATTTCATTCTGGCGTTCGGTGCACAATCCCGCATTGGTCAAGGCCACCCAGGGTGTGGGATAGAGCGGATTGGACAGAGCGCGCTCGAAATCATCGTTGGCCGCTTCGAAGCGTCCGAGTCGGCAGTTATAGCTGCCCCGGGCGTTGCGGATGAAAGGATCCTTGGGATTCAGTGACACCGCGCGATCGTAGTGCTTACCCGCCAGATCGCCCTCACCCAGTTTCTCGTAGAGGATGGCGATCACATTATGCGCGTCGGCATAACTGTCGTCGACCTCGATCGCCTTTTTGAGTTTTTGCATCGCTACGGCATTGCGGTTGTCCCGCATATAGGCCATGCCCATTTCCACATAGATCTTGGCCGGACTGTTTTTCTGCACCGCACCGAGACTGCCGGTAGCATCGCTGCCGCCCTGCGTGGCGCAGGCTGAGAGCATGACGGCCAATACGAGCCCGGCAATCCAATGCCATCCAGTTTGAAATTTCATGAAACACCCTGTTTGAGAGGTACGGCAACCTGGGATCTCAATTGGCGGCTGCTACGGTCCTTGACCTTACCCACCAGCTGCCCGCAGGCCGCATCGATATCCTCCCCCCGGGTCTTGCGCGTGGTGGCAACGATGCCGGAACGTTTCAGGCGCATGCGGAAGGCCTCCACCCGATCCGGGGGTGAGGTGCGGTAATCGGTACCGGGGAAGGGGTTGAAGGGAATCAGGTTGACCTTGGAAGGGGTGCCCTCCAGCAGGCGGATCAGCGCCTTGGCATGCTGCAGACTGTCATTGATACCATCCAGCATCACGTATTCCCAGGTCACCTTGCGGCGCTTGTCCCCCTGCACGAACTCCCGGCACGCCGGTATCAGCTCTTCCAGCGGATATTTTCGATTGATCGGCACTAGCACATCCCGCAGGGCATTGTCCGGCGCATGCAGCGACACCGCGAGGCTGATGTCGCACACTTCCCGCAGACGTTTCAGCGCGGGAACGATCCCCGAGGTGCTGACGGTGACCCGGTACTTGGAGACCATGTAGGCGAAATCATCCTGCATGATGTCCATGGCGGTGATCACGGCCTCCAGATTGGCCAGCGGCTCCCCCATCCCCATCATCACGATGTTGCTGGGCGCCTGCCCCAGTTCCCGGCTCGCCACCCAGACCTGACCGATGATCTCCGCCACGCTCAGGTTACGGTTGAAGCCCTGCCGGGCGGTGGAGCAGAAGGCGCAGTCCAGGGCGCAACCCACCTGCGAGGAGACGCAAAGGGTGTTGCGCCCGTCATCGGGAATGAGCACCGTCTCGATCCGCTGACCATCTTCCAGCTCGAGCAGCCATTTTCGGGTACCGTCCCGGGCCGGCTGTTCCAATACCCGTTCCGGCAGCCGGATCTCCGCGACCGACATCAACTGCTCCCGCAGGCGCTTGGAGATATCCGTCATGGCCTCGAAGTCGGTCACCCCGTGCTTGTGAATCCACTTGAATACATTACGTCCGTGGAAGGCTTTGGAACCCATTTCCACGAATAACGCCTCGACCGCCTTGCGATCGAGATCCAGGAGATTGATCTTTGCTGTCTTGTCAGTCAAAAGTGGCGCCACGCAAATCAGCGGAGTTGGAAAAAATACACAAAATAACAGTGCCTTAGTTTAGACCTGACGACCCGGGCTGGCAATCCGTCGAGATTCACCCCGTGCAGAGCCGTCACCGCTCATATTATACGTTTGACCAGATTCACGTCAGGCAGTTGTTCAACTTTTGACAGAAGTCGGCTGAGTTGTTTCATGTCGTTGACCTCCACCGTGAAACGCATGGTCGCGGTATCGGTCCTGCGATCGCTGTTGGTATTGACGCCGATCACATCGATGTCCTCATTGGTGAGGATGCCGGAGATATCCCGCAGCAGCCCCTTGCGGTCGTGGGCCACCACCATGAAATCGACCGCATACTGGCTTTTCTCCTGCTCTTCGCCCCAGTGCACCTCGATCAGCCGCTCCCGCTCTTCATCCTGCAGGGCGCGGATGTTGGGACAGTCCCTGCGATGGATGGTGACACCCCGTCCACGGGTCACGTAGCCGGTGATCGGGTCATAGGGTACGGGTTTACAGCATCGCGCGATACTGGTCAGCAGATCATCCACACCGTCGACCACCACCTCCCCCTTGCCGGAGGTATGCGCTTGCGGGGTGATCGGCACCGGCTTGGAACGGGGCGCCGGTTTTTCCCGCTGACCAAACCCCGCCACCTGGATCGGGGAGAGATCGCCCCGCCCGATCGCGGCATAGACATCATCCGCATGCTGCAGATTGTACTTGTCCGCCACTTTTTCCAGGTTGGGCCTTTCCGAGATCGACAGGCGGGTCATCTCTTTTTCCAGGGCGTTGCGGCCGAGTTCCACATGGTGCTCAAAGTCGAGCTGCTTGAACCACTGCTTGACCCGGTTGCGCGCTTTGGAGCTGTGCAGATAGCCGAGATGGGGATTGATCCAGTCCCGGCTCGGGGTGCCGTTCTTCGCGGTCAGGATCTCCACGGTCTCGCCGCTGCGCAGCGCCCGGTTGAGCTGCACGATATGTCCGTTGACCCGGGCGCCCCGGCAGTGATGACCGATGTCGGTATGGATGGCGTAGGCAAAATCCAGAGGGGTGGAGCCTTTGGGCAGTTCCACGACCTTGCCCATGGGCGTCAGGACATAGATACGGGTCGCCTCCATATCCTGCTCGAACAGGTCCTGCAACTCGCTGGCGTCCTCACCCACATCCTTCTTTTCCAGCCATTGACGCATCAGCACGATACGCCGCTCGAAATCTACGTCCTGCTTGGCATTCTCTTTGTATCGCCAGTGCGCCGCCACACCCAGTTCGCTGTGATAGTGCATCTCGCGGGTACGGATCTGCACCTCCAGGGTCTTGTCCTCGGGACCGATGACCGCGGTGTGGATCGAACGGTAGAAATTTGCCTTGGGGGTGGCGATGTAATCGTCGAACTCGCCCGGTATGTGTTTCCACAACCCATGCACCACGCCCAGCGCGGCGTAACACTGGGCGATGTCGTCGACCAGTACGCGCACCGCCCGCAGATCGAAGATCTGTTCGATATCCACGGCCTTGCGCTGCATTTTGCGCCAGATACTGTAGATGTGTTTGGGCCGTCCACTGATCTCGGCATGCACCCCGGCGGCCTCGAACTTTTCATGCAGCAGCGCAATCACTTCATGGATGAACTGCTCCCGGTCGGTGCGGCGCCCATCGAGCTGGCTGGCGATGCGCTTATAGTCCTCGGGATGGAGGAAACGCAACGCCAGATCCTCCAGTTCCCACTTGATCTGCCAGATGCCCAGACGGTTGGCCAGGGGCGCATAGATATCCTGGGTCTCCTTGGCCAGACGATGCCGCAATTCGGGCGTCAGGGTGCGTGCGGTACGCATCAGATGCAGCTGTTCGGCCACCACCACCAGAATGACGCGCACATCCTCGGCGATCCCCAGCAGCAGACGCCTGAGATTCTCCGCGTGCTCCTGCTCGTCTTCCGGAGAAACTTCCGTCGAGATGTCTGTCAACGCGTTGATGCGTCCCAGGTCATCCACCATGCGGGCGGTGTTGTTGCCCAGAACACGCTTGAGTTTCGCTGCATCGGCAGCCGGGCCCTGCAAAACCCCCAGCAACAGCGCAGCGGCCACGGTCTCCCGGTCCATGCGCAGGTTGGCGAGGATCTCCGCCACGCTCAGGGCGTGGCGCAGCTGACACTCCCCATTGAGCACCATGCGACCGGGGGTGGCCCCCAGGGCGAATTCCGAGGCAAGCTTCAGGTAATCGCGATCCTCGGACGTAAACTCATCCGGCAACCGGGTGAGCCACTGCTCCAGACTGGCCGCATCAATGGTATCGCCATCCGGTAGCGAAGTGTTGGTGGTAACCATGGTCAGCCGTTGTACGGGACGTCAATCCAGAACATGACTCACCAGGCCATCAGCCAGTTTCGGCTCGAACCAGGTGGACTTGGGCGGCATGACCTCACCGGCGTCGGCCACCGCCATCAGATCCTCCATCCCGGTGGGAAACAGGGAGAACGCCACCGCCATCTCCCCGGAGTCCACGCGTTTCTCCAGACCGCCCAGGCCGCGGATGCCGCCGACGAAATCGATGCGGGCATCCCGACGTGGATCGCTGATTCCGAGGATCGGCTCGATCAGGTGATCCGCCAGCAGGCTCACGTCCAGGCGGGCGACCGGATCGTCGACGGGGATCTTGTCCCCGGCCAATCGCAGTCGATACCACTGTCCATCCAGGTACATGCCGAACTCGGCCGGTTGCGCGGGCTTGACCGGCTCGTCACGGGGCTCGAGCTGAAACTCAGCGGAGACCTTGTCCAGGAAAGCCTGTTTGTCCAGGCCGTTGAGATCCTTGACCACCCGGTTGTAGTCCAGGATCTGCATCTGGTTGTGGGGAAAGATCACGCTGAGAAAGTAGTTGTAGGATTCCTCACCGGTGTGGTTCGGGTTGGCCGCCTTGCGCGCCGCGCCGACCCGGGAGCCTGCGGCGGAACGATGATGACCATCCGCCACATAGAGCGCCGACATGGCGTCGAATGCATCGGTCAGCCGCTGCACGGCCTGAGGCTCGTCCAGCACCCAGATCTCATGACGCACGCCCTCCGCGGCGGTGACATCCATATTTGGGGTGGAACCGGTGACCGCCATGAGTTGATCATCCACGTCCGGGGTGCTCGGATAGACCAGGAACACCGGACCGGTCTGGGCGTTCAGGGCGTCGATCTGACGCACCCGGTCATCCTCTTTGGCGGGACGGGTGAATTCGTGTTTCTTGATCCGGTCCTGGTCATAGGCCTCCACTGAAGCGGCAGCCACCAGACCGGTCTGCTGATGCGAACCCATGGTCAGTCGGTAGACGTAAAAGCAGGGCCGGCTGTCACGCACCAGAACCCCCTCCTGCTCCATTTTGGCCAGATTCTCCGCGGCCTTCGCGTAGACCTCCGGGGCATAGGGGTCGGTACCCGGCGGCAGGTCGATTTCCGCTCTCGAGATATGCAGAAAACTCCAGGGGCGGCCCTCGGCCATCTCCCGAGCTTCCGCCTCATTCATCACGTCATAAGGCGGTGCGGCCACGTCGACGGCACGACCTTCGGCGGGTCTCAATCCGGGAAAGGCTCTGATCAAAGGCATGAATTACATCCTCAATAGGGTCGGTGGTGTTTTTGTTCCGGCACGCTTCTCGGGCGATATGGCCCGCAAAAATGCGAGGCGCGTCAAATATTTCCGAACCAGGCTTGCCGCTCGCTGACAGGCCATACAAAATCGCGGCTGAATCCGATTTGGAAGTCTATTCGCCCTCCCAGCCCGTTACCGGTCGGGTTGTGATCCCCCGAAAAAGCGCAATCGGCTTGCGAGGGGGGATTGTTTCAAAAGAGCCACCTGCTAATCAAGCCACCCCGCCTGTGTAAGAAAAATCTTACTTCAAAATGAGAACAATCCTGCATCTTATCCAGGGTTATTGCCTTAGACTTTCCCTGTCGCAAAGACGGAGGCCAGGGAAGACGCACAGGAACAGGGAAGTGCAGGACTGATACCATTTGCCAACCAATCAGTGCGACATAAGATCCTGGTGCCCACGGAACGGGTACCGGGATTTTTTTCTTTGGGGGGC
>JBNLFS010000124.1:0-19508 GCA_050305635.1 Candidatus Thiodiazotropha sp. | reverse complement strand
GGATCCGAAACTGGCAGAGCAACAAAGTCACAGGATAGTCAGGCATTATCCTCTTGGCTCGCCGACTATGATCGGCAGCAAAGCACAATCGGCTTGGTCAACTATGCCGAGCGGCTCGCACAGTACATCAGCCAACTCGATTATGAACAAAGCAACAAAATCATGGATGACTATTTCTATGAAGGAAGAGATCGGAGGAGATCCTGGGGGCCAGATGATGAGTGTAATCAAATTATTGTTGGATATTCACCCAATTGTCTGAACAGCTATCTGGTGCTGGACGATGGCGATCCCTATACGGAAGCGCTTTCAGTCTGGGTGAATGGTAGCCGCATCATCCCATCAGCGCGAAGCAGCAGTGGTAGTCCGCTGATCATCTATCATTGTGGACCCTGGTTCGGGGATAATCTGCTGCAGATGCACTTACAGACGGTGAGAGATCACCCTTATGATACTTACGATCTCTTCATGAATAACGATAAAAATCTTTATCAACGAATTTACAGTCTCTTGATCTGGGACTGTGAGTTGAAGCAGATGTCAATCGAGCACCCGACGCACGATCAAATATGGACGGATCCTCAGGTGCGTATTGAAAACGGGCAATGGGCGATCTATCCAACGACAGAAGCTTGTGATGAGGGCATACCTGATCGAGTCGTTGCGCCCATGAATCCTCCTATGGCCTAAAACTCTGAATGGAGAAGGAAGCGAGTAGGCTCGGGTGCGGTACTAACCCCAACATGATTCGCGTAATCGTGGCCGCTGTGTGTTGGGGTTCCTTCATCAATCCAACCTGTAGCTGAAATATTATTTGAAAGAGAAGCGCTGGCGGTAATTGGTCAAACCGAATGTTTTTCTCGATTCCCGCTTCTCGGGAGAGAGGGAGCTAGCGTATTTATTTCAACGATACTGGCGATAAATGAAATTCGTATTTGGTGATATTAATGGTCTGAATGTATCAGACACTGAGATATATGAGTTGTTATATCAAGTCTATGTTTCGGGGGGGTTCACTTCAGAAGAACGTGCGAAAACGATATTTAACCCTGCCAAGGTGAGAGACAGAGGGAAATTGATCGCATCAAGAAAGATGACTAACAATGAATTATCCGGAATGGTCATTGTCGTGCCACCACAGTCATCGGCTATTGTCAGAGCAAAGGATAATGAATGTGAAATGCATTTATTGGCGGTCAGGTCTGACTGTAGGGGGTATGGCCTTGGGCGTATGCTGGTAGATAGAGCGATTCGATATGCGGTAGATAACAACTGGTCAAAAATGATCCTGTGGACACAAAAGCCCATGCGCGAAGCGCAAAGGCTCTATGAGTCGTCCGGGTTCCTTGCCGTAGGAGAGATGACAAAAAGTGGTATTGAGTTTCTGGTTTACGAGAGAAATCTGATCTGACTGCAGGTCGGCGTGAATTCAGGATGAGAATGGCTTGTCGTAAAAATGTAGTGCGGTTTGAATGCGCGGCATCCTCCAGAGGGCGAATGGATGCCGCGCTAACCTCACTTCAGATCAAATCGATCCAGCTCCATCACTTTGGTCCAGACCTTGACAAAATCCCTCACGAACTTGGTTTCTGAATCCGCCGTGGCATAGACCTCGGCCAGGGCTCGCAGCTCGGAGTTTGAGCCGAAGATCAGATCAACTCGGGTCGCGGTCCATTTGCGCTGACCGGTTTTGCGATCCACGCCTTCGAACTCCGTTTCATGGCTGTCCGTAGCCTTCCAGGTGGTGTTCATGTCGAGCAGGTTGATGAAGAAGTCATTGCTCAGAGTACCCGCCCGGTCAGTGAATACTCCGTGCGGGGTTTGTCCCGCATTGGCATTCAAGGCCCGCATGCCACCCACCAGTACGGTCATTTCCGGAGGTGTCAGGGTCAACAGCTGGGCCTTGTCCACCAGCAGTTCCTCCGCCGATACACTGTAGCGGCCTTTCTGGTAGTTACGGAACCCGTCCGCGATCGGCTCCAGCACCTCGAAGGCCTCCACGTCGGTCTGTGCCTGGCTGGTGTCCATGCGGCCCGGGGTGAAGGGTACCGACACCTCGTGACCGGCCTGACTCGCAGCCTGTTCCACTGCGGCGCACCCTGCCAGTACGATCAGGTCGGCCAGCGAGAGGCGCTTGCCGTCCGTGGCGGTCTGGTTGAATGCCTCCTGGATGCCTTCGAGGGTACTGATCACCCGGGCGAGCTGCTCCGGTTGGTTTATCGCCCAGTCCTTCTGCGGCGCCAGGCGGATGCGTGCGCCGTTGGCGCCACCGCGCATGTCGGAACCGCGGAAGGTCGATGCGGAGGCCCAGGCGGTGGATACCAGTTCCGGGATCGACAGGCCGGAGGTCAGTACCTGCTGCTTCAGCCGGGCGATGTCCTGATCGTCGATCAGCGCGTGATCCACGGTCGGGATCGGGTCCTGCCAGATCAGATCTTCCTCGGGCACTTCCGGTCCCAGGTAACGGGATCGGGGTCCCATGTCCCGGTGGGTGAGTTTGAACCAGGCCCGGGCAAAGGCATCCGCAAACGCTTCCGGATCCTCGTAGAAGCGCCGGGAGATCTTCTCGTAGGCTGGATCGAAGCGCAGTGACAGGTCGGTGGTCAGCATGGTGGGCCGATGCCGCTTGCCCCTGTCATGGGCATCCGGCACCACATCCACCGCATCCTTGGCGACCCACTGGTGGGCCCCCGCCGGACTCTTGCTCAACTCCCACTCGTAGCCGAACAGGTTCTCGAAGAAGTTGTTGCTCCATTGGGTGGGGGTGGTGGTCCAGGTGACCTCCAGGCCGCTGCTGATGGTGTCCCCGGCCTTGCCGCTGCCATGGCTCGATTTCCAGCCGAATCCCTGTTCCAGAATGCCGGCAGCCTCCGGCTCTGGGCCGACCAGCACCGCGTCGCCCGCGCCGTGGGTCTTGCCGAAGGTGTGACCGCCGGCGATCAGGGCGACGGTCTCCTCATCATTCATCGCCATGCGTGCGAAGGTGTCGCGGATGTCCCTGGCCGCGGCCACCGGGTCCGGGTTGCCGTTGGGACCTTCCGGGTTCACATAGATCAGTCCCATCTGCACTGCCGCCAGGGGGTTCTCCAGATCTTCGTGCTCACCGGAATAGCGCTTGTCGTCCAGCCAGGCATTCTCCATGCCCCAGTAGATGTCTTTCTCGGGTTCCCAGATGTCCCGGCGCCCGCCGGCGAAACCGAAGGTTTTGAAGCCCATGGATTCCAGGGCGACATTACCGGCCAGGATGATCAGATCGGCCCAGGAGATCTTGCGTCCATACTTCTGCTTGACCGGCCAGATCAGCCGGCGCGCCTTGTCCAGGTTGACGTTATCCGGCCAGGAGTTGATCGGTGCGAAACGCTGGTTGCCGGTTCCCGCGCCGCCACGACCGTCACCGGTGCGGTAAGTGCCGGCGCTGTGCCAGGCCATGCGGATGAACAGGGGGCCGTAGTGGCCGAAGTCGGCCGGCCACCACTCCTGGGAATCGGTCATTACCGCGCGCAGGTCGTTTTTCACCGCTTCGAGGTCCAGGCTCTCGAATTCAGCGGCATAATCGAAGTCCTCGCCCATCGGGTCCGACTTGGAAGACTGTTGACGCAGGATATCCAGGTTCAACTGGTTGGGCCACCAGTCCCGGTTTGTTGTCCCGCCACCTGAGGTGTGGTGGAAGGGGCATTTGCTTTCTGACATGGCTTATCTCCTTTAGTACAGGGTTGTTTGTCGACCGCTGGAGATAGTTATAGATCCGTTATAACAATAGGTACAATCGTATATAATTACTAAAACGATAGGAAAAACAAAACATGCATGTTATCCGATTCTGTTTAAGCGGTATCGGGAGTTGAGATGGGTCTGAATAGTTTTAAGTTGAGGGATTCGCTCTGCCCGCGGATTTTTTGTTCCCCTCTCCTGCGAGGGGAGAGGGAGCGTGATGTTCGAGCTGCGGGTAGGGTGTGCCACCCAGTAGGTCGGGTTAGCGCAGCGTAACCCGACATTGGGTGCGCATTTCGAAGCACTGTGCGTCGGGTTACGCTGCGCTAACACAATCTACTCATTATTGGCGTGCCCCTCGAGTCGATCAGAACCTGGCGCCCTGCGGTCTTATTATTCCAGTCCACAATCCGTGTGTTCCCTCTCCCCTTGCGGGAGAGACCCCTGCAGCGTGACGTTGCTGACTTTTTCCCAGGAACTTCCGGCTCATAAATTCAATCGATTGCGTGCGCCCCTGGATACTGGCTGGGAGAAGGGGAGTCACGGATCGGCTTGCCGTCTATCGTTGTGCCCCTCATGCCCGATATCGCCGCTTTCGCCCGCCTGGGCGAGTCACTTTTCTTTTTCGCCAAAAGAAAGGGCGTGTGCCGACTGTCCGCCCCTTCGGGGAGCGCTGCGATGCTCGCAAAACCGGCGGGGCTGGAACTCGCTATCGCTCAAACAGCCAGCCCCGGAGGGTCGTTCCCTGGTTCCGCTTCGCTGCACCCGGGCTACGTTGCTGCGCTTCTCGCTCGGGACACACGGGAAGCTCAAGAGGCGGGAGCATCACCCCCGTAGCCTGGGTGAAACGTAGTGGAACCCGGGATCCGGCAGACTGAGAAGCTCTGAAGGAGCATACGAAATTCTTCAAGTGCATCTCTTATCTCACCTATGATGATCAATGCAATATGGCGTTGCTGATCCTTGGCGATAGCTGCTGCTTTATGAAATCAATTACTTGGAACGGGTTCCTGGGTAGGGACAGGGGAGGGTGACGAAAACCCGTGAGCGTAGCGAGCACCTCAACAACCCGGCGCTTCTTGGCGGCTGTTGGCGACAGGTTTTTTGGCTGTCAATCGTGGGTCATCATGAAGTAAAAAAGATGTCCTGCCAAATCGGCAGGTTGCAGCCTGAGATGTTGAGCCTAAGCATTGATACCATACAGAGGTCACCATCCACCCTTGATCCAGTACATCAGGAAATTCCAGCAGCGACTATAAATGCCCAGGAACAGCACCTCCTGCATGAGAATGCCCAGAACGACCATGACGCCGGTAAACCAGAAGATAGAGGCGGCGGGTAGCCAGGCAGAAGCGGCCCAGGGAAAGCCGTTCAGCACCAGCCATAGCAGAAAACCGGTAGGCAGTGCGACAACGAGATTGAGCAGGCCCAGGGACAGACGGTCCAGAATCGTGGTTTTCTCGCGCATGCGCCAAGCATACGCGATTGGCGGGGTGGGGTAACCTTTTCGAGGTACTACACGGGAATCTGGCGATGATGGATTCCAGCCTGGGAGCCGCAGAGGCTTGCCTGATCCCTGGCAAAGGTCGGGTACGCCATTCGCATGGGCGGGCGCCCGAAAAGATCAGACCGGGTCGATTAACTTGTTCCGTTCGATCAGGGCGTAGGCCGAATGGTTGTGGATCGATTCGAAATTCTCCGATTCCACCACATAGGCGCTGATGCGCTCCTCCCGGTTCAGTTGTACCGCGATGTCGCGCACCATGTCCTCGACGAACTTGGGATTGTCGTAGGCCCGTTCAGTGACGAACTTTTCGTCCGGGCGTTTGAGCAGACCGAAGAGTTCGCAGGAGGCCTGCTTTTCGACCATGTCGATGATCTCTTCGATCCAGATGAATCCGTTGGTGCGGGCCTGAACGGTGACATGGGAGCGCTGGTTGTGGGCTCCGCGGTCGGAGATTTTTTTCGAGCAGGGGCAAAGGCTGGTGACCGGCACCACCACCTTGATATCGATTTCGGGTTTGCCCCCATGGATCTCGCCGATCAGGGTGACATTGTAGTCGAGCAGGCTCTGCACGCCGGAGACGGGGGCGGTTTTCTTCACGAAGAAGGGGAAATTCATCTCGATGTGGCCGGATTCGGCCTCCAGCCGGTCGGTCATCTCCGCCAGCATATCCTTGAAGGACTCGACGGTGATCTCGGTGTCGTGGCTGTTGAGAATCTCCACGAACCGGGACATGTGCGTGCCCTTGAAGTTGTGCGGCAGGTTCACGTACATGTTGAAGTTGGCGATGGTGTGCTGTTCGACCTGGCTGCGGTCCTTGATGCGCATCGGGTGACGGATATCCTTGATACCCACCTTGTTGATGGCAATCTGCCGGTTATCCGCGCTGTTCTGAACGTCTGCGATCTGGGAACCGGTAAGCGGTGTTTTATCGAGCATGTTGATGATTCCTGCCCCAGGTTGCGGGACGAACTTCACTATCAGGGTCTTCGGGCAAGGTTATCCGCGCCGATGGGCCGGGACAACGGACATTTCATCCGGTATTTGTCGGCGAATCCGTCTGTTAGATGAATTCACCACACCTTGTTGCTTTCGACCGGGTCGAACAGAAAATTATCCCAAGAACTTGGGGGATGAGTCAAATTATGAGGGTCAATGGGTCCGGGCGGTAATATAGCCTGCGATCCATCTCAGGGGATCGGCTCCGGTGTTGAATCCCTCCAGGCTTTGCAGCGCTTCCTGCACCAGGGTTTCGGCCTTCTCCTTGGCTTCGGAGAGTCCCAGAATTGAGGGATAGGTGGGTTTTTCCTGGGCCTTGTCCTTGCCCTGGGTCTTGCCCAGCGTCTCGGTGTCGCCTTCGACATCCAGGATGTCGTCCCGGATCTGAAAGGCCAGACCGATGCACTTGGCGTAGTGATCGAGCTGGGCGATCTGAGCGGCATCGGCACGGGTGCTGAGTTGCGCCCCCATGCGCACCGCGGCGCGGATCAGTGCCCCGGTCTTGTGGATATGCAGGTTTTCCAGCTCCGCCAGGTTTAGTTCCCGTCCCACCGCGTCCAGGTCCAGCGCCTGTCCGCCGGCCATCCCCCGGGAACCGCTGGCGCGGGCCAGGGTCTCGACCATGGCCATCCGCAGACCGGGGTCGGCGGGCATCTTCTGGTCGCAGCAGATGACCTGGAAGGCCAGGGTCTGCAGGGCATCACCCACCAGGATCGCGGTGGCCTCATCGAAGGCGCGGTGGCAGGTCGGGCGGTTGCGGCGCAGG
Organism: Candidatus Thiodiazotropha sp.; assembly: GCA_050305635.1. GTDB lineage: Bacteria > Pseudomonadota > Gammaproteobacteria > Chromatiales > Chromatiaceae > Thiodiazotropha. Next base: position 12,528 of record JBNLFS010000124.1, on the reverse strand, counting down.
TCGTCATCATCCATTGCCGGCAGGTCATCGTGCACCAGGGAGTAGACATGCATGAGTTCGATGGCGCAGGCCGGCGCATCGAGAATCTCCAGGTCTACGCCCAGGGCCTGTCCGGTGGCATACACCAGCAATGGGCGGATTCTTTTACCCCCGTCGAGGCAGGAGTAGCGCATCGCCTCATGCAGTCGGCCGGGGAGGGTGCCGGGGCTGGGCAGGCGCTGGTCGAGGGCCTGCTCAACCCGTTGTTTACACATGCGGATATAGTCTTCCAGGGATTCATTCACGGTCATCGGTGAAGGGTTCCAGCTCGTCTGTCGGGGAATCTCCATTGAGGATCTGGACTTTCTGCTCCGCTTCCTTGAGCGCGTCCTGGCAAATCCGGGTCAGGGCAACGCCACGCTCGAAGGATTTCAGGGAGTCTTCCAGAGGGAGGTCGCCCTGTTCCAGGGTCTCGACAAGGCTTTCCAGCTCTTTCAGGGCCTCTTCAAAGGCCGGTGTCTTGGTTTTTCTGGGCACGTTCTCGATGTCATCCAAGCCGGTGGCTGTGCTCCACTGAGTCGGCAGTTTTTGCACGGGTTAGGATCTCCACATACCCGATCCACAAGTTGTTGCGGCCGGTTAGCAGGTTGTTGAAATTCGCTCAGACGAGTACGAAACAGGGCGAAAACCGGCGAAAAAGTGCAGTTTACTGAAGTAAATGAGCATTTTGAGGCGGTTTTCAACGCAGGATCGTACCGTCTGAGTAGCATTTCAACAGCCTGCTAGAGGTCCGTTAAGGGGCGATCCCAGCGGCTAACACTAACCCACCTTTCCACCGGGAATCAATGGCCTGTAATCCGGGACGCCATAATGGTTGCGGCCATGGGTCACAGCCGGGCGGGCCTGGACTCGCCAGCCCATTCCCAGATGTGTAAACTCCCCGCGTTATTCTTTAATGTGACAGGTTTGACATCCAGCATGAGCGGCAGTTACGACGCATCCGACATCGAAGTACTCAGTGGCCTGGAACCGGTGCGCAAGCGGCCGGGGATGTACACCGATACCTCCCGACCGAATCATCTGGCCCAGGAAGTCATCGATAACAGCGTGGACGAGGCGGTCGCGGGACATGCCAAATCCATCGAGGTGACCCTCTACGCGGACGGCTCTCTGGAGGTGGTGGATGATGGGCGCGGCATGCCGGTGGATCTGCATCCCAAGCTGGGGGTGCCCGGTGTTGAGGTGATCCTAACCAAGCTGCACGCGGGGGGTAAGTTCTCCAACAAGAACTACCAGTTCTCCGGTGGTCTGCACGGCGTAGGCGTGTCCGTGGTGAATGCCCTGTCCCGGCATCTCGAGGTGTGGGTGAAGCGGGGCGGGGAGGAGTTCAACATCGCCTTCGCCGATGGGGAAAAGGTTTCCGACCTGGAGGTGGTGGGTAAGGTGGGGCGCAACAACACCGGAACCCGGGTGCGCTTCTGGCCCAACGAGAAATACTTTGACAGCGCCCGTTTCTCCACCCGTCAGCTGCGCCACGTGCTGCGCGCCAAGGCGGTGCTCTGTCCCGGGCTCAAGGTCTCGTTTCACGACGAAAAGAGCGGTGAGCGGGAGGCCTGGTACTACGAAGACGGTCTCAGGGACTACCTGCTGGACGCGCTGCAGGGGGGGGAGCATATTCCCGCCGAGGCCTTCGTCGGCGAGATGAGCGGTAACTCGGAGGCCGCCGCCTGGGCCGTGGTGTGGCTGCCTGAGAGCGGTGATCCGGTTCTGGAAAGCTATGTCAACCTGATCCCCACACCCCAGGGGGGCACCCACGTGAACGGCTTGCGCACGGGTCTGACCGACGCGGTGCGGGAGTTCTGCGAATTCCGCAATCTGCTGCCCCGGGGGGTCAAATTGACCCCTGAGGATGTCTGGAACCGGGTCTCCTACGTGCTTTCGGTAAAACTTCAGGATCCCCAGTTTTCCGGCCAAACCAAGGAGCGGCTCTCCTCCCGGGAGTGCGCCGCGTTCGTCTCCGGGGTGGTGAAGGATTCGTTCAGCCTGTTTCTGAATCAGCACACCGATGTGGGTGAACAGATCGCCGAGATGGCCATCACCTCGGCCCAGGGACGGATGCGCGCCGGACGCAAGGTGACCCGCAAGAAGGTCACCCAGGGACCGGCACTGCCGGGCAAGCTGGCCGATTGCAGCACCGTGGACCCGACTCGCAGCGAGTTGTTCCTGGTGGAGGGCGACTCCGCCGGCGGCTCTGCGAAGCAAGCCCGCGACCGGGAGTACCAGGCGATCATGCCGTTGCGAGGCAAGATCCTCAACACTTGGGAGGTGGATCCTCTGGATGTCCTGGCCTCCCAGGAGGTGCATGACATCTCCGTGGCGATCGGCGTGGAGCCCGGCAGCAACGATCTCTCCGGGTTGCGTTTCGGCAAGATCTGCATCCTCGCCGATGCGGATTCGGACGGGCTACACATCGCCACCCTGTTGTGCGCCCTGTTCCTGCGTCATTTCAAGCCCCTGGTGGCCCAGGGCCATGTCTATATCGCCAATCCTCCCCTGTACCGGATCGACGTGGGCAAGCAGGTTTTCTACGCCCTGGACGATTCGGAAAAACAGGGCATCCTGGACCGTATCGAAGCGGAAAAGCTTAAAGGCAAGGTCAACGTTCAGCGCTTCAAAGGCTTGGGCGAGATGAACCCGATGCAGCTTCGGGAGACCACCATTCATCCGGATACCCGGCGACTGATCCAGCTCACCCTGGAAACCGAGGAGCACACCCATCAAGTGATGGATATGATGTTGGCCAAGAAGCGCTCATCGGATCGCAAGAAGTGGCTCGAAGAGAAGGGCGATCTGGTCGAGATCTGAATGGGAAACCGGGGATTCATCATTACCGTGCTGACCCTGCTGGGTCTCCTGGTCTGGCTGGTGCTGGGATGGCAACCGCAATCGGAGGATGATCACCCGGCCCCTCTGGCCGAGGTTCCCCGGGGTGGGGATTTTACACTGATGTCGGACCAGGGTCCGGTCAGCCTATCGGACTTCCGTGGCCGGGTGGTCCTGCTCTATTTTGGCTACACCTGGTGTCCCGATATCTGCCCCACCAATCTCTCTCTGATCGGATCGGTCATGGACAGTCTGCCTGAGCAGGAGCGGGCGCGTGTGCAACCCCTGTTCATCAGTGTGGATCCGGGGCGGGACACGGTAGAGCGACTGAAAACCTATGTCGAATATTTTTATCCCGACCTCATCGGTCTCACTGGCTCCAACACGGAGCTGACCAGGATGGCCCGGCAATATGGGGCGGCGTTCCGCATCGTCAAACAAGGATCGGAAACGGACTATCCCGTGGATCACTCGGCGGATACCTATCTCGTGGATCCGCAAGGGCGCCTGATCAAGAGCTTTCCCCACGGGGTTCAAAAGGATGTGCTGGTCAAGGCGGTTCGCGAACTGCTGGGAAGTTAGACTACATAATCTCTTTTACCGAGCGAACCCGAAGCATCACTTTGCAATGGCAATTGCTGAAATCAGTAAAGCAGTGCTGGGCTGTTACAGCGTGCCAGACCGATGTTCAGGCGATCAACGACAGTGCGTTGCGCCACTCCTTCACGACCTGAAACGGTAAAAAACATACGGAGCCGCCGCTGTCCAGATCAGTACCAGGATCCACAGCCGGCCCTGCAGAATGTTGTATTCATGGAGTAGTCGCTCCCATGAATGTCCCATGACATAGTGGCCGAATATGAACTCGAACGACACGGTCATGAGCAACCACATCATGCCTATGGCGATTGCCTGTCGTGCGGATGCAATCGGCCAAAGCGCCGTGAAGAGCCCGATGCACAGGCTGAACAGAAGGATTGCGCTGAAGGTCGAGAGTTGGTGGGCCGTAAGGTCATTCATCCGGGGGGCGTAGAGTTTTACCCGCAATCCTCCGTTGATGACTGCGATGACGGCAAGCAAAAACCACAGGGCGGCATAAGTAAGCGTGGTTTTCATAGCTGAAGTCTGGTGGGGAGGGGATCCTCAATCAATGGAAGGAGATATCCGAGTATCGAAATCGCCCGTTCGAATGCAATAAGGCTTACCTGTTATCCGTGTTGACCCATGAAGCCGAATTCGCTGATCTGTTCAGCAATCGATCCGGGAGCGGCGGGACGCGCGAAGTAGTATCCCTGACCGATGTTGCAGCCCAGATCAGTCAGGTATAACACGTCCTTCTCCTGTTCGATACCCTCTGCAATGATGTCCAGGTTCAGTGCCCGGCCGAGCTGCACGATATGCTGCAATATGGCTTCCGTGGATGCGCAATGGCTGTAATTGCTGATGAAACTTCTATCGATCTTGAGGCTGTCCACCTTCAGGTCCTTGAGATAACTCATGGAGGAATAGCCGGTACCAAAATCGTCTATGGCAATACTGATGCCCAACTCGTGGAGATTCTCCAAGAGGCGGGTGGTATACCCCAGATCTTTTGCGAGTGCGGATTCGGTGATTTCCAGTTCCAGCTTGGATCCTTCGATGTTTGCGATTATGAGCGCCTCTTTCACCCGTGACACGAAACCCTTCTGCAACAGTGTGAGAGTTGAAACATTAACCGCCATCCGCTGGAACTCGATCCCATCATCGATGAACTTCCGGGCCTGACGCAGGGCCTGTTCCAGTACCTGGAAATCGATTAGGTCGATCATGGCAAACTTTTCCGCAATCGGAATGAATTGATAAGGCAACATCAGTTGTTCATCCCGCTGGATTCTGGCCAGCGCCTCGAATCCATAGAGCTTTTTCGGTCCGAGCAGTATCTGTGGTTGGTAATGCACCACCAGTTGATCCTCATGCAAAGCATGGCGAATCAGCGAAAGGTTGAGGTTCTGCTCATGTATTGCCTGACCCAGTTGGGGGGTGTAGAACCCGAAGCGATCCTTGCCCTGGCTTTTTGCCTGGTACATGGCGGCGTCCGCGTTGACCATGAGTTGCTCGGCCGTTGTGCCATTCTCCGGATATATCGCAATGCCGATGCTGACGCTACTGTGCAATGCGTGCTCCTTGTATGGAATGGGCTGACGCATGATCTGATTGAGTTTGCTCGCCAGATTGCGACAAACCTCCTTATCCAGATGGCTCTGCGTCCGGTTACTCAGAATGACGCCGAATTCATCGCCACTGATGCGGGCCGCGGTATCGGATTCCCGAATACAGGTGAGTATCCGTTCGGCGATTTGACGGAGCGCATGGTCTCCGGCGGCGTGACCGAATACGTCGTTGATGTGCTTGAAATGGTCGAAATCCGCATACAGCAGGGCAAACGAGTAGCCATCCCGTTTCGCCTGCAGGATGGTCTGATTGACCCGGTCGAGGAACAGGACCCGATTGGGTAATCCGGTCAGGGCGTCGAAATGTGCTTTGTAATCCAGCTCTCGGTTCTGAGCCTCGATGGTTCGGTTGGTTTCCGCAATGGAGTTCACCAGCTTCTGATTTGCCAGACCGTTGGAGTAGACCAACCGGGTCATGAACATTATCGCAAGGATCGCTAAGATCAGGAGTGAGTAGCCCAGGGTCACATATTGACGGTATTCCCTCTTAATTAGCGCCAATACATCCAATTCCACCTTTTCAGCCCCGGAGAGTACATCGGCAAAGATGGCATCGTAGCGTTGGTCAAGCTCAGAACCCGCTTTGCCGCCTTCCTGATAACGCTGACGGGTGATCTGGCGGAACTCCTCCAGGGAGTTGCGGACCGAGGAAATCAGTTCTCGGAGGTGCTCATCTTCCAGTGCCGGGTAGTCGCCCTGCAGGGTGTCCCCACCCTGAAGCAGACTCTTTGCGTACCCGTCTGCTCTGTCGAGGGAATACCATACCGTATCAATCGATTCATTGCTGTCTCCGGAAACGATCTCCTCGAACCAGAGATGTCCGGTAGTGATCTGCAGTTTCAGTTCCATGGTGGCATCCACGAGTGGTGCGTGGTGGCCCGCAATGCGATTCCCAAGGTAGAAGACGGACGTCATCATCAGCAGGATGATAAGCGTCCCGCTCAGCACGATGGAGACTTGAGCTTTGGGTGACCAGTCCAACTTGCTGGTGATAGGGGGCATTATGGAAACTCAGCTGTCTTGGGGGGTTCGTGTGTTCTTATCCGGTGTCACCGTGCGCGTGTGTTCAGGACAGAAGCTGGTAATTCGCCTGCCCGGGACTCCCCCGATGCCTGGCGAACCGGCCTGATTACTTCATTAATGACCATGCGCCATTCAAAATCAAGCAAACCAGCGGCCACCCTGTAAAGGGTGGGACCTGCTCAAGACCCTGTCAAATCACATGATTCCAGTTCTCCGATGGCCCTGCCCGGATGCCATCAGGATGGCTTTCAGGAGAATCTCAGCAGATAGTCCGCCGGTTCCAGGTAGGCGGCTTCCTGCAGCAGTTCGGCTTGGGTCAAGGGGTGGTGATTGATCCAGTCCTGGGGGAATACCAGAGAGATACGGTTGTCCTCGACTTCCAATCGGGGCAGAGGTTTGGCGCTGGTGGAGCGGGCCCGGTGACTGAGCACGGCCAGGCGCAGCAGAATGCAGAGTTGTTTGGTGCAGGTGATCACTTCCTTGGGGAGTTGTTCAAATGCGCTGCTGGGGAACTTGCGCCGGTGCCCCCGGACCAGCACCGCCAGCACCACTTGCTCCTGACGGGAGAACCCTGAGAGATCGGAATTTTCCAGCAGATAAGCGCCGTGTTTCTGAAACTGGCTGTGGGATACCGTCAGGCCGATTTCATGCATACGGGCGGCCCAGGAGAGCATGCTCCGATAGCGTGGTTCCTCCAGGCACCAGGAACGTTGCACCTGATCGAGCAATCCCAGGGCGGTTTCCTCGACCCGGCGGGCCTGGTCGCTGTCGATGCTGTAACGGGATGCCAGGGCATTGAGGGTCAATTCCCGTACGTCCTCGTTGTGATCCCGGCCAATCATGTCATAGATCAGGCCTTCGCGCAGAGCCTCCGATGAGACTTCCATGTGGGCGATGCCGATGTATTCGAACACCGCGGATAGCACGGCGACACCCCCGACGAATACCGGTTTGCGCTCATCTGACAGTCCTTTGAGGTCGATTTTGTCCACGCTTCCGCAGCCGATCAGGTACGCGTTGAGTTTATCCAGGGACTCGCGGCTGATGCCTGACTCGCTCCAGCCCTGCTGGGTGACCACACTGCCGATCGACTTGATACTGCCGGAACTTCCGATGGCGTTGATCCAGCCCCCGTCACGGAAACGGTTGCGTACCGGGCGGATCTCCAGGGCGCAGGCGAGTCTTGCTTCGCGCATCGCTTGAGGTGTGATCGCGCCGTCGGCGAAGAACCGGCGACTCATGGTTACGCACCCCATGTGCAGGCTTTCCCGCTCGAAGGGTTCATAGCGTCGACCGAGGATCATTTCGGTGCTGCCGCCACCGATGTCCACCACCAGCCGGGTGTCGTCATTGGCCGCCAGACCGTGCGCCACGCCCAGGTAGACCAGGCGGGCCTCCTCCCGTCCGGAGATGATCTCGATGGGATGCAGCAGGGCCTTTTCAGCCAGGCTATGGAAGTTGTCCGCGGGATGAATCTGGCGCATGGTGTTCGTGCCGACCACGCGGATGTTTTCCGCAGGTATGGGCTTGAGACGCTGTGAGTAGCGCCGCAGGCAGTCCAGAGCCCGTTCCGCCACGGCGGGATCGAGCCGCTTGTCCTCGGTCAGCCCTTCGCCGAGCCGTACCATCTCCTTCATTCGGTCGATGATCTGGATGTGGCCCTCGTGCACCCGCACGACGATCAGGTGGAAACTGTTGGAACCCAGATCAATGGCGGCCAGGGCTTCGTCGGTATCGGCTTCCGGAGCCTGGGACAGTTCGGACATGTCAACTCTCGTGATCGCTTGAATCTGCCATTAACCCATGGGTTAATGGCAGATTCAAGCACTGGATTACAGCACGAGGCGGATGATGAATTTTTGCAGTCAATGCGGGGAAAAGGTTGCATTACTGATCCCTGAGGGTGACAACCGGCCTCGTTATGTCTGTGCCAGCTGCCAGACCGTGCATTACCAGAACCCCAAGATCGTGGTGGGATGCATACCGGTGTGGGAGGATCGGGTGCTGTTGTGCCGACGGGCAATCGAGCCGCGCTACGGTCTGTGGACCCTGCCGGCGGGATTCATGGAGAACGGCGAGACCAGTCAACAGGGCGCTGCGCGCGAAACCTTGGAAGAGGCCTGCGCCCGGGTCGAGGTAGAGGGATTGTACGGGCTGTACAATCTGCCCCACATCAATCAGATCTATCTGATCTTTCGCAGCCGTCTGCTGGATCTCGACTTTTCAGCCGGGGACGAAAGTCTCGACGTCGCACTGTTCAAAGCGCACGAAATTCCCTGGGAGCAGATTGCCTTTCCGGTGATCTATGAGGCTTTGCGGGCCTATTTAGAGGATCGGGAAAGGGGGGTGTTTCCCATGCGCAGCAGCACGATCGTGCGCCGCGCGGACGAGGCGCAGGGTTATCGGTTGATCGAGGAGTAGGTGCCCTCCGGGACACCTACTGATAAGCGCCGATGGAGTAGGGTGTCGTACGCAGACGCTGAGAAACATCTTCAGCGATACCCACGCCATAGCGTTGAAAGAACAGGAGGAACGGATCCGTTCCGTCCGCGGCGACAGTGGCGCCCGCGCTTCGGGCGGGGCTGCCGTTGTCCAGACTGTAATCCCGTTCCGGATAGGTAGTCAGCGTGTTGCTTAGCAACGGGTTCGCTTCGATATTGCTGTACACCTGTCCCGGATTCTCGTTCTGCCAGTCCGTCAGGGCAGTGGCGATGCCGTCCCAATTCACGCGAAAGGCGCCATCATCCCAAAACAGGTTGTTGTGCACCCAGGCATGTGTCCCGGGGGCATAGGAGACGAAGGTGCCTACGCTGTCATCAATGGTGTGGACAATGTTGTTCCAGACATAGGCGCCTTCATTGTCATTGCTGATCGCATGGACTTTGGTGGCAAGTCCGCTTTCGCAATCCACGCAGGTGTTGAATGCGATGTAGTGTTTGGCATTGCCGCTCCAGGCGGCTACTCCGAAACCTGCTCGCCAGGGATCGGTTTTGGTGGGCAGGGTAAAGCGGTGAAGGTTGTAGAAAAGATTCCCCAGAACAAACAGTCTGCCGTTGTTTTCCGGCGAGGATTCCGCACCCGTGTCGGTTTGTTGCACGCCGAATTCGGAATCGCTGAACTCGTTGTCGATGAACCAGACCCAGTCGGGACCGTACTGCATGCCCGAGGACTGGCCGTTGCCGCCGGTCCAGCTGCGGTTACCCCAGGAGCGGCAGGATGAGACGATGAAGTTGCTGGAACGTTTGGCCCACCAGCCGCTTTGACGGCTGTTGGAATGCTCGTTGCCACCCACGTAGATATGGTGAACGGTTTCACGCCAATCCACATTGACCGTTCCACCCAGGGAGATGGCCTGGACCTGATTTCCGGAGATACGATCAGATCGGGTATCCAAAACCCAAATGTGATGGGTGCGGTTGGTGGTTACGCCATCCTGGACCCGGGTGGAGATGCCCACCAGGTGGTTGTCGCAGTCGGTGTTTGTCCAGTCGCAGCCCCGGGCGGCATTGTTGCCGGCTTCGATGGCGCTGATATCGTAGACCAGGATGTGGTGGGTTTGTGTTCCTCCATTGAGATTGTTGGAGGTCACCGAGATGATGCCTCCGCCACCGCCGATGTAGCTCCACCGCCTGAAGTCGATATGTCTGAGGGCTAGATGATGGGTATTGCCGCGCGAGCCGTTGTAGTTCGTGGAAATGGCGGTATTGCTGGTATTGGTCTGCGCGCCCGGTGCTTCCGGATCCCAGAGCAGATTTTCCACCGTCAACCAGCTCGATCCCTCCAGCACCAAACGGACCGAACCGGCGAGAATGGCCTTGTCTTCAGCGTTACCGGTAATCCAGCAGGGGGTGTTCTCGGTACACTGAAAGCGCCAAAGTCCGGCTCCGCTGTTATAGGGTCCGCCCCGGATCACCACATAGCTGCCTGGGGCAAAGTCATGTGTTCCCATCAGGGTGGCTCGCGGCCGGTCGGGTGTGCCGTAGACGACCCCGTCAATGGCGTTGTCCCCCATATCCGTATCGGTGGCGCTGGGGTGGGTATTGTCGATATACCAGTAATTGGCCGTGGCGGCGGCGGGCCACGCGGCCGGCCAGTCGGGGGTTGCGGTACTGCGCGGGTCGCTGGGCCAGGGTTCCGGGTTAGGTTGCCAGTCACTGCCTTTGCCGTCCGGATCCTGGGTCAGCCGCTGATCGAGGGGCGGAATGCCCGGATAGTTTCGCAGCGCATTCTGGGACGCGCTTTCCACTGTGATAGTGAATGCGGGCAGTGAAACCTGCTCCGTGCCGTCGCTGACCGTGATGACGATTCCTGCATAAACTCCCACATCGGCGGGGCCGGGCGTACCGCTGAGCTGACCGGTGGTGGTATCGAACTGGCTCCAGGACGGCGCCTGTTCGATCGTGAAGTTCAATACATCATCGTCCGCATCCGATGCGGCGGGTATGAACAGGTAGTGACTGTTGATTTGAATGCGGCTGGAGGGTGTCCCTCCGATTTCCGGGGCCCGGTTACCGGTCTCGACGACCTGGATGGCGAAAAGCGGGAGGGACACCGTTTCCGAGCCGTCGCTCACTGAAATCCGGATGTCGGTGTAGTCGCCGATATCGTCGATTCCAGGCGTACCCGACAACTGTCCCGTTACCGGATCGAACCGGCTCCAGGCGGGCGCATGGTCTACGTGGAAGTTGAGGGGGTCACCATCCGGATCGGATGCGCTTGGCGTGAACAGATAGGGTTGATTGACAAAGATCTGGGTGAGGGGGGTTCCGCTGATCTGAGGGGGGTGGTTTTCTGAAGTGCCCTCATCGTTGGCTGCCGATACGGTCAGATCGAACGCTGGCAATGAAACCGTTTCGAAGCCGTCGCTGACGGATAAGGTGATGGACTTGTAGATGCCGATATCGCTGCTTCCCGGCGTTCCGGACAAGGTGCCGGTGTTCTGATCAAACCGACTCCAACCCGGTGGGTTGAGGATACTGAAGGTCAGCGTGTCATTGTCGGGATCGGATGCGTCGGGGGTGAACCGGTAGGGTTGATTGACGGTGATCTGCGTGGGCGGTGTGCCACTCAGGGTGGGCGGGCGGTTATTGCTGTCATTCTCTCCCTCGACTTCGCATCCCAGCATCAATACTGCAATCAGCAGCGTCCAAGGCCAAAGCATCCTGTTCATGTGACTCCCCGTCCTAGGGCCTGTTAACACTCGTTCAATAGTCTCTGGTCGGACCAGAAACAGCGCCTATCAAACGCGTGCTTACAGGCCCTGATTCCGGACCCGGCACTCCTCAAGCAGGCGAGAGCCGGTTTTCAGGGGATTTAATGTACAGCGATCAGCACGTGGGGTGCGTGACAGGTGTCACGTAACTGCCCTCAAAGTCCACTGGAGCCGTAACTCGGTACCAGACGAACATTATTGGCCACAAGCCCGTCGTCCTTATCGCTTTTTTCGATATAGAACTCGAGGATCGAATCCCGGTTGAGCATTACGTCGTCGGTAACCTCGTCAGCCAGTTCATTGACATGGCAGAACACACTTTCATAAGGTGAGCCCTCATTGCGGGGATCGATGATCCACAGGTTCGGGTCGATACGCTTGATGAAACGCAGGAATCCGTAGCCTTTTTCCGGGAACCACTTGGAGCAGACCCCACGCACACAGGAGCCGGGTTCGCCCCAGTCGTTGCGGGGTTCGTAGGAGATCGGCAGCAGATCGGGGATCAGGAATCCCGAATAGTAGTCATCCACAAGACGGCGCAACTCTTGGGATACGTTGCGAAAACCCAGCAGTTCCACCCGGCAGCCGCGATCCTGCAAGGCAGTGACCACCTGTAGAAAATCCCCGTCTCCAGTGACCATCAGCAACAGATCGAGTTTCTCGGACTGGAGCATTGCGTCCACCGCCATATCCAGATCGGCGTTGGCCTTGGTGGTGACATTGCCTTCCTCATCCGTATAGCGGCGGACATTCTTGACAATGACCTTCCAGCCATAGTCGCGAACCATCTGTTGGTAGGCATGAGCCCGGCGACGGTATTCCGGATCCTCTTTGGCCCGTTCCTGGTCAAAGGCAATGTAGGTGTTAAGACGTAAAGGCGTACTGCCGTATCGACCTGCGAACATTCTTAAAACATCATAACGGAGCTGGTAGCCTCCGTTGTAGCGTACATTTTCGGCGTCGACAAAAACGCCCACTTTGAGAGCTTGCTGCAATGTGTTTTACCTGAATGAATGTGTGGGGAAACGGAACTAAACAAAGAGAACGGATGCGTGGTTCTAGTTCGGGAGTCGAATCGGGTGGTTGCGGACCTGCGAGGATGACACGGTGCGCGTGGGACAGCTCCGGTCCAGCCGATACGAAGACTCCTGGTCGCATCCTTATTGACCAACGTTTCGCAAATTTACTGGGGCCTGCTGACGCCCCTCCGGCAGAGCAGCC